>NZ_JJMI01000025.1:0-650185 GCF_000705335.1 Mangrovibacter sp. MFB070
CTCCCAAACCAAGGTTTGCGAGACCCTGTGCAACAGCTGCAGGACCATCAGCTTTGATATCCGCAAACGGATTCTCTCTGCTGAGAAAAAGCCTGGTGAATGCCGTGAGCAATTGCGTCGCATCTGCCTTATCTGGGTCAATTTCTGCCTGGTCAAGAATATTAAGTAACTCTGACTGAACGGTATTGAACCAGTCAGGGCCCGGATAGGTGGGAGGAATACCATTCCCCCCTTCAGTGAAGAACAGGCGCAAGGCACTGTACAGTGGTGACACGGCGGGCATAACCGGGACGCCCGTATTATTATCGACATGGAACATCAGTTATCTCCTGCATAAATAAATTCATAGCCTGTGCCACCCATACGATACTTTGTCATAACACACTCAAGCTCCCGGGCACGGTCACTGAGTAACGGCGTCATGACCGTATCCATACACGTAAACCGGCCACCACTTGAATCAAGAACCTCTATCTGTAAAAGCCAGCGGTAACGATTGGGCCACAGTGGATACATACAGCTCCGCATACAGTGGTGAGGAAGAATAACGTTTACCTTTACGTTAAAGCCCAGGTCAGCCGCGACAGCCTCTATTTGCCAGGGGGCAAGTCCACCTTTACGATGATATTTCTCAACGACAGCCCGTCTGCGGCCTTCGAAAGTGCTGGCAGGTAATTCACATTCAGGCAGCTCAAGATACCCCTCCCATTCATCCAGTAACTGCCGGGTAGTCTCCGGGCGCATTTCAGGAAGAAGCAGATCTGCATTGGTTTCAACGCGGTTTAAACGGGTTGCAAGAGCCAGTAAAAGACGGGTTAAATCTGAATCGGCTTCACGCGGCCACGCCTTACCTCTGGGCATAACCTGCTGAAGCGCATGTAACCACGCCGCTACGCCGTGAGCCATGTGACATCTCCTGTCGTAATCAGCTCATTGGTTTCTGCCGGAATATCAGCATCAACGGAAAGGGTGTAATCAGTCACGCCGCTGGCTGACCCGACAGCCGTCCTGAGTGCTGAAACAGGTAACTTTTGTCCGGGTGACAGCGTTTTCTGGAGCGTTGACAGGTTGGTCAGCACCGCCGTTCGTGTCGCCGCTGAGTCAGGCGTCAGCTTAATGCTCATATCGACGGGTTTCAGTTGTAGCTCAACAGGCCAAACCTCAATCCCGCCTGGCTTGCCAACATAATTGCCGGTGGCAGGGTCAGCATGCCGGAAGAGATACGTCTCCATGGATGCTCTGTCAGTGGCCGTTGGCGTAATATCGGTACGGTCATCATAGACCCATGCCAGACCAACAGTGCCTGAACCATGCCAGGCATCGAAACACCAGGCACGACTGACACCGGCCATCTCTCTGGCCCAGTTGACATAATCATGGACAGCGCCACCAACGGGCGGGTTACGTTTGCGGAAAAGAAGTCGATCAAGCAACTCAGAAATGGGTTCAATATCTGCACCACCCGTTATCCCGTCACTGGCAACAACCCCATTGCTTTCTGTGCCTGCAACAGGGGAAAGTAACGTTAATATTTCACCGGATGAAAGGTTTCCATCAACACCGGCTTCATCAGCCTGTACCTGAACAGTGACCACACCATCAACGGGTTCAGAAGACGCAGTGATGTGATAGACCACACCGGATGTGGTCTGCATTGATGTATCAAGCTCAAGTGCAGCAGAGCTGGTAAATTCAACCGGGCCTGTTGCGAAAGAGGTCTGTTTACGTATGACGCCTTCAGAAGCAGCAGTATCGATAATGGTCTGGTCATCGGAATCTGGTGAAGGAATTATCTGGTCTGCAATCCAGCTCTGATGGTCATATAAATCACGAACCTGACTGCTTACTGAAATATTGATGGCATTTTCAACGCCGACAGGCGGAAGCTCAGGAATATCGAGTTCAATGACGATATCCTTTTTCCCGTCTGAAATGATTTTTTTTAGCGTGGGAATATTAAATGGCATTCAGCGTCGCCTCCCATCGTTTATTCAGTTGAATGGTCAGCACCGATTTATCCGGGCGGGTCAGGGTTACAGTGAAATTAATGCGGTCACTGGTGGCAATTGTGGCAACCACCTCAGCCGTTCTGGCATAACCGGTACGCAACAAGGGTTGCATGGATAACGTGGCATAGTCCTCCACGCGCTGACGAACTGACTCTGTCAGTTTCTGGCGCTCAAGCAACCAGAGCTTTGAACCCCATGGGTAATCGCTGTAGGTATCACCCGGCCAGCCCCTCAGGTCATCAGAGCCATCAGGAATTTCATCATCTGCATCAGCACGGATATCGGTAAACAGGCAAATAAGCACCAGAGTAACAAGCCCGTCGTCAAGCGCCAGGCCGTCATGTTGAATGGTAATATCACCGCGTGATAAGAGATTTTGCCAGGTCAGTCCGATAGTCATAAGGGTTTGGTTGTATCTTCATTGTCGCCATCCTTATGAATATGGTCGAGGAAGGATTTACTTTTAACAGTAATATCCTCAGTAAACTCAGAAGGACCGACACATTTAAATTGAGCTGTAGTAATCTCAAATAAATCGTCGGCGGTGTAATTAACCGTTTTCCCCCTAACATCAATTATTCCGCCTTTCTTCAGAATAATCATTGACTGACCATCCTGATGATAAAGGCAGACGTCGCCTGCCTCCAGCCCTTTCGGACGACAGCGTTTATCTTCTACGGCAATCGCGACCAGACTTTCCCGACGCCCACCCACGGCCAGCACAATGGCTTCACTGCCTGCAGGTGGAACTGTAGTCAGACCGTATTGCTGAAAACGCTCAACATCGTCGTTCGTCGCATCAGCCAGAGACTGAACCTGGAGATTCTGTCGCCCGAGGCTGTCCGTAACCAGACGAACTACAGCACGATCAACTAACAGGCGTAGACGTCGTGCTATCTGGTTAAGGGTACGGCCAACATTTTCTGGATTCAGTCCCATGTTGCTTTCACCTTTGACTTTTTGGTTTTTTTGCCTTTTGTTTCAGGAAGGTCCAGAGATTCAGGCGGAACCAGTGACAGGACTGTGAGGCGTCCGTTATCACCATCAGTAAACGTCACGCTTTTGATTATCCAGGTGGTATTCAGGTTCTGGACAGGGTCACGGATATCAGCAAGCAGGTTGGTATGCCACAGCGTTCCTGTATTGCCGTTATCACGCCACCCGGACAGGGTAATTTCCGTTGTATTGGATTCACCCAGCATCCTTGCTTTATACCAGTCACCACGAATGCTCGCGCCGCCCACTGTCAGGCTGTCTTCATTGACCAGGATTCTGGGGCGATAACGGTTTATTTCACCGTCATCAATACTGACCTGACGGCCTCCAACAACACTGGCAGGCTGGGCATCCCATGTGGCACCACCCGCACTGGAACTGCCTTTAACAATGTACTGACTGGCCCGTTCACGCCAGCTGAAACGGCCACGGGCGGCGAGAATATTATCCCCAAGTACCAGGGCGACTGGGGCGCGTTTAGTTGAAGCGCGGGTAATAACGAGATTACCGTTTTCGTTCGATGTCAGCAGCACACCACGCTGACGGGCAAGACGATCAAGTAATTCAAAGCCGGTTTCACCCTGTTCCAGTACCACACTGGGAAAAGCCTCGCCAGTATCCGTTTCATTGATGACAGTAATACCATAGGGTTTGGCAACTTCTGTCGCCAGTTGCTCAAGGCGTATGCCTTTCCACTGCCCCGATTTATGCACGACAGAGCTGTCAACAAGGTCGCCCGTCTTATCACGACCTGTTACCCGTAATGACACATTCTCAGCATCATAGCTGGGAATAAAATCATCTATATACCCTGTCATAACGATATCGGTCCCAATCATGACCTTACAGGGTAAGCCTTCTTTTATGGTGCGTGGAGCAGCTTCTGACCACTGGGTTGTCACCGTGAGGTCAAACTCACCCGCTATCGCGTCCAGAGAACGGGTGATGGACATTTCAGTCCAGCCATCCCAGTTTTTCCCGTCCACAATAAGTGAAACGCTTTCTTGCTGGCCGGATTCAGTCATATCAGTCAGTCACCTTTATTGATGTGGAGGGGAGAATAAAAGAAGGATCACGAAGGCGATTACGCGACACAATAGTGTCCCTGTTCTCCGTATCACCCGTTTCACGCCATGCCAGCAGGGCTGCTGTTGTGGTCGTTGTTGGGTTAACCAGACGGGTGTCAGGTAACTGTGCACTACGAACCCTGACATCATTTACAACAGAAAAACGAAGGTCACGTAATGCACGCCACAAATCACGCTGTCCGTTTTCAACGGCAATAGCTGCCTGCTCAGACAGCTGAACGGCCAGCGTATCACCGGCGTTCGTGGCTTCTTCTGCTGTTGCAAAATCCATGGTGGCGACAGCCTCGGCCTTTGCCACCACAGAAGACACAATGACAAGCTGACGGAAGTCGTTGATGTTGTCCTTCATTGATGTGGTCATGGCAACCCCCGTTACCGGGACACTACTCGCCATACCAACGACTCCCTGAGACGGTGAGCTGGCTACAACAGGCATGTCTTTAGGAAGACTTCGGGTTGCGGATTTGGTGGCTTTATCTCCGGCCCACTGGTCACTCAACTGGTCATAAACGCGCAGCGACCAGGGTGGCTCACTGACAATGTCCCGGATACTGCTGGTCAGGCTGGTCATCTGCCTGACCAGTTCTCCGGGTTTAGCAATAATTACACCTGTCAGGTCTTTAAAGCGGCCCAGCCGGTCAACCCAGTCAGTCAGTGCGGAAGGTATGGTTGGGAGGTTCATTACCAGCCCTTCCATATCATCCAGCAGGCTGTCAGTCATATCACCGAGGCCATCAAGAGCGGCAAAATAATCGCCGTTTGCAAAAGCCTCTTTGACAGCATCAGCAGCACTGAGTGAGGTCAGGCTGGTATTTTCCGTTGGGGAAGGGAACAGGCGTTCACCCGCTTCAAAAACTTCAAATGAAATGTAGGCGACGCCGCCTTCCTCAGTGCTGAGTCGGTGAGAAACCTTACCCACCTGCACCTTTTGAACCCCAAACCACGGGTGGACCAGTTCGCCCGGGCCGGGAGTGTTCAAAGCAGACAGCAGGGCATCCAGTTGTTTCTGGTAATTGTTACCGACGAGCTTTCCGTTAATCTGCTGCTGGGACAGCACCGCACCATTGTCTTCGGTCCAGCCCACTTCTTTTTTGGGATATGCCCGAGGGATGGCTCGCCGCCCACTGGTGCCTTCATTATCGACCAGGTAAAACGAGACATTACGGAATGATGCATCACGCAGGGTTTCCCATTTTCCTGTTGCCATCAGTTCTGCTCCACACTGGAAATACCAGCAGAGGCACTGAGTTTCACGCCTGGCTGGTCCATCTTCACACTTTTAACCCGGGCATCACCTTCAACAACCACGCGAATTTCCCCCTGAAGCTGGGGTGGCACCAGAGGGTAATTCGGTGACTGATTTTGCATACTTGCCCATGGCCTTGGGTCCTGCGGCATTGATGATGTATCACTGACAGCAGTGGTAAAAAAGTTGACCAGTGCATCCCATACATCACTTCGTTTTTGTTTTTCCTGGGCAGGTGTATCAAGCTGTAATTCGGATGCCACCCTATACGACCAGTCGCGCGTAGGAGACTGACGCGCCTTTTCCCCAAGCCCGGAACCTTCGTAAATATTTTGGGCAATATAATCAGCCGCCTCACTCTGCAGATAGGTCATACCAACCCCGGTCATGGCACCGAGTGCAAGACCTGTCCAGCGTGTCATGCCTGTTGTAGGTAACTCAGGAAGTTTCGGTGATGAGGGACTGGAACCAGAAGGGACAGGCTTGGTGGGTTCAGCCCCTTTAGGACCTGTTGCCGGTGTCGGGCCATTCTGACTACCCGGACCACCATTACTGAAGCCACCACTCATGTTGACAACATAAACAGGCATCACACCAGATCCAAATGCATCAGAGACGTTCTTTGGAATTCCTTTACTTTTACCGCCGCCAAACAAATCCCAAGCACCTTTTCCAACTTTGAATACTTTTCTGGCCGCAATAAGCCCGCCCACTGCAATAGTGATGTTCTTACCAATATTCAACCAGTTTTGTACCGTTTCATGGTCAACCGAGTTAAGAGCATCAGCCAGTTCCTGTACAGGCTGTGCCAGATTTGATTCAGCAAAACGCTGCCATTCATTATTGAGCGACTGCATGGCTGAATTAAATCCCTCTGCATTGGTCTTTGCTGCATTCTGGGTGGACCCATATTCTACGGTGCCGTAAATCAGCTCCTGCATAAGCCTGATATTCTCAGGCTTGAGTAATGTTGTAATCCCCTGCATCCCTGTCTGGTCAAAGACATCCTGAAGTTTTACTGGATCGTTTTTAGCCCTTGCTAAAATTTCCTTCATCAATTCAAAAGGAAGCTTTAATTCTTTTGTCCCTTTCTGAAACACATCGATGCCATTCGCTTTAAGAAAATCAATGTTCTTTTTATTAGAGAGGGCTGCATACATGGCCTGAATACTGGTAACTGTTTCATCAGCGCTGCCCTTGTTTTTTGCAAATACCTGAGCGAATGCGCCCATCTGGGCAATCGCTACCGGGCCCTGTTGCTGAATAATAGAAAACAATTTTGGGGCAACCCTGGCAATATCGGCCACACTTACCGACCCGACAGCAAACTGGGCATACAACTTATCCAGCATTTTGCTAACGTCACCGGAACCTTTGACACCTTTTTCCCAGAACTGGGCAAGCAAGCCCGCTGCCGTCTGGCCGTCAACCCCAAAGGCCTGCATGAGCAATCCCATATTACGCAGGTTATCTGCCACAAATTTGTAATCACCGGTTTTTCCCAGCAACTCGCTTACACCCTGTCCCAGTGCAGACGCATCAAGGCGAATATCCCCCTGATTCGATATATCCCTGATTTGCTCATGTAAACTGATGACCTGCTCACGGGTTAACTGGGCATCCGTTCCCATACGCCGCATCTGTGCATCGAAATCAGCAACACCTTTTACCGTTGCCCCGGTAGCAAACCCGGCAATCATCCCGGTATAGCGATTACCCAGACTGTCAAGAGCCCGGCCTGCAGCAGCGCTGGTGGATTTAACCACCGACATGGCCCGTTCATTACGCCGGGCGAACTCAGACATATTGGCACCGTATTGCCGCGCTTTTGCTGTCAGGTTACCGGCAAGGTTAATGAGGATTTCTGTGGTCAGGCGGCTTGCCATATTGCTTCCTCAGTTGTTCTGTGAGACGAAACAGTTGCCGCAAGGGCAACTGCTGGAGGTAGGACATATCGAAACGTTGAGACAAATTGACGAGTAAACTACTGAGCGCCGTCGCCAGCGGCATCAGGTCGCCCCCGGGAACCAGTCTCCGCAAGCAGGTCATCCATCTTTGATGCCATGCCCGTCAGTAAATCAAGGTCTTCCGGGTGGAGCCTGTAGAGGTCTTTGATATTCAGCGGGCCGGGGATAGTACCTACAGAAAGTATCTGACGGCGCAACATCTCCAGCCCCATCAGCACCTCAGAGCAGTAAGCAACGGCCTTGCCGTTCTCCCCGATAACCACACGCTCAGCGGCCAGTTGTGATTTGATCACATCCTCTGAGTTCAGTTCACGAAAGGTGACGTCAACATGACATGCTTCATCCGCCGTACCTTTACCGGTCAGCAGGCCATGCTTCAGTGTACAGGTCATCTGAGCCATGTCTTATACCTTAACCAGATTGGTGCCAAGGAAGTTAGCCGATATCGTCCCGGCATCTTCATCCAGTGTTGCCGGGCCTTCTGTTGCTGACCCGGTCATCATATAGTTGAGGCCGTTATCCCCTTCAAACATGACAGTGACCTCTTCCCAGTTACTGATTTCAACCACATCCATGTCTTCTGCAGCCGCAATGGTTAACTGAATTGACGGTGCCGCCATTTTGCGCGACAACCCCCAGACCTTGCCGCCGCCCATATGCTGGGTTCGGGAGAAGCCACCCGGATTCAGGGTGGATTTACCTTCAGTTTTAATTTCACGGCCATTGATACGGATAGAGGCCATTCCCAGAATTGTTGACATACCACTATCCCCTTACTGTTTGAACTGAATAAGACCGGCCAGCACACGCAACTGGTTTACCAGGTTCGGGTGGGCGATAAAGTTGAGCCGGTTGGCATCGTTGCTGTCGATGTCCACCTCAAGCGTGTCTTTGTAATCATCAAAGTCTTCCACCAGACCGGCTGGCACCAGTTCGGTCAGTGCGATATCCAGCAACTCAGCCCGGGCGATTTTGGGTGTCATTACGGGCTGTCCCGGGTCAAGGCGGTCCAGAACGTCATCCCCGGCCAGTTTGTGGCGGGGGTAACGGTTAGTGAAGCGGTTCTTAATGATGTAGCGAATGCGCCCCAGTGTGGCCGGTGACTGGACGTCAAGGTAAGACGTATCCGTATCACCGTACTGATTAACCCGGTACATCGTGACTTCACGCTCAATACAGGCATTATCACCCGCATCAACAAAGTGGGTTGCTATACCGTCATGCAGCAGCAGATTACGTTCCTGCAGATCCCAGCGAATATCTTTAACCGGAACAAGTATCCCGGGAAGAACCAGTGTCTGAAGCGGGCGGGCCGGGTCAACAGCCAGATAGTATGCGGCGATACCCCCGTAAGATGCCGCCCACTGCCAGTGAGGCTGAGGGGCAATATTGGTACTCATGCAGGATATCAGCCAGTCATTACGGGCATGACCAAACGTACCTGATTCAGCATGCGTACCACGAAAAGCAGTCCACAACTGCGCCTCAATCATCTTCAGCGGGCCCCAGCGGGTGACCAGTTCGTCACGGAGGGTGTTAAGGCTCTGGGTGTCATTAAACGGGCACACAATATCGGTAAACCAGTCATCACCCATTGCAGCCACGACAGCCGACATGTCCGGTGTACCCGTACCGCCTGCAAAACCGGCAATGGTCACCCCAAGACCCGAGGGTGTCTGCTCGCCGGTATAATAATTCAGGCGCACGTCCATACCATTTCCCGTACTGCCCGGCCAGTTTGCCGTCAGTTCAACCGTATCTGTCAGCCCTTCTTTCAGGGCGGCAGTGACCTGTGTCTCAGGCTGGGCCGTCATAGCCGTCACTATTGCCCCCGCCACGGTATCCTTGTCGTCACTTTCCGCCACGGCAATCTGTACAGAGATACCGTTCACCAACAGCGCCAGTGTGCCGGCTGCTGAAGCAGAACCGATAATCGTCAGAGAAGCCTTTGCCGCGGCCCCTTCAGGAACAGGCACACTCATTGCCCAGGTCTCGGTGTAACTGTTCGCCTTGCGGAATATTTTCAGCATGGCCGCCAGCATTGAACCTTTACCGTATAACTGCCCGGACATACCATCACCGGTGATCCGGCTGCGGGTCAGTGCCACTGATGTCCCGTCATCATTCTGGTGTCCGATAACCAGTACCTTACGTGACTGAGCCGGTGCGCTGCTCAGGGCCTGAGAATTATCAATTTCGATGACAGCCAGTGGTACGCGGATATCATCAGGAATAGTGCCAAGAGACATGGTTATTTCTCCCCGCCAGTACGTTTCTGTGTACCACTGTCAGTGGACGCAGTGCCTTTTTTTACCTCAGTCATGATCACATCACCCTGAGCCTCACGACGATACCACCAGGCATTGACCTGCAATGGCTCGCCTCCGGCAGCAAGGAGGTCGCCATTCTGTTTTCTGACCCGTAAGTCAGGCCGGGCTGGCGTTATATGCTTAATCATTCATGTTCCTCTCTCACGTCAATATCGCCCTGAATTTCCGTTGCGCCATCGTTAACCACAAACGTGGCACCCAGTCGCAGAAAGTCAGGGAGCGCATTAATATCGATTTCTTCATCCAGCCTGAATTCCTGCTCCCATGTCACCGCCCATAAAGTGAGGCCCAGTTCGTTAAGGCCTGCGGAATAAATGTTGTCAGCGCTGATGGAAACCGGAGCCCGTTCAGCTTTCATACCTGCAGCGGCATCACGGGAGGCAATTCGGCGGACCAGTTTTCCCACGATGACCTCGCAGCGGGTATCCCGGGAATGGCCCCATGAATCTGTTGCCATCACATAGGCACCCCAGATGACATCACCGACCGTACCCCCTGCACGCTGGCGGATATTGCGAATACGCAGAGCGGTAATGCGAATGCAGCCACTGCGGTCAGACAGATAGGTTTTCACCTCAGCAGGTGTATTGAACTGGCCGATATGTCGCTCAATTGCCCTGACCTGATCCGGACTGTCACCCTGCAGGGCAGGGATAAGCCATGACACAATATTCTCAGCAGCGGCAACCGTGCTGCCGGTGGTCAGTAATACGGGACGGTTACTCATGGCAACACTCCATTCCAGAAATCACTGATGACGTGCATCAGCTCATCATTGTTCTCTGCAGATAACCCGAGGTATTCACGCTGCGGGATATTCATCATGCGCTTATGTGCCCCCACGGTTTGCCAGACGCCATGCTTCAGTGCCCGGCCAAATGCCTGGGTGATGAGACGCTTATGCGCACTGACCGACACGTTGCCGGAGAACCCGTCCTGGTGAACGGCTGCATAGGCCAGTGGAGAACCCACGCGAACCCGGCCACGCTCGGTGATGAACTGAATACTGTCCAGTAAGTCACCATTTCCCTGTAACAGACTCTGGTTACCGTTACGGGTCTTTCGGTAGCGCTCTGACCAGTCCTGCCACTTCTCCCCGGCAGGGCTGGTTTTCTCATCACTGATACGACGGCGGGTCTGCGATTCAACCGTGGCACCAATGCTTTCCAGCAGTTCCTGTTGCAGGGCACCGTCGGACAGCTTTTCAACCGCCATACGGACCTTAGCCAGTTGTTCAGTGCCTGATACCTCGACGGATATCGCCATCACAGCACCCCACGCAACTTGTTACGGGTGAAGAGTCGCTCGTTATCGGATACAACAATCAGTCTCCCGTTATCCGTTTCCGGTGCCGGTGTGTCTGTTGGCAGACCCAGGTCACGGGTGCCGTTCGCCATCTCTTTCAGGGTCTGGATGGCACTGTCATACCGTTTCTGAATCAGGTCTGTTATCTGGTTGTCGCGTTCAGATAACCAGTAAATGGCGATGGAGACCGCTACCCGGTGCAGTGGCCGCGGGACAGCTGTAATATTCAGCGGCAGCTGGTAACGCTTGGACAGAAACGAATTGATCTCTGCATCTGCGTCTTCAATCGCTGTGGCAATTTTGGTTTCATCAAGCTGCTCGGTGTCCTTGTCTATAGCCATGTTCCAGACCAGAGAGCCGTCTGCCGCCAGCAGGTCATCACGGGTAACGTAAATCCCCATCAGCCTTTCTCCGCCACAACCGGGACGTCAGTCACTATCAGGCCGGGTTCCGCTTTCAGGCGTTGCGCGGTGGCATGGCTGATGAAGCAACTGATGACCACATCACCGTCCAGAGCATTCGCCTCGTTGTCACCATCCGGGTCATCACTGACAAAAATATGCACGGTCTCATGCGGCCAGAAGCGGCCACAGCGCCAGAAACCACGACGGGATTTTGCCCTGACAGACAGAACCTGCACGTCATCGGTTGCCGGACCAGCCGGGAGAAGACGTGTTTCATCACCGGTACTCAGCGCCTGCAGCGGTGTCATCACACTGATGGCACCCGCACCCACCGGTATGTAATGCCCGGGCAACGCAAGTGACAGTTCAGGTCCCGGCACGTTTGATGCAACATCCGGTGCCACTTTCTCCGCTGATACCTTGCCAGCGCCACCTTTAGTGACTTGCTTACCCGTTGCTTTTGCTTTCGTTCCACTCACTGTTCCATCCTCTTTAAAGGTGGGTTACAGCAGGTATAAAGCCTGCTGTAACGTTGTTTACCGACGCTGAGAATTACGCCGGGGTGGTGATGAACGGTGAGTTGACGATATCCACATCTTTGTAATAGATATTGGAATCCCCACCATCGACCAGCATGGCATCAATGATTTTCTTCGCTGCGGCACGGTTGTTGGGTCCCACCACCAGAGTGGTCGGGCGGATACCCAGAGGCTGGCCGGAGTCACGTTTCATTCCCTGCAACACCTTCACTGCCGCTTCATAGTTTTCAGTGGTCAGGGCCGCTCGTGAGCCACAGGCGGTTTGCCAGAACCCGAACCCGACATTGCAGCGACCATCAACGCCATACAGGAACTCGTTATTTTTGAACGTATGCTCACTGCTCAGGTCGTCCAGCGATTTGAAATCGAAATCACGTCGCTTCTGGTAAATCACCGGCTTCAGTACCTGTGACTCATCAATCAGGAACCAGGGTTCACCGGTATCGGTGGCAATATCCCCGACGATATTGCTGTAGGTGGAACCCGCCATGGGGTGGTCGGTATCAAAGAAATACTGACCGTCAAAGCATTCTGTCGTGAAACCGGCAACCAGCATGGGGAAGCTCAGGGTGTCAGGAAACTCAGCAACCTGCTGGCCGAACGCGGCGGCAATCACGCTGTACTGACCAATCTCGTCATCTTCAATGTTTTCCCGTTTAACCCGAATAGAGTTTTCCCAGGTTTTGTTGGTGATGACGTAGCCATACTGTGCCAGCAGTGCCATCTGGCGTTCGCTGACCCACTCTTTGATGGTCGGTAAATCCGCCAGCCAGCCGTATGTATTGGAGGCGGAACCACTGGGCACTTCAGTCGCAATACGCAGATACTGTGGTGTAACCCCCGTAAGCCCACGGTTAAACGCAGCACTCAGCGACGTGGTGAGTGCGTGCAAAATTTCAGCAGAAGGTGCTGGCATCGTGATTACTCCTGTTCAGGTTTGGCTGCGAGAAACTCTTTTTCGGTAATGCCCATGCTGCGACACATTGCCAGTTCAGTTTCCGTGAGCTTTTTATCGGTGGTGGTGGTTTTCCCTTTTGTGGCGTCTTCATTGTTCACCAGTGCAGGGGCCGTTTTGACAAAGCCGATAAACTGCTCCCGGCCTTCTTTGGTACGACAGGTCGCGAGATACATCTCACGGTTCGCCGGGGCGACCTTCCCGCCTTCAATTGCCGCATCCACCAGAGCCTCAGCATCTTTGTTGTTGCGGGCCTGCAGCTCACCTTCAGCTGTCTCAGCACGGTTCAGTGCCAGCTGGTGTGTCTCAATGGGAATAAACTTCGTCACATCCGGGTTTTCAGCACGGTTCAGCGCCACCGTTTCACGGTCTTTGAGTTGCTGGATAGCTTTAACTGTGTCATCAACAGACGCAGCAGCGGCCAGACCCAGCACTGTCGCAATCTGGACAGGTACGGTCATGTCGTGGTTCTCCGAGTTAAGTGCGGGTAAATCAAGGTTGGGTTTGTTGGTCAGGCCCGCACTGGAAATACGGGTCACCTGACCGTCGGCAGTAAAGCCAAAGGCCGGACTGTAGTAGCGGTATTTTTTGCCACGGATAAGGGCTTCGCCATCGGGCGTCCATTCGATGTGCGCTTCAATGACGCCATCATCACGCAGCCGGTAGTCGTCCAGCCAGGCAAATGCAGGAGCCTCTTCGCCTTTCGGCCCTTTCAGCTCAGTGGCATGCTCCATATCAAACGGCAGTTTGGGATAGCTCAGGGTGGCGCGGATAACAGCTTCCGGCTGGTTATTTACCCAGGAACGGCCATCACGCCCGGTGAATGTGCCAGCCGGTATCATCGGCAGCCATTCTGGCAGCGGGGTGTTAGCTGTCAGTTCCGGCAACTCAAAGCAGAGCGCCAGAAGTTCAATGTTGGGGAGCGGTTTGCCCATGATGCTGTCCGTTTAAAAAAGGTGTACGGACAGTATGAGGAAGGGAAAATAAAAGCCGGATTTACCGGCTTCACTGTAAATTATCGGGTTAACCCCGTTTAAAACACGTTTAAAAACGCCTGTAAGCGTTTAATAAATTTCTGGTGAATCATCGTACCACAAAGCATGACAGCGCCACCATGAAGCGTACAAACGTCTTTCAGGCAACATTATTTATTACTGTCGAACTGCTGCTGCCGGGTTTGTAACTGACGATCCAGTTCACGTTCCCGCCCTGTACCGGGGTTATAATCCCATCCCGGATCAATACCCTGTGGCACCATTTCCTCTTCACCGGTACGTTTGTTCACCCACTTAACCCGTTTTATTTCCGGCGCTTCAGTTTGCACCGGCACTGTCTGCCGGATGACCTGACCCGTTGGATTACCGCTGTCATCGAGCTGCTGAACGTTACGGGTGACACCCTGTTTCAGCAATTGCTGATACTCATACTTACTGACCTGCCGCACACCACATTTACACCCCCAGCCATTTGGTCCCATATGCGTTTTCCAGAAAGGATCATCAACCGGCAGACAGAGGTCAGCCCAGCCAAGGTGTTCCTTGCGGTGTACCCTCGACGGCCCGACAGTATAGAGCAAATACGGCATGGCCCTTTTGGTTCGCTCTATGCGGTCCCACTGACCGGCACTGCGTGCAGTACGCATATTCGTATCGTAAAGGGTGCGCAAACGTCTGTCGCTGCCGAGCTGTACCACCCGGGTTTCCTGCGTCAGTGGGTCATCCATCATCTGAGTGCCCCACCAACCCCGCTTTATCAGCAGCGGTTTCAGTGTTTCGCGGAACTGCGCGAAGGTCTGGCCATTCTCCAGTGCATCCTCCAGGATCATTTTCACATCCTGAAGAAGGTCGAGCTGGGTCATTTTTGCCACGGTAAAGCCGATACGGTGCTCTTCACGCCAGACGTCACGGTAATCAAAACCGGGCTTAAGCTTTTTGGCTTTCATCCAGGCAAGTGCCTCTTCAGGGACAATATCCTGAGCCATAAGTCACGCCTCCTGTTCAGTGATAATGGTCAGGCCATCAGCCTTCCTGAACTGCCGAATGAGCGCGGCAGAACTGTTGAAAAACGGTGTGCGGTAACGCATACAGTCATGCAGTTCAGGGAACATCGCTTTTGCTTTCCGTTTACCAAACAGCTTTTCCAGCTCAGCCACCCGTTTTGCCGAATAATAACGGCGTCTTTTCTCACACCAGAAAAGCCGGGTCAGCGGGTTAAACATATCACTGGCTTCACTACCCCATCCGGCGCACATTTTCCCGTCAAAATAAACAGCGAGAACCGTGCGGCTCTCACCGTCACGCTCCCGCGTAATACTGACCACTGTATCCTGGTAGCGGAACCGGACATGACAAAAGTAGCCTTTCAGCTCATCCGCAATGTTTGTCCACATGGCTTTCGTTACTGGCTTATCAACCATCATTCGCATCCCCCAGCGCCCGGGCTTTAAAACTCAGGAGCGCCAGCTGCTGCACGAACTCATCCGGTTTCAGCGACTGCTGAAGCTCAGGCAGGCGGGCAAGAAACTCTTCATAACTCCCGACATCTTTAGCCAGCTGCAATACCGGACTGGTGAATGCATCACCGGTCTGCTCCCAGTCTTTCATTGCTTCACTGACCATGACATCAATGTCGTCTTCCTGGCTTCGGTTGAGTGCAATGTGTTCACGGTTCAGTGCAGGGGCAGGACTGAAGGCTGTGAACGTGCTTTCAGGCACGAGAACGGCGGCACCGTCTTCGGGCTCTGCCAGCCCGAACCGGTCACGAATTTCTGATTCCTGAATTTTCATGCCCCTGTCTATCAACGGTGTCAGGGCCTCAACAAAGGACTTGAGGTCTTCGGCCTCACTGACTGACATTTTTATCCTGGGGTAATTCTCCTGAGGCCCGTAATTGAACTGGATAAACGGACGAACCAGAAACTCATTGAGCGTATCGGCCAGTTGCCGGGCGTCCCAGTTCACAATGTCCATTCTCACCCGGTCATGAACATCTGCCTGGGCACGGGAACTGCCGTTATCCGTGGTCATCGTCTGACCCAGCACCGCCTTGGATGTCTGGGCATCACACCATTCAGCCATTTCCTTAAACAGTGCGCCGCCATTATTCCGGCTGGCCGTCTCCTGCATATCCAGTTGCATACTCTGTGGAATGGCACACCCGGCATCTGAGGCAATAGAGCTGATGGCATCAATGAGGGTCTTTATCTGTTCAGGGGAGGCATTCGCACCATATTTCCCGACAACAATGGGAATACCGAACTTTTCACCAAAGGCCCACCAGTCACGCACCGTAAAGGACTTGAGCATGTACATCACTGCCACAAGACGGGCTAACCCGTTTCGAATGGGTAACCCTGACTTAAGCCGGGGCTGATGGATAATGAATTTACCCGGGCTCAGTGACACACCCGAAACAGGATTGCTGTCTGTCAGCAGCATAAACTGGCGGAGCGTCTCACGCTCTGGCCTGAGAAAGCGGGGGTCAACCCATTCATAGTCACGGGGTTTCCATTGTGCCTGACGGGTATCCCAGAGAATTTCACAGACACCGATACCTTTTCCCAGCCCGTCTATCAAGAAAGAAACTGAGTGATGAAAGCGCCACACCTGAGGCTGACAGCCACCAGACGAGAAAGGGCTTCTGGCCCGTCTGTCCACATACGGACAGAGAAACCACGACAAACAAAAGCAATGTCCACCCCGAACAAAACAGCTTTGGCAACATCACTTTAATTGAGTTGAACATTCTTTTTTTCCTTGTAACGGTGGCATTGCCAGACAATGTCTCTGACATCAACAGAATCCCATCCCTTGCGGTAATAACTGGCGTGTGTTCCATCGCAGCCGGTGTAGTCTCTTGGGGTTGGAACCGGGCCACCATCGACCCGGTGCAGCACTTCCTGACGGAGGCGATCACGCCGCCCCAAAAGCCGTGAGTTTTCCCAGCTTTTGCACATATCAGCTCCGGGTGACAGAAACCTGCCCACCAATCACTTCCTGACAGGCACTTGCCAGTTCATCCAGTCGGTTGAACCAGCCATTGAGGTATTTCCCCTGAGAAGCATTGGATTTAATGATGTCGGCGTAGTAGCGGGAACGTTTGAGGAAGCAGCGGATCAACAGCCATTCAGCATCTGCGGTACTGACTGCATTGACTGTTTTCGGGCCAATGATGCCATCAGCCTGGACACCAACAGCCTCCTGCAGCAGTTGAATGGCTTTTTTGGAACCATGCTGAACAGCGGAGTCAAAGACAAAAATGGATATGCCGTCAGGCCATGTATCGCACTTGGTTGTAAGCCAGTAGTCACGCTGATAGATTTGACCAGCCTGTTCCTGAGTCAGGTCTTTAATGAGGGTGTCGGGTTTCCCGTCGCCGCTGACATCTGTTTTTCCATCAGCGAGGCCATCCCGAAGGTCTGAAATACCGAACTTTGTTTCACCGCCTTTGTCCGTAGGGTCATTAACATAGCCACCTTCACGGGCAAGGACAAAAGCCAGTGCGTGTTGAAATGCGGGGGAAAACAATTGCTGTGTCATATCGGCACCTGAAGATAAAGTTAAAAACGTTTCTTCAATTTATGCCGGACATAAAAAAAGCCGGATTTACCGGCTTCATTGGTATTGACTATGTCATCATGCTTTTTGTGCAGAGCAGGAAGTATTCATACCTGAGTGTTTTATTTTAACATCCCAGCCATTAATGTTTTTATGCACATAATCACCATTACTCAACTGGAGCTTATCAACAGACATAAAGTCCAGTGGGTCAGTAACATTATCATCCCACGACTTTAATTTCTCAATTTGGTCAGAAGTAAGTACCACATGTCGGAAGACAATATTGCATACGGCTGTGGTGGCAACAAAGAAATCATCATCGCTGGGTTTATCACCGTTACCTGCATACCACATTTTTATATTAACTTCGTTCTTTCTCACTGAAGCTTTAATGTTCTGATAAATCCCTAAGTTACGCCCGGTAAACTCAGCAAATGCGGTGTCTCCTTCGTTGTACCAGTCAGCAGCATCCACGTTCGTGTACTGTTGAAAAACCCCTTTAACATCTTTAATGAAGTCCGTACTTGCGATTGCTGATTGGGATAAAATACTTGCTGCGATCAATATGAAGATTTTCATTAATCTTATCCTCAGAATAATGGCATTTGGTGTTTGCCATGCTCCAGTCTTCTCATCCGTTTGATGGCTTTATACACCGTTTTGTAGGTTACATGATAGCGCTCAACCAGCTCAGGTATATTTTTACCGTTAAAGTCACGCCAGATACGCATATCGCGGATGAGATACTCAAGTGTCTGCCCCCGGGGGAAATAGACCTGCATTCCTCCAATCTTGCTACTGATAGCGGCCACCAGTTCAATTGAGTGGCGGGAGTCATACCCAAGCCGTTCCAGTTCGTTACGTAATAACGCATTCAGCTCAGCCAGGAGTGAAGGAAACCGGGAGGATTCAACCTCATCATCAAGATGTTCCAGAATACTGTCATCCCGTACATCATCAAAAAGCTCACCCGTTTCATTTTTCATTGTTTCCCCCTTGCCCTTGCTGCAATAAAAGCAGAGCGAACAGAGTCATAATCCCTTAGCTCTCTGCCATTAACCGGGCTGACAGGCATCATTATCCCGCGTTCGGTCATCGTTTCACGCATCACTCTAAGGTGCCACTGTTTGAGACTTTCCAGTACAGCAATCACCATATCGCCACGCAGCCATGCCACACTTGCCACACCTTCACCACCGTTCTTCTGGCTGGTTATCCGCTGAACCCAACGGTCAAGGGCAACATCACTGCCGTCAATGACAAAACCATCTATGTGCATGAAACGCCAGATAACGCGAATTTTTGCACTGATATCTGATGGTCGTGAAGTTCTGCGTTTATCCGAACGGGCAGATGTCCGGGAAAAGCCTTTTCCCTCCAGCGCCTTCAGCACTTTTTCAAGTTCCTGAATATTCATGTCCCGGCAACTACTTTTGCCAGGAACAATACTGCCAATCATGGTCCGGTATGTTTCATCATCGAGACCCAGCTTGCGCCGGGCCACATGGATAATCTTAATCAGGGATATACGGCTCATCGTTAATCCCCTCCTGCTGGCGGTCGATACGTTCAATTTCAGCAATAATAAGTGCGCCAGCTTTCACCAGATTACGGCGATAGTCTGATGGCCTGAAGCTGTTGTCATACCAGTCAGCAGGCCAGTAATTTTCCGCTTCCATTGGTTCAATGTAGCTGATTGCCGCCGCTGCCAGTTCACCTCCAATATACGTATCATCCTGCTGAGTGGAGAACCCCTTAATGAGCAACTGGCGGTTACGCTCAACCAGTACATCGTGGGCGGCAGGTGACTGCCATTCTTTTTCATCTGGTCCAGACAATATAAGGGAAACTCTCGTTGCTAATTGCAGTTGCATTTCCTCGGCGTTCTTCGGTTCACCGGGATTACCAATACCGGCGAAGAAATCACTAATTTCACTTAAAATAAGTGAGGAATAGAATTCTTTTTTTGACATGGTATTAGTCTCCATAGTAGCTCAGTGCTTCATCGGCTTCCCACACTGGGTCACACTCACGCCAGTTGTAGAGCTGTTCGCCCCTGAAATCCCACTGCACTGACTCTGCTTTTACAATATCCATGCAATGGGTCCGCAGCCATAACCGCAAGGCGAATCGAATACGCCAGATAATGAATTTTAAATAGTCCATAAATAACCTCATCAGTGGTTTCAGCGCGAGCGAATCCCCGGCGCTCGCGCCGTATTAAGAAAGAAAACATCAGGAATTAATTATCAGAGCCTGGCTATATCCAGAGATATTTGCTTATAAGAGCCGTCAGTCTGGCGCTCATAAATCCGCAAATACTGACTGGTTCCGGTCACCTGGATAGCATCAGCTACCGCATCCATCGCCTCATTCCATTTCCCGTCATCAATGTTCAGCTGGCGTAACCCCAGCACCTGATTGATGTCTATCTTTCCCTGCTTGTTGACCCGGAAAGCATGGTCAACCAGCGCCATGATTTTTTCATCAGCACCACCGGACCATTCACTGATACAGGTATCTATCAGCTTCTTTGCTGCCTGAATTCGCTCATCGAAAACCCGGTGTTCCCCAACAGCACGAATAATTTTGTAACGGCCATCGAAGCTTACCAGCGTGACATTCCCTTTTGCGCCACCATATTCAACACCGTATTCAGCCGCTGAAACATCAATGAAGTCACCCACCTTTGCCATTGAACCGAGTTTGAACTCAGCCAGAGATTTACGCTGAAGATGAGCAGCTTCCACAATGGCAAGAACCACTTCATCACGCAGTTTATCCAGCGGTTTTATTTGGGACTCCGGAACATAATGGCCCTGAGCATTAATCCGGTAACCTTCCGGGATGTTATTTTCAGTATTCATAAAAGCCTCAGTTTAATTTTTACTATATTGTCGCTGAATAAGGTCAGTGAACTTAATTAATGCATCCAGACCTTCATGTTGTCTGGGTGCTTCAGGGATACCGGGCACTAACAACTGGTCACTGTTTCTGGAATGTCTTGCCATGTCTTCAATCAGTCCCCGAACCCGTGTTTCTTCTCCTGACAGAATGGGCAATGCGCCATCAGGTGTCACCGTACCAAACTCAATCAGACCGGATGCCCACGCGTAAGCCGTAATTTTTGCCATGTGCCCCCCTTAGTGTTTCTGTACTGACCGTTCGCAGACACTGCCTTCTGCGTGGTCACCCATGGAACGCATCTCTTCAACCAGTTTCCCCATTACCAGACCCGCTATTTCTTTTTGATTCGCGGCCATTACCATGGCAAGTGCCCCGGTGGGATTGTGCTGGTCACCCTGAAAATCAACCTGAACATTAACCGAAATCCCTTCCATGACGCCGTTTTGCACCCGTTTTGCAAAATCACTTTTAAATTCAAAAATTACTTTAGCCATATACTGATACCCCTTTATTTAAGTAGTCAGGCGATACTTCACTCAGCCTGACAGACAATGTGGAAAACCCGGTTACGGGTCATTTCCATTTTTTGGGCTATGACCGCAATGGACAGCCCCGCCTTATAAAGCTCACGGCAGAGATACTGGTCATGCTCATCTTCCGTGACTATCCGTAATGACAACCCATGGCGCATGGCGCGGTTATAGACAGACTGAGTTGAACGCCCCAGCAGACGGGCCAGTTCACTGACCCCCAGTTTCCCCGCATGCTGCTCAAGGAGACGGAGTTCTTCCCGGGTCCATGTTCTGCCTGATTTACATCCCATATTTACCTCCAGATAACCCGGCAACCCTCAAGGCTGGCAACCCAGACTGACCGGGTTCCCCCTTTGTGGGTTTCCATAATTCGTGAGGCCTGATTCACCAGTTCAGCAGGAGGGCAGGCGATTTCCAGCAAAGGACGGCGCATAAATACGCGGACATCCGTGACACGACTCCCACGCGCCCGAAGCCAGCTCTGTGCTGCCTCAGCCATACTGATATGCTCTGCAATATGTTCGGCTATCATGGTGTTATTCCCCGTTGACATCTGCATGACCGAGTTCAAGCATCGCTGAATGGATGTGCCCCGTATTAACAGGCTCACCTTTACCGCTTGCGTAGATATGAGCCAGCGGCAGGATGTGTGAAAGAGAGCGAAGTGCCCCGGGCCGTTTTGCAATAGCCTTAAGCAGCTGGCGTTCGTCCTTGCCTGCCACATTCCATGCATCACAGAAAGCATCGACATCCCCGGCTTTGATGTTGTTAATCACCACCTTTTTTGCCACCCGGGAAAATAGCCGGGCAAAGTCCACACTGCGTGTTCCACCGGTCAGCCCCGAATCCTGGAGTTCGGCAACTAAAGCGACAGCTTTAGCCCGGTGTTCGGCTCGCAGTCGCTGTTCGTTACTGGCTTTCTCCCAGTGTTGCCAGAGTTTCTGTCTTTCAAAGCTTTCTGCTGAAGCGACAGTTTTCTTGTTATTTTCAGGTAACGTGATCAACCCTACACCAGTTTCAATTAATCCTTTGGATGTAAGAAATTCGGCTCGAACTTGGGGCGGGAGAGCTGATATGTGATACTCAAATGCTTTTGACCCCTCGCGTTTACGGCGTAATTCAGTCCTTCCTGCCACCATTCTTTCAAGAGTGTCCCGGGTTCTTCTGGGGGTTGTTGGCAATCCAGCAATACCGGCGACTTCATTAGCAGATACCCATTCCATTAATTGCACTCCTCTTTGGGATACCTGCTCGGCCAAATCATTTGTGGAGAAGTTCCCAGGGCAGCAGCAATAAGTTGCTCACCTCGGGGCCATTTCCGTGCAAACGTATTACTTAAAGTTCTTGAGCCAAGTCCCGCTTCACGTGAAACACGGGCCAGTGATGTCCCTTTCTTTTTTAAAGCAGCAATTACATCTGCCCGATGCCAGTCTCTTCCATCCATGCAATTTTTTTGAGATGCTACATAATCATTCATAGTAATAAGCCCTTGTGCTTAGACCTAGTAATAAGACGATAGAGACAAAAGGGACGCAAGTCAATAGGACTTCGTCCTTTTTGTCTTTTTAGTGATTCGGCCTCAGATGCCTGTATAGCCTGGCATTTAGTGGAAAAAGACATGTAAGCGGCAAAAAGGACGACTAGTCCCTTTTACCATCGATGAAAAGGACGTAAATATGGAGTTTGAAGAATCTAAAGACTGGTTAACGGCTAAAGATGCAGCCGGTCTACCTGATATGCCTACAACCCCGAGAAGGGCAAGAGACATACTGGACAGAGCCAGCTATGACCGACCTGATTTGCGGAGAAAAAGGAAAGGGACGAAAGCGACGGAATATCATATATCTGTCCTGCCACCAGCAGCAAAGTTGGCGTACAAGAGTGAGGGAAGTAAACAGTCAGTAAATGATGTGCCATCACCTAACTACACTGTAGAAAAAGCAGAACCTGATTCGTATGACAACTTCTTAGATGAATTTGCTCTTATACCAGGTTATCGCATCCAAGTATCGGCTGGATATGGTTCATTTAATGATGATGGCATTTCACCATGTAGACATCTAGCGTTTAGACGTAAGTGGTTGTCATATCGTGGTTTTCATGAAAAAGACCTTGTTGTTGTTTGGGCAAAAGGTGATTCCATGGAACCAACAATCAGCAACAACGACACTTTACTCATTAACACAGCAGATGCCAGGCCATCTGATGGAAACATGTATGTAATCAGACAAGATGACTTGTTGTGGGTGAAAAGGTTTCAGATTCAACCTAATGGCGCCTGGGTTCTTATTAGCGATAACACGACTTATCCACCAATGCCTATTTCAAAAAGTGAGCTTCATAACTTTGAAGTCATTGGCCGTGTTGTTCATATTGCAAAGGATGTTTAAGGTTTAAATGCACTTTAAACCTTGAAATCACCCAGCGGTACTTTCATTTTTTATGTGTCAGTAATCTCGTTTCAAGTTAGGTGATCTAAAAAAGCGTTCGGCATTGACCTCGCTCTGTGTACTTCATAGTAGATTACCTGAAGCCTTTCATATCAAGACTTATCCCACATACTCCCGGTTAAACCCGGATATTCCCGGTACTAGATACTATTCATTACTTATGTGTCACTTAACAACGGGATTGATGAGTCACTAAGATTTGATCTTATCCGGCCCGATGACCGCGGATAATGCCTTCCCGCAAACAGCCAGATTCAATTATTTTGAATAACTACAACAAGGTTTTTACATAGCCACCAGGTGGGAATGACTGAGATAATAGCGCTAACAGAGTAAGACAAGACATATAAAGACGTACCTGCACGGAACCCCCTGTTAAACAGGCTCAGGTTCCACCATCGCTATTTTCGTACAGAACGTTGTTGAGGCCGGTTCTTAATGAGCCGGCCTCAATTTATATGGGTTATATGGGGTGCCTGAAACCACTCCCGTGGGTTGTATTTCTCTGTGTTATTTACCCTTGTTTTTGCCTGAATATCAGGCTCAGCCACCGCCATACCTGCCACTATTTTGCCTGTAACCGGGTATCGTGGCCGGGCCACGCGCGGTGGCTTTTTTATGCTTATGCAGCGCTAAATTAACTGCCCCACCCGCTGTAAACCTTCTTCCAGCGTTGCGACTTCTGCTGCCGCCAGTAAACAACATGCTAACTGAATCTGGATAGATTCCGGAACAGGCTCTTCGCCGCGCAAACAGCGTGTTAACCACTCAACAGTCAGTTGCGGGTCTTTGCCTGAAGGGAAAACCGGTGCCGGGCTGACTTCTGCCTGACGGCTATAAACCACCTGCTCACCTGCGGCATTCACCCAGTTTATTTGCGGGCAACGTAATGGGTTGGCGTACACTTCCCCTTCAGTTCCGTGCATAACCAGTGCCTGACCACCCACAGTCTGGAAAAACTGGCTCACGCGGGATAAGTATTCCGGGTGCGAGACACTCGAAAGCCGTAATGCCGCATTTTCCGGAAAAGGCGTCAGCAATTTTGCCAGCGTGTGAGCGCTGTTACGCACCCCCATTCGCCAGCGCAGTGCCAGTTGAGTTGCCAGTGGCGGGCACAAAGCACTGACAGGTATATAAACAGGTTTATCACCTTCCAGCTCCGCCTGAGCCTTGCCACGAGAATGAACCGCCTCAATGCCCATCATGGAAAACAGCGTTTCCGTGATTACCCTGCCCGGGTCATCGCTCACACCATGGACCACAACCGGGAAACCCAGCCGGGAAAGTAACAAGGCGAGTAGTGGTGTCAGGTTCGGTAACTTACGTGCGCCGTTATAACTGGGAATAACGATGGGCACAGGCCTGCCTGCCGGGGCAGAAAGCTGCAGCGTATGCGTGCGCGTGGCCTGGTAAAAGCCCTGCATTTCGCTTTCGCCTTCCCCTTTGACACGCAAAGCAATTAATACCCCGCCCAGTTCCAGTTCAGGAACGTCTCCGCGTAACATGCTGGCATATAGTGCCTGAGCAGTTTCGCAGTCCAGATCCCGGGCATGATTTTTACCCCGGCCAATTTCTTTGATAACTTTACGGTAATCCATACTTTACTCTCTGCCTTGTTTTTCCCGAGCCTGGCGAGGTGAGCGCCTGCGTTTTTTTTCCGGTTTGCCCGGTTTTGCAGAACATGGGACTGCTGGTAGCTCAGGCTGGCTGATAGGAAATACAGGTAACGCATCCAGCAGCCTTTTACCATAGTTTTTTGTCAATAAGCGCCGGTCATAAATCACCACTTCCCCCCAACAACTGTGGCTACGTATCAGGCGGCCCACTTGCTGAATCAGTGTGAAAGAGGCTCCGGGCAGGCTTTGTACATCGAACGGGTAGCGTTTCAGGCTTTTCAGCCACTCCCCTTCGGTAATCACCACCGGGCTGTCTACCGGGGGAAATGCAATTTTATGGATATGGACCTGGCTTAACAGTTCACCTTTCAAATCCAGGCCTTCGGCAAAAGACTGCAACCCAACCAGCACACTGGTTTCCCCCTGGCTTACACGCTTACGGTGAAGCTCAACCAGCCGGTAACGGGGCTGGTCGCCCTGCACCAGTAACACCAGACGCAGATCCTGCACTTCTTCAAGAAAAATATTCATTGCACGGCCACTGGCAAATAACACCAGCATCCCTTTGTGCTTGCCTGCCTTGAGTTGCTCACGGAAAAACGCCGCCATCTCGGCAATATGCTGGCGCTCTGTTGCTGGCTGAGGGTCGGTTTGCATTTGGGGAATAACAATGCGCCCCTGGTCTACATGGTTAAAGGGGGAATCCAGAGTAACGAAGGTATCCCCCCGTTTTTCATGCAGCCCGGTGAGCTCCTGAATGCGGGTATAACTGTTCAGGGAACGTAATGTGGCTGAAGTCACTACAATATGGGGAATTTGCCGCCACAACAGGCGTTCCAACTGGTCGCTGACACGAATGCCAACACAGTGGAAGAACAGGTGAGCCTGGCCATCCTGAAAAGTACGGGTAAACCATTTTGATACCGGTGCTCCGGAGGCTTTTTCCATTGCCGCCAGCCGCCACAATTTACTCTGCGCCTCAAAGTGGCCAAAAGCCCGGTTAGTTTGCAGAATCAGGCGGTGCAACCGCACAATATCATGCTGCCCGGTGCGTTCACTTAAATCATTCAGGAATGATTCTGCAAGGCCACGCAGTGCATCGGTCAGTTTTGCCAGGCGCTCACAATGGGCCATGATATCTTCGGGCAAAACCCCCATGGGGAAACGGTAATCACCTTCTTCTGTGGCTGGCAGCGCTAAATCAAATTGTGCAACCAGGCCCGCAAGATGTTCAGTGATTTCTTCACAATGGTTTGCCAGGCGCTCGGGTGTTGCCAGCGGAGGAACCGTTTTAGGGCGGAACTGCTCCAGGCAGGTGCTGACCAGTTTGCAAAACAGATCCAGCTGCAGGCGGCTCCAGCCAGGCGTGATTTCCGCACTCATTTCCAGTGCATCACGGGCAACCTCTGGTATATGGTGGCCTTCATCCAGTACCAGTAGCAAATTATCTGGCTCCGGTAACACGGATTCACTCTCCATTGCCGCCAGCACCAGAGCATGGTTCGCCACCACCACTTCAGCTTCACGAATTTCACGGCGGGCCACAAAGAAAGGGCACTCACGGTACCAATGGCAGTTGCTGCCAAGGCAACTGGCGCGGTCTGTGCTCAGGCGCGCCCATAACCCGTCATCAATAACTTTATCTGTGTGGTCACGCAGACCATCCCAACTGTAGCTGTCGAGGTCTTTCTTTAATGCCGCACAGCGCTGTTGTTCTGCTTTATTTTTCGGCGTGAGGTCATCATCAAGAAACGCTAACAGATCCCCCTGGCTGCTGTTATCGCTGGCGAGGGCTTCCAGGTTACGTGGGCAAACATAGCGCCCACGGCCAAAAGCGGCTGTATAACGCAATTCAGGGATTATCTTGCTCAGAAGAGGGAGATCTTTACTGTAGATCTGATCCTGCAACGCGACGTTCGCAGTACTGACCACCAGCGTTTTTTTTTCATCCCGGGCAAGGGCAATCCCCGGAATCAGGTAGGAGAGCGTTTTACCTACGCCCGTTGGCGCTTCAATAACCAAATGCCGGCCGCTGTCACCCGCCAGGTTTTTTGCCACCTCGGCAATCATATGCCGCTGAGGAGGGCGAGGGATAAAATCAGGGATTTGTTGTTGCAGCGCTTTGTACCATGCGGCAATTTGCGCCTTTTGTGCCGCGGATAAGGCCATTGCAGTTCCTGTACTGTATAAACAACCACTATTGTGGCATTTTTTCGTGGCTGGCTGAACTGCTTTTTGGGGCAAATTGGTTTACTGGAAGAGAGCCGGCAATTCTGTGAACCAGAATTGCCGGGAACGGCTAACAGACCGGGGGTTAACCGCAGTGGCAGGCAGTTTTACCAGCCACGCAGGCCATTACTGGCCATTACTGCCATTCTCTTTTCGGGGAGCACGCGAGCGGCGGGGTTTTGCCGGGCGGTTTTCAGGTTTGCCGCTGGCATTTTCAGGCCGGGCACCACGGTTTTCTGGGCGCGGGGTGCGTTTCTTCGCCGGAGCCCCGGCTGAAGGGCGGCTACCACGGCCCTGGCCACCACCACGGCGGCCACGCGACTGGCGGTCTTCCACTGGTTCCGCTTTGATGGACGGGTCTGGCTCATAGCCGTCAATCGCCATGCGCGGTATTGGGCGTTTAAGTAAGCGCTCAATGTCTTTTAACAGTTTGTGCTCGTCTACACACACCAGTGACACCGCCTGCCCGGTTGCTGCCGCGCGCCCGGTACGGCCAATACGGTGAACATAGTCTTCCGGCACATTTGGCAACTCATAGTTAACCACATAAGGCAGTGATTCAATATCAATACCACGTGCAGCAATGTCTGTAGCCACCAGCGCACGAATCGCGCCGGATTTAAAATCGGCCAGCGCACGGGTACGGGCTCCCTGGCTTTTATTACCATGAATAGCCGCAGCGCTGATGCCGTCTTTGTTCAGTTGCTCCGCAAGGTGGTTGGCACCGTATTTTGTGCGGGTGAAGATCAGTACCTGCTGCCAGTTATCTTTACCAATCAGGTGAGACAACAATTCACGCTTACGCTTTTTATCAACCAGGTGCACATATTGTGTCACCTGTTCTGAAGGCGCATTACGGCGTGCAACTTCAATCACTTCCGGGTTTTTAAGTAACCCGGAAGCCAGGTGTTTAATGTCATCAGAGAAGGTTGCGGAAAACAGCAAGTTCTGGCGTTTTGCCGGTAATTTTGCCAGCACACGGCGAATATCATGGATAAAGCCCATATCCAGCATGCGGTCTGCTTCATCCAGCACCAGTACTTCTACTTTATCCAGGCTGACTGCATTTTGGTGCACCAGATCCAGCAAGCGGCCAGGAGTGGCGACCAGAATATCTACGCCACCACGCAGCTTCATCATTTGTGGGTTGATGCTGACACCGCCATACACCACCAGTGAACGCAGTTTCAGGTGGCTGCTGTAGGCACGCACATTTTCCCAAACCTGTGCAGCAAGCTCGCGGGTAGGCGTCAGAATCAGAGCACGAACAGGGCGTTTGCCACTGACCGCATGCGGAGACTGAGACAATTTCTGCAACAATGGCAAAGTAAACCCGGCGGTTTTCCCGGTCCCGGTCTGTGCGCTGGCCATTAAATCGCGCCCGGCAAGCACTGCCGGAATCGCCTGTTGTTGAATTGGGGTTGGCTCGCTATAACCCTGTTCAGCTACTGCCTGTAAAATTGCCGGATTTAACCCGAGTGATTCAAAAGACATAACAACTCCTCACTCACCCTGCCCGCAGTTTACGGCGTAGTTCCAGGGATCGTCGTTTTAGTGGCAAGGGAACCCCTTAACCAAACAACAGCGACACAACCACAGTGTCATGAAGCGGCGGAGTGTAACAGCTTTTCCGTCGCGCTGCATAAATTCCCGCGAACAGAAATTTCTGCAAAATAATACGCTGCCAGTAGCCATATACCAAAAGCTGGCATAAACTTAATCAAACGATTGATTAACTTTTACTTGCTCTGGTGATGAATACGATGAATACGCCCGTCACCTCTCGGGGTGAACTCGCTAAAAACCAATTAATTACTGCCGCTATAGCGCAGTTTGGTGAGTTTGGTTTGCATGCAACCACACGAGATATTGCAACACAGGCCGACCAAAATATAGCTGCCATTACTTACTATTTTGGTTCAAAAGAAGAACTGTATATGGCCTGCGCGCAATGGATAGCAGATTTTATCAGCCATAATTTCCAGCCACATGTTGCTTCCGCGGTACAGCTACTTTCCCGGGAACAACCAGACAAAACGGCAGTGCGCGAGTTAATTCACCTGGCCTGCGGCCATATGTGCAAATTGCTGACCTCAGATGAAACCCTCAACCTGAGTAAATTTATTTCCCGCGAACAGCTTTCCCCCACTTCCGCTTACACCCTGATTCATGACCAGGTGATCGCCCCCATGCATGATCACCTGTGCGCATTAATCGCCTGTTACTGTGGGCGGGATCCACTGGATACAGAAACCATTTTGCATACCCATGCCTTGTTAGGTGAGATCCTTGCGTTCCGCCTTGGGCGCGAAACCATTTTATTACGCATGGGCTGGACCCAATTCGATAATCAAAAAGTTGGGCTGATTAGCAACGTTATCGCATCGCATATTGATTTTATTTTATACGGACTGTCTCAACACTGAGGAACGCTGGCATGAAACACCGCAAGCCACTGATTGCAGCTGTGATTTTATTAGTTCTCATTGTAGCTGGTGCCGGTGTCTGGTGGTACCAGCAACACCAGGATGACACACTGACACTCTACGGCAATGTCGATATTCGAACAGTGAACATGAGCTTCCGGGTTGGAGGCCGCCTTGAAGAACTGAATGTGGACGAAGGCGATAAAATCACGGCAGGCGAAACACTCGGTATGCTGGATAAAAAGCCTTACACCATTGCGCTGGCACAGGCACAGGCTAATGAAGACGCCGCTCAGGCCAAATATGACCTGGTGATGGCCGGCTACCGTAGTGAAGAAATCGCCCAGGCCGCCGCCGCCGTGAAACAAGCCCAGGCAGCAGCCCAGTACGCCACTCGTTACTACCAGCGCCAGCAGGCGTTATGGCAACAACGGGTAAATTCCGCCGATGATTTAGCCAATGCCCGCTCGGCGAGTGTTCAGGCTCAGGCCAACCTGAAAGCCGCCAAAGATAAACTCAGCCAGTACAAAGCGGGTAACCGCCCGCAGGAAATTGCTGAAGCCAAAGCCAGCCTGGAGCAAGCCCAGGCAGCCCTTGCCCAGGCGCAACTGGATTTACACGATACCACCCTTACCGCTCCGTCAAGTGGCACGCTGCTGACACGCGCGGTAGAACCTGGCACGATGTTAAGTGCTGGCAGTACGGTGCTGACATTGTCATTAACCCGCCCGGTTTGGGTGCGCGCTTATGTAGACGAAAAAAATCTCGGCCAGGCAGTGCCCGGGCGTAATGTGCTGATTTATATCGATGGTCGCCCTGGGAATCCGTGGAAAGGTAAAATTGGTTTTGTTTCACCCACGGCCGAATTTACCCCGAAAACCGTCGAAACGCCGGACCTGCGAACTGACCTGGTTTACCGCCTGCGTATCATTGTCACCCACCCCGACGATACGCTACGCCAGGGCATGCCAGTAACCATTCGGTTTGAAGGAGAGCAGTAATGAGCCAGGCGGCGACAATCAGGCTGGAGAATGTCGTCAAACATTTTCGCGGGCTCGACCGCCCCGCCGTTGCCAGCCTGAATACGGAAATTACAGCGGGCGCTGTCACTGGCCTTGTTGGGCCCGATGGTGCCGGTAAAACAACATTAATGCGTATGCTGGCCGGGTTACTGACACCGAGCGAAGGCAAGATTGAAGTACTGGGCCTTGACCCCATTCGCGACGATACGCAACTGCACAGCATGCTGGGTTATATGCCACAGAAATTTGGCCTGTACGAAGATTTAACGGTGATGGAAAACCTGAACCTGTACGCCGATTTGCGCAGTGTCCGTGGCAAACTGCGCCAGCAAGTATTTAACCAGCTTCTGGAATTTACCGACCTGGGGCCGTTTACCAAACGCCTGGCCGGGAAATTGTCGGGCGGGATGAAGCAAAAGCTGGGGTTAGCCTGCACCCTGGTCGGCCAGCCCAGTGTGCTGTTACTGGATGAACCCGGAGTGGGTGTTGACCCTATCTCACGGCGGGAATTGTGGCGCATGGTGCATGAACTGGCCAGTGACGGCATGCTGATTTTATGGAGCACGTCCTACCTGGATGAAGCGGAACAGTGCCGGGAAGTGTTGTTGATGAATGAAGGCGAGCGCCTGTACCAGGGCGCACCAGACGCACTGACACAGCAAATTGCCGGGCGCACCTGGCTGGTTACCAGCCCGGAAGGGAAAAACCGCCCACTGCTTCAGCATGCTCTGCGCCAGCCCTGTGTGAGCGACGGAATGATTCAGGGCCACTCGGTTCGCCTGATTGTTAATTCCCCATCCGCTATTCCCGAGCTTGCAACCAGCCTGTCGTTACCCGAAAACTGTTTTCGGGAAACCCAGCCACGCTTTGAAGACGCCTTTATTGACTTGTTAGGCGGAACCAAAACCCGGGAATCCCCTCTTGGTGCCATTTTGCATCAGGTTGAGGGCAGCAAAGGGGAAACCGTGATTGAAGCCCGTAACCTGACCAAGAAATTTGGGGATTTTGCAGCAACTGACCATGTTGACTTCGCGGTCAGGCGTGGCGAAATCTTCGGCCTGTTGGGGCCAAATGGTGCCGGGAAATCCACAACATTTAAAATGATGTGTGGGTTGCTGGTACCCACCGATGGCCAGGCACTGGTGCTGAATATGGATTTAAAAACCAGTTCAGGGAAAGCCCGCCAGCACCTGGGTTATATGGCACAGAAATTCTCATTGTATGGCAACCTGACGGTTACCCAGAACCTGCGTTTTTTTGCCGGGATCTACGGTTTACGCGGCGCACGTCAGCAGGAAAAGATCCAGCGCATGACCGATGCCTTTAACTTACAGGCCGTAGCACACCAGGCAACTGATGCCCTGCCATTAGGGTTTAAACAACGCCTGGCACTGGCCTGCTCATTAATGCATGAGCCGGATATTCTGTTTCTTGATGAGCCGACATCGGGCGTTGACCCCCTCACCCGCCGCGAATTCTGGTTGCACATTAACAGTATGGTGGAGCGGGGTGTCACCGTGATGGTCACAACCCACTTTATGGATGAAGCCGAATATTGCGACCGTATTGGGCTGGTTTACCGCGGGAAGTTAATTGCCAGTGGTTCCCCGGACTCACTTAAAGCCAGCGCGGCCAACGACGAAATGGCCGACCCAACCATGGAGCAGGCATTTATTCAACTGATTCACCAGTGGGATAAGGAGCATGACAATGGCCGCCAATAGCATCCTTGCCTGGCATCGAGTCAGGGCGCTGTGCATTAAAGAAACCCGCCAGATTATTCGCGACCCGAGTAGCTGGCTGATTGCGGTGGTTATCCCGCTGATGCTGCTGTTTATCTTCGGCTATGGCATTAACCTGGATTCCAGCCGGTTGCATGTGGGTGTATTACTGGACCAGCAAAGTGAGGAAGCACTCTCTTTTGCTCACACGGTCAGTGCTTCGCCTTTCATTGCCCCGACAATCAGCGATAACCGCCAGTATTTGGTTGACCTGATGCAGGCCGGGAAAATACGCGGCATCATTACCATTCCGGTCAACTTTGCGGCGCAAATGGCCCGTCATGGAGATACGGCGCCCATTCAGGTGATAACCGATGGCAGCGAACCCAATACCGCCAACTTTGTGCAGGCCTATGCTCAGGGTGTCTGGCAAATCTGGCAGCAACAACGTGCTGAAGACCGTGGTGAAACCTTCGAACCTCTGATTGATGTGCAAACCCGTTACTGGTTCAACCCGGCCGCTATCAGCCGCCATTTTATTATTCCTGGCGCGATTACTATTATCATGACGGTTATTGGCGCAATTCTCACTTCACTGGTGATTGCCCGTGAATGGGAACGCGGCACTATGGAAGCGCTGTTGTCCACTGAAGTAACCCGGACTGAGTTACTACTGTGTAAACTGGTTCCCTATTACTTTCTCGGTATGCTGGCTATGTTGCTGTGTATGCTGGTGTCGGTGTTTATTCTGGGTGTTCCCTGGCGTGGCTCGCTGCTGATCTTATTTCTTATCACCAGCCTGTTTTTGCTCAGCACGCTGGGTATGGGCCTGCTGATTTCCACGCTGACACGTAACCAGTTTAATGCCGCGCAGGTTGCGCTGAACGCCGCTTTTTTGCCTTCCATTATGTTGTCCGGTTTTATATTCCAGATAGACAGCATGCCCGCCATTATCCGTATCGTGACCTACATTATTCCGGCCCGTTATTTTGTCAGTACACTGCAAACACTGTTTCTCGCGGGCAATATCACTTCGGTGCTGGTGGTCAATGTGCTGTTTTTAATTGCCTCTGCGGTACTGTTTATTGGGCTGACCATGTTGAAAACCAGCCGCCGTCTCGACAGGGAGTAACACGCTATGCTGCACCGCTTGTGGACGCTTATCCGTAAAGAGTTACAGTCGCTGTTAAGGGAGCCGCAAACCCGCGCAATCCTGATAATGCCGGTGATTCTTCAGGTGGTGCTGTTTCCGTTTGCCGCCACACTGGAAGTCACCAACGCAACCGTGGCTATTTATAATGAAGATAACGGCAAACACTCAGTTGAACTGACCCAGCGTATTGCGCAGGCAAAAGCGTTTTCCCATATTTTACAGCTCAACAGCCCCAGTCAGATTCGTGATGTTATTGATAACCAGCGAGCGCTGTTGGTAGTGCGTTTCCCGCCCACGTTTTCCCGCAACCTGGACCAGCTAACTCCCGCACAAGTGCAGTTACTGCTGGACGGGCGCAATTCAAACAGTGCACAAATTGCCGCCCGTTACGTGCAGCAGATAATCAATGATTACCAGCAATCGCTGCTGAACGGGCAGAAACAGAACAACAGTGAACTGGTGATACGCAACTGGTATAACCCGAATCTGGACTACAAGTGGTTTGTTGTTCCTTCGCTGATTGCCATGATTACCACCATAGGCGTGATGATTGTCACTTCATTGTCTGTTGCCCGGGAACGTGAGCAAGGCACACTGGACCAGTTACTGGTTTCTCCGCTCGCCACCTGGCAGATTTTTGTTGGCAAAGCAGTACCGGCCTTAATTGTCGCCTGTTTTCAGGCGTCGATTGTGTTGGGCGTGGGGATATGGGCTTACCAGATCCCCTTTGCCGGTTCTCTGCTGCTGTTTTATTTCACTATGCTGGTTTACGGGTTATCGCTGGTGGGGTTCGGCCTGCTGATTTCGTCGCTGTGTTCAACCCAGCAACAGGCGTTTATTGGCGTATTTGTGTTTATGATGCCAGCCATTTTGCTTTCCGGGTATGTTTCCCCGGTAGAGAATATGCCGGTGTGGTTACAGGACCTGACGTGGGTAAACCCGATTCGGCATTTCACCGATATCACCAAAGAGATTTACCTGAAGGATGCGAATTTCAGTATTGTGTGGCAAAGCTTATGGCCGCTATTAGTTATAACGGCCATAACAGGTTCAGCGGCGTACGCTATGTTTCGCAGAAAAATCGCCTGACCGGCGCCGTTTGCTGTCTTTTGCCAGTAACGACACAACTGCAGGCCCGGCGAGGATAACCACGCCGGCAAGCACCAGCACCAGATGGCTCTGAAAAACACGGGATAACAGCCACAGGCCAATTAACGCCGTACCAAAATACCATGTGGTGGTGAGCTCTTCGAGAAAATCACCCAACTCCCTGAGCCAGCCATCATGAAAACGCTGTAACGCCAGCATCATCACTAAAGTCAGTGTGTATAACAAACACAGACCAATACCGACCTGGACCAGAGACTTACTCATCCAGCCGGCAACCAGCACGGCTATAACCAGCAAATGCAGCATAATTTGCCAGCAACTCAGGCCTGTTGCGACACGAAGTCGTTGTTGCCATTTCATGTCTTATCTCCTGATGGATTTTTTGACTACTAATCAGAGTACCGCACTTTACGGAAAATTCCGTATCCCGCCAGTTTTTTGTGACAAACACTACACTTTATTTGCACACAGAAACAAAACAAGGAGGAAATCGGCACTATGCCTTCACAGTCAATTATCAAAATCTTAACAATAAACACACATAAAGGATTTACTGCTTTTAACCGCCGCTTTTCACTGCCCGCCCTGCGCGATGCTTTGCGTGCAACACTTGCCGACGTTGTTTGCCTGCAGGAAGTTAGTGGTGAACACCAGGCTTTGGCCCGGGCAACACCCGGCTGGCCAACAACCAGCCACTATGAATATCTGGCCGATACAGTGTGGCGCGATTATGCCTATGGGCGCAATGCGGTTTATCCGGAAGGTCACCACGGGAATGCGGTTTTATCGCGTTTCCCAATTGAACATAGCGAAAATATCGACGTATCCATAGAGGGCCATGAGCAGCGGGGCCTGCTTTATTGCCGCATCTCCGTACCCGGCAAACCAGCGTCGCTCCATATTATTTGTGTTCATCTGGGGCTGAAAGAGGCCCATCGCCGGGCACAACTGGAAAAGCTGTGGGCAGTGATTCGCCAACTGCCTGAGAATGCCCCACTGGTTGTGGCAGGCGATTTTAATGACTGGCGGCAACGGATCCACCCACGCCTGCATGAGCATGATGGCATGGAAGAAGTATTCAGCCGTGAGTTTGGCAAACCCGCCCGCACATTCCCGGTTTGGTACCCTTTTTTGCGCCTGGACAGAATTTATGTGCGCCATGTGCAACAGTGCAGACCTTTGCCCTTCTCATCTGGTCCGTGGCGTGGGTTATCGGATCATGCGCCATTAGCCGTGGAGATTAGTCTGTGAAAACGACATGGAGAAGCGGTAACCAGATTACGTTACTGGAAAATGGCGATGCCTATTATCCGGCGGTATTCAAAGCCATAAGCCAGGCAAAAAAACAGGTATTACTGGAAACATTTATCTGGTTTGACGATAACGCAGGCCAGGCGCTGCACCAGGTCTTGTTGGAAGCGGCGAAGCGTGGTGTGCAGGTGGAGGTATTAATGGATGGCTATGGTTCCCCCGACCTGAGCGAGACATTTATTAATACACTCACCCAGGCGGGCGTTGTAGTACGTTATTACGACCCGTCACCGCTGTTTCTTGGTATGCGAACGAATCTGTTCCGCCGGATGCACCGCAAAATAGTGGTGATTGATGGCGAACTGGCGTTTGTTGGCGGCATTAATTACTCAGCAGAGCACATCACCAGTTACGGGCCAGAGGCCAAACAGGATTATGCCGTTGCCATTCGTGGCCCGGTGGTCAGTGATATTCAGCAGTTTGTTATTGATAACCTGCCGGAAAGTACCCGAACACGCCGCTGGCGCTGGCGGCGGCATAAGGCACAGGACCAGAACCAGGCCGGAGAAGCACAGGCACTGTTTATCTGGCGGGATAACAACCACCACCCGGATGACATTGAGCGTTATTATTTGCGCATGCTGGCACGGGCTCGCCGTGAGGTGATTATCGCCAATGCCTATTTCTTCCCGGGATACCGGCTGTTACATGCCATGCGCAACGCAGCACGCCGTGGTGTCAGCGTTAAACTAATTTTGCAGGGCGAACCGGACATTCCGGTGGTAAAGACTGCAGCCCGCCTGCTCTACCCTTACCTGCTTAAAGCTGGTGTCCATATTTATGAATACCAGCAGCGCCCGTTACACGGAAAAGTCGCTGTGATGGACAGCCACTGGGCAACCGTTGGCTCCAGTAACCTCGACCCACTGAGTTTGTCGCTCAACCTTGAAGCCAACCTGGTGATTCATGACCGTGAATTCAACCAGACATTGCGCGACAACCTGATGAAGCTGATAAGCCACAGCACAGAGCAGACACAAGCCGACCGCGTGTTGCTGCCAGGCCCGCGCTGGTGGGGGCTTACCTGTAGTGTTCTCGCCTTCCACTTTGTGCGGCATTTCCCGGCCATGGTGGGCTGGTTGCCTGCCCATACGCCACGTATTACCCGCGTCCCGCCGCCAGTTCAGCCTGAGCTTGAGCAGCAGGACCAACATGCCACCACGGACTCAGGAGGACAATAACGATGTCGTTACTGCACCGTTCATTGAGCGCTCACACCCGCCGCCGGATCAAGCAAGGGCTGTCTGGCGCTTTTTTACTGGTCGTTGTGGTACTGCTTGTACTTTATGCCCGCCAGGTGGACTGGCAGGAAGTCTGGCAAGCGTTACTGACCTATAACCGCAATGCGTTGCTCAGCGCCGCAGGTCTGGTGGTGGTCAGTTACGCTATCTATGGCCTGTATGATTTGTTGAGCCGGTCATGGTCCGGGCATGGTCTTCACGCCCGGGTAGTCATGCTGGTTTCTTTTATTTGCTATGCCTTTAACCTGACACTGAGCACCTGGGTCGGCGGTATTGGTATGCGTTACCGGTTATATTCGCGGTTAGGTCTGGGTAGCGGTACTATCGCCCGGATTTTTTCCTTCAGCATTATGACTAACTGGCTGGGTTATATCCTGGTTGGCGGGGTACTGTTTACTTTTGGTTCACTACACCTGCCCTCTGGGTGGTATATCGATACGCTGACACTGCGCTGTATTGGTGGTGTATTGCTCACTATGAGCATCGGCTGGTTGTTGCTGTGCTCTTTCTCCCCAAAAAGAACCTGGCGAATCCGTGGGCGACGAATACGCCTGCCTGGTGCCCGTTTCGCCATAATGCAGTTTTTGTTGTCTGCAGTTAACTGGCTGATTATGGGCACTACAATTTGGCTGCTCATGCAGCAACAGGTTGATTTTATGACGGTGCTGGCAGTGACATTACTCAGCAGTATTGCAGGGGTGATTATTCATATTCCGGCAGGGATTGGGGTACTGGAAGCGGTGTTTCTGGCATTGCTGCCTGCCTCGCAAATCAGCCATGGCAGTATTATTGCCGCGTTACTGGTCTGGCGGGCGTTGTATTACTTTATCCCATTAATCATTGCGGCGGTGTGTTATGGGGTACTGGAAGGCCGGGCGGAAAAATTACGCAAGGAAGGCGAGGTAAAGCGCAACCAGGCGGGCGCGGTTAAAACGCGCGCCACCGGGTTACAATAAGCGCTTAACGGCGGTTGCCGAGAATACGCAGCATCATCAGGAACAGGTTGATGAAATCAAGGTACAACGTCAGAGCACCCATAATGGAATAGCGGCGCAGGTTGGTGCTGTCACGGGTATCAATCTGGCTGCCAATGTTTTTCAGTTTCTGGGTGTCCCAGGCAGTCAGGCCAACAAAAACGACCACACCAATGTAGGTTACAGCCCACATTAACGCAGTGCTTTTCAGCCAGATGTTAACTACAGATGCCAGAACAATACCAATCAGCGCCATAAACAGCATGCTGCCGAACTTGCTCAAGTCGCGCTTAGTGGTGTAGCCATACAGGCTCATTGCACCAAACATACCGCCGGTAACAATAAACGTACTGGCGATGGACGAATAAGTATAAGCGACAAAAATACTCGATAACGTCAGCCCTGTAAGCGCGGAATAAAGCATAAACAGCGTGGTTGCCATCGCGCCACTCAGTTTATGCACCATACCGGACAGAACAAATACCAGTGCCAGTTGAGCAATAATCAAACCGAAGAAGGTTAACTGGCTGGAAAAAACGAACATCAGTACTGCCGGAGTCGCTGCGGCATACCAGGCGACAAACGCCGTCAGTAACAGGCCACAAGTCATCCAGCCATACACCTGCGCCATATAGGTTTGCAGCCCGGTGCGGGTGTTCTGGACGATTGTGCCATTGGCGTGTGGGAAGCGGTCCATGACATATCCTCTGATTTTGATGGAAAAACAGGCCTTCAGACTACCACATTCAGTTGTAATGCGCAGTCTTACCAGCGCTCTGCTGCGACTTTATCGCTTTCACGTGCTTCAACCCAGCGAGCGCCCTGCTCAGTAGACTCCCGTTTCCAGAACGGAGCCCGGGTTTTCAGGTAATCCATAATGAATTCTGCTGCGGCAAAAGCGCTGCTGCGGTGTGCACCAGTCACGCCGACAAACACGATTTCTTCACCGGGATACATTTCACCAATGCGGTGAAGGACGGTTACACGTTGCAGTGGCCAGCGTTCCCGCGCGGTAGCAACAATTTCTTCCAGCGCCTTTTCTGTCATGCCCGGGTAGTGTTCCAGGCACAGTGCGCTGACGTTATCGCCCAAATTGTGGTTACGCACTTTACCGGTAAATGTCACCACGGCGCCATCGTCATCGCAAGCCGCCAGCCACTGGTATTCTGCGCCGACATCAATGTTGCCGTGCCCCACACCAATGCGTGTTTGATCTGCCATATCAGCCTCCGGTTACCGGGGGGAAAAAGGCCACTTCGTCGCCCGCCTGAATAGCGTGGTCGAGAGGAACCAGCGTCTGGTTAACGGCTGCTAACAACTTGCCGCTTTCCAGTGCCAAAGCCCAGCGCCCACCCTGGTTTTCCAGGTGCTGGCGCAGCGCTTCAACAGAAGAGAATGAGGCGTCAAGGCGCAAAGCGTCACAGCCAACCAGTTCACGCACTTGCGCGAAAAAAAGTACATCAATCATCTTGCACCGCCCTGAAATCACCTGACTTTCCACCCGATTTCGCCAGCAGGCGTACCGGGCCAATGACCATATCTTTCTGAACTGCTTTGCACATATCGTAAATGGTCAGCGCAGCAACTGAAGCAGCAGTGAGCGCTTCCATTTCGACACCGGTTTTACCGCTCAGGCGGCAAACTGATTCAATACGCACCCGGTTTTCCGCAGGCAGCGCTTCCAGGTGAACTTCCACTTTGCTGAGCAATAATGGGTGGCACAGAGGGATCAATTCCCAGGTGCGTTTCGCGGCCTGGATACCGGCAATACGCGCTGTGGCGAAGACATCACCTTTGTGATGACGCCCTTCAACAATCATTGCCAGTGTCTCCGGATGCATAGTGACAAACGCTTCCGCTCTGGCTTCCCTGGCTGTTTCAGCTTTGGCGGAGACATCCACCATATGCGCTTCGCCAGCCGCATTAATATGGGTTAATTGCGACATAACTATTTCTTGAGATGAGGATGGAAGTTACACGGGCGCTGGCGTGCATCGAGTTGCTGCTGGATGATATTTTCCCAGGCAGTACGGCAAGCTTTGGTTGAACCCGGCATGGCGAAAATTACCGTGCGGTTTGCCATGCCAGCTACAGCCCGCGACTGCAATGTCGCCGTGCCGATTTCTTCATAAGACAGCATGCGGAACACTTCGCCAAACCCTTCAATTTCACGGTCAAACAGGGGCAACAGGGCTTCAGGAACCTGATCGCCATCCGTTAACCCGGTTCCGCCGTTAATCAGTACCACCTGGACATCATCACTGGCAATCCACTGTGATACCTGGGCGCGAATGGCATAGCGGTTTTCACTGACAATAGATTTAGCCACCACCTGATGGCCTGCTTCTATAGCGACATCACGCAAATAATGGCCTGATGAATCTTCTTCTTCAGTGCGGTGTGAAGTCACTGTCATGATTGCGACACGCGCCGGAATAAATGTACTGCTTACCTGACTCATGATTCTCTCCTTACGAACGCTTACCCGCCGATATACGACAGATTCTGCGTGATACCCGTGTTTCCCTGATGCAGGAAATGGGTCTGTTTTTTGCCTGCCAGCGCCTGGCTGATACGTGCCTGCAATTCGCCCTGTTGCTGGTCGTTTGCCAGCAAATCACGCAGCGGAATGCCGCCATCACCAAACAGGCATAAATGCAGATTGCCAATGGATGACACTCTCAGGCGGTTGCAACTGGCACAGAAATCTTTCTCATAGGGCATGATGAGGCCAATCTCCCCCTGGTAATCCGGGTGGCAGAATACCTGGGCTGGCCCATCACTGCGCTGGCGAATCTGATGGATCCACCCGCGTTCCAGAAGCTGGTCGCGAATCACCATGCCGGAAACATGGTGCTGGCGAAACAGTTCACTGCCCTCGCCGGTTTCCATCAGTTCAATAAAGCGTAATTGAATTGGCCGGGTTTTAATCCAGCCGAGAAAGGTGTCCAGTTGGTGATGGTTCACGTCACGCATCAGCACGGTATTGACTTTCACACGCTCAAACCCGGCAGCAAACGCAGCATCAATCCCGTCCATAACCTGGCGGAATTTATCCTGCCCGGTTATGGCGTAGAACTGCCTGGCATCAAGGCTGTCGACACTGACGTTAATTGCTGTCAACCCGGCATCGCGCCATTGCTGCACATCACGCGCCATGCGGTAACCGTTGGTGGTCACAGCGATTTGGCGCAAAGAAGCATTTTCACGAACGGCAGCAATGATATCGGTAAAGTCGCGGCGTAAAGAGGGCTCACCACCGGTCAGGCGAACTTTTTCGGTGCCTGCAGCGGCAAACGCGCGGGTAACCCGGCGAATTTCATCGAGGCTGAGAAAGCTTTTGTTCGCCACGCCGTGCGGTTTGTAGCCATCAGGCAGGCAATATGTGCAACGAAAGTTGCAAACATCAGTCACGGACAGACGCAAGTAATAGAACTTACGCGCCCATGCATCGGTAAGTTGAGAGACCATGTACACCTTTCCAAATACGGGAGATGCAGGCATTTCTTTCTGCACCCTGGTGGCGACGCATCGCCACGGCCAGGGCACCATATCTTGCGACACAGGTGCCAGGGCTTGAGTGTCAGTTTCAGATTTCTGAAACCGGGTTAGCAGGATAGTAGCGCTTTCTGGCATGAAGTGCCAGGCGACTTTCGTTATATAAACAAGTATATAGCGACACAATTCTGCATTTTCGCGACAAAATAGCTGCTGTTTCCCGGCATTGCTTTGACAGATGTCATTTTCCCTTGCCAAAGGTTCGTCTTTTAACCGCTATTCAGGTAATTTAGGGGGTAAATCTGTTTTATAAGGAAATCCTATGCGCAGTCGGGCTCTGGCCGATTTGGATTGTGTGGTCACTCTGGGTGGTGGTCATGGGCTTGGGCGGGTTATGTCGGCCCTGGGGTTTTTAGGCCAACGCCTGACTGGCATTGTCACCACCACGGACAATGGCGGTTCAACCGGGCGCATTCGCCGTTCAGAGGGTGGAATTGCCTGGGGCGACCTGCGTAATTGCGTAAACCAGTTGATTACTGACCCAAGCGTGGCATCGGCGTTATTTGAATACCGCTTTAGTGGCAATGGCGAGTTAGCCGGCCACAACCTGGGGAATTTAATTCTTAAAGCCCTCGACCACCTGAGCGTGCGCCCGCTGGAAGCGATTAACCTGATCCGCACCTGGTTGCACGTAGACGCCTTTTTAATCCCAATGTCTGAGCAACCGGTGGATTTACTGGCAATAGATGACGAAGGCCACGAAGTTTGGGGAGAAGTAAATATTGACCAGCTTACGGTGCCACCACAAGGGTTGCAGTTATCCCCGCAGGTTAGTGCCACCCGTGAAGCAGTGCTTGCCCTGGAAAAAGCCGACCTGGTAATTATTGGCCCGGGAAGTTTTTATACCAGCCTGATGCCTATTTTATTAATGCCCGAGTTAACCGCAGCACTGCGCCGTACCCAGGCAAAAGTGGTGTTTATTGACAATCTGGGAAAAGAACACAGTGCTGCGGCGCTACTGACGCTGGATGAACGGCTGGACATAATGGAGCAGGCAATAGGCAAACCTGTTATCAGCACGGTGATTACCGGGGAGTATAACACCCTGCCCGCAAGCCATGATGCCAAAACAGTGATTCAGACTGCCCTGGCAGCCAGTGATGTGCCTTACCGCCATGACCGGTTACGGCTACGCCAGGCCATTGACCTGGCGCTACAGAAGTAATTCCCATTAATTTATGAGGCGGCAATAAACAACGCGCGCAATTGCTGTAGCTGGTCGCGCAACTTAGCCGCCTCTTCAAACTCCAGATTCTGCGCGTGAGTCATCATCTGTGTTTCCAGCTCATGGATTTTCTGCTCCATAGCCTTAGGTGACATATCCTGTGCAACAGTGCGTGCAGCAGAGTCTCCCCCACGTGTTTTGCCCCGTTTCGCTTTGGTTTTCATCACCCCTTCGCCCAGCGCCAGGATATCCACCACTTTCTTATTCAGGCCTTTTGGCACCAGGCCATGCTCTTTGTTGTAGAGCTCCTGTTTTTCGCGACGGCGTTCAGTTTCACCAATGGCTTTTGCCATCGACGGCGTGATTTTGTCCCCATACAGAATCGCCATGCCATTGAGGTTACGCGCCGCGCGGCCAATGGTCTGAATCAATGAGCGCTCAGAACGCAGGAAGCCTTCTTTGTCGGCGTCCAGAATAGCCACCAGCGACACTTCCGGCATATCCAGGCCTTCACGCAACAGGTTAATCCCAACCAGCACATCAAACTCACCCAGGCGCAAGTCACGGATAATTTCCATGCGCTCGACGGTGTCGATATCTGAGTGCAGGTAGCGTACACGGGCACCGTGCTCTTCAAGGTATTCCGTGAGGTCTTCCGCCATGCGTTTCGTCAGGGTAGTAACCAGCACACGTTCATTAATTGCCGCACGCTTGCGAATTTCTGAGAGCAAATCGTCTACTTGTGTTGCTACCGGTCGCACTTCTATCAGTGGGTCCAGCAAACCTGTAGGGCGCACAACCTGGTCTATTACTTCACCGCCGGATTTATCCAGTTCGTAATTCCCTGGTGTGGCAGAAACATAAATGGTTTGCGGTGCCAGGGCTTCAAACTCTTCGAATTTCATCGGGCGGTTATCCAGCGCTGAAGGCAACCGGAAACCATATTCAACCAGTGTTTCTTTACGCGCCCGGTCGCCTCGGTACATCCCGCCGATTTGCGGCACAGTAACGTGAGATTCATCAATAACCAGCAGGCCATCTGCCGGCAGGTAGTCAAACAATGTTGGTGGCGGCTCGCCCGGGCCGCGCCCGGAGAGAAAGCGTGAGTAGTTTTCAATACCCGAGCAATACCCGAGTTCATTCATCATTTCGAGGTCAAACTGCGTGCGCTGGGTGATGCGTTGCTCTTCGAGTAGTTTATTATTTGCCAGTAACACCTTGCGCCGGTCTGCCAGTTCGACTTTGATTTCTTCCATTGCCTGCAAAATACGTTCACGGGGTGTGACGTAATGGGTTTTCGGGTAAATGGTAAAGCGCGGAATAACAGACTCCACCTGCCCGGTCAGCGGGTCAAATAGCGACAACCGCTCAACTTCTTCATCAAACAATTCAACCCGCAGGGCGATGTCATCAGATTCCGCCGGGAAGATATCGATAACCTCGCCACGCACACGGAAAGTACCGCGCTGGAACACCTGATCGTTGCGGGTGTACTGCAATTCAGCCAGGCGACGCAGAATAGCGCGCTGGTCAATAATCATGCCGGCGGTCAGGTGCAGCATCATTTTCAGGTAGAGATCCGGGTCACCCAGGCCGTAAATCGCAGAAACAGACGCCACCACGACTACATCTCGCCGCTCCAGCAATGCTTTGGTGGCTGAAAGCCGCATCTGTTCGATGTGCTCATTCACGGACGCATCTTTTTCAATAAAGGTGTCCGAACTGGGTACATAGGCTTCAGGCTGGTAGTAATCGTAGTAAGAAACAAAATACTCAACAGCATTTTCCGGGAAAAATGCCTTCATTTCGCCATAAAGCTGCGCCGCCAGTGTTTTGTTAGGCGCCAGCACCATTGTAGGGCGCTGCAGGTCTGCAATGACGTTCGCAATGGTAAATGTCTTCCCTGACCCGGTTACACCGAGCAGCGTTTGGTGAGCCAGGCCATCTTCCAGCCCTTCAGACAGGCGGCGAATGGCATCAGGTTGGTCCCCGGATGGCGTAAAGCTGGAGTGTAATTTGAACAATTTACTCATAAGACATGACCTGTTGCACCATGGCGGAAGGAAGAAGCAATTTTAACTGCCGTACTGTTTTTTGCCAACCTTAATTACTGGCTAAATAACCAGTAACTAATGGTGAGCACGCTAAATAACAGCACAAAATGACACCGTTTTGTACAAACACCCGGCGTTTATACCAGCAAGATCCACGCTTACCAGGTTATCCCCAGATTTTTTCCATTTTTAACATTTGTCAAGAGACGTCATGAAAGTTTTATGAAACAACACACGGCACGATATCCAAGGATTGATTTTATATAACTATTTGATATTTATATTTTTTTAAATAAAGGCGGCTTTAACATCAATTCAGGCGAAAGCCGCGTATTCTCTCGCCTGCAGCTAGTTTTCTAACTCTAATACACAAGGTTATCCACAGGAATAGTGGATAACTGCTTTAAGCCCTGTAAGGGCATACTCCGATGGTTTACCGTTTTCTTGCAAAAACACCGCATAAAAAATTTTCTGGCAAAATTTTTTCGCAGGCAGCCATCTTTTTTGTCGATGACCTGACAACAAAATCTGCACTGCACCACACAGGCATTTGTTTTGCGTCAGCACGCTGCACCAAAATTATCCTCAGGGAAGCACTGCCAAAGTGCACAGTGCTACCAAAGTTGTAGTTGCAGCCGTGAAAACCAGTATTTTTTGTAAGTATCGTCCTGGTTCGTGGAAATTTCTGTCGTGATTACGCTTTCTGGCAAGAGAATTGCACAGACTACCAGACTGGAGCTCAACCCCTTTCCTGTTGGCAGAAAGTGATGCAGGACGCAGTGGTTATATGAGTGGTTACCAGCGCTGGGCGAATTTACGCCTTAGTGGAATAGCCTGACGTAGAGCCGGTCCGGGAGGAGGACATTATGTTGAGTTTGCGTGCTGTTAACCAATTTTATGGTGAAAAACATACATTATGGAATGTTGACCTGGACTTGCCCACAGGACAATGTATTTGCCTGCTGGGAGCACCTGGTGTTGGCAAAACAACGCTGGTGAACTGTATTACCGGCCATATTCCGGTACAAAGTGGCAGTATGCTCTGGCAGGCACAAGGGCACCCACCAGAAGATTTACTGACCCGCCCACCAGAGGGGCGCACTGCTCTGGGGATAGGCTATGTTCCTCAGGATAAACGGATTTTCTCGCAACTGAGTGTGGAAGAGAACCTGCATATTGCCATGATGGCGGCTGGTGAACAGCATAAGCGAATTTCGCCGCTGGTTTACGAGTTATTCCCGGAATTATATACCCTGCGCCAGGTGCGTGGCGGTGACCTGGCCGGAGATACACAACAGCAACTGTCACTGGCAAGAGCACTGGTAAACGACCCGAAATTGTTGATTCTGGACGAACCGACTAATGGCCGCGGAACCAGTTTCATTCAGGACCTGGGCCAGACATTGCGCCGCCTGAACCAGGAATTTGGCCTGACAATACTGCTGGTTGAACAACGGTTGTCATTTATCCGTTGGGTGGCGGATAAATTTTGCCTGCTGCATCGCGGGCGCAATGTTGCGCAGGGCGACCTGACAATGCTGGATGACAATATGGTTTCAGACTGGATAGCACCGTAATGCCGCAAGATTAAATCAGGGCAGTGATATCAATATACTGCCCAAGATTGGTGTGTGTTTCCGCGTGTTCCAGAAAGGGAATTTCTCCCAGAAATGGCACGTCCAGCCGCTGGCGTAATGTTGACAGATAATCCAGATGACGCGCGCCTGGCGGTAATACCGTATTGGCAATCCAGCCGGCAACAGGTAACCCGGACTGGCGAATTGCCTGTAAAGTCAGCATGGCGTGATTGATACACCCAAGCTTGACCCCCACCACCAGAATCACTGGCAATTGTTCCTGCACCACCCAGTCAGCAAAAGTGGTTTCCTCGCTCAGAGGCGTAAACCAGCCACCGGCACCTTCAACCTGTACCCAACTGGCAAGAGGCTCCAGCGCAGCTAACCCGGCAGATATTGCGGGAAAGGTAATGGGTTGCCCGGTATCCCTGCTGACCAGATGCGGAGAAGTGGGTTCCAGAAAGACCAGTGGGTTTACCTGGTGGTAGGCCAGCGGTACGGTACTATTACGCTGCAAAGCCAGCGCATCGCTGTTACGTATTCCTTCCGGCGTGGCTTCACTGCCTGACGCCACAGGCTTGTAACCTGCAGTATGAAATCCGTGCTGTGCTGCCGCCTGTAACAGTGCACAACTGGCAACGGTTTTCCCAACTTCCGTATCCGTGCCAGTAACAAACCAACGTTTACTCACGCGTAATCACTCCTACTATTAATTGGTAACTTAACAGGTACTCGCCTGCCTCCTGCGGCCAGGCCAGTGAGAGTGCCTGAAGTTGTTTCCGGGTTAAGGTGGAAGAGGCGCGCCCGGCGTGTAAATGCGTGGCGCCAATCCCTTTCAGGGAACGCATTGCGCTCAGCACATCAGCCCAGCGTTCACGCACAGTGACTGTACTTATGTGGCACTGCCACCCACAGCAGGCATCGTCAATGGCTTGCCGGGGCAGAAAGTGGTTGCCATGGCTGTGCTGGTCAACCGCACGCCATGCCTGATGTAATTCACACAGTGAACCCGCCGCCAGTGTTGTGAACGCGACATGCCCTCCGGGGCGGGTTACCCGGCAGAGCTCACTCAGCGCCAGGCGTAGATCTGCGCACCACTGAATAGCAAGATTGCTCCAGGCAAGATCAACACTGGCATCGGGAAGTGGCAATGCTTCTATATCGCCACACAGGAATTCTATTGCCGGGTTCTGCAGGCTTGCCTGCTCCAGCATGGCAACCGAGAGATCCAGCCCGGTAACAGTTGCACCACGCTGATGCCAGTAGCGGCTGAACCAGCCGGTACCGCACCCGGCATCCAGTACCCGGGAAGGAGAAATGTCACCCAGCATGGTAATAAGCTGCTGGCCGCTTTCACGTTGAAATTGCGCATGTTTGTCGTAACCAGAAGCAGCACGCCCAAAGGCTGCCGCCACGGCGGCTTTATTCACGGGCAAGGGCATACAGCACCTCCAGTAAGCGGTCGATATCTTCTGGCTGGTGAGCCGCTGTCAATGTAAAACGCAACCGGGCGGTACCGGGTGGAACTGTCGGCGGGCGTATCGCGGTTACCCAAATGCCCTGCTCACGCAGGCATTGGGCAAGGTGCAATGCGCGGGCATTATCACCAATTATCAGTGGCTGAATCGCTGTAGATGATTCACACAGCGCCCAGGGCAACCCTGCCGCTCCGGCCCGGAAATGGCCAATATGGCGCTGAAGTGTTTCCCGGGACTCATCTGCATGGCGGATCACTGCCAGCGCAGCGCTGAGTGCTTCGGCCTGGGCTGGGGGAAGCGATGTGCTGTAAATCAGGTGGCGGGCAAACTGGACCAGATAATCAGCAACAGCTTCACTACACAATACCGCAGCCCCACTGGCACCGAAGGCTTTACCAAAGGTCACTACCAGAACATCTGGCCTGATACCAGCCTGCCAGCAACTCCCTCGCCCTCCCTCGCCCAGCACGCCAATACCATGGGCGTCATCCACCATCAACCACGCTCCAGACTGCCCGGCAAGCCGGGCAAGTTCCGGTAGTGGGGCCTGGTCGCCATCCATACTGAACACCCCTTCCGTAACGACCAGTTGCTCTCCGGTGTGCCCGCCAGCAAGTAAGCGGCCCAGTGAACCGGCATCGTTATGTGCAAAACGGCGTAACACGGCTGGCGACTGCATGGCAGCTTCCAGTAACGAGGCATGACTGAGCTTATCGGCCAGCAGCCTGTCGCCTTGCTGCATTAGTGCGCTGATTACTGCATGGTTGGCTGCGAAACCAGAAATAAACAGTAAGGCGCGCGGGTAGCCCAGCCAGTCGGCCAGAGACGTTTCCAGTTCAGCATGGGCGCGGGTGTAGCCAGTGACATGGCCGGAGCCACCACTTCCCACCCCATAGCGTGCAGCACCTGCTTGCCAGGCGCGGATAACCGCAGGGTGCTGGCTCATCCCTAAATAATCGTTACTGGCAAAATTAAGCCACTGCTGCTGGCCGTCGGAAAACATACGCTCAGTGCCCGGGTGGCGTACTCGCCTTGTGCGCCACAGACCTTGCTCGCGCCGTGCTGACAGCGCGTTATCAATACGTTGCGACCAGCTCATCAGAGTGCGGCATTGTAAAATTGTTCGGTGTCTGCATGTAATAACTGCTCAGTTAATTCACTTTCCTGGGCGTTATCACCATGGCTGACTTGTGTAGTTTGCGGGTTGATCCCCAGTTTGCGGAACAATTGCAGGTCTTTGTCTTCTTCAGGGTTAGGCGTGGTGAGCAGTTTGCAGCCGTAGAACACCGAGTTAGCCCCTGCCATAAAACACATGGCCTGGGTTTGTTCATTCATTTGCTCGCGCCCGGCGGATAAACGAACCCAGGAAGAAGGCATCATGATACGGGCCACCGCAATGGTGCGGATAAAATCAAAAGGATCAACATCGTCGTTGTCTGCCAGTGGTGTGCCCTTCACTTTCACCAGCATATTAACCGGTACACTTTCCGGTGGTGTGGGCAGGTTTGCCAGTTGCAATAACAGGCTGGCACGGTCGTTTACGCTTTCCCCCAGCCCGACAATTCCCCCTGAACATACTTTAATTCCGGCATCGCGTACTTTGCCCAGAGTATCGAGGCGCTCCTGGTAAGTACGGGTAGTAATAATGTTGCCGTAAAATTCGGGCGAAGTGTCCAGATTATGGTTGTAGTAATCCAGCCCGGCGTCCGCCAGCCGTTGTGCCTGGCTGCCACTCAGTGTGCCCAGTGTCATACAGGCTTCCAGCCCCAGTGCTTTAACCCCTTTCACCATTTGTTCCAGGTATGGCATATCGCGGTCCTGAGGGTTTTTCCACGCAGCCCCCATACAGAAGCGGCCTGAACCTGCTGCTTTCGCTTTTTCGGCAGAAGCCAGCACCTGCTCCACTTCCATCAGGCGTTCAGATTCCAGGCCTGTTTTATAACGGGCACTTTGTGGGCAGTACTTACAATCTTCCGGACAGGCCCCGGTTTTAATCGACAGCAAGGTGCTAACCTGAACCTGCTGAGGATCAAAATGCTGGCGATGTACCTGTTGAGCTTCGAACAGAAGTTCAAGAAGCGGTTTTTCAAACAGAGCGGTAACTTGCGACATTGTCCAACGTTGAGTATGTGCCACTGGCATCTCCAGAATAAGTGATATGAGCTGTAATCTGAGCCGATAGTTGTAAACTAAAGACTGTTATTTTTGGTTTACATGCTTTAGTGTCGTAAACTAAATCTTTTTAAAATGGTTTACAAGAATATGATCGATCAACATGGTCTGGATTTCGACCGGCGCCATATCTGGCACCCGTATACGTCGATGACCAATCCGTTGCCGGTTTACCCGGTCACCAGCACGCAAGGTTGTACTCTGACACTTGCGGATGGCAGGCAACTGGTAGACGGGATGTCTTCATGGTGGGCGGCAATTCATGGCTATAACCACCCACACCTGACACAGGCAATGAAGCAGCAAATTGATGCGATGCCCCATGTGATGTTTGGTGGCATTACCCATGCGCCCGCCATAGCGTTGTGCCGCAAGTTGGTTGAGATGACCCCGGACGGGCTGGAGTGTGTCTTTCTGGCTGATTCTGGCTCGGTAGCTGTTGAAGTCGCCATGAAAATGGCATTGCAATACTGGCAGGCAAAAGGCCAGCCGCGCCGCCGCTTTATGACTTTTCGCCACGGTTACCATGGCGATACGTTTGCTGCTATGTCGGTCTGTGACCCGGATAACTCCATGCACAGCCTGTGGAAAGGCTACCTGCCGGATAATATTTTTGCCCCGGCCCCGCAAACCAGGTTCGATGACGAATGGAATGAACAGGATGTTATTGCCTTCGCCCGGCTGCTGGCGGCACACCGTGACGAAATTGCCGCGATCATCCTGGAGCCGGTAGTCCAGGGCGCTGGTGGCATGCGGTTCTACCACCCCAACTGGCTTAAGCGCGTGCGGCAAATGTGCGACCGCGAAGGCATTTTGCTGATTGCCGATGAAATTGCCACTGGCTTTGGCCGCACCGGGAAGCTGTTCGCTTGTGAACATGCACAAATTAGCCCCGATATTCTGTGCCTGGGGAAAGCGCTGACTGGCGGTACAATGACCCTGTCAGCCACACTGACCCGCAGGGAGATTGCCGAGACTATCAGTAATGGCGAGGCAGGCTGTTTCATGCATGGTCCGACATTTATGGGGAACCCGCTGGCCTGTGCCGCAGCTTGCGCCAGCCTGGATATTCTGGAAAGTGGCGAGTGGCAAACACAGGTTGCCAACATTGAACACCAGTTGCAGGAGCAGCTACAGCCACTGGCACAGTCAGCGTTAGTAAAAGATGTGCGGGTACTGGGGGCAATTGGTGTTGTAGAAACAGTGCATCCGGTAAATATGGCCGCATTGCAACGCTTCCTGGTAGATGAAGGTGTCTGGATAAGGCCCTTTGGGCGGCTAATCTACCTGATGCCGCCCTTTATCATCAGTGAGCAGGAACTTACCAGGCTTACCCGGGCCACAGCCCTTGCCGTGGAGCAGCCCGCGCTCTTTAACATTAATGGCGGCTGAATTTCCCCGCTGCAGGCAGATGCTCTACACTTGCCAGACGACCAATAACGGGAGATATCATGAAACTGTTTAGCAAGGATTTTCAGGACGGGCAAACCCTGCCTGACCGCCATGTATTTAATGACATGGGTTACCACGGAGATAATGTCTCTCCTCACCTCGCCTGGGATGATGCCCCGGCAGGCACTAAGAGTTTTGTGGTTACCTGTTATGACCCGGATGCACCGACAGGTTCAGGCTGGTGGCACTGGATAGTAGCCAATATTCCTGCAGACATCCGTGAACTGCCACAGGGTGCTGGTTCTGGTATTGCCCCGCTGCCGGGTAAAGCATTACAGACACGCACCGACTTTGGTAACAGCCAGTATGGTGGCGCGGCACCACCAGCCGGTGAACGCCACCGCTATATTTTCACGGTGCATGCGCTGGATGTCGAACAGATTGATGTCGATGCTCAGTCCAGCGGTGCGATGGTTGGCTTCAATGTACATTTCCATACCTTAGGGAATGCCACGCTGACCGCAATGTACCGCTGAATATGCTTTTTTGGGGGCCGATACATAAATCGGCTTCCTGTTTTGCTCAACTTAGTATAAAAAAGCAAACTTTACTGAATCGTTCTCTTTTTTTGCTAAGCAAGGAGCAACCCTTGAACACTCTTTCGGTTTCTCGCCTGGCACTGGCTCTTGCCTTCGGCCTGACTTTAACGGCATGTAAATCTGTACCGCCTCAGGACCGTCCGTCAGAACAGGTTGCGCCGGGAAGCCAGTCACGCCCGGTGCTGTCTGCGGATGAAGCGCAGAACTTTGTGCCTTCTCGCTATTTTTCCAGCATGACGCCCAGCGCTCAGCCCTGGAAACCCACGGGTATCACCTTACCTGCTCAGGCTGATTTTGTCGTTGGGCCAGCCGGTACGCCTGGCGTGACACAAAATACCATCCAGTCTGCAGTTGATGCAGCGATGGCCCGCCACTCCAGCCGCCGTTTGTATATCGCTATTATGCCGGGCGATTATCAGGAAGCGGTGTATATTCCTGCGGCTCCGGGCAGCCTGACGCTGTACGGAACCGGCAGCCAGCCTGCCGATGTTAAAATTGGCCTGGCGCTGGATGCGCGTATGGACAAAGCAACCTGGCGTAAAACCCTTAATCCTGCCGGGCAGTTTATGCCGGGTAAATCTGCATGGTACATGTACCAGAACTGCCTGAATCAGCGTGGTGCGGATATGGGGATTATGTGTTCAGCTGCCGTCTGGTCGCAAAACAGTGGTCTGCAATTGCAGAACCTGACCATTCAGAACACCCTGGGTGACAGTGTGGATGCAGGTGACCACGAAGCGGTGGCCTTGCGCAGCGATGGCGACCAGGTTCAGATTAACAATGTGAACATTCTTGGCCGCCAGAACACCTTCCTGGTAACTAACAGTGATGTGAATAACCGGATGATGACCACCGGCCAGCCACGCACACTGGTAACTAACAGCTATATCGAAGGGGATGTTGACCTGGTTTCTGGCCGTGGTGCCGTGGTGTTTGAACACACTCGTTTCAATGTGGTGAACAGCCGCACCCAGAAAGAAGGTTATGTGTTCGCACCAGCAACCCTGCCTAACATTTACTATGGCTTCCTGGCGGTTAACAGCGAATTCAACGCAGCCGGTGAAGGTGTGGCTCAACTTGGCCGCGCGTGGGATTTAGGTGCCGAAAATGGTTATGTTCCGGGGCAAAGCGCCAATGGCCAGGTGGTCATTCGCGACAGCGTAATTAACGCCGGGTTTAACACCGCACAACCATGGGGTAATGCCAAAGTCTCCCAACGCCCGTTTGCCGGTAATACTGGCAGCGAGCAGGATAAAAAATGGGTTCGTGACCTGAACGATGTGAATTTCAACCGTATGTGGGAATTCAACAACCGTGGGTTAGGCAGCAAAGTGGTTTTTAATACCAACAAATAACTGCCCAGGTTAGCCTGAAAAAAAACGCCGCAGAGTCATTCCTGCGGCGTTTTACTTTGGTGGAATGTGCCACGGGCAGTGGCACACATAGCTACCCGTATTTTACAGCGAGTTCACCACCACCCACATTGGTCCCTGGCCGGTGGCATAACGCCCTTTTTCTTCCAGCAAACCTTGCTCGCCTTTAATTTCATAAACCGCGATATGGTGCGATTTCTGGCCTGCCGCAATCAGATACTTGCCGCTGTTATCAATATTGAAGCCACGCGGCTGCGTTTCTGTTGGCTGGAAGCCTTCCAGCGCCAGTACACTGCCATCTTCCGAAACAGTGAAAATGGTTAGCAGGCTGGAGGTTCTGTCGCAGGCATATAAATGCCTGCCGTCAGGTGTGATGTGAAGGTCTGCCGCCCAGCGGGTGTCGGTGAAATCGGACGGCATCATGTCAATGGTCTGCACACAGGCGACCTGGTTGTGTGGGTCACTCAGCGCCCAAACATTAACGGTACCATTGAGCTCATTCACGCTGTATGCGAATTTCCCGCCCGGGTGGAAAGCCATATGGCGAGGACCAGCGCCTTCCACTGTAGTGACTTCTGCCGGTTTTTGCGGTGTTAATTTACCGCTGTCTTCCAGGGAAAACAGGCAGATGCGATCCTGTTTTAATGCCGGAACCCACAAAGTTTTGTTATCCGGGCTGATGTTGGCAGAGTGGCACCCTTCCAGGCCTTCAATCACTTCAACCACTTCACCCGGCAGGCCGTCGTTCAGTGGGGTCACACTGACACAACCACCATTATAAGAGCCACAGAATAAGAAACGCCCGGTGTGGTCGGTTGAGATATGCGTAGGGCTGCCAGGTAAAGCAGCATGGCCTGCATCGGACAGTGTGCCGTCTTCCGGGGAGATATGCCAGGCGATAACCCTGAATTCAGGGCGTACACCGGCATAGAGAAAACGCTTGTCCGGACTGATAACCAGGGGCTGAACCTGGCCTGCGACATCCACAACCTGGCGCAAGGTCAGCTCACCGCTGGCATCAAGTTGCCATACATGGATTTGCTGGCTTTCAGGACTGGCGGTATAGACGATTTGTTTCATGAATACTCCTGTTATCACGGTAGCCTGGTAGCGACGGGCAGAAGGACAGCCGACAGTACCCGGTGCAAGTGGCGCCGGGAGTTTTCCTGTTGGCGCCAACGGTGTACCATCGAACCAGACCCTTTCGTAATGGAACCTTAAATGACTTATCGTGTTATTGCACTTGATTTAGATGGCACTTTACTGACGCCACAAAAAACCATCTTGCCTGAATCCCTTGCTTCACTGCAAAAAGCAAAACAGGCAGGTTATCAGGTTTTGATTGTGACGGGGCGCCATCACGTCGCTATACATCCTTTTTATCAGGCTCTGCGCCTGGATACACCTGCCATCTGCTGTAATGGTACTTATTTGAATAACGGCCAAAGTAAACAAACAAATTCATCACATGCACTAAGTCTGTTCAACCGTTGTACCAGTGCTCAAAAATTTTCGTCATAGCAGCAAAGCCGTGTACTATCCGTATAACGTCCAAATCTCACGCAAAAACACTATATGAACTATAAAGTTATCGCCCTCGATCTTGATGGTACTCTATTAACACCAGAAAAAACCATTCTGCCAGAATCACTTATAGCACTTCAACATGCACGAAAAGCTGGTGCAAAAGTTGTTATAGTCACTGGACGGCATTTTGTTGCTATCCATCCTTTTTATCAGGCTCTGAACCTTGATACACCAGCCATCTGTTGTAATGGCACGTTGCTGTACAACTACCAAGAGAAGAAGGTAATTGCTTCTGATCCCCTTCAATCTGAGCAAGCTAAACAGTTAGTTGACCTACTTGACCATTATGATGTTCATAGCTTGATGTATGCCGATGATGCCATGTTTTATAAAGAACCTACGGGGCATATTATACGTACTGAAAATTGGGCAAAATCATTACCAGAATCACAACGCCCTGTTTTCAGACATGTAAATTCACTACGTGAAGCCGCTCATGAAGTAGATTCAATCTGGAAATTTGCTCTTACTGATACTGACGTAGAAAAATTAAATAACTTCACTCAGGTTGTTGAACGTGAACTTGGCCTTACCTGTGAATGGTCATGGCATGATCAAGTTGATATCGCCCAAGCTGGAAACAGCAAAGGAAAACGCCTGGCACAATGGGTTGAATCTCAGGGTTTATCAATGAACCAAGTGATTGCTTTTGGCGATAACCATAATGATCTGAGTATGCTGCAAAGTGCCGGGCTTGGTGTGGCTATGGGGAATTCAGTAGAAGAACTTAAAGCCTGTGCTGATATGGTGATTGGTGATAATACGCAAACTGGTATTGCTGACCTGATTAAGAAATACTTTTGATTTTCTAGTACAGTCACGTTATTCATTATCGTGACTGTACTCAACCGTTACCACCTCACAAATCACGCTCGTACCATGCCATTCATCCTTATAGATTGAGGTGTCAACCCCGCACCCTGCTTCGAACGTCCAGCCGGTGTCTTTAACAAACTTCTTGTACTTCGGTGATTCCCTTCTCTCATAACATCGAACACCACTGTATACAAAACCTGCTGAACCCTGTGGAACAATCCAGACTCCATAATCTGCAAACTCTGCCCCTTTGGTTATGACCTTGTATTCGAACTCAGAACCACTGTAAGAGCCTGTAACAGCTTCTGAGGTATTAATCTTACCGAATGGTGGATTGCCATAAACAATGTCGTAGCGTTGCTCTGAGGTGTATGTGAGAGCATCACCAGTGATCCATTCTGCCTCTGGAAGTACTCTCTTGCCTATCTGGACGTACTCTGGATTCAATTCAACACACCTTATGTGTTCTGGCTTACATCTGGTGTACTGGCAGAATGATAACCGCCCTATTCCAGCACATAGTTCAAGACACCTTCCAGTACAGTAACTGTCTATCGTGAAATCCCATCCTAACCATTCAGGCGTAAAGAATGCACCCGTAGCACCTACTGCATCCCCTGCGTAGTTGTTTAATATGAATTCTTTTTCTTCAAATGTAAGCTGTCTATCTGAATGTACTAAATCCATTACCTGTTGATGTAGTTTTGTTTCCTTTTTTGTTAGTTTTCCCATAAAGTAATACCTGCATAAGTTAATATGCAGGTATTTATTGATTAAAATAATTACTTCGGAGTAATTAAATCAAAGATACTACAATCTTCATAATAACTAATTTTTTTAGAAACACCTTCTCTTAATGAATCTAAATCCTTTAGATTTGAATTCATACTACTTAATACATCGTGATATTGTCCATCAATATTAAAGCCCGCCACAACATGAGTACCATCTGTTCTGTAACCAAGCATAGAAATAACCGACTCAATAGTAATTAAACATGTAATCAACTGTTCTGAGTACTGTTCAATTTCTAACATTAAAATAGAGAAGTCATTGTTTTTTATATTCCACCCTAAAGTGGAAATCATTTTTATATCAGAACGAATATCTTTAATTAAACTAGCATCTTTGTTTGAAACTTCATTTAGTGAAAAGAATGAATTATAAAAAATATTTATTTTGATGTTATTAACATCTTGCGTAGATAATAGATTTGAGAGTAGAGAAGTAAAAACTTTCAGATGAGGTTGACTATAGAACCTAGTTCTTAACTCTTTTAGTTTTTTAGATACAATCTCAACACCAATGTTAATAACTTTATCTTTTGTTGAATCACTACGCCACTTACTGGCAACAATAACACCGATAGTAGCAGAAATTGCCATTATAAAATCTGAAATTGATGAAACCCATTGAGCAAGATTGCTACTATCACTTAGATAGGATCTAATTAGCACAAGGATAAAACAAATTAAAATCACTCCATATATGAGAAAACGAAGATATACATTTTCTTTTAATACTTTCGATATCCAATAAGAGAACACCTTAAAATCATCACTAATGATTTTCATTCTTTAATCCTATGTTAGCTACCACCACCAATCAAGATTATAAGTACTTTCCACACTTCATCAAGTGGTATCGCTGGAAATACTAAGCCCATCAAGGCAAAGATAGGTATCACAACATAGTTATAAAATACGATGAAGGTTAATACATACCCCAACATTTGACGCCAGGTGAAACCTTTGCGTGTTTCTTCAAGTGTTATCTCATTTTGTTCATGACTGTTCTGAGCCTCTAACTCATCTTTTGATTCTTGTTTTTTCTGGAAGAATCCAAATCCAGTTTTAATCAATTCGATTATTGTCGCTAATGAAAACATCATCCTCATCCTTTTCTAAAAATTGTACTATATAAGTACGTGCTCTTATCCCTTTTACATATAATAAAGTACTATCTAATATCTTTACTTTCTCTATATGTCCATCATATGACCAATCGACAATATGACCTTTTCGAACATCTGGTTCTTTACCAAGTTGAAAAGCAATATTCATACAATCACCTGCCAAAAAATCTGGATTGAACTTAGAATCAATAAAACATACATTGTACTGAAGTGAATTCATAAATGGTTTACTTCCTGCAAAAAGAATCATATCTGTTTCTTCCTGATCATAATGCTGCCCTTCGTTTGTCATATAATTACCCCTTAGTAAATTTAAATTGTCCATTAACATTGTTTAGTATCAAACGTGCACCTTTTTCGGCATTCTCAAAGAAATCGAAAATCATCTTACGTTTCTTTGTTTCTCGTACTGCTACAATACGTTTACTCTGTTTGCCTTTCTTCTGTTTCTTGGTTGTATCAATTAAGTACTTTTTTCCTTTCTGCTCAACAACCACATAACGCTTACTGTTTAAACCTGCTTTTAGACCAACAATGTTTCCTTGCTTGTTCAAACGTGCATTATCAGTTGGTACAAACTTGGTTTCACTCGACTGTTCAAAGATAATCGATTGTAAGTACTTCAATTGGCTTGAACGTACTATAATCTGGTTTGTTCTTGTACCATTGCTGTTTTGAATGAAGTTAAAGAATATAGTACGTTTGGTAAATGCTACCGGACCACCTTCTATACTCGTATTTAACTTTTCCTGTAATTGTTTGCTTAACGCTCTTGCACGGTTTGTTATCTCTTTTTGCATGTTATTGATGTAAGTAGTTCCATCCTTAACTAACATTTGTCCGGCCTGTTGTGGTGTCGTTCCTTGCCACCCATTCATGATAGATCTCCCATAATCCGCTGAAGTACTGAAAACTGATAACCGTTATCTTTCTTCAGTCTCTGCTTTGTCATAATCGCTTGATTAATATTCAATGGATGTGTACCAAATATACTAATCAATGCTGTCTCAAGATTACTTGCCTGTTGTAGTGTCGGAAACATCCATAGAATGGTTTTACGAAATGGTTCACCTGCCTGAATTCGTTCTTTCACACTTTTGGAACTACTTATGTACTCAAGCCAGTTACTTTCTCTGGTCTGTTGAGTTAATTTACTAACATCCTTCAAGGCTTTATAAACCTGTTTTACACCAAAATAATATTCATTAGTGTTAGTGAACTGGATCATGTACACAAATGCTGCATTCTCGTATACATCATCAATACTGAATTCATCAGGGTAAAATATGTTCCATATCATGATCACCCCCGAACTACATAGGCAATCATCGAATCAACACGTTTTGGTGTTTGTCTGTACCAGTTACTGTCTTTAACCTCGATAATGGCTGTAGCGTAGTTACCTACTTTCAATGCCGCTAGAAATTTCTTGAACTTGCGAGTACCGCCAATACCCAATTGGAATACCATCATCACAATGAAGTCATTCCAGCGTGAATCCTTCGGTAAATTTAGTTCAAGGGTAGCGGCCTGGGTTTGTGCTTTGTGAATATCAATTTCTAGTAATTTATCTGCTTCTTCTTCGGTTAATCCATTACTGAAATTTTCACCCTGTAGTACTAAATGACCATAACCGACCGTGCTATAACCAAGACTGTCTTTATATGTCCAGAATTTACCATTGCGAAAGTACCCTAGCTTTGCCTGATATTGTTTAGTACCTTCATATTCTTTTAATTGTTCTTTCAAATCCATTTGTATTATTCCTTATATCCATAGTTCTATTTATAAAAAAGGGAGCACGAAGCCCCCTAATGATTATTTGTTTCTTTCTTCGAGAATTGTAATTATCTTTGCAATGCTGATTTTCAATTCTGTGATTTCTGATAGTACTTTTTCTATTTCGTTAATATCTTTAACCATAGTTTCAAGTTTTTGTTCTTGTAATGTCAAACGACTTTCAAGACTTGCAAAACGGTTTTCATTAATGATCATATCCTTTCGACGATCACGAATAGTAGTATAAAGAAAGAAGCAAATAGGTAGTAAAATTGTTGCAAAAACTGTAATTATCCATTCCATTATTAATACCTTTATTATTATTCTTCTAGTATTTATCTGTTAATAACTCGCAGTAGCATTATTAGTACCAGAACTAAAGTTTGTTGAATCAGTTTTGAATACTAATACCTGGCAAGCACTCATCGTCATTTGATACCCTTTACCAGTTGGTATACCCCTTATGCGGATCCTTACTTCCTGATTTGTAGTACCTGCTGCGAAAGTTCTGCTTCCAGTTAGTGTAATATGTTCTAATCCACTTAATGCATTACTCGCTACAACCGTCCCACCAATTAGAATTTCTGCAATTAGATTTTCATTATATTGATCTGTCGTGTTATAAATTGTACAGCAAGGTACACAAACAGTAGTAGGAAATGATTCACCAAGAACCACATTCACTTTGCTGTAGAATTGTAATGAATTACCTATTTCACTTTGTGTACAAGTATGATCCACACCTCCAAGAGCATAAGCATTAACAATATTACCTGAAATCTTGTTAGCATAAACAGTACCGCTAAAGTACCCATCAGTTGCATACACGCTACCCGTAAATGAACCAGAACTTGCATATACAGTACCTCGTACAGTTACATCATTAAACTGACAAGAACCACTTTTATTAATAATCCATCCCGCTGAACCTGAAGAATAGTTAGTACTTTGTATAGTGTTGGCAATCTTGGCAGTACTTATACTTGCATCCTGTATCTTGGCAGTACTTATACTGGCATCGGCAATATGTGCATTGTTAATAACACCAGTACCAATAGCTGCCGAACCAATACTTGCAGACTGTATAACTGCCCCATTTATATATGAAACACCATTCTGAACCACGAAAGGATAAATTTTATTCGTACTTGCTGCTGTAGCTGAATCAATCACGCTAAAGCGATCTGCTACTACTGTGAATAATGACTCAGTGCCACTATTTGCAAGTGAAATACCACTAACATAGTTATTGTTATTAACGCTAACTGTCCACCCCGTATAACCCGCCTCGTCTATGATTTCTTCTTTTACAGTATTGAATTCAGAACTTGACAGAATCCCGTCAACAACATCATTGTTTAGTTGACTGAATGGAACACTGGTTTGTTGATTAAATGGTGTTATTGCACTCCAGTTAATATTATCCATACCGAATTTATCATACATACCAACACGTACATAATATTGTCCATCATCAATAGTAGCGAAATAGGTATAGTACTGTGTAGTAGTGAAATTAGTTACACCAATACTGAAATCTGAACTACTTGATACCTGGAATAATACACCTGCAAAATCATCAGGAAAATTGTCTGAGTCGTAGGTGAACGCTATTTGGCCTATAGCCGAATCCATTTGTACATTTTGAATTAATGGTGCTTGTGGGTTACTGACAGTTAGTTGTACTTCACTTGAATAATCACTGGCTGACTGACCATGGACGATAACACCAAATGTTCTTTGACGGTTTAGACCATCATTCTGATTCATAGCATAGGTATACGTCCATGTAGTACTGGTAGTGTAATAACGGTTTAATTGTGTACCTTGTGAATCCCTTACAACTATCTCGTACTGTTTAAAATAAGAACTGAAAGGTTTACCATTAACATTACCTGTTGGTGCATTCCACCCGATAATAAAATCTGTCTGTTCTGTTTGAGTATTGCCATAGTCATTATTTACAAGATGTAGATTACTGATTTCAGGCATTGTGAAATTATAATCTGGTACTACACCTGTTTGACTTACCTTATCTGATACAAAACCAAGATTGTTATATGCAGCAACGGCAAAATCATAGGCTACTGATTGGTTAAGGCCATAAAGTTCATACTCTGTTAGGTACTTACTCGTTTGACCAGCGATCAACCATGTAGTACTTCCACTTTGTCGGTAGTATGTATAATATCCCAATAGGTTAGGATCTATACTGGCGTCCCAATCCATTACGACTGTTAGTCCGTTGTTTGTAGTACCTTTGCGAGTCACCGAAAGATTAGAAGGTGGTTGTACACTTACTGCTTTAGCAATACTGCCAGTAACAGACCACACCCCAGGATCAGTCCCGTTATATACCCCATCTGCATACTCAACACATGTTAGGTTCACCATGCCTATACCGTCTTGTGTCATTACGATTTCTTTTGAAAGTACTCGAAACTTCTTGTTAGATAGTCCATATTCTGAAAAGCTAACTGTAATAACATCCCACGGTTTTAAATCCCAACCACTATCAGTAGTGAATGCTAAGGTATTAAGTAAGTACTTTGATTTTAAAAGTTCTTTGTTAGCAAGTTCTGCTACTTTCTGTTTATCGTAAATCCAGGAATAATCCAAATCATTTACGATAATACGTCCATCAGAATTAATTACATCGTCTTGTGTAATGTCACTTGGTAATCTTAAAACATCACTTGAATATGAATTATCAACATTCGTATAGGTGGCATCTATGGCGTTAAAATACTCACTCATACCGCTTGTTGCATAGGTCAATTCACCAAATATGGTATCTTCATTAAATGATGCTACTGAACTGGATGCCACATCCAGAGTTAAATACATCTTACCTGCGTGAACATAGAGAACACCACCAAATGACTGAAGAATACTTTCAATATTTGATTTATTCGATTTCTGATAATCGATTGCCCCGTTAGAATAATATCCGTACTGATTACAGTACTGTGCAATTGAACTAAAAGAATTTAAATCTATTACACTAGGATCAATACCCATTCCATATTCTGTATTTGTAATGAAATCATAAATCTGACTTGGTGGATTTGAACTTGCCCGTGTTACTCCATCGGTTAAATCATAAATCAATCGGCCTTTTATTTCTGCTGTAAGAACATAGTTATCATTAACCAAAATTGAATTTTCTAATGAATCCTGTGTTTTCTTGATTACAGTATGAACCTGTACAATATTGTTACCGTGGAAAGTACTATTCCATTGAGAACCTGCATATTGTGTAGCAAGGCTGGAAGTACCAGAATATGAATTACCAAAATAGACTTCTAATTGTAAGTACGGTTTGTATTTGTCTTTAAGTTTTGAATTACTTACCAGTCCTTCCGCTTCAATCGGATAGTCAAGTACTGGCTCATCATCGAAGTATATTTGGCTTATTAATGGCTGTACTGGCCCCATACATAATGCATGTGCAGTATATAAGTACTGGCTGTTATTATTCTGTATATTGTACCAGGGAACAATAGATCCCACCTTTATGAAACAACCATTATCCCACGAACTAAAATCTGGTGCTTCACCCCCGTACACGATTGGAAGTCCAGATGTCGGGCTTGTCGTTCGTGATAATGTTGTTGCACTATCTGTTGTTTGTGTACCCGACACTGCCGCCATCATTGAACTAGTTGCAATATAACTCGCTGCACCTGCGGCAATCCCTGCGGCAATAGCTAAAGACGCTCCGCCAGTCCATAGACTCGCTGCCACGGCAACCGCCATCACCACGGCACTTAGAATGCTACTAAAGCCACCCTTACCCATTTGTTACCTTCCTTAGTCTGTAAAACTTACCATCTTCCGTAATGGCTTTTTTGTTCATATAAAACCCCGTATGATCTTCAAGTACTGCAATATGTGCATTGTGCTGAAATACCGTTACATTAAGACCAGTACTAGCAACCCATATATCACCTAGTATTGGTGTTTGTACTTCATCGGAGTGTTGTTTTATTAATTCTTCAATTCCAGTAAATCCAATTGACTGAAATAGTTTTAATCCATCTTTTACATTGTCATATCCAAGATTGGCAGTACTCATATAGTCAGTACCGCAAAATAGATCAATCCATTTGAGTACTATCAAATTACAATCATTTTTGCCAATCTCATATGGATTATCCAATGCTTCATTTAATATATTAATTAGTCCTATCATCTCGATTCCTCATCATGATTTATACTTCCATGTTTGCTCTGCATGAAGGATACCCAATAAGGAAAAGAAATTATCACCTGGATGCATCGATTGATGTACTGAGTTAGCTGCTAATGTTTTTGGATCATTGTCTAACTTCTTCCAGATACTATTGATGTTAATTTCCAATTCATTCTTGATTGAATCATGCTGATTGTTTGCACTTGCACTAACATAATCGACATAGCCCGAATACATTGTTTGATATTCAAGTACTGAATTATCTGCTGGATTTAGTATCACCAACATAAAATTAACTTTTGCGTTCTGGTATGCCCCTTCTAATGCAAGTACCATATTGTCCTGTTCAATTCCTGATAGGGTAAAAGTTATACCATCGTTTGTTATTGATTTTTGTTCTGTAATATTAGGAAAACCATTATCCATAAAACCGGGATATGAAATGTACTGAACACCATTAATTGAAATATCTGTAAATCCATCATTCCAGTGCAATGGTGTGATTGATTTTGGCATTACATCAACGGCTATTACAGTACAACCAACTGATACTACTTCTGGTAGTGTAAGACTGGTTTTATTAGTTCCCCTGTGCATATTGTAATACTGCAACAGGCTTGCATTTGTATATGTAGTCATTGTTAGTACTCCGTTATTGTAAATATTCTGTTGCTTTAAGTTGAATACTCATTGCATTACCAACGGTTAAACTGTAATCGTTATCGGGATTCAACATAAATTGCCCTTCAATACCTTTGTACTTAATGATTTCACCAATAACGACATTCTGGCGTAGATTTGGAAATACACTGAGTACATTATTAGCATTGGAAATTACCCGATAAATCTTTTTATGGTTACTGAACTGAATCAAAGTACCCACTTCGACTGTATACCCTGATGCAACGGGTATTTGGTATGAACCTTTTGCACGGGCTGCTGTAGCCTGAATTGATTTTGTTTGTGTACCAAGATAGTTACCATAGAATCCAAGAGATAAATTAAATGGTCGGCCTTGTGAATATTGTGCAATGAATGCATTGTATTCTTGTAAGTACTTCTTTTCGAATTGCATTGTAAATTGTATTGTGTAGTACTGAATGCCAGTACTTCTAGTATGAATAACACCTGTCCATGATTGATTGGTGTATATTGGTTCCATCGATGTTACCTGAACATCAGATAGCTTTATATTATTTGTGAATACACTCATTTAGTACCTCCGTGTTATTGTATTTATGAAATAAGTAAGGGGCATATAGCCCCTTTTATTATGTATTTCGTTGTTGTGATTGCCTTACTGCCTGATTAACATTGTTTTTGTGTTTCTTTAACATTGCCTGGAATTGTGCATCATCTGATGAAGAACCACCTTGTACAACTAGTGGTGCGTTAATCACTGTTTGTTGTGTTGGTTGAGTACTTGCATTCTGGTTTTTATCTAGGTAATTATCCAACTTCTTAGCCTGTGGATTTGATAAAACACGTTCACCTTTCGCAAGGTTCCATGTGCCCTCATTGGGAATACTATCTATACCGTCGTGAGCCTGTCCCTGAATGTTAGTACCTTTGATAGTACTGATAATTCCAGCACCTAAAGACAATACCTGTGCATACATGGCAATGTTCTGTGGGAATGGTGTAGCAAGGGCTTCACTTAGTGCCTGCTGAATCTTGATAATACTGGTTGCTACGGCGACACCCTTTGATAATGCAAAAAAAGCCTGTGCTGCACCACTTGATTCACCGAATGCACCCGCCATCATGGTAGCCATGTCGCTGGTTGCTGTACTAATCATACCCATTTGGGCAATCTGTGTTTGGCTCTCAAGTTCTAATGTCTTACGTTGGTATGCACTTTCATAAGCTGATTTCTTCTGATTGTACTGTTCAACACTGATTAGTTTTTTACGGTTCAGATCTTCAAGTAATCCAAGTTCATTAGTATATGAATCCTTCAAAGTACTTTGTTGTTCTTTGATAGAATCTGCATATTCCTGGCTGAATGGGTTATCACTATTGTTAACACCAGTTGCTGATGAAACACGGTCTGACTGATCTTTAAGTACCTTCTGTGTCTGTTTAGGATTTAATCTGTTCCCGATAGCATCAAGATTAGCTTTTAGCTTCTCTGGATCACTTTCTGAAACCATCTGGTCAACCATTTCACTGAAAGCACGAGAACGTGACTTGTATTGTGCTTCTAAGTACTTAGTAGTGTCTGCTTCACTTAGGCCAAGTGTTTTAGCACTTTCACGGATCTTGCGTTCCATTTCATTTTGCTGGTAATCGAACTTAGCAAGCTGTGCGGCAACGGCTGTATCACCCATGTTTCCAAGTACAGCATTTAACTGTTGTTGTGCTTGAATACGTTTCTGTTCTGCTGCCTTTGCGGCTGCTGCTGCTTTATCGGCTGCTGCTTTTTGTTTTGCCAAATTAGGAGCATTCAATTCTGCTAGTTTTGCCTGATAATCAGAATCGAGCTTTTGAAGTGCTGCTGTCTGTGCTGCTACATCACCATTATATGCACTCTGTAAACTGTTTTTGATTTCTTGCTTTGTTTGCTGATAACGTTGATTGAGGCTGTCTAGTGTTGCCTGTGCCTTCTGTGTTGAAGTCTGAAAAGCTGCCATTCCCGCTTTTAAAGTGGCTGCTGATGAACCTATTGGTTCTTTTTGAATGTTTGTAATATCACTGGTTAATGTACTAACTTGTGCATCAAGTGCATTTACATCTGGTTTATTATTAGGATCAATTAAATGTGCGTACTGTGCTGCTGACATTGAAGCACCTGCCGCAAGGTTAGTTACTACTGGATTTTTTACCGGGCCAGTTGCATTTATTTTATTAATTGTTTCCAAAATACCAGCTAATGTATCTGCAACTGGTGAAAGAGAATCATTTAACCATTTTTGCCATGTATTACTTAATTCATTAGTAGCTGCATCATATCGTTTGAAAGCTGCAATTTGGTCTTCAGTCATCGTTACTGTTTGTTGGCTTAAACTATTTTGATAGTCCTGTTCTGTATTAAACTGTTGAAGTACTGCTAACCTGCTGGTTGCATCATTACCAAGCGTTTCAAACATATTAACAAGTTCAGAATTTGAATAACCCTGTGCTTTTGCTGAGAAATAAATTTTCGAATATACATCTTCACCCGCACTTGCCATCTTCTGAAGTTCAAATATATTCAATTTTAAAGGCTGAATAACATCTGTTAACATACTCCCTGCATTATTAAACAGAGCATCTTGTAACTTATCCTTCAAATCCTTCTGTTGATCAGCGATGTTATCGAGTGTTAGACCAGTTTGTCGGTACACATTAGCGAGTTGTTGTAACTGGCTTGTTGACATACCACTTTTACTAGCTGCTGCAATAATTTCCATTGCTTTTTCTGCTTGTTCACCTACTTTAACGAAAGCAGCACCCATCGCTGTAGCAACTGAGCTAGTAGCAAGCATTACCGGATTAAGGCTGGTAAAGCGACCTATCATGTCACCAATGCCACCACTTACAGTACTGAACACACCACCTGAATTTTTCCCGAAAGTACTCAAGGCACGTTCTGATTGTTGAAGTGCCTGTACTAATCCCTGAGAATTACCAGTAATATTGAATACTAATTGCTGATTTTGATTTGGTTGTGCCATTACTTACCACCCATTAATTTCTTGAAAGCTTCTACTTCGCTTTTCTTCTTATCTTTCTGTTTTTCTTCTTTTGATTTAAGAATGTTGTAAAAATCCCAATCTTCATAACTTGCATTTTTGAAAGCACTTTCACTAACATTACCGGATGATTTCAGAATCAAATCACACAAGACGGCAAAACGTAATTGTTGAATGTGTGCTGAAGTAGGTTCAATGAATGTATCGAAAACATATAAGGCATCGAATAAATCAGGTTCATCTGGTAATTCACCTGATCTAATCATCTGCCTTAAACAAAAGCGTACATGGTTATTGCTTCTTACTTTTTTTCAATATGTTCTTCAACTGTTTGCTCAACTTTGAACATTTCATTGATGAATTCAATAATCTGTTCATTCATCTGTGATAAGTACTTCGAATCTATTAAATCTAAGTCTTTTTCTTCAAATACAAGTACTGCATTTTCATCACATATGCAGTACAGAATATTTGATACTACATCCTGGCATTTCTGCATGTTTTGCAGTGATGGTAGACGAATGAAAAGATCCATATCTACATCAAGCTGTACCTTCCTCGTTTCAGGTTTAAGTGCTTTTAATAGTTCTTGCTTATTCATATTATGCACCTGCTGTAATCACGGCTGTAGCTACTGCACCACCATCAATACCAAGTGTGAAATCTTTTGTGATTACCTGATCTTTATCACCTGCAATTGTAGATTTACTAACAAAACAGTTATAGGTAACACTGAAACCTTCTGTTTTAGTTGCATCAGTAAAATAAGATAATTTAACCTGAATACGTGACTGGTTTTCTGCTGCGGTTTCTAATTGTTGATGTACTGCATCATCTGGTAGATAGTTTACAGTTAATGTAATGTCGGGAACATTTTTAGTACCCAATAGTTTACGGTCATATGCTGAGTTGAAAGATTTAACAGTAATGACGGTACTTTCCGCACCACTTGTTGTAAAACTTGCAACTTCAGGTACTTCTACAAAATCAGTTGCTTCGGTTGAACCTGCTGTACCAATCTGTACTAGGATGTTAGCACCAGAGAAAATATCCATTGCCATATTTAATTCCTTTTTATAATTTGGCGGTACTTCCTGTACCGCACTGTGTTTATACTAATATTATTTATTGTTATATTTCGGTACTGGGAGGTTGTTCAGTTACTAATGTTTCATCATCTTCTAAAACATCATCAGCCAACACACATCGCCAACTACCATCTGATTTTACAGCCCAATATTGTGTATTATCGTTCATATGTATATCCTCCTATATCAATATATGCACCACCATCTGGTGGTGTGTTATTCCAATAATAGTATATGTAAGGATATGCCAATAAAGGAACTTCAAATATACCTTTGCCGTACTGTGCAGTATGAACCATATAATTACCACTGCGTGAAACAACCCATACTACATATCCAGAATAAGATGTAGTATTAGTTACACATACTCTTGTTCGTATAGCTGTTGATGGGTTTAATGTGTTTGCAACAACTGATGTCGAAGTATTTGCCGTTCCTGCGGCTAATACACGACACGATGACCCCCAGTTATCTTCATAATTACAATTACCATTACTACAAAATTCTGGGATGACAGCATTAGCAGATGTTGATCTAAAACTACCCAAATATCTTCGAGTACTATCGCCTGTTTTGATTTTTGCAGGTTTTGCATAATCAACTGGAACTGTGGTTGAGTATTCAATAGCAGGTGTACCAGCATTATCATAAAGATATATATGATACCATGTTGATGCAGTTGTAGAACTGATTGCTAATGTAATATCACTAGTTACTTCTAAGCTTCTTCCCAATCCAGGTATGTAAGCTTCACCTGCATGTACTGTAATTGATGTAGCTGAAACAAGTATATCTAAACCATAGATAGTCCGTTTATTAGAAGTTGTAATATCAAATGATGTAGTACTGGTACTTGTACCACGAGAATCAATTACATCAATTTGAGGTACTATTGCCCCATCTATTGTAGTTCTTGCACGTAGTTTAACTGCTGCATAATCAGCACCACCAACCTGATACTTACTGATTAAGTCACCACCATATACAACTGTTCCGGCTGATGGTGCCGTAGTATCAGCGTTAATGACATTAAAGTTTGTACCAACTGCTGAGAAAGAACCCTTAACACGGATTACCCAAATACCCACGGCTGAATTCATACGAATTTCTGTAGTAGAATCACGTCCATATACTGCACTGGAACGTGACGCTTTAAAATCATATCTACTTGGGAATGCACCACTTCCAGAAGTAGTTAAACCAAATAAATTCCAGTACGTTGTTCTGTCATATGTAGAGGCAAAAGCTCCAGTTAATCCACTTTGTTCTATCAAACCACTACTTTCAGCAACTTGTCTTACAGTACCTTGAATATCCGGTGCGGCGTTTTGTTGCATCTGACCTACTGTATAAGTACCGGAACCATCACCACGCAATACAGGGGCTACATAAGAACCACTGTACGCACCATTAAGATCAGGCATACGGAAAGTAGTAGAACCATCACCTGTAGAGTACTTAGCTCTTTCAGTTGCTGAACCAGTCCATGTAGCATCAGTAGTTGAACTTAGTAATCCATTACTGATAGCACTCCATATATCAGGATAATCAGCACGGTTTAAAAGCTGTCCATCTGCTGGCAAGCATCCTGACCACATTGTGGCACGAGTACCAGCGAACCAGCTTACAGCACCGATCTGATTGTTCATTACACCGTTAAGACTTGGGCCACCACTTCCACCCGCTGAAATGGCAGATTGTAATTGACGTAATGTAACAGCGTCATAATCACTTTGAGCATCTGCACCTAATTCAAGACTTCCACTTAAAGCGGTTAAATCTGTAATATCGCTGTTAATACCTAATTGTGCATATTTGGCATCGGATTCGTTTTTCGAATACACATTTAAGTTAGTTCTTGCTTCTGTTGCATCTACATCAGATAGATTATTTGTAATTGCTAATGAACCAGTATCAGTACTTGAAAGGGTAATATTACCTGATAGTGAATGACCATTTATAGTTAATGTACTTGGTACTGCTTCTGATTTACTATATACATCAAGATTAGTTCTTGCTGTTGATACAGAATTCAAATCAGATAGATTGTTTGAAATTGCCAATGAACCAGTATCAGTACTTGTTAATACAATATCAGTACTTAAAGCATGACCATTAATAGTTAATGTTTTTTGTACATATGAACTATCAGTTTCTTCTTTTGAATACACATCAAGATTAGTTCTTGCTTCTGTTGTATCATTCAAATCAGATAGATTATTTGCAATTGCAAGTGAACCAGTATCAGTACTTGATAATACAATATCAGTACTTAAATCATATCCATTCACTTTGCGTGTCATTGGTGTAAACGTAGCATTAATTTCTGATTGTTCGGGGATCTTCGTCCAGGATGTATCACTGTTCTGTACGTAAAGATGTGGTGTGCCAAGTGAATTACCTACAATCTTAAGAGTATCAGTACCATCAACCCATGCAGTACCGTACATATCAACACCAAGGGGATTCTGTTCCTGCAATGCTGGTACTTTGATTAGGCTGTTTCCGCTTGGTGTACTTGATTCATAATGAGGTACTTCTAGGCCATTTGAACCTAGGCCAAAATCACCCCATGAAAGATTAGGCAAGTCTTGTGTAGTACCCCTGCTTACCACATCTTCTGCTGTGAAAGTGTATGAACGGTCAAATACTGCATTCTGATCACTTGAATCTGAATAGGCAGTACAAAAACCTGCGAGAATAATGTAGTGCTGGTCAAGGGATTCATCAGATTCATATAGACTTATTTTAATTTGAAATTTTTCACCATCACTGAACCTATCTAGTAAGTACTGGTGAGAAAGATTATCCGGTACATAGTGAACAACGATAGATACCGAATTAATATTCATACTTCCAGATATAATCTGTGTGTATTCGTCCTGATAGGTTTCAATACTGGTATTATCACTGTTAATTGTTACTGTTGGGAATTCAGCAAGGTTATCAATTTCTACATATCCAACACTGTTTACTGTCGTATTAAACGCATCGTTGTTGTAGAAGATCTTTGTTCTGTTCCCTAAAAATATTCCTGACATATAATCACGTCCTTGTTATGTAATTTATTTGTACTGTTAACATGATTGTATTTATGCCACTGACTGGATCAATATCTTCAGTACTGCTAACAATACTGTTACTCGATACATTCACACCTTCAATCACGAATGGTTGATTTACAATACTCACAACCTGATTCATTATAGTAAGGCAATCCGTAGCAGATTTAGATGTACATGAAATATCCATTTGACATTGTGCATTCTGAATCTTGCTAAAGTTATCCTGACGTTGTTCTGTAATGTTAGTAATTAATAATGCATAACTTCTATCTTCTTGTTGTTTTAGTGGTTCACGTATAACCAGACCATCAGAAGAAAGGAGATCGTAAACATGATTTTTTATTGTTATTATATTCATGCTTAGATCTCCCGATAATAGACATTAACGATTCCTGATAAATCGTCGGATATGTCATAGATTTGATAGTTTTTATAGTTATATGTGAAAGTATCTTCTAGGTTTACAATACCTTGTTTAGTACTGAAATACATTTGTTCTGTTTGAATTAAACCATCTGTACCATCGATTACAATTTGTTCTTGTTCAAATATTACTGTTATATCAGTACTACCATTTATACTTATTGTTTCACCAAAATAATCAAGAAGAGCAGTTACTTGTTGTTTGGTAAATGCTCTACTCATATTAATTACGCCGTGATAGTAATAGTATGGAATGCTTCTGGACGTGTTACTTTAAAGTCGATAGTTGACCAAGTACGAACATACATACCTTTTTTAGCACGAGCGGTTGTAGTATCAGAATCTAATTCTAAATCACCCCATGAAGCGATTACGATATTAGAGAAATCACCCATTACAACAACACCATCAGCTACTAAATTACTTACTACTACTGGAGTAGAACCAGCCAATACCATGTTATCACCAGTGCCTTCAAGCAAGAACTTAGCGTTGGTGTTACCTTTAACAACTACCTTACGGCATAGTGCAGCCATTGCAGGTGACATAACAGCAACAATATTTGCTTCAGAGACATTGTTAGTACCAAGAGTTGCTAAACCGTCAATAACGGTATCATAATCAACCGCTGTTACATCAGTATTAGAACCAGCTTCGGCAACTACTTCAGCCATTACTAATTTTTCTAATTTATTTGCTGAACCTTTTAGAATTGCATCACTTACAAAACGTTCTGCCGCTGATGCAGATTTTTGCATGATGTGAGTTAGGTATACAGAACCTGTGAAATCACGAGGTACTAAGTCAATAGAACCAAATGATGGATCAGCTTCTACACCTGCACTATCTTCATTCACAAAACCGAATGAATCAGTAAAATCACCGCCCAAGTAAGGGATACTTAAAGTACCGTTACCTTCCAAGCCAGAAATAACCATTAGGTTAAATTTAGCTAAGATTGAATTTGCACGTAGTACATCTACGTAACTATCATATTTAATAGTTTCTTGAATAAGAGATGCACCAGTTGTTGAACTAACAGCACGTAATGCTGATGCAGGTACGATCGCACCACGTTCACCCATTTCTGTTTGAATCTCTGTTCCGTCAACGAAACTACGAATTAATTGTTTTAAAGAAAATTCCATTTTATTATCTTCCTTGATATTGTTATTAATATTTGTTAATTGACGTTTGAAATCTGCAACACTAATTCCTTTAGAGATTGCTTCTGTTACATCGACTTTTAAAACGCGAGCCATTCCCTCAAGTTCAGCAATACGTTCTTGTTCTTCTGTTTTATTTATCATTTCAGAATCTGGTTCTGATCCAGCTTCCTGTTCGATTTCAGTACCTTCAGATTCAGTACTATCATGTTCTGCTACTTCGTCTGGTTCAGTACTTTGTTCCTGTTCGGTTTCAGTACTTTCAGATTCTGATTCAGCTTGTGCTTCTTCCGCTTCAGATTGTCCCTGAATCATTTCAAGTAATTCAGGACGGTTTAATATTTCTGCATATAGTTCTTCGTCTGATACATCTAAAGCACGGCCTACACCTACTAGATCATCTGCTGGTACACTAACCATACTGATCTCGTAAGGCATCCAGCTTGTTACTAATAGGTCTTGTCCTTCGATTCTGTAATCTAAAATTTCATATCCTACTGATACTTTTGTTAGTACTTTCTCCATTACCATACGGTACTTTTCATCAGCTTTTTCAGTACATGAAAAGCGAACCAATGCACGACCTACTTTGTCTTGATCAATACTGGCAATCTCGACAACACCAATTTGATGATCAAGATTGTGATTGAATAGAAGTGCTGCGGAGTTGTTTAGACGTGTTAAATCACAATTACCTTGCCCGTGTAGTAATATTTCATTATATTCTTGCCCGTTGATAATTCTTGTAACTGGCGATTCAGAACTAAATGAAAGCATTACAGTACGAGTATCATCAGGTTGTACTGTTGTTAGGTTCATCTCCCTGGTTTGGGTTTTGTTGAATTCCATTTTCTTCATTTTCCTTTTTAATTTCTGCGAATACCTTCTCTGGTTCGCCTCCCATATCTAATATGATTTGAGTTTTTGACATAACACCCATTTCCAAATACGTTTGTCTTTCCTGTGCATCACGTTGTGGATCAATACTAATATGTTTAACTGGTATATATCTTGCCTGAGATAAGTTTGTATATTCACTGAATTGTAGTTTCAATGTATTTATCGTCATCATATAATTTGAAAGCCAGCGTTGGTATAATGGTTTAAGTACTTTTGTTATCATGACGTTTGAACGTGTTTTGAAAGTACTTTGCTGCAACTTGTCAGATAGTTTACTTGCTGAGAAACTTGCATTACTTGTATCCATAGTTAGATTCTGTTTACTTATGTTTAGTCCCATAGCTACCTGTGTCATTAATTCACTAATGAATGTATCAATTTGATCTACACCACTATTAGGATTAATTGTTTTAACATCCTGACCCGGATTCAGTTCGAAGATTGCCCCGGGTTCATAATATTCGCTGTAACTGGCAGTACTGGTATTCTCATCAATCATCATATTGTCAGTATTGGAATTTGTTATAAAGCCCATACTACTGGCTGAAATCTTCTTCTGAATTAGAGCGGCTTCAATAAAAGTACTCAAGTCTTTTAGATTCTCTGCAACACATAACAAATCAGGTATACCCCGTTCCTGTCCTGCAAAGTCTGGAATATAGTAGTGAATGATTTCATCTGCTGGGATACGTTCATAAGTGCTGTAATCTACGAGATAGGTTACAGGATTATAACGACATACATAGTAAGCAAGTGGTTTACCATACTGATCGAATTCAATACTATTACTGATGTATGAACCACCAGGTAATAGACCAACCTTGGATGAACTTAACCTTGCCGCGTCAATGATTTCTACTTTCATATCCTTATGAATACGGATAAAGCATTCACCATCTACTGCTCTGGTCTTTTCAACCAATTGCTGAAACAAATCAATAGTAAGTTGTCCGTTAATACTGAATTGTTCTGGATCTTCCGCCCATGTATAGAAAAGCTGTTCTAATGCATTCCCTAAATCTGGATTTGCTGAAATTGGTGTAGGGCGAATTGTTATACCGTCTGCACCAGTCACCCCATCGGCACACTGAACTACATAGCGTTTCGCTACTGGATTGTTAACGGCTAATTCGCGTGATTTGTTCCGTGCTGGTGTTAATACATAACGTAATACCTGATTGATGTTAGTACTTGATACACCACCAATACCCAAATCGATAATAGGACGGCGGATTGCATCTATTTCACGTTTCAATTGTCCAGTAATCTTCTGTACTTGTAATTTTCTTACCTGTTCTGGTGGTTGTGGTTTCTTCCTGAAAAAATTAAACATCAGTTGCGACCCTTCTTCAAAATTGTAATTGATTTAAAAATTCCGGCTGAATTCTTTTTCTGTAATCTATTTATTCTTTCAATGAATAGTGCTCTTAATTTATACAACGAATCTATACTGTCATTCACAATTGTTTTGTTATTGATGGTAATTTGTGTAGTTGCATTCTTAGCACGGTTTTCAATTATTGAATCTATTTCTTTAACCATCATTTTTGCATAAGATAGTTCATCTGCGGATTTCATTGGATCAATTACTGTAATGTTGTTTATAGTAATAGTACCGTTATTGTTTAATACATATGCAAACGTCCCTTCTTCCCAAGTACTGGTGTCAATTGTTTGTGTGGTTTGTATGTCTTCTGTATTGGAGTACTCATATAGTGTTTGGTTACTGTTTCCTATTTTCAGAGTACTGGAAGCTGGGATAGCTTCAATGATAGTTTCCCCAATATATATTGTTTCCTTCATTTTTATTATTTCTTCCCTAACCAGTTACTTTTTCGTCTTGTCGTTGTTCGAGACTCTGGCTTATTCTCATTGTATTTATCATTTGTTTGATTAGATTTATATATTCGTAAATCTTTGAAACCAACACGACTAAGACAATAGTTCATAGCGATCATTGCATAATTCAAACAGTCCAGCGTTTCATTACGTTTAATTCCTTTCTTTATTATCCAGCGTAATGAATCACCTTTTCTTTTAAGTTCTTCACTGGTTAACTGATCAAAGTAGTCATCTGGAAGGGTACTGGAAAAGTGTAATTGCAATGGTAGCTGGTCTGCTTCTTCCGATAGTGCTCCATTAAGTAGACGCCTAACTGTTGTTTTCCCTTCATTAACGTTAAGTACTAACAGATTGTGTCCACCAGTACGGGATTCTTTGAATAAATCACTGGTAGTACTACTTGATCCTTTGATCGCCCTGAACAGTTTCTTACCTGCACAAAAGCGGTATATGGTGTTACTCGCGTTTCCGTTACTGCTATCTACAAAGGCACAAAGTACTTTTATCTTGCGTCCACTGACTGTACGGAAATCTGCGTTTACATAGGCTTCAAGTTCCTGATAGGCCTTTGCCGTGTACTTGGTACAATCGGGGCTGAAGAACGAGCGATGATCCACCACCCAAACATGATTTTCAGACCATGCAAGCGTTGTACACTCAAGGCGGTCTAACTGCTGGTCTATACCCATTGTGATTGCTAGTGCATCATCGGGTATGCTCTTAACATCGAATTCTTCGCGTAGGTTTTCCAGTAACAGAGAATCAATTTCCTGATTCATCTGGTCATCGTAGGGTAAACCTAAATCATTGTTATAGAATGATTGTAGGTTGAATTCGTAGTGTGCAACGGCAAATGACTGTACTAACTTCTTAATCGTTGTTATTGGGCTGTATAGGCGTGATATGTGAAATCCGGCAACGTCTTTAACTTCTGGATTAGTAGCAATCCATCGCCCATGTTTTACTATCCGTGCCCGTTCTGCCTCTGTTATCTCATGTTCACACTCTGGACAAACTAACCGGGCTGTATCTTCATCCGGTAGTGCTCGTTTGCCATTGTTGATTTGCTTAAATTCGAACCTGACATTTTCCCATTCAAGCGTATGTTCATGATTGCAATGAGGGCATGTTACGAAGTACTTTCGCTGGTCTGATAACTGGTACTCAGTACATATCAAGTCATCAGGAAGTTTTGGAGTACTTGCACACATGACCAAGCCGTCTGTAAAGGTGGCTGCCCGTTGTTCTGCCAGTCTTAGCGGATTACCTTCATCACCTTCTTCAACGTTACTGATTTCATCAAGAAACAAACGTTTGATTGTTTTACCACGCAAAGTACTTGCGGCATTTAGGTTCAACCAGTACAAGAATGTCCCGTCTACAAGTTGCGTCTGATCGACGTTATTGCTGAATGATTTATTATTTTTGTCTGTTAGTAATCGATTGAGTACCGGGCTACGTTGTACAACGTTATCAAACTTTCCGGTTTTCATTAGCTTTACTTCCTTACCAGTCGAGGACGCCACAGCCATATTGGAGGGATCGACGGCCATGAAATACATTGCGGCGTTTAACATGACTGTTGTTTTTAATAATTGAGCTGAACTCTGTAATACTACTTTCCGTATTTTTGGATTTGTTATTATGTCTAATGGTTCTTTCTGGAATTCAAATAGGCGTACAAATTGCCCTGCCATTGGCCCATCTGGAAAAGTAACATTATTCTGTACCCAATCACTGGGTTTCATCTTCCTTGGTGGTAATATCATCTTGATCGACTTCTTCAAGATTGATTGTAATTTCTTGCTGTTCATCTAATTCTTCCGTGAATTCGTATTCCTGATTTCCTATTTCGTTTAGAACATCATCAATAATATTTTGTAGAAGTACTTTTAGTTCTAATGCATCCTGGCATTCGAACAATTCTAGGTAGTACTTCTGTGGTATTGAGCGTAGGTAGTTCTTCAGCTGGCTGAAGTACTCTGATAATGATTGTTCCAGATAGGATAGTTCGATTAAGTTACCAAGCCTCTGTTCAAGCTCTATCTCTGCTGTTGCTGCCTCTGCTGCCATTTTTCGTAGTTTTTCTTGTTGTATCTGTTCCTGTACGCTGGTGTTACGCAATGGCTTAAGTATGTTCTCTACAATCCATGCTCTTGCATTGTCTTCGGTATCTTGGGGCATTCCCTTTTCTACCCAAAAGCGTACTGTACTTTCATCATAGCCGTACTCACGTCCAAGTTTTGTTCTGTTGATTGTCATATATGGTTCCCCCTATCGGTTATTTATCGTTAACGTGACGGGGAGGTTTGAAAAATGAATAAATTTTTTAAAGGCCGAGCTGCGAAACCTCTCGATGAGAATTTTCTTCCAGAGGAACCATTATAAACTAATATTATTGATATTCGAATAATTTCAATATGAAACTATAATTATAAATAAGAGTTGTTAAAGTTCTCTATTAATTCCCCGATAACTATTTATCTATAAACACATAAAGGATGCAATAATGGTTACCAAAGTTACTACTGTTAAAATTGAATATACTGTTATATATGATGAGGTTACAAATGATGTTCAAGTTATTACACCACATAAAGGGTCAACGGGTTCCCATGGTGTAAATGTAGGATCTGCTGTTCAGACACATAAGCCTGTTCCAACAATCAAGGTCGATTTATCACAAGAAGATGGTGGATCAGACGTTGCTGACTTTATCAAAGGAAGATTTTAATATATAGTTAAAAACCCATGCTGACGAATACTATCATGCATGGGTATTTAAGTAATATAAGTATAGTTTTCTTCCAAGCATTGAAAGTTCATCATCTCCACACATACTCTATTCCAGGTTAACAACTTAGGTCATAGTTCTACGGCTTAAAGGTTTCAGTACTTCCTGAAAAATATGTAGTTTTACCTCTCTTGCAACCTACCTGTATCTTACCTTGTCAAAGTGGCCTCTATAGGATTAAACTGAATACTTACAGTTCTCTACTTTAGTGCTACTTAATATTAAGCACTACAGGCTGAATTATCACTAGTGTGGATAAAAATTAATGAATAAGTTATCTCTTTTTGTTTTTTTTATTTTCATCAGTTTGATTCCAGTAAAATCCTTTTCTCTTACTCGTGTTGACTGGAATTATGAGGAAAACGGTCCATTGTGCCCATATATGGGTTATGGTATGTGTATTTCTCTGAAGTATAGTGGTGATATCCAAGAGGGTGATTATAAAAAATTAAATGACTTTATAACTAACATTTCAAAATTAAATCCAAAAACCAGGATCGGTGTTATTTATTTAAACTCTAATGGTGGAGACCTATATGAATCATTTATGCTAGGAAAACTAATTAGAGAGCATAAAATACAGGTAGTCATTCCTATGAATAGTCACTGTTATTCATCATGTGTATTTGTTCTTGCTGCTGGTGTAGGTAGACTTTCTTTTGGTGATGTTGGTATACACTCTTTTTATTCAGTTAAAACACTTGACAAAAATTTTAATTATGATGAAGAAGATAAAGTTTACCAAAAAACACTTAATGACATACGAAACTACCTTAATTATATGCGTGTATCACAAAAAATAGTAGATATGATGTTAACTGTACCATCATCTAATTTGCATATTTTATCTTCAGATGAACTAAAGGAAACCGGTTTACTTGGTATAGATCCATTATTCCAACAATATCTAGTATCCCAAGGAATGTTAAAACCCCCTAAAGTAATACAATAGTACTCATCCCCAATGAGGCACAAAGAGTCAAGCCACCCAATACGCCACATGGGGATGAGCAATTAGATTATATCAAAGACGCTATGTAAATCATATACTGATGGAGTATTATATAACAAAGAATATAATCTTCTTGTTCGATTATGGAGTAATTGATGAAAGTAAACAGAATTCTAATCGGATTAGTCATTGTACTATTATTGGTAGCTATTATAGCTTTTGCTAATGTACTACTTAATCAATATGCAGGACATGTTATGGAATGGGGTAGTGTTAGTGATTGGTTAAGTTCTCTATCAACATTCGGTACTTTGATTGTTGCTGGTATGGCTTATAAGAAAGCACCCGAATGGATAAGTCAGAAACGCTATGATATTGTTCATAGTATTATTGATGATCTTATATATACCAGCATGGTAGACCTTGCCAATAAAGATTTTCATTTAATGGTTAAACTCACACATTTCACCAGTGATCTACAGAGTTGTCTTAATGAGGATAGAACAGCATTGAATTCACTAGATGAAAATTTTGACTATCTTCAAACAATATTTTTTGAATTTACCAATTTATCATATTCAATTGTAGGAAAGTTTAATTCCGTAAAAAGATATAATTATTCCCTAAGTACACATTCAGAGAATATTATAGGTAAAATTAAGTTAAGAAGTGATATGCATAGACAATACTACAGCGATATCTATGGATTGAAAACTGAAGTAGCTATGTATATTCACGCAGACAAAGATTCTAAAAAACCGTTAGCTGAAAAATTAATTAATATTTCAAAAAAACTTAGTGATAACCATATGAAATTATATAGCCAAATAAATGAATTAATCAAAAGTAATAGACCTATTGATGATTTTATTATCAAAAACACTTAGTATTTATTGTTGTGATTATGTCCAGAAACTTAAGTTAAGTACAAGTACTGGACATTGTGATTATTTAAATTTTGTGGGTATAGCTATGCCGTATGCCAGAAAAAAGACAAAAGCACCATTATATATGGATTTATAGGCAAGTGTATCTAAATATACTCCAAATACTGTATTAGTAAATTCACCACCAAATCTGAATATACATACTTGGATGGCAGAAAACAGAGTAACAAAAATAGCATAACACATATATACAGTAAAATTAGCATAACGATGTACAAAGAGCTTACCAATATATAGTAATATACCTACAATAATTGATACAGTATAATATAGTACTGGAGGCCATATTGAATCTGTTATTATAATGTCATTATAGGTCATTTGGTTTTCTCTTTCGCTTGTTCTAATATTTGATTCTGTCTTATTTGGTACATCTGGTAGCCAGTAGCACTAGTACCTACTCCATCAACCAACATATTAGGTACTGCTACTGTTTTCCAACCACGAATAAAATCAGATCTTATATGTCTGAACAGTGACCAGGATTTTTCTCTCGATAATAATGACAGCTTCCCATAGTTACTAACTGTTAGTCCGATATCTACCGTGCCATATATCAGGTCAGCAGTGTTATTAGAGCCACCAAATTTACCTACTGTATATCTGTACGCATCTCGCACAGTACCGGAAGTACTTTCTTGGAATAACAGGTAATAGCCATTTTCATAAAAGTTATTAAGGCCTTGAATAATGTTCGGTGAACCATACCCGGCACAGGCTGTTCCAAGACTTTCAGTACAGATCCCTATCCCGCCCATAACCTGTGCAGTCGCAGCCACAAAACCAATTCTTGCCAGTCTGATATTTGTATTTCTTTGTTCTTCTACCTTTTCAATGATCGCATACATTCGCAATTGCTGCGTCATCAGCATGGTTTCTTGTTTCTTAAGGTACTCAATGTTGCGATCGATTTCAGCGATACCGTACCGCCAGGACATACAGTTGGTTGTGATATCTCGTTTCAAACTCTGAATGAATACTTGCTGTTCATATACAAAATCTTCTGAAGTACTGAACATGTAGCGGCTTGCCAGTTGACGGGCATAACTTTCAAGTTCTTTGGCCTTGCGTTCAAAATCGCCCTGATCCGGGTTATGTAGTGGCATGGTGTGTAACCTCCCTTTTGCGTCATTAAAACACTGGTAGGCAATCAGTCAATAGGATTAGTACTAGTTTCAAAGTACTAATCGGGTAATTCACTGGTTATTATTTGTACGAAAATCACGCCCAAACAAACATAGGTTCATTGGCTTCTTCATCAGTATCAAATACGCATATGTAACCTAGCCTGGATAGGCTTGATAAAAGTTCATGACAATAGAATGATTCATAGCATTCTGTACGGCCTAGTGGCATCACATCTTTTGTGAATCGTGTCCTGTTCGTTGCGTTTTCGTTGTGAATGATTTGTTCATCAAAGAAGTAACCAATGTTTTTTGTTTTGTGGCGATATAGTTTAATTGATTGGATTTCAAAGTACTTATTACCCTTCTCTAGCTGCTTTATTCGTTGTTCAATGTTGGCACTATAGCCTAGTTTTATGTAGTGCTCTTTGGTGAAAATGTTAATTATAGTAATCATGTATAGGTATTGTTCCATCATGTTCTTCTCCTCATTATTGAGGCAATAAATAGTTTGCATACATGGGGCGGCCTTCGGGCTGCCTTTTTATTGCCTTGTAGTGGTCAACAAAAACTGGCCACCACTTTAGAGTTTTTCCAGAACAATCGTTCTGATTCATTCGGCGTCAGACCACCGTTATATTGATGAGGCCTGAGCTGGCTGTAATATCCCGTTATGTAATTCGTTATCGCTGTGCTGGCTTCGCTAAAATTAGCGTATCCATTATCCGGCACCCACTCCGATTTCAGACTTCTGAAGAATCGTTCCATCGGGCTATTATCCCAACAATTTCCCCGGCGACTCAGACTTTGTTTTATCTGATATCTCCAAAGTAACTGCCTGAAATTTCTGCTGGTATAGTGGCTACCTTGATCCGAGTGATACATCAAACCAGCGGGATTTCCTCGCGGTAGCCTTTTTTAATATATCCCTTTCCATTTCAACGCGTTGAAGTCTTTTCTTCAGCTCGCGTATTTCAATCTGTTCAGGCGTCATGGGCGAAGCTGTGGGAGATTTTCCCGCTCGCTCTTCTTTCAACTGGCGAACCCACTTATCCATCGTAGATTTGCCGACATTCATTGCCGTGGCAGCGGCCACAACAGTGTAATGCTGATCGAGTACAAGCTGGGCGGCTTCGAGGCGAAACTCTGGGCTGAAATTACGTCTATTACGTCCGGTCATAATGTCACCTGTTTTTGACTATGAGGCGATGATATCACCTCTATTCAGGTGGCCAAATTCAGTGTGCCACTACACCTGTTGTTTTTCTTTTGAGTAGGTGTCTACCTTAGGATCTCTTTATATAAGAATAATTACTTCCTAAGGTAGACACTTTCATAGTTACATACGTAACTGGTTTAGTTTTTCTTTCAATCCTACTAGTGACTGATTCACTTCCACATGCTCGGTAGTGCGTCGGATGTAGGCTGGCTTGTCGAAATGAAGCCCCGTTAGTGACAAATGAATGACTTCACACGCACTAACTCTAACACCGTTAACCCTGATTTGTTCGCCCTTCCCTAGTGTGATGTAGCGTTCAAGAATCGCCTTAGCACCCTTGGAACTTGAGCTAACTAGATTGCTTCCATCCTGAACTACTGCTTTCTTCCACAATGGATGTTTAAGCATCATTGTCTTGTCACCTGCAAAGTACTCGTTAAGTACTTTTATGATAACGGCATCAGCAATATCACGAATCTTAAAGCTATCAAGGTATGTATCAGTTCCTATCATTCCAGCGATTAATTCACGAATTGTGTTACCCGTAGGGAAGTACTCCGCGTCAACGTGAGCACGATAAAAGTAGGTGCGATCCTCTATAAATCCCTCCATGAGTGATTCAAAATCAGTAGGTCTTAAGCCCTTAGCGAATAGCTTTTCAACGCTTTCATGAGTAGTGTTATACAGCTCTGTAACGCTTTCTGAGGGCTTCACATTACCCGCAATAGCATCAGCCATATACTCTCGGATAATCGCGTTCTCGGCCTCTATAGCCTCTTCCTTTACCTTCTTTGACGTGTCGTTGATTACTCTCTCATTCTCTCCGTCACCATCAATGAAATGAATAGGATTAACAATGAAATCATACTTACTAAGTGCTTCACTCAATAAATTGAAATCGTTAGCAAACTCTCTTCTTTGGTGTTCTGTGTAGTTGAAATCAATACCTGTATAGGAAACATGAAATTCTCCATCATGGAAGTACACCATAGATCCCGCTATATCTTTGCGGTACTGGTTAGTGAATGATTGTTTTGCTTCATCTGTGTGAAGTGCGTCATATGTTACCTGAAGCATGTCTTTCATGATTTTGGCATCATTTACCACTGCATTACGATTGAAGATCCCTACTTCTATTTGTTCCGAACGTCTCAAGTAGTATGTTACATTCTTCAAGTCGGATACTCTACGGAAACGGTTTGTAAACTGTTCAATACGTGCCGGGTGTTCGTGACCAACAATGATCACATCAACTTCATCAAGCTTGTTGATGATTGAAAGTCCTTCAACTATTGAGTACGTACCAAAAAGTACATCATGGTTCATTTCTCCAGTAACAAAGAGATCGATTACTTCCTGGTTGTTCTTCTTATCCGCATTCACTGTTAGACCATTACGTAAACACATCTGATTTAGTGATTCACATTGTGCCTTATCATTGATAAGTACAATCGTCTTACGTGTACCTTCATTTAACTGCTTCAATACTAAATCCAGTGGGTTGCTTGTAACTACTGTGTTGAGTATCTTCCGTGCCTGTGAAGGTTTGTAGATGCGATAGGTTTTGTTAAAATCAATACCACTAAAATCTTCGGCTTCTGCTGTACCAGACATCATGATCACACTTTTGAACAATGGGAAAGATGCAATCAGCCGATTGATAACCATTGCTTTGTAATCATAATCAAGGAAGAATCCATGTACTTCATCAATTACTAGTGTTTTATCTTTGAAGTATTCTTTGTTTGGATGATTGTTGATTGTTTCAATCTTGTTCCATGTACATATCCCTGTACTAAAAACATCATTATCACCATTGAATGACAAACGAATTGAAGTTAATGGTACAAGTACTATGTAACCTTCCTTTGCCCTTAATGGTTTCCCGTTTCCATCTACTTCAATAAATTGAGTAGTTTTACCAGTACCAACACTTGCGTTTATTAGGTTAACCCCATTTGTGAGATCCATATGTTCAAACACATTACTGATGTACTGATTATGTTTAAGATTCCATTCACCATCATAGAGTGAATCTGTTCCTTTTAGTTCCTTACGTAATGCACGGGATAGAATCTTGTCCTGTACTGTACCGTTCATTACTGCTTCTCTGAGTCTATTAGCTGCCTCCTTTAGTTCTGACCTATCTGATAGTGTCGGCCCACGTAGTTCTATTTCTTCCATAATTTCATTCCTTTGATTGTTGTCATTGCATCCATGCAATGACGTTACTTACTTCTAATCATTCGCCCCTAATCATTGCCATATTGATAAGGTACTGAATTGCACCCGCTGGGGTTTTTGCTTTGTTTTCCTGAATCAGCTTCTCGATAAACCCATTTTGTGCATCGTTGATTCGTGCGGTAACTTTATGATCTTTGCTATCTTTATTCATGTTGCTTTCCTTGTCGTCATTTTTTCCATTTTTCCATATGAAAAATTACCCCAATGTCACGAGGGGTATTTTTTCATGGATGAGATTATATTTGTCACGTTTAGACTGTGACCACCTTTTACTATGGGAATTGCTTCCCGGTGAGGTATCCACTCGTGAACTACTTTTCGTCTGATTTACTACCTGTACTACTATTTATGATTGATTTTCAAAAGAGGTAGTTATACTTCTCCAGTACCTAATTATACCGCAAATTTTTTTTCTGTTTCACAAATTTGACCAACCCCATACCACAATCATCAATACCAAGAACCACCAACCCATAAGAGCAAAACCAACCAGCCCAATACACAAAACAATTCCCGTAACGCAAATTTCCTGAATAATCCTTTTCATTAAATCTTCCTTAAATAAAATTAACTATTCTATTTAGTTTATTATGCTGAAAATACAGATATAACAGTGAAACAAACACAAAAGCCCCTGTAACGCTCTGTAGCAGGGGCTGAATGTAAGATGTGGGTTAGGGTTAAGACTGGATTTAAATCGCTCTACGAGCTTCCTGTGAAGCCTGTATTGGGTATTGTGGTAATTAATTAGTGAATACAAAATTCATGTTGTCTCGCATCCAAATACCTACATCATCATTAGGATCTACAGCATCTACATAGTTCAGCAATAGTGACCAATCAATGATACTTAGTGGTTCCCCTTCTACGTTGATTAAACGAGGTGATGTACCACCGTCAACAGCGATACTAAAGGATGGCGTAGAATAAGCTACAGTATCGCCAAAACGCTCTATAGCAACGCAAGAAACCAGTTCAGGCACTTTCTTAGCTTCAACAAATAGTACATGCTTAAGTACTTCCACCTTTTTATAATTGATTGTAATTACATAGTGCTTACCCGTTCGGTAAAGCTGAATACCATCTAATATCTTAGATAGTTCTGCTGCCATCCTTGAACGTACTTCAATGTTCTTAACATCGAATAGTACGGAAGGATCAACCGTTTTAAGGTAATCAGTATCTACTTGTACTTCAGTGAATGTACTTTGACGTACTTTGAGTTCTTTTAGTCTATCTTCCGATTCTTCAAGTTCGACCAGGACGGCAAACGGTATTTTTTTACCACTGTTACGATACCGTTCAATGTTTTGTTTATATTCTTCTATGTGTGCTTCTTCATCTTCAATCTTTAAACGTACTAATTCAATTTCAGGATTATTTTCATTAGGCCGTAGAATTTTGGTAAAGTCCAAGTTCTTGATATGTTCGATAACAAATTTTTCAACTACTTCATACTGAAGTGCCTTGTTCTCACAAAGTGCATCACGTTCAGCAATACACCTGATGTATCTGTATTCCTCTGTAAACTTTCCCCTTTTCTTAGAATCCCGTTTAGTCACTACCACATTATGATACATTGCCTCACCACAACGTGCACAACGAAAAATCCCATTAAATATATTACTCTGTGTGATTTCCTTACCTGTATCTACTTCCAATTCGATTACATTACCGTCACGGTCTAAGTATGGTTTATTTGTGCCCGGATCATAGAATTTCTTCAGGAATTTACCACCAGTTACTTTAACACCAGAGCGACGTGATTTTAGCAATTCCTGTACTAAATCGAATTCCTCTTTTGAAATAGCAATTGGGTATACATCCATTTCAGAGAGTTTCTGATCTACCGGGTTAAAAGTACTATTATAATCACGAATAATTTCACTAATAAAAATAGAGCCCGTTACCCTCTTATTACGTAGAAGTTTATGAATAGATTCACCACGCCATAGACGGCTAGATTCAAACAACCATTCGCTACCTCTTTCATTAAGCATTTTCGCTATTGTTGGTGTACCAATACCAGTTTGATACAAACGGAATATTTCACGCACAACAGCTACTTTCTCGTTCAGTACATACCTATCATCTACTACGTCTATCCATTGTGGACGCTTGTTAGTAACGATAGTACCTTGCTTAAATGCTTGTTCACGTCTACGTTTCCACCCATCACGTATACGATCACTCTTGAGTTTAGACTCTTCATAGGCACGTTGAGCCGACATAGTGACGATCGGCAACATAGCACTACTTGAACGATTAATAAGCATATTCAATGAAACATCATGAATAGTAATATTGTGATTAACAAGTTCTGAAAGATACGCAACAACTGTGAATGGGTTTTGCCTACTAAAGCGGTCAATGCTTTCCAGTACTAAATGTGAATCATCCCACATACCCCCACGTACTTGTTCCATCCATCGGCCTAACTCCCCTTCGGACATATTCAAACCTTTGAAAGCTGACACGCCCTGATCGCTAATAATAATAGCTTCTGGATCATCCATTTCAGAAAGTAGATTAGTACGCTCTACATATGCGTTCAAGTTTTGTTCTTGACGCTCAATACCCGTTCCAGATCGTTGTTGCTCTGAACTTACCCTATGATATATAAAGCATTTTTTCATTTTTCAGTTATCCAGAAAATGATAATAATTTTTTGTATAACATATTATACATTTGTATGATTATCATGCAAAAAAAGTACTTTCATCCGACCCGCTCTCCCACCAGCAGGCTCATGCACTGGTGAAGTTGCTGGCAAAACACCAGGTGCACGGGCTGATGTATGTCGACGACGCCATGTTGTATCAGCATGATGTTGGGCATGTTGAGCGTACCCGGAAATGGGCCAGCACATTACCTGAAGAACAACGCCCGGTATTTTTGCATGTTGCCTCTTTGGAGCAGGAAGTAGACCAGTGTGAGTCCATATGGAAGTTCGCTCTGACAGATGACAATATTCCCCGCCTGCAACAATTTACCGCTGTGGTTGAACAGGAGCTGGGCCTTACCTGTGAGTGGTCCTGGCATGATCAGGTTGATGTTGCGCAGACCGGAAACAGTAAAGGGAAACGCCTGGCGCAGTGGGTGGAGTCTCAGGGTTTAAGCATGGCAAACGTGGTAGCGTTCGGCGATAACTTTAACGATATCAGCATGCTGGCAAGTGCCGGTATGGGCGTAGCGATGGGGAATGCTGCCGATGAAGTTAAACAGCACGCACGCCAGATTATCACTGACAATACACAACCCGGAATTGCAGATTTTATTACCCGTAGTCTGTTGTAATTAGCGTGTTGGTACACTTTTTTGTTGATAAAGCCACAGCCCGGTTTAAGAACCAGTTTATTCCGGGCTCCTGGCTACACCCGAAAAGTATGTGGAAATAAAGTAGCGGTATTTACAACAGCGGACTTTAAGCATGACTGTTGCCATAATCCGCAATAATTCCCTGCAACATACCGGAGACCATGATCATTTAAGCTTAGTTGGTAATGCAAGGGAATATATAATGGTAAAAATATATGTCCCATTGAATATTGACTCATATCCATATACATCTAAATCTATTCTTAGTATATCCCTGGCAAAATCCGCACCAAACCGCATCAAACAAAATTGCACTGCTGTAATGGTAATAACAAAGAAGGCATAAAGCAGAAAGCCTGGCAAATTTGCACGGCGATGCACTATATATTTACCAATAAATAACAGCACACCAACAACAATGGAAACAATGTAGTATATTATTGGTGGCCATATTGAACTTTTTATTGCAATATCACTCCAGGTCATAGTACATTCCTTGTGCTTGGGTGTGATTATTTAAATCTAATTGGAGTTGCAAGAGCATACACTAAAGCAAAAAGATATGAACCATAGAAAATTGAATCATATGAATAAACATCTAAATTTACTCTTAGTATATCCTTTACAAAATCACCACCAAACCTGAAATGTGCCAGTTGGCAACCACCACAAAAGATCACAACAAGGCCATAAAGCATAAAGACAGTAAAATTAGCACGACGATGCACATAGTACTTACCTAAGTATAACAACACACCAACAATAATTGACACAATATAATAAATTATTGGTGGCCATATTGAATCCGTAATTACAATATCATTCCAGGTCATCGTACTTTCCTTGTGCTTAGGTATGATTATTTAAATTTTGTTGGCATAGCAAAAATGTATATTAGAAAAAAATAAATGCGCCATTATATATTGAATCGTATCCATACACATCTAAGTTCACCCTTAATATATCTTTTGCAAAGCCTTCACCAAACCTATATAAACACATTTGCACCGAGGCGACAGCACCCACAACTAACCCATAAAGAATGAATACAGTAAAATTAGCACGGCGATGTACATAGTACTTCCCTACGTATAACAATACACCTACAACGATTGACACAATATAAAAAATCACGGGAGGCCATATCGAAGCTGTAATTACAATATCATTCCAGGTCATTGGACTTTCCTTGCTCTCCAACTTCTACAATTACTTGAACTTTGATGGAACTGCAAAAATATAGACAAGTGCAAATGCAATTGAGCCAAAGTGTATAGAATCATAAGCATATACATCTAAATGCACCCTGAGTACACCACTTGCAAACTCCGCACCAAATTTGAAAAGACAATAATGAAGCGCTGCAATGAATAGCACACAAAAAACGTAAATCAAAAAAACTGTAATATTGGCGTATTTTTCAACAAAGTGCCTGCCAATATATAACCCCCACCGACAATGATTGACACAAAATAATAAATAACAGGCGGCCATATACTTAATGCCGGGCCACCAGTAGTAATATCAACACCCTGCCAGGTCATTACCTTTCCTTGTGTTTGAACGGGTACGGGAGATTATGCTACTGGTAAATAACCGATACAACCATTAACCAGTAGCATCAGCGCCAGCAGTATCGTTCCCATCAGGCAGCACGGCTTTCAACATGCCCGAATAAAAGCAATGTATTCTCTGGCTGGCTGGTATTGAGATGTGGTTGAGTAACCGCCGAAAATTACGTAGTAATAGAAACGCTTTTTATCTGTGCGTACAGCCACAGGCCCGGCTTAATCCCCAGTTCATCACGCGCCCACGGGCTGATACGTGACCAGAGTGTGCGGGAGCCCACTTCCAGGCGTACTTCAACCTGCCCGTTCTCGTTGTCGTAGCATTCGACAACTTTGGCTCGCAGAACGTTACGAATACTGCTGCTTTGTGGCGGGATCAGCACCAGCGACACATCAGATGCGCCAATACGAATCCGCACGGCGGCTCCTTCAGGCAACTCCAGCCGGTGTACCCATAAATGCTGGTCGCCCACTGCAAGAGCTGTCATGGCGTAGTGCAGGTGGTGCTCGAGCACCGTCACTTTAAACACAGTGCTTTGCTGCTCTTCCGGCAGCCATGGGTGCATAACCTGGCTGGTCCACACGTCTTCCAGATTACCGTAGGCTTTAACCAGCCCCTGATCCAGCACCAGCACTTTTTCCGCCAGGTGCAGAATCTCTTCCAGCGAGTGCGTAACATACAGCATTGGGATGCTGATTTCTTGAGCCAGCCGCTGGAGGTATGGCAGCACTTCGCGTTTGCGGGGAATATCCAGTGAAGCAAGAGGCTCATCCAGCAGCAGAAGTTCCGGTGCTGTCAGCAAGGCGCGGCCAATCGCCACCCGCTGTTTTTCTCCACCGGAAAGACTGCCTGGCAGGCGATCGAGTAGTGGTTCTATCCCCAGTAATTGCACCAGTTTATCAAACTGTGGTGCCATTTTTTTTGCCATACCATATTTCAAATTGCCACGAACACGGTAATGGGGAAACAGGCGTGCATCCTGAAAGACATAGCCTATACGCCGTTTCTCCGGGGCAAGGAAGACATCCTGTTCGGTGTCACTCAGCACCCGCTCATTGAGTACTATTTTCCCCTCCTGGGGGCGAGTCAGGCCACTTATCGCATTAATTAACGACGTTTTCCCGGCGCCAGACACCCCAAAAATGGCGGTAATCCCTTTGCCAGGCAAGGTTTCGTCAATATGCAGGCGGTGTGTGCCAAGTGTTTGGGTAAACTGCAGCTCCAGCATTACTCTCTCCCTATACGCCGACGGCTCAACCTGGCCAGCCATTCAGAAATCATCAGTGAACATAAAGCCAGGATAATGGCGATAACGCACAACCGGGCAGCAGCACCTTCACCACCAGGTGTCTGAATCAGAGTGTACATTGCAGAAGGAAGTGTGCGGGTTTCACCAGGAATATTGGAAACAAAAGTGATGGTAGCGCCAAATTCGCCCAGTGAACGGGCAAACGCCAGAACTGTACCGACAATAATACCCGGCAGTGTCAGTGGCAGTGTAATCGTCCAGAACACGCGCCAGCGGCTGGCGCCAAGGGTTCTGGCTGCCTGCTCCAGGCGCTGATCCACCCCTTCAAGCCCCAGGCGTATTGCCCGCACCATTAAAGGAAACGACATCACTGCCGCAGCCATTACCGCACCACGCCAGCTAAAGGCAAATGTCAGGCCAAACCATTCATAAAGAAAACGGCCAACCACGCCATTGCGCCCCATTACCACCAGCAACAGATAACCGACAACAACAGGCGGCAGAACAAGAGGAAGGTGGACAATGCCATCCAGTAAAGATTTTCCGGGGAAGGAGCAACGAACCAGCACCCATGCTAACGCAATCCCAAATGGCAAACTCACACAAACAGCAAATGTTGAAACTTTCAGGCTGAGTAATAGCGCCTGCCATTCGGGATCAGTCAATATCATTGTTTCGTCGTAAACCCATATTGTTTGAATACAGCTGCTGCCTCAGGGCCTTGCAGGTATTCATAGAATGCTTTCACCTGAGCACCAGTATGCCCTTTTACCATCGCAAGGGGGTATTCAACTTTCGGATGGGAATCCTCCGGGAAGGTTCCAATCACTTTTACCCCTTTGCTGGCTACTGCGTCAGAGCCATAGACTATCCCCAAAGGTGACTCACTGCGTTCAACCAGAGCTAACGCACCACGCACATCCTGCGCGGGAGCCAGTTTTGCGGAAAGTGTATCCCAGGCACCCAATTTTTCCAGTGCCTGTTTTGCATAAATTCCTGCCGGAACATGAGCCGGGTCACCCACAGCCAGACGCCCATCCTTCAGTAACGCCACCCAGTTAGTTTTATCGTTAATTGTTACATCGCCCTGGGAAGCGGTAGCCGGCGCAACCAGCACCAGGCTATTGCCCAACAGCGTTTTACGGCTGGCGGTATCAATGGTGTTTTTATCGACTGCGTAATTCATCCACTTTTGGTCTGCAGAGATGAATAAATCAGCCGGTGCACCTGCCTCAATCTGGCGAGCCAGTGTTGAGGATGAAGCAAAAGAAGCGACCACATCAACCTGCTTCTCTTTTTTATATTGTGTTGCAATATCTTGCAGCGCATTGGTTAAAGAGGCAGCCGCAAAAACAGTGATTTTGGCATTGTCTGCCATCACCTGTGCCGCCATTCCCAATGATAAAGTGACACCCACTGCCAGTTTTACCCACGTCTTAGCCATGATTATCTCCAGGTTTTTCGTTGTATATTTTGCAATATAACGTAACACCTGTGATTCTCATAACATTTATCGGCAAAAAAACTGGGGGCTTTACAGTGAAAAAACCTCGGTTAAACCGGGGGATAAGATACAAAACAGAAAAGCCAGCATCACTGCCTGAAATTGGCGCTTAGTGAAGTTTATTGAAGTGCTGTTTTCTGCTGCTAGCAGGGTAAACTACGTTTTTGCTTGCCGACTAAAAACAGCAACGCCCGGGCAAACCGGGCGTTACAAATGGCGTTATGCGTGGAGACTCAGGAGGTCTTTTTACGGCCAATACCTGAAAAGATGTTGAATACCTCACCAAACGCATAAATCAGCCCGAGAATAATCGCCATCATGACAGGCACCATGCAAACGGCGAAAACCAGACTTTTCAATAACTCTAACATGGTTGTCTCCCTTGTAAATTCTGGGTCATTGTACTGTTATCCACCAAAAACGCACACGCCTTTTGTGCGAATTTGCCCTGACGTTTACAATCACTGGATTCTCGTTTAACCAGGAGCCGCACATGCAGGCTGAAATCTTACTTACGCTAAAACTTCAGGGAAGCCTTTTTGCCGACCCAAGGCGTATTTCTCTTCTTAAACAGATAGAACAAACAGGCTCAATTAGCCAGGGCGCTAAAATGGCGGGTATTAGCTACAAAAGCGCCTGGGATGCCATAAATGAAATGAACCAACTGACTGACCAGTTGCTGGTAGAAAGAGCAACCGGAGGCAAAGGCGGTGGCGGAGCCATATTGACCCCCTATGGCAAGCGGTTAATCCAGCTGTATGATTTGCTGGCACAAATTCAGCAAAAAGCGTTTGATGTACTGCGTGATGACGCCCTGCCGCTGGACAGTTTATTGGCTGCCATTTCACGTTTTTCACTGCAAACCAGCGCCAGAAACCAACTTTTTGGCACCCTGCTTGAGCGGGATAACCAGCATGTCCAGCAACATGTGAATATTCTGCTGGCCGACGGGAAAACACAGTTGAAAGTGGCACTGACTGAACAAAGTGCACACCGGCTTGGCCTGGAGCCCGGTAAAGAAGTGCTGGTGCTGGTAAAAGCCCCCTGGGTGGGTATTACCCGTGACACACAACGCGCAAGCCAGGCTGATAACATTCTGCCGGGTACTATTAACACTATCGAGCAGGGCCCGGAACAAAGTGAAGTGCTGGTTACGCTGGCCGACGGGCAGACACTGTGTGCAACACTCCCCAACCAGGTCGTTGCCCAGGAAGCGCTGGAAGTGGGTAACCAGGCCACGGCTTACTTCAATGCCGACCACGTAATCATCGCCACTCTTTGTTAACAACATGCAGGCTGGCCGGGTTTAAACAGCATAGTGATTGACAAGCCCGGTCGGAACACGTATCCCTGTATTATTTACTGCAATAAACGGGATACATGATGTCATTGTTGCAAATTTCGCAATGTACGTTTCACCTGAGCGATACCCGTTCACTGGTGATTGATGATTTAACCATACGCGCCGGGGAAAGCTGGGCCTTTGTTGGCGCGAATGGCAGTGGAAAATCTGCGCTCGCTCGCGTACTGAGTGGTAACCTGCCCGCCATGCGTGGCACGCTGTCCAGCTCATTTAAAAGACCTGTCTTGCTCTCGTTTGAATTACTCCACCAACTGGTCCGTGAAGAGTGGCAGCGCAATAATACGGACATGCTCAGTGCCGATGAAGACGATACCGGGCGCACAACGGCTGAAATTATCCAGGATGCGGTAAAAGACCCGGCTCGCTGCCAGCAACTGGCGCAACGGTTCGGTATCAGCCATTTACTGGACAGGCGGTTTAAGTACTTGTCCACTGGCGAAACACGTAAGGCCTTGTTATGCCAGGCGCTGATGCCCACGCCGGATTTACTGGTGTTCGATGAACCCTTTGATGGCCTGGACAGCCAGTCCCGGGAACAGCTTGCCGGTGAACTGGCCTCCCTCAATCAACAAGGTTATACCCTGGTGCTGGTACTAAACCGGTTCGATGAAATACCCGAGTTTATCCGTTATGCGGGTGTACTGGCCGATTGCGCGTTGCAGGCAACAGGGGATAAAGCCGAATTGCTTTCCCAGGCACTTATCGCGCAGCTTGCCCACAGTGAACAATTGGCGGGTATCAGTATTCCGCAAGCAGATACACCATCACCCGGTGCTGTACTCGATCCTACTCAACCATTGATTACCCTGAATAAAGGGGTGGTTTCCTGGAATGACCGCCCGGTGCTGCATAAGCTTGACTGGCAGGTAAACCCTGGCGAGCACTGGCAAATTGTCGGCCCCAATGGGGCTGGCAAATCTACATTACTGAGCCTGGTCACCGGCGATCATCCCCAGGGTTACAGTAATGACCTGACATTATTTGGCCGGCGTCGTGGCAGTGGTGAAACCATATGGGACATTAAAAAACATATTGGCTATGTCAGCAGCAGCCTGCACCTTGACTACCGGGTCAGTACCACATTACGTAATGTCATTCTCTCTGGTTTCTTCGATACAATCGGCATTTACCAAGCCGTTTCTGAGCGCCAGCAACGCCTGGTACGTGAATGGCTGCAATTACTGGGTATGGATAATGCCACGGCAGATGCCCCTTTCCACTCCCTTTCCTGGGGTCAGCAACGCATTGCATTGATTGCCCGTGCACTGGTCAAGCATCCTACTTTATTGATTCTGGATGAACCATTGCAGGGCCTTGATCCGTTAAACCGTTTACTGGTGCGCCGTTTTATTGATGTGCTGATTAGTGAAGGCGATACCCAGTTGTTATTCGTTTCGCATCATATGCAGGATGCGCCAGATTGCATCACTCATCGTTTAACCTTTGTCCCGGACAACGGCATTTATAGATACCAGACCGATATTCTGTGAAAACCAGCGGGCCACTGGCCCGTTTTTTTCAGAATCCCCGCAGCTACACAATCTATCCTGTTGATTTACAATGTGCCTGTTCAGGGAGTATTTATAGATGAAATCTTTGTGTAAACGATTCCACTAATTTATTCCATGTCACACTTTTCGCCACTCTGTTATGCTATGTTTATTACATACCATAAGCGTAATGGAGCGAAAAATGAGAGTTCTGGTAACAGGTGGTAGCGGTTACATTGGCAGTCATACCTGCGTTCAGTTACTGCAAAGCGGGCACGAGGTATTTATCCTTGATAACCTGTGCAACAGCAAACGCAGTGTACTGCCTGTCATTGAACGCCTTGGCGGAAAACAGCCGTTATTTATTGATGGTGACATTCGCAACGAAGCCTTACTCACCGAAATTCTTCATGACCATGCGATTGAGGCTGTTATTCATTTCGCCGGCCTGAAAGCCGTTGGTGAATCGGTCCAAAAACCGGTTGAATACTACGACAACAACGTTAATGGTACTTTGCGCCTTATCGCCGCAATGCGTGCCGCTAATGTCAAAAACTTCATTTTCAGCTCTTCTGCCACAGTGTATGGCGACCAGCCGAAAATTCCTTACGTTGAAACCTTCCCCACCGGGATGCCGGCAAGCCCCTACGGGCGCAGCAAATTAATGGTGGAACAAATTTTAACGGATCTGCACACCGCAGACCCGAGCTGGAGCATTGCCCTGCTGCGCTACTTCAACCCGGTTGGCGCCCACCCGTCGGGAGATATGGGTGAAGACCCGCAAGGTATCCCTAATAACCTGATGCCATATATTGCGCAAGTTGCTGTCGGGCGCCGTGAGTCACTTGCTGTGTTCGGTAATGACTACCCAACGGAAGACGGCACCGGAGTGCGGGATTATATCCATGTGATGGACCTGGCGGACGGCCATGTAGTTGCCATGCAGAAACTGGCGAATAAACCTGGCGTGCATGTTTACAACCTGGGAGCTGGCGTGGGTAGCAGCGTGCTGGATGTGATTAATGCGTTCAGTAAAGCTTGCGGTAAACCGGTTAATTACCACTTCGCACCTCGCCGTGCTGGCGATTTACCCGCTTATTGGGCCGATGCAACTAAAGCGGATAAAGAACTTGGCTGGCGTGTTTCCCGCACGCTGGAAGAAATGGCCGCCGATACCTGGCGGTGGCAGTCCAGCCACCCGCAAGGTTACCCTGACTAAGGAAATGTTATGGAACCCTTTAATCCTGTCGAACACCCACATCGCCGTTATAACCCGTTAACAGGGCAATGGGTTCTGGTTTCTCCGCACCGCGCAAAGCGCCCCTGGCAAGGGGCGCAGGAGACACCAGCCAAACAGTCATTACCAAAGCACGACCCTGAGTGTTATTTGTGCCCGGGCAATACCCGGGTGACAGGTGATACCAACCCGAACTATACCGGGACGCACGTGTTCACTAATGATTTTGCAGCGCTGATGCCCGATACACCGGATGCTGCAGAAAACCCAGGATCCCTGTTTCGTTGCCAGAGTGCCCGGGGTACCAGCCGGGTTATCTGTTTTTCACCGGATCACAGCAAAACTCTGCCAGAGCTGACACTGGAAGCCCTGGAAGGGGTTATCCGTACCTGGCAGGAACAAACTGCAGATTTGGGTCGCACTTATCCCTGGGTTCAGGTTTTCGAAAATAAAGGTGCCGCCATGGGATGCTCTAATCCGCATCCACATGGGCAGGTTTGGGCGAACAGCTTCCTGCCCAATGAAGCGGCGCGTGAAGATGAGCACCAACGGAACTGGCAAGCTCTGCATGGTTCGCCCATGCTTGTGGATTATGCCCGGCAGGAAATGAATGATGGCAGCCGTACAGTTGTTGAAACACAACACTGGCTGGCGGTTGTGCCTTACTGGGCTGCATGGCCTTTTGAAACGCTGTTGCTGCCGAAAGCGCCAACACAGCGCCTGACAGATTTATCACCCGAACAACACAAAGACCTGGCTGTTGCACTGAAAAAACTGACCAGCCGCTATGACAACTTATTCCAGTGCTCTTTCCCGTATTCCATGGGCTGGCATGGCGCGCCATTTAACGGCGAAGACAACACACACTGGCAGTTACATGCTCACTTTTACCCGCCACTGTTGCGCTCAGCAACAGTACGCAAATTTATGGTGGGTTACGAAATGCTGGCGGAAACTCAGCGCGATTTAACCGCTGAACAGGCTGCCGAGCGCCTGCGGGCAGTCAGTGATATCCATTTTCGCGAATCAGGAGAATAACAATGAGTCTGAAAGAGAACACCCTGGCCCTTTTTACTGAAATTTTTGGCTACCCGGCAAAAGAAACTATCCAGGCACCAGGCCGTGTGAACCTGATTGGTGAGCACACTGATTACAACGATGGCTTTGTTCTGCCTTGTGCAATTGATTACCAGACCGTTATCAGTTGCGCTCCCCGCGATGATCGTATCGTGCGTGTTATTGCCGCAGATTACGATAACCAGCGCGATGAGTTTTCCCTTGATGAGCCGATTCTGAGCCACCCGGACCAGCAGTGGTCTAATTATGTTCGCGGTGTCGTCAAACATTTGCAAAAACGCAATAGTGGGTTCGGCGGTGCCGACCTGGTGATTAGCGGTAATGTACCCCAGGGCGCCGGTTTGAGTTCATCAGCATCGCTGGAAGTTGCTGTGGGCAAAGTATTCCAGCAACTGTACCACCTGCCACTTGATGGTGCGCAACTGGCGCTGAATGGGCAGGAAGCTGAAAACCAGTTTGTGGGCTGTAACTGCGGCATTATGGACCAGCTGATTTCCGCTCTGGGCAAGCAGGACCATGCATTGCTTATCGACTGCCGTAGCCTCGGCACTAAAGCCGTCCCAATGCCAAAAGGTGTGGCGGTTTTTATTGGTAGTAAATACAATACCCGCCGAGAGCAGTGTGAAACAGGTGCCCGCTTCTTCACACAGAAAGCATTACGTGATGTGAGCCTGGCAACGTTTAATGCCGTGGCCCATGAGCTGGACCCGGTTGTGGCAAAACGCGTGCGCCATGTTTTAACCGAGAATGAACGCACTCTGGCAGCAGCCGATGCACTGGCAGATGGCGATTTGCAGAAAATGGGTGAGCTGATGGCTGCCTCCCACATCTCTATGCGTGATGATTTTGAGATAACCGTCCCACAAATTGATACGCTGGTTGATATTGTTAAGGCTGCTATCGGTGATAAGGGCGGCGTGCGTATGACGGGTGGCGGTTTTGGCGGTTGCGTTGTGGCACTGGTGCCTGAAACACTGGTCGATGATGTACGCCAGGCTGTCGCCAGCCAGTACGAAGCGAAAACCGGTATTAAAGAAACCTTTTATGTGTGCAAACCCTCCGAAGGAGCCGGATTATGTTAAGCCAGGATCACGGGATGGCACCAGATGGCCAACCGTTTAAGCTGATAACGTTACACAACCAGGCAGGCATGGAAGTCATGCTGATGGACTGGGGCGCAACACTGTTGTCGTGCCGCGTTCCGTTGAAAGACGGGCATACCCGGGAAGTATTGCTGGGCTGTGAAACACCCGAACAGTATACCCAACAGGCCGCTTTTCTGGGTGCATCCATTGGCCGCTATGCGAACCGTATTGACAGCAGCCAGTACACTCATGACGGGCTGACTGTGCACCTGAAACCCAGCCAGGGGGAACACCAGTTGCATGGTGGACCGGAGGGGTTTGATAAGCGCCGTTGGGAGATAATCAGCCATGACAGCCAGCAGGCAGTTTTACAACTGACCTCACCAGATGGCGACCAGGGGTTTCCTGGTAACCTGACAGCCAGCGTCATTTACCGGGTAACACCAGATAACCGTATTGCCATTATTTACCAGGCTCAGGTTGATAAACCCTGCCCGGTTAACCTGACCAACCATGCCTACTTTAATCTGGATGGCAAAAAGGGCGATATTCGCCAGCACCGCCTGCAATTGTTTGCAGAGCAGTGGTTGCCGGTTAATAGCAACGGTATTCCATCTGGTGAACTGGTGGATGTTCAGCACACTGGTTTTGATTTCCGCGGGCCGAAAACAATTGCAGAAGATTTTCTGCGCGATGAAAACCAGGCTGTCGTGAAAGGTTACGATCATGCTTTCCTGCTCACTGCCCGGGGGGACGCAAGCCTGCCCGCAGCACATGTCTGGTCTGCAGATAACAAGCTAAAAATGAGCGTGTTTACCTCAGCACCAGCATTACAGTTCTATTCCGGGAACTATCTTGACGGCACACCGGCAAGGCAGTTTACCCACTACGCATCCTTTGAAGGCCTGGCGCTGGAAAGTGAGTTTCTGCCAGACAGCCCCAACCACCCAGAGTGGCCGCAACCTGACTGCGTACTCAAGCCGGGTGAAACCTGGCAAAGTATTACAGAGTACCAGTTTACTGCGCTATAACGGGTTAACCACCAGCCTTACACTGCCTGGTGTGAGGCTGGCATGCACTACTCTGGTGTAAGTAACTGGCGTAGTTAGCTGGTGTCGTAAGCTAAGCGGTATGGTCAGCCTGTGTGGTTATAGTAACGCCCCCGGTTTTACTGGTGGTGTATCCTTTCAGCAACCCACCCCATTTCACCTGGCAACCCAGCCGTCGAGCTCACTTTTTAAACAAAATGCTGTTTTTAAAACCATTTAGCAGCAAAAGAGCAACCACAAATTCACATCAGCCTTACACTCTGCCAAGAATTTCGCTATGTTTAAGGTTTGGCGTTGCCGCTGGCGCCACCACGGCAATATAATGATAATTGTTATCATTCAATCCCCAGGATTACGAGGAGTAATATTATGGCTGTAACTAAGCTGGTTCTGGTTCGTCACGGTGAAAGTCAGTGGAACCAGGAAAACCGCTTTACTGGCTGGTACGATGTTGACCTGTCTGAAAAAGGTAAAAGCGAAGCAAAAGCTGCTGGTAAACTGCTCAAAGACGAAGGCTATAGTTTCGATTTTGCCTACACTTCTGTGCTGAAACGAGCCATCCACACGCTGTGGAATATCCTGGACGAAGTGGACCAGGTGTGGTTGCCGGTAGAAAAATCATGGAAACTGAATGAACGCCACTATGGTGCACTGCAGGGGCTGAACAAAGCAGAAACCGCAGAAAAATATGGTGACGAGCAGGTTAAACAGTGGCGTCGTGGTTTTGCGGTTACCCCGCCAGAACTGACGAAAGACGACGAACGTTTCCCGGGCCATGACCCGCGTTATGCAAGCCTGTCAGAAAAAGAGCTGCCGGTAACTGAAAGCCTGGCGCTAACCATTGAACGTGTTATTCCTTTCTGGACTGACAGCATCCTGCCACGTATGAAAAGTGGTGAGCGTGTGATTGTTGCTGCTCACGGTAACTCTCTGCGTGCACTGGTTAAATACCTGGATAACATGAGCGAAGACGAAATTCTCGAGCTGAATATCCCGACAGGTGTTCCGCTGGTTTACGAGTTTGACGAAAACTTCAACCCGATTAAACGCTACTACCTGGGCAACGCAGACGAAATCGCAGCGAAAGCAGCGGCTGTTGCCAACCAGGGTAAAGCCAAGTAATAAAAAACGGTGCCAGTTTACCCAGGCACCGTTTGTTTAAGAAAACCGCTCACCAGAGCGGTTTTTTTATTTAGTTCTGCGTGCTTTTACTGCGCCAGCAAGCTGAGTTAACAAGGCCGCGGTATCTTCCCAGCCAATGCAGGCGTCAGTGATACTTTTGCCGTATTCCAGTGGTTTTCCACTTTCCAGGCTCTGGTTACCTTCAACAAGGTGGCTCTCTACCATCACACCCATAATACCTTTTTCGCCGCCAGCAATTTGCCCGCACACATCGGCACATACATCCATTTGCTTTTTAAATTGCTTGCTGGAGTTTGCGTGGCTGAAATCAATCATTACTTGTGGCGCCAGCCCGGCTTTTTCCAGCCCTTGCTTTACCTGAGCCACATGTTCCGCACTGTAATTTGGTGCTTTGCCGCCGCGTAAAATAATATGGCAGTCACCATTCCCACTGGTATTAACGATGGCGGAATGCCCCCATTTAGTTACCGACAAGAAGCAGTGAGGCGCACCGGCTGCATTGATGGCATCAATGGCTACTTTAATTGTCCCATCGGTACCATTTTTAAACCCAACCGGGCATGAAAGGCCGGAAGCCAGCTCACGGTGAACCTGAGATTCTGTGGTACGGGCACCTATTGCCCCCCAACTCATCAAGTCCGCCATATATTGCGGCGTGATCATGTCAAGAAACTCACCCGCCGTCGGCAAACCAGTGTCGTTAATTTCCAGCAGGAGTTTACGGGCGATACGCAAACCGTCGTTAATCTGATAGCTACTGTCCATGTAAGGGTCGTTGATAAGCCCTTTCCAGCCAACAGTGGTGCGCGGCTTTTCAAAATACACCCGCATCACCACTTCCAACTCCCCTTTCAGGGCTTCACGCATTTCCAACAAACGCGTGGCATAAGCTTGCGCTGCACTGGGATCATGAATTGAGCAGGGGCCAATAATCACTAACAGGCGATCGTCCTGCCCGGTGAGAATATTATGGATGGCATTACGGGCACCAGAGACTGTCGCTGCAGCATTATCTGTCGCCGGGAATTTTTCCAGCAATGCTACCGGAGGTAAAAGCTCGTTAATTTCGTTAATACGTAAATCGTCATTCTGATAATTCATGATAATCCCAATAAAGACTGGCTATGCTAATTTCCTGATTGCAACCCGTCCAATCTATCTCTTCACCCGGATTGTGTAAACGCAATTTTACACTACAGGAACAAAATACCAGCGAAGCAGCTGGTTCACAGAAAGTAAAACTGAAAAAATTAAAAATACCGCAACTTAAACCAATAAAATCTGGCTGTTGGCAAGAAAACATAATTTTCCGCCACGAGCGCCATAACGAACTGAAAAATAGATATAATTTTTGATGCAATTTCAGGCCGGGTCCGGGTTTACAGTTTTATCTGCTGTACCCATTGCTGGCCCGAAGCCATAATAGATATATGCAACAAAGGCTTCACTGGCTTACCTCTTTACGCTCAGGAGACACATGGCTCATACGCACTCCCATCACCATTCGCACAACAGCAACCATGACAATGAAACTCGCCTGCTCTATGCGTTTTTGATAACAGCTCTGTTTATGGTAGCTGAAGTTGTTGGTGGTTTACTGTCTGGCTCTCTTGCGCTGCTGGCAGATGCCGGGCATATGCTGACCGATGCTGTAGCCCTGTTCATTGCCCTGATGGCTGTGCGGATTGCCCGCCGTTCACCTGCGCGTGGGCATACATTTGGCTGGCTCCGCTTGCCCACCCTTGCCGCCTTTGTTAATGCCATTGCACTGGTCGTTATCACTGTATTGATTGTCTGGGAAGCAGTGGTGCGCTTCTGGCACCCAAGGCCGGTTGGCGGCACCATGATGCTGACCATCGCTATTTTGGGGTTGCTGGCGAACCTGGCGGCCTTCTGGATGCTTCATCGTGGCAATAGCGAAAGTAATCTGAACGTGCGTGCCGCAGCACTTCACGTACTGGGAGATTTGCTGGGGTCTGTTGGTGCCATTGTTGCCGCGATTGTGATTATGTGGACAGGATGGACACCGGTAGATCCTATTTTGTCGGTGCTGGTTTCCTGCCTGGTGTTACGCAGTGCCTGGCAATTGCTAAAAGAAAGTGTTAATGAATTAATGGAAGGTGCCCCACGCGATTTGGACATCGCGAAAATGCAAAAAGCCCTGACCCGGGCTTTGCCTGAAGTTCGCCAGGTGCACCATGTCCATGTGTGGCTGGTTGGTGAGCAGCCACTTCTGACGCTGCATGTGCAGGTTATTCCTCCACGGGATCATGATGAACTGCTGGGGCGTATTCACACCTTTCTGCGTGAAAACTACCACATTGCCCATGCCACGGTACAAATGGAATACCAGCCGTGCAGTACAACGTTGTGTGACCTGAACCAGGTGCAGTCAGCCGAAGCTCACCACCATCATCATCACTAACACCAGCTAACCTGTGCGCCCGTGCAACATCTCACGGGCGGTAATTCAGGCATTACCTTTGACAACCTGGTTCAGAGATGCCGCGAATTGCAGCATTCTGTTAAGCGGCAAAAGAGCTTTTTCCCGTAATGCAGAATCAACATGAATTTCATGCTCTGCACCACCTTGTTCCAGCCCGCTGGCAATGGCCCGTAAACCATTCATCGCCATCCACGGGCAGTGTGCACAGCTACGGCAGGTTGCACCTTCTCCGGCTGTCGGTGCTTCCAGTAATATTTTTTCCGGGCAGGCCTGCTGCATTTTATAAAAAATGCCGCGGTCGGTTGCTACAATCAGCCTTGGGTGCGGCAATTTACGTGCTGCGGCAATGAGTTGGCTGGTTGAGCCTACCGCGTCTGCCAGGTCAACGATAGCCTGAGGCGACTCAGGGTGGACCAATACGGCGGCATCCGGGTAGAGCGCCTTCATCTGTAACAACGCCTGGGTTTTAAATTCATCATGCACAATGCAGGCACCCTGCCAGCACAGAATATCTGCGCCAGTCTGCTTTTGGACATAGCGCCCTAAATGGCGATCTGGCGCCCAAATAATTTTTTCCCCCAGGCTGTCGAGGTGTTCAATAAGCTCCACCGCGATGCTGGACGTCACAACCCAGTCAGCACGCGCTTTAACCGCCGCTGATGTGTTGGCATACACCACCACGGTTCTGTCCGGGTGCGCATCACAGAATGCACTGAATGCATCTTCAGGGCAGCCCAGGTCCAGCGAGCACTCTGCGGCAAGCGTTGGCATTAGCACTGTTTTTTCCGGGCTGAGAATTTTTGCTGTCTCCCCCATGAACCGCACACCTGCAACCAGCAGAGTGGAAGCCGGGTGGTTTGCACCAAAGCGGGCCATTTCCAGTGAATCTGCTACACAACCGCCGGTTTCTTCGGCCAGAGCCTGAATTTCCGGGTCGGTATAGTAGTGCGCCACCATGACAGCATTGCGCGCTTTTAGTAACGTTTTGATCTTTTCCCGATACTGTGCCTTTTCCGCATCACTCAAACGCGGTGGTTTCGGAGGAAAGGGATAAATGGAATCGTGCAGTTCGGCCATCACACTCATGGGATACTCTCGTTTAACAGCTTAACCAAAAAATGCCTGCAACTGGTATTTTCCCATCCCGGGCAGGTCATTTGTTTTATATGCTAAACAAGATAGCCGAATTATCGCTTTTTGTCGTGAGGTTTTGTTTACCGAATACGCAAAATTACAGTTTTGTGCGTTGCCGCGTTTTGTGCTTTGGACAATACCGGGGATAAATAAATGAAGGGTGGGTCGTGCAGGATGATTCGGCCGTTGGCCTCACCCTGCGGGCCGTTGCCAGAGGCAACGTTGTCTCGCTTCGCTCGGCTCGAACCTGTGCAGGTTCTCATTCTGCACTTTTTACACATAGCAAAAAGGCGCCTTTAGGGCGCCTTTCCACACTGGTGGGTCGTGCAGGATTCGAACCTGCGACCAATTGATTAAAAGTCAACTGCTCTACCAACTGAGCTAACGACCCCTTACGGGTAATACAGGCTTAAATGATGGTGGGTCGTGCAGGATTCGAACCTGCGACCAATTGATTAAAAGTCAACTGCTCTACCAACTGAGCTAACGACCCATCAATTAAGCTATTGCTTTTGTTACTACTCTATAACCCTGCACAACTGCAGGAGCGTTTTCACAAAGTGAACAAACCATGCAACAAGACACCTTGCTGCCTTAAACGTATCCACCGGAGAAAACTGGTGGGTCGTGCAGGATTCGAACCTGCGACCAATTGATTAAAAGTCAACTGCTCTACCAACTGAGCTAACGACCCGAAGTGGTGGGTGATGACGGGATCGAACCGCCGACCCCCTCCTTGTAAGGGAGGTGCTCTCCCAGCTGAGCTAATCACCCACATGTACTGCTTTGACAGGCAGTAAACTGCCTTAATGGTGGGTCATGGATAAGAACCACATGAAACACCTTGCTACCGCGACGAACACCAAAATTTTTGGTGGGTCGTGCAGGATTCGAACCTGCGACCAATTGATTAAAAGTCAACTGCTCTACCAACTGAGCTAACGACCCGTCGTCTTGCTGGCTCACCACTCTTCAGTGATGTATCCCCCGGCAACGGCGGCATATATTACTGCTTTCTCATTTCAGCGCAACAAAAATTTCGAGAAAGGTAACTCAACTGCTTATGTTTCAGGCGGCAAGACCAGAAAAACAGCATTATCGGGCCTTGCCCGGAAAATTACATGCCATTCAGGCGTTTTTGAGCCTGTTTAGCACCATCCGTGCCTGGGTATTTTGAGACCACTTGCTGGTAAACTGCTTTCGCTTTTGCCGTATCGCCTTTTTCCTGCATGATCAAACCGACTTTATACATTGCATCCGGTGCTTTCGGTGATTGCGGAAAGTTTTTAACGACAGATGCAAAATAGTAAGCAGAGTCGTCTTTTTTACCTTTGCTGTAATACAGTTGCCCCAACCAGAAATTCGCATTCGGAACATAGGTTGAATCCGGATACTTTTTCACAAAGTTCTGGAATGCAGCAATAGCATCATCCTGGCGCGATTTGTCCTGCACCAGTGCAAACGCGGCATTGTAATCTGTATTAGCATCACCAGTTTGAGCCGGAGCTGATGAAGCTGGTGCAGACGGCGCAGCCGTACTCCCGGTATCACCGCTCGCACTCCCTTCAGCAGGCGTGGTTCCATTTGCTGCCGCCCCACCAGACATATTGCCTATCTGCAACAGTATCTGCTTCTGCCGCTCTTCAATCTGGCTAAGCTGATACTGGCTTTCCTGAATTTGGCCGCGCAGAGAGTCTATGTCGGACTGGTTATCTGAAAGTTGCTGCTGGAGTTGGGTTAAAAGCTGGCTGTGCGCATTAGAAATGCGCTCGAGTTGCGTTACACGGTCCTCTACGGACCCTGAGCCTACACTACTGATTGGCGCCTGAGCATTAGCGGCCCAGGGGGCCGCTACGCCAACCAGTAACGACAGACTCAACAGATGATGTCTGAAGTTACTGATCATGCCATTCTCTTAGTAAACCAGTACGGCGCGACGGTTTTTCGCATAAGCGGCTTCGTCATGGCCCAGTACTGCTGGTTTTTCTTTACCGTAAGAAACGATAGAGATCTGGTCTGCAGCAACACCTTTGCCCTGCAGGTACATTTTCACTGCGTTAGCACGGCGTTCGCCCAGTGCGATGTTGTATTCCGGAGTACCACGTTCGTCCGCATGACCTTCAACAGTCACTTTGTAAGACGGGTTGCTGCGCAGGAAAGCTGCGTGAGCATCCAGCATTGCCGCGAATTCAGAACGGATATCGTATTTATCCAGATCGAAGTAAACGATATTGTTCTGTTGCAGCTGTTGCATCTGCAGGCGAGCCTGTTCTTCAGAAGACATGTTGCCATTGCCTTCCATACCTGTACCGGCACCCAGCATGCCTTCGCTCTGACCATTATTTGCATTCTTGTGAGAGCTACAAGCAGCGATAGCCATAACAGGCAGAACCAGCATCAGCCCTTTCAGCACTTTGTTAAATTGCATTTTTTATAATCCTTAGTAAGAACTCTTTTATTTACAGATACGGCGACCAGGCCGGTGATTTCACCTGACCATCAGTAGCCGGTAGACGCGCTTTGAAACGCCCATCTGTAGAGACCAAATTCAGCACGGATCCCATCCCCTGAGAAGAGCTGTAGATTACCATAGTGCCGTTAGGTGCCAGACTTGGCGTTTCGTCCAGGAACGTAGAAGTTAAAGTTTGAACTCCTCCCGTTACCAGATCCTGTTTGGCGATATGCTGAGCACCACCATTGGAACTCACCATCACCAGGAATTTACCATCGGCGCTGACATCCGGATCCTGGTTTTGTGAACCTTCCCAGGTAATACGTTGCGGAGCACCGCCATTAATGTTGATTTTATAAATCTGCGGACGACCTGCCTGGTCAGAAGTGTAGGCAAGTGACTGGCTGTCCGGGAACCAGCTAGGTTCAGTGTTGTTGCTGCGGCCATCAGTAATCTGGCGAATTTGCCCGGAAGCCAGGTCCATCACATACAGATTAAGGCTACCTGTTTTAGACAGAGCGAAAGCCAGTTTGGTACCATCCGGTGAAAATGCCGGCGCACCATTGTGCCGCGGGAAAGAAGCTATCTGGCGAACAGTAGCGTTAGCCAGGTTCTGAACAACCAGCGCCGAGCGGCCACTCTCAAAGGTTACATAGGCCAGTTTGTTGCCATCAGGAGACCATGCCGGAGACATCAATGGTTCGGGTGATTTATGAACCAGGAACTGGTTGTAGCCATCGTAGTCTGCAACGCGCAATTCATAAGGATACTGGCTGTTCGCCGTCTGCACGACATAAGCAATACGCGTACGGAAAGCCCCTTTGATACCCGTCAGTTTTTCAAACACTTCATCACTGGCAGTATGCGCTGCATAACGCAACCACTGTTTATTCACTTTATAAGTGTTTTGAGCAAGGACGGAGCCCGGCGCCCCACCAGTATCAACCAACTGGTATGACACAGAATAGCTGCCATCCGGATTCGGTGATACCTGCCCTACAACGACGGCATCAATACCCAGAGCTGACCATGCAGCAGGCTGAACTTCCTGTGCTGACGCAGGCTGCTGAGGCAAGCGGGATGTATCCAGCGGGTTGAATTTGCCACTGTTACGTAAGTCGGCAGCCACAATGCCGCCAATATCTTCTGGTGCAGCACCAGGGCCTGCCCATTTAAACGGTACCACACCGATGGGGCGAGCCGAGTCCACCCCCTGAGTTATCTCGATGCGTACTTCAGCGTGCAGCACTGCTGCCCACAGCATCAGGAAACTTAATGCAACTCGTAATGCCTGCTTCATCATATCTCCCTTATCTGGATACAAGACCCACGATAATTAGCAGAAGGTTAACAAACCCAATAACACAAAACTACCGCCACCCGGCGACTTAACGTTCATGCTATTCCCTTAGTACAGGGGAATAGAATTACGGTTTGAAATCCAGCGGCGCATTCTTAAAGACTTCATAAACTGCCTGGCTCGGCGGTTTTGGCATATGTGCCTGGCGAGCAGCCGCAAGTGCTGCCTGGCATAATGCCGGGTCACCACCTTCTGACTGAACATCCAGCAACATACCATCTGGTGCCAGCTTGATTCTGAGCGTACAGGTTTTACCTGTATAAGAGCCTGAATCATAGAACTTACTTTCAATAGCCGACTTAATTTGCGAAGCATAGCCATTAATTTCAGCACCTGACGCGCCATTATTCTTGGTATTACCACTACCGGCAGGTGAAGCGTTGCTACCTTTTGCTCCACCTCCCGCTTTCGGTGCATTTTTCTTGGAGCTCAGATCGCCTAACAGGTCATCCACCCCGGCGGCTTGTTTTGCCGCAGCTTTGCTGGCGGCAGCTTTCTCTGAAGCGGCTTTTTCGGCTGCAGATTTTTTAGCAGCGGCCTTATCTGCTGCTGCTTTTTGTGCTGCCGCTTTTTCCGCAGCTGCCTTCTCTGCCGCTGCTTTTTGTGCTGCCGCTTTTTCCGCTGCTGCCTTCTCTGCCGCTGCTTTTTGTGCCGCCGCTTTTTCCGCAGTTGCCTTCTCTGCCGCTGCTTGCTGCGCTGCCGCTTTTTCCGCTGCTGCCTTCTCTGCCGCTGCTTGCTGCGCTGCCGCTTTTTCCGCTACAGCCTTCTCTGCCGCTGCCTTTTGTGCTGCTGCTTTTTGTGCTGCTGCTTTTTCAGCCGCCGCCTTATCTGCCACTGCTTTTTGTGCTGCCGCTTTTTCCGCTACAGCCTTCTCTGCCGCTGCTTTTTGTGCTGCCGCTTTTTCTGCTGCTGCCTTCTCTGCCGCTGCTTTTTGTGTAGCTGCTTTTTCGGCTGCTGCATCTGCTGCCGCTTTCTCAGCCGCTGCTTTTTCTGCTGCAGCTTTTTCAGCCGCCGCCTGATCAGCCTGTTTTTGCTGCTGCGCCTGCTCCTGAGCTAACCGTTCTTTTTCCAGGTCTTTCAGGCGCTGTTGTTTCGCCGCTTGTTTCTCACGGAGTTCTTCAGCCTGCTGCTGAGCCTGTTTTTCACGCTGCTCAGCTGCTCTCTGCGCACTGGCCTGCTGTTGCGACTGGCGGTTGTATTGATCGACTACAGCGCCAGGATCAACCATCACGGCATCAATAGACGAACCGCCACCACCACCGGCGCTGGCATCAATATGTTCGTCAAACGAACTCCAAATCAACACCGCAAACAGTATGACATGCAGTACCGCTGAGATGATGATGGCACGTTTAAGCTTTTTGTTCTCTTCGGTTGCCTTTGACACTCTTGGTTCCCAAAAACTCTGCCGTTATAGCGCTGATTAAATTGGTTGGGTCATCAGACCTACCGATTTCACACCAGCCTGATGCAACAAATTAAGCGCTTTAATAATTTCATCGTAAGGGACTTCTTTTGCGCCCCCGATCAGAAATACCGTTTTCGGATTTGCTGCCAGGCGCCGTTGAGCCTCTGCAATAACTTGCTCTGGCGGAAGTTGATCCATACGATCTTTATCAACTACGACGCTGTACTGCCCCACACCAGAGACTTCAATAATGACGGGTGGATCATCGTTAGTCGCCACGGACTGTGAATCCGTTGCATCGGGTAAATCCACCTCGACGCTCTGTGTGATGATAGGTGCCGTGGCCATAAAAATAAGCACCAGCACTAACAGAACATCCAGCAACGGCACAATATTGATTTCGGACTTCAGCTCCCGGCTACCTCGTCCCCGCACTCTGGCCATGGTTTACCCCTTTTGGCTCTCAGTAGTGGTAAACGCCTGACGGTGCAGAATTGCGGTAAACTCTTCCATGAAGTTGTCGTAATTCAACTCAAGCTTGTTAACACGCAGGTTCAAACGGTTGTATGCCATAACAGCCGGGATAGCGGCAAACAGACCAATCGCAGTCGCGATCAGCGCCTCTGCAATCCCTGGAGCGACCATTTGCAGTGTGGCTTGCTTCACTGCACCCAGGCCGATAAACGCATGCATAATCCCCCACACCGTACCAAACAAACCGATGTACGGGCTGATAGAGCCTACAGTCCCCAGAAACGGAATATGCGTTTCCAGCGACTCCAGCTCACGGTTCATTGAGATACGCATTGCCCGCGATGCCCCTTCAACAATGGCTTCCGGTGCATGGCTGTTGGCCCGATGCAGGCGTGCAAACTCTTTGAAGCCCGAATAGAAAATTTGCTCGGAACCGCTCAAATTCTCACGACGCCCCTGGCTTTCCTGATACAGGCGGGATAAATCAATGCCTGACCAGAACTTATCTTCGAAGGTTTCAGCCTCGCGTGTTGCCGCATTGAGAATGCGGGTTCGCTGGATAATGATAGCCCAGGACGCAATAGAGAAACCCATTAAAATCAACATGATGAGTTTGACCAGAAGGCTTGCCTTCAGGAACAAATCAAGGATATTCATGTCAGTCACTGCTTGAACTCCGCGACAATAGAAAGTGGAAGCGCTTTTGGCTTCATGATGATTGGATCAACGCAAGCAATAAGCACTTCCGCTTCATTAAGGATCTTGTTGTCTGCATTGACTATGCGCTGCGTAAAGACCATAGATGTCCGGCGTAGCGTGGTAATCTCTGTTTGGATTTCGAGTAAGTCGTCAAGTCGGGCTGGCGCGTGATACTCAACAGACATGCGGCGCACAACAAAGGCAACACGCTCTTCCAGTAATGCCTGCTGGCTGAAGTTATGTTCACGCAGCATTTCAGTACGTGCTCTTTCATAAAAGGCAATGTAACTGGCGTGGTAAACCACTCCCCCTGCATCAGTATCTTCATAGTAGACACGAACAGGCCATTGAAACTGCTTAGTGCTCACTTTACATCCCGGTAAGGCAAAATAAACGTTGCTACTATACGCAAGCTGAAGTGGGTTGGGAATGGGTTAAGGGGTGCGGAGTGTAAATATTTATGGGCTTTGTAAAGCCCATAAATTGTGACGGAGGTAGCTTATTCAAAAAAAGAAAAAAGCCAACCCTGCTGCCAGTACGATCATAGCGAGTAATGGGCAAAAAACAGCCTGCCACTGAATGGCTTTCAGCTTAAAGCCGATACCGTGAATAACCCCTGCGCAAACTGCCCACATCAGCAATAAACCATGCCAGACAGATAACGCGCTGGTGTGCGCGGCAAACCGTGACGGATTCCAGAACATACAGCCAGCCAGAACCAGTGCCATCAGCAGAGAAAGAGCCCTTAACGGGCTCTTATCTACCAGCTTATAGAGTGATGAAATCAGATTTTTCATCCCTGCTTTTCTTCTCCGGACTGAGTCGCTTCAACGTGCTCAAGTGCCAGTGCTGTAATCACACCGAATGCACACGCAAGAAGGGTGCCCAGAATCCATGCGAAATACCACATAATCAGCTCCTTACTTAGTACAGAGAATGCGTGTTGCTTTCGATGTGTTCTTTCGTAATGCGACCAAACATTTTCCAGTAACACCAGGCGGTATACAGAAGAATGATTGGTACGAACACAATCGCTACGTAAGTCATCACAGACAGCGTTAACTGGCTGGATGTCGCATCCCACATTGTCAGGCTGGCATTCATCATCGTGCTGGATGGCATAATGAATGGGAACATTGCCACACCAGCTGTCAGAATGACGCAGGCGATAGTCAGTGAGGAGAAAATAAAGGCCAGGGCAGCTTTATTTGCACGGGTCATCAGCACGGTCAGCAACGGCAGCACAACCCCCAACGCAGGGATAGCCCACAGTGCAGGTGCATTATTAAAGTTGACCAGCCATGCTCCTGCCTGGCGAGATACTTCTTTCACCAGCGGGTCGGATGCGGCGTGATGGTCCATAGCAGATGTCACCACATAGCCATCAATCCCGTAAACCACCCAAACACCAGCCAGGATAAAGCACACCATCATAACCAGCGTGGCAACCTGAGAAACTGCGCGGGCACGCAGCAGCAACTCACCATTGGTACGCATTTGCAGGTAGGTTGCCCCCTGAGTCAGGAACATCGCTACACTCACCACACCCGCCAGCAGGCCAAATGGGTTCAGCAGTTGGAAGAAATTCCCGGTGTATGTCAGGCGCAGATACTCATCGACATTAAACGGTACACCCTGCAATAAGTTGCCGAATGCAACGCCAATAACCAGCGGTGGAACAAAGCTGCCGACAAAAATGCACCAGTCCCACATGTCACGCCAGCGAGAATCTTCTATTTTAGAGCGGTAATCAAAGCCAACCGGGCGGAAGAACAATGATGCCAGCACTAAAATCATCGCGACATAAAAACCAGAAAAAGCGGCAGCATAAACCATTGGCCAGGCGGCGAATAACGCCCCGCCAGCAGTGATAAGCCATACCTGGTTACCGTCCCAGTGTGGCGCAATGCTGTTAATCATCACACGACGTTCAACATCATTACGGCCCATAAAGCGGGTCAGCATACCTACGCCGAAGTCGAAACCATCAGCTACGGTAAAGCCAATCAGCAGAACGCCAATCAGCAACCACCAGATAAAACGCAATACTTCATAATCAATCATGTTTCGACTCCTGTCTTAGCGTGCCGTTTGAGCCGTAGCGCCGGATTGCTCAAAATGATAGCGACCGGTTTTCAGGCTACTTGGCCCCAGACGTGCAAACTTGAACATCAGGAACAGTTCCGCCACCAGGAACAAGGTGTACAGACCGCATATCAGTACGATTGAGAAAATCAAGTCAGACGCGGACAATGTCGAGTTAGCAACGGCTGTGGGTAACACTTCACCGATAGCCCATGGCTGGCGACCATATTCAGCAACGAACCAGCCAGCTTCTACAGCAATCCAGGGTAATGGGAGACCATAGAACGCGGCACGCAGCAGCCATTTTTTCTGACCGATACGATTACGAATCACTGACCAGAACGACAGGCCGATAATCAGAAGCAGCAAGACACCACACGCTACCATGATGCGGAAAGCAAAATAGAGTGGCGCCACTTCCGGTATAGAGTCTTTGGTGGCTTTCTGAATTTGTGCTTCAGTTGCATCCGTGACATTTGGTGTATAACGTTTTAACAACAGGCCATAGCCAAGGTCTTTCTTCACATTGTTAAACTCGTTACGCACTGCCTGGTCGGTTGAACCCGCACGCAATTCTTCCAGCAACTTATAAGCCTTCATCCCATTACGGATGCGCTCTTCATGCTGGGCCATCAGATCTTTAAGACCAAGCACTGGCGTATCAACAGAACGTGTGGCAATAAGCCCCAGCAGATACGGGATCTGAACCGAGTAGTGGTTCTTCTGTTCAGCCTGGTCAGGAATACCAAACAAGGTGAATGATGCAGGAGCGGGTTGCGTTTCCCATTCAGCTTCAATGGCAGCCAGTTTGGTTTTCTGTACGTCACCCATTTCGTAACCAGATTCATCACCCAGCACAATAACGGAAAGCACAGCAGCCATACCGAAGCTGGCAGCAACCGCAAAGGAGCGTTTTGCAAATGCGAGGTCACGGCCTTTGAGCATGTACCATGCGCTGATGCTGAGAATGAACATCGCGCCGGTTACATAGCCTGCAGCAACCGTGTGAACGAATTTAACCTGTGCGACCGGGTTCAGGACCAGCTCGGAGAAGCTGACCATTTCCATACGCATGGTTTCATAGTTGAACTCAGAAGCGATTGGGTTTTGCATCCAGCCGTTTGCGACCAGAATCCACAACGCAGAAAGGTTTGAGCCCAGAGCAACTAACCAGGTAACAGCCATATGCTGTACTTTGGTCAACCGGTCCCAACCGAAGAAGAAGAGCCCAACGAAAGTCGACTCAAGGAAGAAGGCCATTAAACCTTCAATAGCGAGCGGCGCACCAAAAATATCGCCCACATAATGCGAATAATATGACCAGTTAGTACCGAACTGGAATTCCATGGTTAAACCAGTGGCAACCCCAAGAGCAAAGTTGATACCAAACAACTTTCCCCAAAACTTAGTCATATCTTTATAGATTTGTTTACCAGACAACACATATATCGTATTCATGATGGCCAGCAAGAACGCCATACCCAGCGTCAGTGGCACAAACAGAAAGTGGTACAGTGCGGTCAAGGCAAACTGCAATCGTGACAGTTCGACTATATCAAACATCTTGACTCCTTGCTCCTCGCATGAAGACGCCGAATAGAAGAATACCTGGCTACGGCATTCCCCTACACTTGCCCCAATACAAAAAACATTTGCGACCTCTTTCTTTTCCGGCACCACTGAATGTAAAACAAGAAAAGCAAAAAGGTTACAAATACGTTAATTAATACCAAATGAATCCCGCGAATATATTACGCTTCAATAGACTTACAATAAATAGGTTTTTACTGAACGTTTTTTGCGTTTCTCGACGGTGATCAATTTATAGCGAAAAACATCCTCAAGTGCTAGTTTGATCTTCGACAAATTTGGAATTTTTCATTTGGTGACAAGAGGTTATTTTATTGATTTAAATCAATAACGAATATTTTGTGTTAACGAGGTTATTCGGGTGTGCGTCAAGTTAATATAATGTTAATTAAATTAACTTTAATTACATGTATGCTGGATGTTATAAATAATTAAAGCGTAATGTCATTGTCATTTTCACAATGAAACTGTCACTCTGTGCAATATCAATAAGCGTAGTTCCTTCACAATATTAATCAAGTTTTTAACTTTTTATTTTCATTTTCCCTGTTTTTGTGTAGTGCTCGTCACTATACGGGTAAAAAAAAGGCCACCCTGGAGGTGGCCAACCATGTCGAAAAGGGGTTCACGCCTTACCGGCGATCACCATTTTTTTATTGAGGAAGAATAGATTTGAGCGCTTCACCGATATCTGCCAGGCTACGCACAGTTTTCACCCCGGCAGCTTCAAGTGCTGCGAATTTTTCGTCTGCAGTACCTTTACCCCCGGCAATGATGGCGCCAGCATGGCCCATACGTTTACCCTTAGGCGCGGTAACACCCGCAATGTAACCCACCATTGGCTTAGTGACATGTTCCTTAATATAGGCAGCAGCTTCTTCTTCTGCGCTACCACCGATTTCACCAATCATCACGATGGCTTCGGTTTGCGGGTCTTCCTGGAACAGTTTCAGGATGTCGATAAAGTTGGAACCTGGAATTGGGTCACCACCGATACCAACACAAGTCGACTGGCCAAAGCCGTAATCAGTTGTTTGTTTCACCGCTTCATAGGTCAGCGTACCCGAGCGTGAAACAATACCGACTTTACCCGGCTGGTGAATGTGCCCTGGCATGATACCGATTTTGCAAGCACCCGGAGTGATAACGCCCGGGCAGTTAGGCCCAATCATGCGCACACCGGCTTCGTCCAGTTTCACTTTCACAGTCAGCATATCCAGAGTGGGAATACCTTCAGTAATAGTGATAATCAGTTTGATACCAGCATCGATTGCTTCAAGAATCGAGTCTTTACAGAACGGGGCCGGTACATAAATAACTGATGCAGTCGCTCCTGTGGCCTCTACCGCTTCACGAACGGTATTAAACACGGGTAAACCCAGGTGCGTTGTACCGCCCTTACCCGGTGTAACGCCACCGACCATTTGGGTACCGTAAGCAATGGCCTGCTCGGAATGGAATGTCCCCTGGCTACCAGTAAAACCCTGGCAGATAACTTTGGTGTTTTTATCGATTAAAATGGACATTATTTCCCCTCCACTGCAGCAACAACCTGCTGCGCGGCGTCGGTCAGACTGGTCGCCGCAATAATATTCAGGCCACTTTCAGCAAGCTTCTTCGCACCCAGTTCTGCATTGTTACCTTCAAGGCGCACAACAACTGGCACATTTACACCGACTTCGGAAACGGCACCAATGATGCCATCGGCAATCAAGTCGCAACGTACAATCCCGCCGAAGATGTTAACCAGTACCGCTTTAACCGCATCGTCAGACAGAATAATTTTAAACGCTTCAGTAACACGTTCTTTCGTTGCACCACCGCCCACATCAAGGAAGTTAGCCGGCGCACCACCGTGCAGTTTCACAATATCCATGGTGCCCATAGCCAGACCTGCGCCATTTACCATGCAACCGATATTGCCTTCCAGAGCCACATAGTTCAGTTCCCATTGCGCAGCATGGGCTTCGCGCGGGTCTTCCTGGCTCTTGTCATGCATTTCACGCAGTTCTGGTTGGCGGAACAGCGCATTACCATCAACACCCAGTTTGCCATCAAGGCAAATCAGGTCGTCCTGAGTAGTAATGACTAAGGGGTTGATTTCCACCAGCGCCAGGTCACGCTCCAGGAACATAGTGGCCAGCCCCATGAAAATCTTGCTGAACTGCTGAATTTGTTTGCCCTGCAGACCCAGTTTGAATGCCAGTTCACGCCCCTGATACGGCATCGGGCCAGTCAGTGGATCAATGGCTGTTTTGTGAATAAGATGCGGCGTTTCTGCAGCAACTTTTTCTATTTCCACGCCACCTTCAGTGGATGCCATGAACACTACGCGACGACTGCTACGGTCTACAACTGCGCCAAGATACAGTTCTTTAGCGATATCAGTCGCATTTTCAACCAGGATCTGGTTTACCGGCTGACCGTTGGCATCTGTTTGGTAGGTTACCAGGCGTTTGCCTAACCATTGTTCAGCAAAAGCACGGATATCTTCTTTATTTTTTACGACTTTCACACCGCCAGCTTTACCGCGGCCGCCTGCGTGTACCTGGCATTTTACTACCCAAGGACCGGCACCAATTTTAGACGCCGCTTCTTCCGCTTCGCGCGGTGTGGTACAGGCATAACCCACCGGTGCCGGCAAGCCATACCGGGCAAACAATTGTTTCGCCTGATATTCGTGTAAGTTCATGAGTTCTATCCATTCAAATCAGATGAAGAGCATCTAGGCTCGGGGTACTCTGCGCCACAGCGTTTGCTGTGGCCGGGTAATCGGTGTGTGGGGCACAAGCCCCACACAACTACACATCCAGCAGCAGGCGAGTCGGGTCTTCCAGCATCTCTTTAATTGCGACCAGGAAACCAACGGACTCACGCCCGTCTATCAGACGGTGATCGTAAGAAAGTGCCAAATACATCATTGGCAGAATTTCTACTTTACCGTCTACCGCCATGGGGCGGTCTTTGATGGCATGCATGCCCAGAATGGCGCTTTGCGGTGGATTGATAATCGGAGTGGACATCAAGGAACCAAATACGCCGCCGTTAGTGATAGTGAAATTACCACCGGTCAAATCTTCAACGGTGAGCTTACCGTCACGGCCTTTCACAGCCAGCTCTTTGATACGTTTTTCGACATCGGCCATGCCCAGTGTATCCACGTCACGCAATACCGGCGTAACCAGACCACGCGGTGTGGACACTGCCATGCTGACATCGAAATAGTTGTGGTAAACCACGTCATCACCATCAATGGAAGCGTTCACTTCCGGGTAACGTTTCAGTGCTTCAACCACAGCTTTAACATAGAAAGACATAAAGCCCAGACGGATACCATGACGTTTTTCAAACGCCTCACCGTACTGTTTACGCAAATCCATAATCGGCTTCATGTTAACTTCGTTGAACGTAGTCAGCATTGCTGTTGAGTTTTTTGCTTCCAGCAAACGTTCCGCAACACGTTTACGTAAACGCGTCATCGGGACACGTTTTTCACTGCGGTTACCCGCAACAGGCTCTACCGCCGGAGCTGCCGCCGCCGCAGGGGCTTTAGCCAGATGTTTTTCAACATCTTCGCGAGTGATGCGGCCACCAACACCGGTGCCTTTAATTGCACTGGCGTCAAGATCATGCTCACTCAACAGGCGGCGAATTGCCGGGCTTAAAGCGTCATTGGTTTGCTCTTCAAGATCAGCAGTGTGGCGTTGTGCTGGTGTTGATTCCTTTTCATCTGCCTTGGCAGAGGTTTCTTTACCAGAACTGTTACCTTCACGCAGCCGCCCAAGGATCTGGCGAGAAGTCACTGTTGTGCCTTCAGCTTCCAGCACAGCATCCAGTACACCATCAGCGGCTGCCGGTACTTCCAGTACCACTTTGTCAGTCTCGATTTCAACCAGAACTTCGTCGCGGGTTACCGCGTCACCCGGTTTTTTATGCCAGGTTGCCACGGTGGCGTCGGCAACGGATTCAGGCAGGTCGGGAACAAGAATATCTACGCTACTCATTATTTATCCTTTAACTATTCGACATTCAGCGCGTCATTAACCAGATCTTGCTGCTGTTTAAGGTGAACGGACATATACCCGACGGCAGGTGATGCCGACGCCGGACGCCCTGCGTAACGCAGTGCGGAGCCAAAAGGTATCACTTCGCGCAAGTGGTGCTGGCTGCAATACCATGCGCCCTGGTTCAGAGGCTCTTCCTGACACCAGACAAAGTCATGAACATGGGAGAACCGTTTAAGCACTTCCTGCACGCTTTGTACCGGGAAAGGATACAACTGCTCAATACGGATAATCGCCACATTGTGTTGATCGTTTTTACGGCGTTGTTCCAACAAATCGTAGTACACCTTGCCAGAACACATCACCACACGTTTCACAGCTTGCGGATCGATATCATCAATTTCACCGATGGCAGGCTGGAAAGTGCCATTCGCCAGTTCATCCAGGCTGGAAATAGCCAGAGGATGGCGCAGCAGGGATTTGGGTGACATCACCACCAGCGGGCGGCGCATACCACGCAATGCCTGACGGCGTAGCATATGGTAAACCTGTGCCGGTGTTGATGGTACGCACACTTGCATGTTTTGCTCAGCACACAGTTGCAGGTAGCGTTCCAGGCGTGCGGAAGAGTGCTCTGGCCCCTGCCCTTCATAACCATGAGGCAGTAACATCACCAGCCCACACATCCGGCCCCATTTTTGTTCACCAGAACTGATGAACTGGTCGATAACCACCTGAGCACCATTTGCGAAGTCACCAAATTGTGCTTCCCAAATAGTAAGAGTGCGTGGCTCTGCTGTCGCGTAACCATACTCGAAGGCCAGCACGGCTTCTTCAGACAGAACAGAATCCCAGACACGGAAAGTACCCTGTGCATTGTGTACATGGCACAGCGGCGTGTAAGTCGAGCCGTTGGTCTGGTTATGAATGACAGCATGGCGGTGGAAGAATGTCCCACGGCCTGCATCTTCACCAGAAATGCGTACCGGAATACCTTCGTCAACCATGGTGGCGTAAGCCAGGTTTTCTGCAGCACCCCAGTCGAGCGGTTTATTACCGGCGGCCATTTCCTGGCGGTCGCCGTAAATTTTCGCTACACGAGACTGCATTTCGACAGCGTCCGGAACCGTACTGATGCGTTTTGCCAGTTCCTGCAAACGCTTCATGTCAACTTTGTTCGGGTAGCTTTCATCCCAGTCATGGTTCAGGTAAGGCGACCAGGTGAATGAGTGCATATTCATTGGGCGCCACTCTTTTACCACGCAGTCACCGGCATCCAGCGCATCGCGGTACAGATTCACCAGTTCAGTGGCATCTTCCAGCGTGGCAATCTGGTTCTGTTCCAGTTTGTCTGCATAGAGTTTGCGAGGCGTGGGGTGTTTTTTAATTTTCTGGTACATCAGCGGCTGGGTTGCACTGGGTTCATCGGCCTCGTTATGGCCATGACGGCGGTAACACACCAGGTCAACAAACACATCACGCTGGAAGGTGTTGCGGTAATCCAGTGCCAGACGGGTAACAAACGCCACTGCTTCCGGGTCATCTGCATTGACGTGGAAAATCGGGGCCTGCACCATTTTCCCAATATCAGTACAATAAGGTGTGGAGCGGGCATCCAGTGGGTTCGACGTAGTAAAACCAATCTGGTTATTAATAACGATACGAACAGTACCACCCACATCATAACCACGAGCCTTGGACATGTTCAGGGTTTCCTGAACTACACCCTGGCCTGCAACAGCAGCATCGCCATGAATAGTGATAGGCAGAACCTTGTTGCTGCCAGGTTCATCCAGCCGGTCAAGGCGCGCACGCACAGAACCAATAACAACCGGGCTGACAATTTCCAGATGCGAAGGGTTAAACGCCAGCGCCAGGTGGACCAGACCACCTTCAGTTTCGATGTCTGACGAGAAGCCCATGTGATATTTCACATCACCGGTTCCCAGATGCTCTTTATGCTTCCCGGAGAATTCGTCAAACAAATCCTGCGGTTTTTTACCCAGAACGTTGAGCAGCACGTTAAGACGACCACGGTGCGCCATGCCCAGTACCACTTCACGGGTACCGCTTTTGCCTGCATGGCGAATCAGTTCTTTGAGCATGGGGATAAGCGCGTCACCACCTTCCAGAGAGAAGCGTTTTGCACCCGGGAATTTGGCACCGAGATAGCGCTCCATACCTTCAGCCGCTGTTAACTCACTGAGAAAGCGCTTTTTCTCTTCTGTTGAGAAGGAAGGCTGACCAACCACAGATTCAATACGGTGCTGAATCCAGCGCTTTTCTTCTGTGTTGGTGATATGCATATATTCCGCACCGATAGAACCACAATAGGTTTGCTTCAGTGCAGTGATTAAGTCGCCCAGCTTCATGGTGTCTTTGCCAATTGCAAAAGACCCCACGTTAAAGCTCTCCTGGAAATCAGCTTCCGTCAGGTGATGAAATGCAGGAGAGAGATCAGGTACCGACTCTTGTTGCCACAACCCGAGTGGGTCGAGATTAGCCTGCTGGTGACCGCGGAAGCGGTATGCGTTGATGAGCTGCAGGACTTTTACCTGCTTGGCATCGGTGTCAGGGTCGGTAATTGAGGAAGTGTAACGTGAGGCATCCTTCGCCAGACGACGAAAATAATCACGTGTTTTGGAATGGAATTGATCCGGTCTTACCCCTGTTCCTGGCAACTGCTGGAACATGGAGCGCCAGTGTGCGTCCACTGAGTCAGGATCGGTTAAGAAGTCTTCATAGAGCTGTTCTATCCATGTCTGGTTAGAACCAGACAGGTAAGAAGAGTCCAGCCAGGCTTTCATTGCGCCGTTCTGCATCGTGATCCCTTAAGCCTTACAGGCTTACTTTCGCCGTAAAAACTACATCGTACACCCTTATGGGGCACGTACCAGGGTTCACTTTCAGCGAGCTTTTATAATGGAATCGCCCGCGAAGGAACCTTTAAAAACTGTCTTCACGCAATTGCACCTTTTGAGTATGACACCCGGTGCAAGGTGCTACCGGCAGTTTTTAAAGATTTCCTGAAAAGCCGGGAAATGACTTCCCGGCCCTTCATATTATGCACTACGTTTCAACAACATCGACTTAATATGGCCAATTGCGCGAGTTGGGTTCAAACCTTTTGGGCAAACACTGACACAGTTCATAATACTGTGGCAGCGGAACACACTGAAAGCATCACTCAACCCTTCAAGGCGTTCGTCGGTTTCTGTATCACGGCTGTCTATCAGGAAACGGTAAGCCGCTAACAAACCAGCCGGTCCAATAAATTTATCCGGGTTCCACCAGAAGGACGGGCAAGATGTTGAACAGCACGCACATAAAATACATTCGTACAGCCCATCGAGTTTTTCCCGTTGTTCCGGGAACTGCAAATGTTCTCTGGCCGGTGGATTTCGCCCGTTATTCAACAGGTAAGGCTTAATCTTCTCATATTGAGTATAGAACTGCCCCATGTCCACAACCAGATCACGCACAACAGGAAGTCCTGGTAATGGGCGAATCACAATTTTTTGATTACCGTTACGCAGGGCTGAAACAGGCGTGATACAGGCCAGGCCATTTTTGCCATTCATATTCATGCCATCAGAGCCACACACCCCTTCACGGCAGGAACGACGAAAAGCAAGTGTCGGATCTTTTTCTTTCAACTGGATTAACGCATCCAGCAGCATCATGTCTCGCCCTTCGTCAGCTTCCAGCGTGTAATCCTGCATACGCGGAGCATCGTCTACATCCGGGTTATAACGATAAACTGAAAATTCGAGTTTCATCACCTTGTCTCCGCAATCAGTAAGTACGTACCTTCGGCGGGAACGCCGGGCGCAATTTAGGCTCCATATTCACCTTACGGCGTACCATGGATTCACTTTCTGGCAAGTACAAGGAGTGGCACAACCAGTTCTCATCATCACGTTCAGGGAAGTCGAAGCGGCTGTGCGCGCCACGGCTTTCAGTACGGAAGTTTGCCGACATCGCGGTGGCATACGCCGTTTCCATGAGGTTATCCAGTTCAAGGCATTCCACTCGCTGGGTATTAAACTCACTCGACGTATCATCAAGACGCGCGTTTTGCAGGCGCTCGCGAATTCCTTTGAGGTCTTCAAGGCCTTTGGCCATTGCATCGCCTTCGCGGAATACGGAGAAATTGTGCTGCATGCATTCCTGCAATGCTTTGCGGATAACCACCGGGTCTTCACCTGTGCGGTTATTGTTCCAGCGGTTCATGCGCTCAAGGGAGGCTTCCACATCAGATTCACTTGCATCACGCAGCGCACCCTGTTCATTAATGGACTCTTGCAGATGCATACCTGCCGCACGCCCAAATACCACCAGGTCCAGCAACGAGTTACCACCCAGACGGTTGGCACCATGAACAGACACACAGGCAATCTCACCAACAGCAAACAGGCCCGGAATCACAACATCCTCGCCTTTTTCGTTCACGGTCAGCGCCTGGCCTGTTACTTTGGTGGGGATCCCACCCATCATGTAGTGGCAGGTAGGAATAACAGGAATAGGTTCTTTTACCGGGTCGACGTGTGCAAAGGTGCGTGACAGTTCAAGAATACCTGGCAGGCGGGATTCCAGAACATCTTTACCCAGGTGATCAAGCTTCAGTTTGGCATGGGGGCCCCATGGGCCATCGCAACCGCGGCCTTCACGGATTTCAATCATGATTGAGCGGGCAACGACATCACGACCGGCAAGGTCTTTGGCATTTGGCGCATAACGCTCCATGAAGCGTTCGCCATGTTTATTCAGCAAATAACCGCCTTCACCACGGCAGCCTTCCGTGACCAGAACACCAGCCCCGGCAATACCCGTTGGGTGGAACTGCCACATTTCCATATCCTGAACAGGCACACCCGCACGCATTGCCATGCCAACGCCATCGCCAGTATTAATGTGCGCATTGGTGGTTGACTGGTAAATGCGCCCTGCACCGCCGGTCGCCAGCACTGTAGCGCGGGCTTTAAAATACACGACTTCACCGGTTTCGATGCACAGTGCAGTACAACCCACCACTGAGCCGTCCTGGTTTTTTACCAGATCCAGTGCATACCACTCGGAAAAAATGGTGGTGTGGTTTTTCAAATTTTGTTGATACAGCGTATGCAGCAAAGCATGCCCGGTACGGTCTGCCGCCGCCGCAGTACGCGCAGCCTGCTCACCGCCAAAATTCTTCGACTGCCCGCCAAACGGGCGCTGATAAATACGCCCGTCATCCAGACGTGAGAATGGCAGCCCCATATGTTCCAGCTCAAGAATCGCTTCCGGGCCGGTTTTACACATATATTCAATTGCGTCCTGATCACCAATGTAATCAGAACCTTTCACGGTATCGTACATATGCCATTCCCAGTTATCTTCATGGGAATTGCCTAATGCGACAGTAATGCCCCCTTGCGCAGATACCGTGTGGGAGCGAGTAGGAAATACTTTGGACAGCAGAGCACAAGTTTGCCCTGACTGGGAAATTTGCAGTGCGGCACGCATACCTGCGCCACCTGCACCGATAACCACTGCATCAAACTCTCTGACTGGCAATTTCATTACACACCCCACACCACAACGAACCCATAAATGACGTAAACCAGCAGCGCTGCAACAATGGCAAGTTGCAGGACAAGGCGTATAGCCAGTGGTTTAACGTAGTCGGTTAACACCTGCCACATGCCAATCCAGGCATGAACCAGCACAGAAAACAGCGCCAGCAAGGTGAATACTTTTGTGAAAGCGGAGGCGAAGAAACCCGTCCAGATTTGCCAGGTCAGTTCACCGCTGGTTGCAAAGAAGCCAACCATATAAACGATATACAGCGCGATGATAATCGCAGTAGCACGCACCAGAATATAGTCGTGCACACCATTACGACCAAGCGCAGAGGCGTTGCTTACCATACGAGAACTCCTGCAAGAATAGAAAGCACGACAGTAATACCGAAACCAATGTTGGCAGTACGCTTCCCTGCCTCTAAGGTTTCTTCCAGATAACCAAAGTCCATCAGCATATGACGGATTCCACCGACAACATGGTAAGCCAGTGCGGTAAGAATGCCCCACAGGATGAATTTAACGATAAAGCTGTCCATAATTGATGAAGCAACCAGGAAGCCTTCGGGTGAGGAAAGGGATAGCCCCAGCAACCAGAGCAGAATGCCGACCGCCACGAAGGTGATCACGCCGGAAACGCGGTGGAGGATGGAAGCAATTGCGGTGACGGGAAATCGGATCGTAGCAAGATCCAGATTAACAGGTCTTTGTTTTTTCACATTTTTCATTATGAATAGCGCCCACATGCTGTTTTTATTATTCCTTCCTCCGGTCTGCAGGCGGTCAGACAGCGTGGTTTTCTATAACTCTGCGTCATGTAAAACAACTGCTTCCAGGTGTTAAAATGACGAGTACTACGCTGGGTGGCTCGCGGGAGCAGTATGTTCCGGAGACCTGGCGGCAGTATAGGATGTTCACAATATCATTACAATTAACCTACAAATAGTTTGTGTGTTTTTGGCTGGAACAGTGAACACGATCACGATAACAACAATTTTTTAATTTTTAATTATCTGATTTGACAAAAATTAAACATTATTGTTACATCCATCACCGAAAACGCCGTATAATTCGCAAAAGTTATAGGGTCACTCTTTCACCTGAGAATAAGTTATGTAACAGTGTGTCGGTATTGACCGCAGTAGTCAGGACAGTTATTAGTGATATAAAGATTTTATGATACTGACTGCTAACACCCTGATTTGCTGTTGTTTCACCACGGTCTGAATGGTTACCTGCAAGCGCCCATCGCTCTGTACCCTGGTCATATCCTCTAAAAACAGAGACGAGAGCTGATATAACAAACTGGTAAACTTCAACCTGGCCATGAAAGCAAACTGGTAAAGCCGCAGTCTTACGCAATAAGGCGCTAAGGAGACCGTAAATGGCTGATAAAAAAGCAAACCTAACCCTCGAAGGGGGCTCTGTCGCTGAGCTGGACGTGCTACAAGGCACCCTGGGCCAGGATGTTATCGATATCCGTAGCCTTGGTTCAAAAGGGGTTTTTACTTTTGACCCTGGATTCACCTCAACCGCATCCTGTGAATCTAAAATAACCTTTATTGATGGTGATGAAGGTATTTTGCTCCACCGCGGTTTCCCCATCGACCAGTTGGCAACTAACTCCAACTATCTCGAAGTCTGTTATATCCTGCTGTATGGTGAAAAACCCACCCAGGAACAATATGATGAGTTCAAAACGATTGTAACGCGTCATACCATGATCCATGAGCAGATTACTCGCCTGTTCCATGGTTTCCGCCGTGACTCCCACCCGATGGCCGTCATGTGCGGGGTAACAGGTGCGCTGGCTGCGTTTTACCATGACTCACTGGATGTGAATATTCCTCGTCACCGTGAAATCGCTGCGTTCCGCCTGTTGTCCAAAATGCCAACCGTGGCGGCGATGTGTTACAAGTACTCCATTGGGCAGCCTTTCGTTTACCCACGAAATGACCTCTCCTATGCCGGTAACTTCCTGCATATGATGTTCGCAACACCGTGTGAAACTTATGAAGTTAACCCGGTGCTGGAACGCGCAATGGACCGTATTCTGATTCTGCATGCGGACCATGAGCAGAACGCCTCGACGTCAACCGTACGTACTGCAGGCTCTTCTGGTGCCAACCCCTTCGCCTGTATTGCAGCGGGTATCGCCTCACTTTGGGGGCCTGCTCACGGTGGTGCGAACGAAGCCTGCCTGAAGATGCTTGAAGAAATTAGCGCGAAAGAACACATTCCGGAATTTGTGCGCCGTGCGAAAGATAAGAATGACTCTTTCCGCCTGATGGGCTTTGGGCATCGTGTTTATAAAAACTACGATCCGCGCGCCACTGTAATGCGTGAAACCTGCCATGAAGTGCTTAAAGAGCTGGGTATGAAAGATGACCTGCTGGAAGTGGCAATGGAACTGGAACACATCGCGTTGAACGACCCGTACTTCATTGAACGTAAGCTGTACCCGAACGTTGACTTCTATTCGGGCATTATCCTCAAAGCAATGGGGATTCCGTCTTCAATGTTTACGGTAATTTTCGCAATGGCACGTACCGTTGGCTGGATTGCTCACTGGAGTGAAATGCACGCAGAAGGGTTAAAAATTGCCCGTCCGCGCCAGCTGTATACCGGCTACACCAAGCGTGATTTTACGTCAGATTTGTCATCCCACTAAGTTGTTGGCAACAAAAACAAAGCCCCGGTACAGGGGCTTTGTTTTTTGTATAACCGGTTGTTAAGGTTATTGCCTGTCACTACAACCTCACTCCGTTATTGTTTCCCACTTGTTCCGGTAACCGGGCTTCCCAGGTGCATGTTTATCAGGCTATAGCGGTAAAGCAGTTGCCTGATATGCAGTTCGGTCTGTAACTGCAAAGCACCATGCTGGGTGACGGGACTTAAGGCCCCTGAGCATCAGGCAGGCGGTGTCATCATCAGGCTCATCAACTTTCACCATTTGGAAACGGCGCTCCAGCGCAGCGTCACGTTCGAAATAGCATTTATATTCGCTCCAGGTCGTAGCAGCGATAGTACGCAACTCTCCTCTTGCCAGAGCAGGCTTAAGCAGATTAGCGGCATCTGCACCACCAGCCTGGTTCCCTGCGCCAATAATTGTGTGAGCTTCATCGATAAACAGCAGTACGGGTTCTGATGATTGTTGTACCGCATCAATAATATTTTTCAGCCGTTGTTCAAATTCCCCTTTCACCCCGGCACCGGCCTGTAACAGGCCAAGATCCAGAGTGCGCAGGGTGACAGGCTTAAGGGATTCAGGGACATTCCCCTGTGCAATGCGCAGGGCCAACCCTTCAACTAACGCTGTTTTCCCGACACCAGGCTCACCGACCAGGATAGGGTTGTTTTTACGCCGCCTCGAAAGAATATCTATCATTTGGCGAATTTCAGTATCGCGCCCAAATACCGGGTCGATATCCCCTTTGCGGGCTTTGGCAGTCACATCAACGGTAAATTTTTCCAGTGTATTTTGTAATGTGTTGCTCAGTGTTGCCGTATTGTCTTGCTGGCTTTCCGAACGGCCCACCAGGGTGACATTATCAAGCAGTGAATGGGACAGTTCGTCATTCTGCTGGGCATCAAGCCGTTCGTCAGATTGTGTGTCCAGGAGTGAACGCAGGCGGTCTAACTGAATTTGTCTCAAGGTCATCAACGGCCACAAACCATCACATGACACCAGACGAGGTTTGCTAACCAGAGCCATCAGCAAGTGAACGCTGCGAATTTGCTCTTCCCCAGCCAGTGAGGCTCGCAACCAGGCTTCCTGCAACAACGCCAGAAGCTCATCTGATAACCCTGGCCGGATATGGACCTTACGGGGTAACGCATCCAGCCAGTTCATTAAGTCCTGCCACAGCGCGTCCATATCCCACTCGTAACGGCGCCCCAGTACCGTCAGATCCCCCTCGCCTTGTTCAAATAGCTTTAATAGCCAGTGTTCAGGATGAATTTTTGCGTGAGCCCGGGTTTGGCACAGAGAGGCGGCACTTTCCAGTGCACGAGCACAGTAAGGGTTAAGACGACGTAACAGGTTCGCTGAATTTTCCATATTCTTTCACTCGCTGTCAGAGACCTTCAGGCACGCTACCGCCCATCGCTTTTCCTTGCTATCAGGAACCTAAGCGCATCAGGTCTGGTTTGGGGTTTTTGGTATTTTTTGCTGAACACCCGCTTAACGGACGCTCAGCGAAAAGAAAAGCGGGCAGCCGAAACTGCCCGCCCAGGTAACTTATGCTGTGGCGCGCTCATTCCATGAGTCGGAATGAATGATGTTGCCGTCTTTGTAAGTCCAGGTGATCTTTTCGTAACGCAGTTCAATGCGTTCCAGGTGGTTGTGTTTCTCGAAAGATGGGTCTTTGATGTCATGCATGACCGGGTTTACCTTCACCACTTTCACGTTCTCAAGTTTGGTGTTGAAGTACTCCACTTCCTGGCCCGCATCGTTGATTTTGTACCACTTGAATTCAGCTGACTGCAGCGTCTGGCCAGTGGTCACCGCTTTGTATAAATACGGGCTGGCGGAATCAATTTCTTTGGTGAACAAAAAAGGCGTGTGGATACGGGTGCCAGTCAGCTTCCCGGTGTTGTTATCGGTCGGGATATACAGGTTGTGCTCCTGCGCCACCACTTCAATGCTACCCTCGCGGTCCTGAACATCTACCGAACCTTTGATATCAGCACCGCCATCGTCTTTCAGCCAAAGATAAACAGGAATTGCCATTTGTTACTCCATTTCGTTTCGTGATACGCCACCATCCTGTGATGGCGCAGAGGATAAACCTGCTACCAGACAGGCATTCGCCTGTGGAACCAGGTTGATTTCGACACGGCGGTTAAGCGCACGGCCTTCCGCTGTATCGTTAGTTGCGACAGGGCGGCTTGCACCATGCCCCAGAACCGCAAAACAGTTTTCCGGTATTTCGCCGGTATCGCGCATCCAGTCACGAACCGACTCAGCCCGTTTCAGTGACAATGCCTGGTTGAGTGGCGTGCTCCCGGTGTTATCGGTGTGCCCGGTTATGCGAATCAGCCACCCCGGACGGGCTTTAACCCCCACCAGCGCATTCACCAGAACTTTTGTGGAGCCTGGTTTCAGTTCAGATTTCCCGGCATCAAACAAGGACATGCTATCGAGGTGAATAATATTGGGTTGGCGTGTTTCCGGCGTTGTGGAAACAACAGGTTGCACCGGTGCAACATAAGACTGGATAGCGGCCATAACCGGAGCACGCAAATGCTCCCCCCGGTACAACCCCAGGCTCAGGTGCAGTGGGCTACCGTTACGGGCCCAACTATTCAGTTGGGTTGCGTGCAGGCGCAGCACATTGACCGCTTGCGCCTTCTGCCCGCTATCTGCCGGGCCAATATGGTGGTAATGCTGTAAATCGAAACTGATGCGTTGCAGTAATTGCTGGTTGTTCCAGGCACTGCTGGCTAAAGCCACGCCGATGCTCAACGTGAACAGCACAAAACCGTTGCGCAACATACGCTGTGCAGGCGTTACGCCTTCCCCCTCAGGCAACAGCGGTAAAATAAAATCGGGCAACAGTGGCATAACTGTGTTGTCAGCCGCGACAGGATGCCAACCAGCGACGCTATTTAATGCGGTATGCCGGTGTAACCATTCCCTCCAGACTGAATGGGATAAACTTCCCGCCAGAACCGGGCTTATTCCCCAAGCCACTGCTGTGGGTTTAATGGGCGGCATATCTGGTTTTGTATCTATAAACACGGCCTGGACATAGTGGCTGAACCAGTTTGCCAGGCTGCTCATCAACACCGTGGGCTCAACCGACGCGGGTTCCTGCGTATTAAGCCTGAGCCAGTCGGTCACTGTTTCCGGTACAGATGGACTATTCCATACACGGATAAGCCCCTCCGGTGTTGCAGATTGCCAGTGCATATCCTTCACCATTGCACTGCCCACCAGGCTACTGAGCAATAACGGCACCGCCTGCCCGGTAATACGGTGTAACTGGCTTATTTGCCAACGCAAGGCGAGCAACCGGCTGGTGAGCGTTTCCTGGTCCCCATGCTGTTGTGGGCAAACGCAGACCATTACCGAAAGCTGCCGGCCCCAGCCGGGGCGTTGAGACAACAGTTCGCGGGTAACTACTGCCAGGTCATGAGGGTTGTCGACTCTTATCCAACAGCCCTGGCTCACAGTGAGAACGGGTGATGTATCTGGCCAGTTGCCTGGCAAATCACCACAAACCAACACGACAGGCTGGCGGTATGCCACGCCGGGCAAGTCAGAAAACCAGGCAAAAGCGCCTGTGTTTTCCCGGCGGCTTAGCACCCCCACCCATACCGCGGCACTTCCCCAAATAACAACCACCGCCAATACAGCAGTAAAACGCGAGACAGGCAGTAACCCGAGGCAGAGCACACTGATTAATAGTGCGGCCCATAACACCAGCAGTCGCTGTTGTGTGGGTGTCATTGAGCCACCTCAGGCAGCCGGGTTGCCAGAACCAGGTCCAGCCACAGGTCCAGCCCCAGCCACAACACAACCAGCATGAAAACAGCCAGGCCGATGCGAGCAGGCCATGAGGAAAAACAACGCATTACCCCCACGTCATTGAACCTTTCGTCCAAAACGGGTTGCGCGGTTGAGCAGGTGATACCGCCAACTCTGTCATTAAGCGCATTGACCAGTTTGTTACGCTCCGGGTCATCCAGTGAACGATAACTGCCCAAAAAACCTAACATCAAAACCCGGTGGAAGCAGACCAAAACCACCGGGTCCGGCGCAGGCTCACGCAACACTGCGCGCATGCGGTCGCAAAGGGTATCCCCCGCATTCATCGTGCCCAAAAAATGCCCTTCAAGAGGAATGCTGTACCACTGCACGCAGGCATCATCCTGAACACCACGGCTTTTAACCGTTTCATCCAGTAACGCGCATTGTGCAGTGAGAATGTGCTGGCAGCTCAGTTCATCCAGTTGTGTTGCTTTCAGCGCCTGTTGCGCCCCGGCAATATTCTCGACACAGCGCTCCCACAATATCGCCCCTTCGCCGGACTTAAATTCAGGGCTGTGGCGTAAGCTGATAACCTGCAGCCAGGTACTATGCAAAAGTGCATCTATATCAACAGGTTTGGTAACTTCGAATATTTGTTCACTCATGTTCTCAGTACCGCGTAAAGTTCAAGTTCAGGTTCGCCCAGCATGCCCGGGGTGTAGAACATGCAACTGCCGCTTTCCAGAATTTCTTTTGCTGCCGGATGAGACAAATCAAGGGAGAAGTACTGGTTTTCCAGGCGCAAGGGGATAGCCGCCGGGACATGGTGCAACGGCTTGAGTGGAATACCCTGACGAGACGCATTCACCAGGCTGGTGACAAAGTCCGGGCTACCAACGCGGCATTGCAGAGGAAATTGCTCCTGCAACCGCGCTGCAGGTATAGGCGAGCGTACCGAAAGGTAGTAGTCGGCCCCGTCGCGCAACCGGGGGTCGTGCAGCCGCGCCGACCACAGGCGCAGGCGTGTGTCACACGTCAGTTCAATAGACACGACCCGTGATGGCAGGCTGGCCTCTAATAGATCACTCACCAAATTAAATAATGGTGGGAAGACGTCGTTCAGTGCGTCATGGCGGTAGTGAGGAATGGCAGTAACCTGGTGCTCCAGAGAAAATGTCAGCAAACTACCGGCAAGCCGGGCAAGCTCAGGATACAGGCGTTCCACGGGTGACTGTGGGTGGTACTGGAATTGCCCGAGTACCGGTTCCGCACTGTTAAGTGCATTAAGTAACCAGAACAAAGACACATCTGCGACAGCAAAATCTGCCATACGCTCATTGCTTTCACGCCGCATGGCCATCAGCCGGGCAAGCCGCGCACGTAATTGGGTCATCAGTTGTTCCAGGTGAACCACCAGCCATGGGCTGCTGTGCACACTGAGTAACGGCGGAAGGAAAGTCTCGTCCACTCGCCATACTCCCTGTGAATCCTGAATCAGGCGGGCCACAGGGCAGGTAAGGAAATCGCCATTTTCCTGGTGAGCAAAGCGCAGGCTCAGCTCTGGCTGGAGTATGGCAATCTGACGGTCATCGTCCCCATAGTGATTACGTACATCACTCCAGGCCTGGCGAAAGCGTATTGGGCGAGCGGCGACTTCTTCTGGTTTGAGGCAATTGCCACCATTGGCACGCATCCGTGGTAATGCGAGAAGCACTGTCGTTTCATGAGGTTCGCCATCCAGAGGTAACGTGGGTGGCAATGCATCCGCGTTGTTGGTATCTATCAATGTGCCGTCCTGGAAACGGACATGTAAGTGGCGAGCCTGGAGATGGCCCAGTTTCAGTGCATCGGCTTCAAACGAAACCTCAACCACCCCCCACGGGTGGTTGAGCCCCATTCTGGCAATACATTCGGCAGACCAGGCTGCATACGCAGCCTGTTGTTGGAAATGCTGGGGAGAGAGCATAATTCCTCGCCCCCATAACGGTTGTTCCGTTTTCATCGGCTTCCTGCCTTGTTAAGATTTCGCCTTTGGCATCCGGGAAACCAGCGACAGGTTGACATCCATGCCTTCGACCTGGAATTGGGGCACCGCATACAGTTTCACACTGAAGAACCCCGGGTTATCACTGATATCTTCGACAACCACTTTCGCATCACGCAGTGGATGAGAAGCCTGCAACTCATCGCCCGGATCAGTCATTTCTGTTACCAGCCCACTCACCCAGGTATTCAGTTCCAGTTCCAGTAAACGGCGATCTTTCGTGGTACCGATGTTTTCACGCTGAATCAGCTTCAGGTAATGCGCGATGCGCGACAGCAAGAAAATGTAGGGCAACCGCGCATTAATACGGCTATTCGCTGTTGCATCAGCCGTGTCATACAGCGCAGGTTTTTGGGTGGAGTTTGCCGAAAAGAAACACGCGTAATCGCGGTTTTTGTAATACGAAAGTGGAATAAAACCGAGGTTGGCAAATTCGAACTCGCGGGTTTCAGGGATCATCACCTCAGAAGGGATCTTCACCTGGTTGCCCGTCCCCAGATCATACAAATGGATTGGCAGATCCTGGACTGCCCCACCCGCCTGTGGACCACGGATTTGTACACACCAGCCATTATTGATAAAGCTGCGCACCATATTGGCAGCAAAGGCAAATGACGCATTGGTCCACAAATACTTATCGTGATCCGGCCCTTTCACTTCTTCAACATAGTTAAAGCTACGTACTGGTACTGTGTCCGGGCCATAAGGCAGGCGGCCAAGTACTCGTGGCATCACCAGGCCAAGGTAACGGGAATCGTCCGTTTCACGGAAAGATTTCCATTTGATGTATTCCGCACGGTCAAAATAGTTGCCAATATCTTTAATGGCCGCGACTTCTTCCATTGAGTCTTTCAGGAAAAATGCCGGGCCTGCCGAGCCAATGAAAGGCATATGCGCTGCCGCAGACACTTTTGAAATATTGCGCAGCAGTGCAACGTCCTGAGCGGATGCATCAAATTCATACGCAGAAATGAATGCCGCTATCGGCTCACCACCCGGTGTATCGTATTCAGCAACATAAGTCTGCAAATACAGGCCACTCTGAATAATTTCTGGCGCATCTTCAAAATCCTGGCGCAGGTCATCTTTGGATAAATCCAGGAGTTCAATTTTGACGTTCTGGCGGAAGTCTGTTTTATCCACCAGAGATTTAACGCCACGCCACAAGGATTCGACTGACTGGAAGTTTTCGTGGTGCATCACGGCATCCAGTTGGCGGCTGATTTGCCAGTCCAGCTCCGCTATATGGTGATCGATCAGGTGTTTATCCAGTTTTTCCACACGGGCCCCGGCTTTACTCAGGCACTCAAGGAAAACCTGCATGCCCGCAGTCAGGCGTTCATCGGCCGTAGCGTCAGACATCACCTGCGCATCCTGCCAGATATCCAGCGCGCTCAGTTCTGAAACCGGGTTAAGATTAATTTTCTCAAACAACGAGGTATACACACTGCCTGTTTCAGGGCGTTCCAGCACCACACTATCCCCAGTGGTTGCGCTTTCAGTATTTACAGCCATCAGCATTCCTTATTTAGTCCGTTAAAATTGTTACTGGTGTTATGCCTGTTTTGGCGCCAGCGCAGATAACTCGTTACGCAGTTCAGCGCTCAGGGAAGGGTCAAGCAGGATTTTTTCCAGCTCCTTACGAAAAGACTGGTTATCCAGCAGGTTGGCTTTCAGGTCACGGAGCAGGTTCCGCATAGCCAGCATTGCTTTGAGCTGAGGGATTTGCCGGGCAACCTGTTCGGGAGAAAAATCATTCATGTCACGGAAGGTCAGGCTGACATTTTCTTCGCTGCCATCACCCGCCAGCGTATTCTCGACGGCCATACTCACAGAGGGTGAATAGTCAGCGAGCACGCTATTAAAGTTATTTTTATTAATATTAACTTTATTCCGCTCAGATAATGCCAGCGTCTCCTTGCCATTACTAAAATCACCAGCAACTAATAATTTTAAAGGTAATTCTGTTTTCTTCTGTGCTCCTCCGGTGTGCAGATCCAGTTTCAAGTTAATGCGTGCCTTCGGTATTTCCCTTTGGAAGCTATCGCTCATATCCCCTCTCTCATTAGTGAATGTTTTATTGGCGCAAGCCGGGCTTTTGCCCTGACATACAATAATAGACAGGTGAAAATATTTAAATACGTTAATTTTACGAGGTTAAATATAAATATGGTGCATTGTTGTTTTATGCGTATATAAGAGAACACAGATCCAGATGTGGCAGTAGACAAAAGTTAATTTAAAAATCACAAAAATAGGATATAACACTAATAAAATACAAATAACAAGAAATAAATTCTAAAAATAAACGCATTTCCAATTTCAAAAACCACAACACAGAGCGTAACAGGTAGAAAATTCAGAGTGATAGCTGAGATAAAAACGAATAAAAACCACCATTCATCAGTAAAAGCAGACGAATTAAATAAAAGCAGTAATGGGGTAAACACAAGTACCAATAGACAAAACCTTTGTATAAATAAAAACACTTCACTTACCTGCACTACCGATTAAAAAATAACAATGGCCAGTATCGGGGTATAAAACGCCCGAACAATATAAGAATCACACTCAAAGAATAAATAAGAACGTAAAAATAAAAAAAAGAAACAACGTCTAATAGCCACAGGGTTTATTTTTCAGGAAACATTCACCACCATTCAGAAATATTAAAAACCGACTTTCCAAAAGAAATACCCATACGCCACCCCCACACATCCAGTACAACAGCCGCCTTCAGGAATAAAAAAGCCGCCCGGCAATAAGCTCAGGCGGCCATGTAACTCTATCTGTATGAGTTAGAGAGTCTCTTGTTCCAGATACCTTGCCAGTTGCTCAAAGTAGCGCTCTTGCTCAACCCAGGCACGGTGGGCTTCTTCATGAGTACACTGCATAAAATGCAGGGGTTCGCCAAGGCGTAACTGCGCCAGGTGATACCTGTCTGCTTCAATCACACAGGCGATACGCGGGTAACCCCCTGTGGTTTGGGCGTCAGCCATCAGCACAATTGGCTGCCCATTTGGTGGCACCTGCACCACTCCTGGAATCAACCCGTGAGAGAGCAATTCCTGGTCAGATTCACGCTCCAGGCTGTTTCCCACCAGCCGGTACCCCATGCGGTTACTTTGTGCCGAGAGTTGCCAGCCATTACGCCAAAAATCCTGCCTGGCCGCCAGGGTAAAATCCGTATATTCAGGGCCAGGCAATGCCCGTACCCGATTATTCCACAGCAGTTGTTTAACGCCACGGGAACGCGTCACGACGCGTTCTGGCTCACCTGCCAGTAAGTTGTCTCCATCACGAACCAGCCGCCCGTCAAGCCCACCAAAACCGCCTTTAAGGTCGGTACTACGGGAACCCATAACATCAGGAACAGCAATGCCGCCACTGACGGCAAGATAACTGCGCATACCTCTCCTGGGCTGGCGTAACTGAAGCTGCTCACCAGGCTTTACTGGAAAACACCACCCCGTCCACATTGGTTTTCCCGCAAGCGTTGCTTCACACCCGGCTCCGGTCAGCGCTATCCAGCCAGGGGCGGTAAACTCAGCCACAAAATTGCCCAGAGTCACCTCCAGGCCAGCAGCGTATTGATCATTGCCAACCAGTAAGTTAGCTGTACGTAATGCAGGAAGATCCAGTGCACCGCACAGGCTCACGCCCAGTTGCCGGAAGCCAGAGCGGCCGCCATCCTGAACAGAGGTATGTATCCCGGCATGGTGTATTTTCAACATACACCCTCCTTTTGCGGAATAAAACGCACGCGGTCACCCGGCATCAGTAACGCAGGTGGCTCGCGATGCGGGTCAAAGAGTACCAGAGACGTTCGGCCAATCAGGTTCCAGCCGCCAGGGGTTTCAAGAGGGTAAATCCCAGTATGTTCACCACCGATTCCTACTGTGCCTGCAGGCACATTCAGCCGGGGCTCAGCTCTTCTCGGGATTGCCAGTTCATGAGGCAGTTCACCCAGGTAAGCAAACCCCGGCTGAAACCCCATAAAATACACCACATATTCCACGCTACTATGGCGCTCCACTACTTGTGAGGGAGTCATGCCACAATGGCGGGCGACTTCGCCGAGATCTGGCCCCTGTTGCCCACCATACACGACCGGGAAATCCACGCGCCTGGATTCAGGAGTCCAGGCTTCACTCTCTTCCCACCAGCGTTGTAACCGTTCAATAGCATCCAGCGCATTGCTGTTGGCAACACGCAGAATCACCGTGATATTGTTCATACCTGCTATCGCTTCCAGAACCTCTGGCATTCCTTGCAGGCGCTGCATCAGTCCCCATATCCGTTGCTGGCTTTCCAGGCTTACTGGTGGCTCCAGAGATAAAACTACGCAATTCTCACCCAGTAAATAACACCGCGCTCGCTGCACTCCCGCCTCCTGTGGTACTGCTGACCCATGTATCAGAGAGAACTCATGCCGGGTTGTCTATATCCACAAACATCACATCCAGCCCATACTGCGCAGCTAACCATTCACCCAACGCTTTTATCCCATAACGTTCAGTTGCATGGTGCCCTGCGGCAAAGAAATGGATACCCTGTTCGCGGGCCGAGTGAATCGTCTGTTCAGACACTTCACCTGTAATAAATGCATCCACACCAAACTGGGCAGCACTATCAATGAAGCCTTGCCCACCACCTGTACACCAGGCGACACGCGTAATTTTTTCCGGGCCATTGTCACCACACCAAAGCGGTTTGCGGCCTAAGCGTGCTTCCAGCCAGGATGCGTACTCCGCCCCGGAAACCGGGATTGCGACTTCCCCCCAGGGCACCAGCGGTTCAATCACACCTTTTACAGTAATCCCCAGCAATTGAGCTAACTGGCTGTTATTTCCCAGCGCTTCATGAGCATCAAGGGGTAAATGCCAGCCATAAAGATTAATGTCATTAACCAGCAAGGTTTTCAATCGTTTCTGCTTCATACCGCGAATAACGGGCGATTCACCTTTCCAGAAATAACCATGATGAACAATCACCGCGTCAGCTCCCAGCCTTACTGCTTCGTCGAGTAGCGCCTGGCTTGCGGTAACCCCTGTGACAATCTTTTGCACTTCTGGCTGGCCTTCAACCTGTAATCCATTAGGGGCATAGTCATTAAAAGTTGCGGCATTCAACTTCTGATTAATTACTTGTTCCAGTTCAATATTATTCATTGTTCATCCTTCATTTTTTCTCTTGCGGCTTCCCAGGCAGCCAGCGTATGTAAACGTGCCGTTTTATGGTCCACAACCGGGCGGGGGTAATCAAGAGCAACACCCTGCTTATCTGCCCATTTCCACGGGTTATGAATTGCACTGGCAGGAACCAGACTGAGTTCCGGCAGCCACTGGCGAATGAAAGCCCCCTGAACATCAAAACGGGTACTTTGGGTTTCAGGGTTAAAAATACGAAAATACGGGGCTGCATCTGTTCCCGTGGAGGCGGCCCACTGCCAGCCACCGTTGTTGGCAGCAAAATCGCCATCCAGAAGCTGCTCCATAAACCAGCGTTCGCCCTCCCGCCAGTCAATCAGCAAATCTTTGGTGAGGAAGCTGGCGGTAATCATCCGTAACCGGTTATGCATCCAGCCAGTCGTGTTTAACTGCCGCATTGCGGCATCCACAATGGGGTAGCCGGTTTTTCCCTGCTGCCACGCAGCAAGTAATGCTTTGTCATGTGACCAGGTGACGTTATCCGTCCAGCCAATAAATGGCCGGTGCCGGCACAACGCAGGCCAGGCAACCAGTAAGTGGCGATAGAACTCACGCCAGATAAGCTCATTCAGCCACACAGCTGCGCCACCTTCGAGCTCCATGGCATGCGGGTGCTCCGCCAGCAATCGCTGAAAACACTGGCGTGGTGATAATGCACCTGTTGCCAGCCAGGGGGAAAGCATGCTGGTTCCATCCTGTGCCGGAAAATCACGCTGTTGCTGGTAATCCTGAACCTGCTGCTGGCAGAACGTACGCAGCTTTTGTAATGCCGCTTTTTCGCCAGGGGGAAATTTTGCTGTATCCACTGGTTGCAGTGGGTAATCAAACTCGACAGGTGTGTCATCACTGATTGCCGGACCACGCGCCCGAGGTGCAGGAACACACTGCGGTGGCATTTCACGCAGGCGGCGCAAGAATGCTTTGCTGAATGGCGTAAAGACACGAAACATCTCGTTATTGCCTGTCAGCACACTGCCTGGTGGTAGTAAAACGCTGTCATCAAACCCCTGGCATGTGACCTTACCAGACAGAAGCTGTTCAGCCTGCCCATCGCGGCGCCTTTCATTCAGTTCATATTGATAGTTATAAAACAAGTGCGACACACTTTGTGCTTCGCAGAAGGCCGCCAGTTTACTGACCGAATCAGCAAAATCAGCCGCACTAAGGTAATACAAAGGGATCCCTTTTTCTCCCAGGGAACGGCGCAGCAAGACTACCTGCTCACGAATAAACCACGCCTGGCGTGCAGCCATACTATGGCTGCGCCATTGCACAGGGGTGGCGATAAACAGGGCGATAACCTTAGCATCATCCTTGTTGCATGCAGCAGCCAAAGCCAGATTGTCGGTAATACGTAAGTCCTGGCGAAACCAGACTAAATGGACAGTTTGTTGAGTGGGCATCATGAAGACACTTTGCCCCCAACAGTAAAGAACAGGCATGCCAGCAAAGGCCGCTGTTGCTCAAAATGCAAAGCGGGTACCGGCCGTAAGTGATGACTTAACCACAAGTGTCTGACTGGGGCTGGGCCTTTTTTTTCTCGCATATCCACTCCTTATCACTTTTACCTGTAAGTTTAGCCAGGTATTTTGGCACTGGGAATGGATATAAAAATGCCATGGAGAAAAACGCCATGGCAGGAAATATTAAAAGAATAATGAAGCGCGGTGGAATAAAACTCAGTAAAAGTCACCTGCTGCTGATTCTGCATGGGCCAGCCACACAGGTTTGTCGCTGGTTTTCATCCATACGCGGTGCAGATAACTATAGAAACGTGCCCGGTCTTTCCAGAACAACATCACCGGTAATGCTAACGTACCGATGATAATGACACCGGCCCTGCGCAGGAGAATGCGGTGCAGAGGCCAGGATTGGTATAGCGACATAATGTTCTCCCCCTTTTGGACCAGCTCAATGTGCTGGTAAGCAAAATAATGTTCTCTGCTGTAAATCATACCGGGCATGATGAAATTTTACCACTCATCCGACCACATAAATGATGATTTTTTCACCTGAAATAGAGAATGCCCGTAATTTAGTTACACGAACGTTAATTTAATACTAAACATTAGTTAATTTATGGGTATATTTTTATACTTTTTTTACACCCTCACTGTTTTTTTTTGCGAAATTTTTCCAGCCATTTGCTTACCGTAAGCCCCAATAACCTCATAACCGGAGTGAACGTGATGGGCTTTTCCCTGGTTGCCGGCATGGTGCTGGTCTTTCTGCTACTCGGCTATCTGATCTACGCCTTATTACATGCGGAGAAATTCTGATGAGTAATGGGACTCTGCTCATCGCCAGCTATCTGCTGGTGCTGATATTACTTGCCCGCCCACTGGGGCACGGCCTGCGTTATCTTATTGAAGGCACTCTGCCACACTGGATGCAACGCCCGGAACAGGGTATCTGGTTGATTACCGGGATAACGCAAAAAGAGATGGGATGGCGTGAATATTTAAGTGCCATTCTGATATTTAATCTGACGGGGATTGCCCTGTTATTTACTCTGCTCGTATTACAAAACTATTTGCCACTCAACCCACAGCATATCGCTGGAATGACATGGGACCTGGCACTCAATACTGCTATCAGTTTTGTCACCAATACCAACTGGCAGGCATACAGTGGCGAAACGTCGCTGAGTTATTTCAGCCAAATGGCGGGGTTAGGTGTACAAAACTTTTTGTCTGCCGCCACCGGTATTGCCGTTGCGTTCGCACTGATCCGCGGACTCACACGGCAGAACGCGCAAACACTGGGAAATGCCTGGGTCGACATCACCCGAATTACCCTGTGGGTACTACTGCCAATAGCACTGGTGATGGCACTCTTTTTTATCCAACAGGGCGTACTGCAAAATTTTGCGCCGGCACAACCCTTTATCACCCTTGAAGGGCAACATCACCTGTTACCTGGGGGGCCAGTTGCTTCTCAGGAAGCGATTAAAATGCTGGGTACAAACGGCGGCGGGTTCTTTAATGCCAACTCGGCTCACCCCTTCGAAAACCCCACAGTCCTGACTAATTTCATACAAATGCTGGCTATTTTTTTACTGCCCGCCGCACTGTGTTTTGCATTTGGTGAAGTCGCACGAGATAACCGCCAGGGCCACACATTGTTGTGGGCGATGGGGCTTATTTTTGTCTTGTGTGCGGCTGTTGTTATGTGGGCCGAAACCCAGGGGAACCCACACCTTGCTGCACTTGGCGCCAACAGCACCGCCAATATGGAAGGCAAAGAAAGCCGCTTTGGCATTTTAGCCACCAGCCTGTTTGCCGTGATTACAACCGCAGCCTCTTGCGGCGCTGTCAATGGCATGCACGACTCATTTACGGCACTGGGTGGCATGGTTCCTATGTGGTTAATCCAGTTGGGTGAAGTGGTTTTCGGCGGTGTCGGCTCAGGCCTGTACGGCATGATTTTGTTTGTGATCCTGGCGGTTTTTATTGCCGGTTTAATGATTGGGCGCACACCAGAATACTTAGGCAAGCGTATTACTCTTGCTGAAATGAAGTGGACAGCACTGGCTATTCTGGTGACGCCGGCACTGGTTTTACTGGGTACGGCACTGGCAACCCTTACCCCCTACGGACACGAGGCCATTCTGAACCCTGGCGCTCACGGTTTCAGCGAGGTGTTGTATGCCGTGTCTTCCGCTGCAAATAACAACGGCAGCGCCTTCGCGGGGTTAAATGCCAGCACGCCATTCTGGAATCTGCTGCTGGCATTTTGCATGTTTATTGGCCGCTTTGCCGTCATTGCCGCAGTCATGGGTATCGCAGGCTCTCTGGCCAGTAAACCTGCCCAAACAGCACAAAACGGCACGCTCTCCACCTGTGGACCTCTGTTTGTCGGTCTGCTGGTCGGCACGGTCATCCTGGTCGGTGCCCTTACGTTCGTTCCAGCACTGGCTCTTGGGCCGGTGGTGGACAGCTTAAACCCATTGTCTCATTAACGGAGCGCATAATGACACGTAAAACACAGGCTCTGTTCGACCCAACACTGGGCCGCCAGGCAATCATTGATTCCATACTCAAACTTAATCCTGCCAGGTTGTGGTACAACCCGGTGATGTTTGTGGTATGGGTCGGCAGTGTCCTGACGACATTGCTGGGCCTTGCCATGCTGGCAGGGATCACTCACGGAGAAACCGGTTTTACTCTTGCTATCAGTGTCTGGCTGTGGATAACGCTGCTGTTCGCGAATTTTGCGGAAGCCCTGGCTGAAGGCAGAAGTAAAGCGCAGGCAAGTGCCCTCAGAGGTGTCAAAAAGACCAGCCAGGCAAAACGCCTGCCTGAGCCACATTATGGTAGCCATCCAGAAACTGTTCCGGCAGAAACACTACGTAAAGGCGACATTGTACTGGTTGAGGCGGGTGACATTATTCCGTGTGATGGCGAAGTCGTGGAAGGTGGCGCCTCGGTAGATGAAAGCGCCATTACCGGTGAGTCTGCGCCAGTCATTCGTGAATCTGGTGGGGATTTTGCTTCAGTCACGGGCGGTACGCGTATCCTGTCTGACTGGCTGGTCATTCGCTGCAGCGTCAACCCTGGCGAAACATTTCTCGACCGAATGATAGCCATGGTAGAAAACGCCAGTCGCCAGAAGACCCCGAATGAGATAGCCCTTTCCGTGTTGCTCTCTGCTCTGACGATTATCTTTCTGTTGGCAACAGCCACACTCTGGCCTTTTACCGCCTGGCTGGGTCATGCTGTCAGCATTCCGGTACTGGTGGCACTACTGGTTTGCCTGATTCCCACCACTATAGGCGGCTTGCTATCAGCGATTGGTGTGGCAGGAATGAGCCGCATGCTCAGCGCCAATGTTATCGCCACCAGTGGCCGGGCGGTTGAAGCCGCAGGTGATGTTGATGTTTTACTGCTGGATAAAACCGGTACGATTACATTGGGTAATCGCCAGGCTGCCCGTTTTATGCCTGCACCAGGGGTTGACGAGCAACGCCTGGCCGATGCAGCTCAACTGGCATCACTGGCCGACGAAACACCGGAAGGCCGCAGCATCGTGGTGTTAGCGAAAAAACGCTTTAATTTACGCGAGCGGGATGTCAGCCAACTCAACGCGACTTTTGTGCCGTTCACCGCTCAGACCCGCATGAGCGGTATTAACCTGGAAAACCGCATTATACGTAAGGGTTCCGTTGACGCCGTTCGCCGCCATATTGAGGCAAACAAAGGCCGTTTCCCGTCACAGACAGATAAACAAGTTGAAGAAGTCGCACGGTCAGGCGGTACACCACTGGTTGTCGCGGAAGGTGCTCAGGTATTAGGTGTTATTGAGCTGAAGGATATTGTGAAAGGCGGTATCAAGGCCCGTTTTGCTCAATTGCGCCAGATGGGAATTAAAACCGTGATGATAACCGGTGATAACCGGCTAACCGCTGCGGCAATTGCAGCTGAAGCGGGCGTGGACGATTTCCTGGCAGAAGCCACACCTGAAGCTAAACTGGCTCTGATCCGCCAGTATCAATCAGAAGGACGACTGGTTGCGATGACAGGTGATGGGACTAACGATGCCCCGGCGCTCGCCCAGGCGGATGTTGCAGTGGCAATGAATACCGGAACCCAGGCAGCAAAAGAAGCAGGCAACATGGTGGATCTGGATTCCAGCCCAACCAAACTGATAGAAGTTGTGCATATTGGCAAACAAATGCTGATGACCCGGGGTTCTCTCACCACTTTCAGTATTTCCAATGATGTTGCGAAATATTTTGCCATTATTCCGGCCGCGTTCGCGGCGAACTGGCCACAACTGAACGCGCTGAATATCATGCACCTGCACTCACCCAATTCAGCCATTCTCAGTGCGGTTATCTTCAATGCGTTAATCATTGTTTTCCTTATCCCGCTGGCCTTGCGTGGCACGCATTATAAACCCCTTGGCGCATCTGCCATGTTACGCCGTAATTTACTGATTTATGGACTGGGCGGGTTAATCGTACCCTTTATTGGTATCAAGCTTATCGACCTGCTGCTCAGTGCCACAGGCTTGTTTTGAGGTGAATATGTCTGCGTTACGTTCTGCTATTTCGCTGTTCCTTGTACTGACAGTACTGACTGGCGGTGCCTACCCACTCATTACCACAGTGCTTGGGCAATGGTGGTTTCCATGGCAGGCCATGGGTTCACGTATTGAAGTACAAGGGCAGGTTCGGGGCTCTGCACTGATAGGGCAGGAATTTACTCAGGCCGGGTATTTTCACGGGCGGCCTTCTGCTACTGCGGAGTTTCCTTATAACCCGATGGCCTCCGGCGGGAGTAATCTTGCAGTCGGTAACCCAATGTTAACACAAGAGTTAACCAGGCGAGCACAGTCACTCAGGCGCGATAACCCGCAATCCACAGGCCCTATTCCCGTCGCTTTACTGACCGCGTCGGGCAGCGGCCTTGACGGGCAACTTCCTCCTGAGGCTGCTTTGTGGCAAATTCCACGTATTGCTGCTGTGCGCCATATTCCGAAAAGTGTATTAACTACTCTGGTGGAACAGGCAACGCACTATCCAGTACCCGGTTTTATTGGTGAGCCTGTTGTGAATGTGTTATCGCTGAACCTGGCTCTGGCAAGTTACCCGGCGTCAAATTAATTAAGGAATATCCATGCACCAGGAACCACTGCGCCCTGACCCGGACCGCTTAATTGCCCAAGTTAGTCTCCCAGAACGGGGCAAACTACGCATTTTCTTCGGCGCCTGTGCAGGCGTAGGTAAAACCTGGGCAATGTTGCAGGAAGCGCGCCGGTTGTATGAACAAGGGCTGGATGTGATTGTTGGTGTTGTGGAAACCCACGGGCGCGAAGAAACAGCCAGGCTCACAGAAGGCCTGGTTTTTCTGCCGCCCAGGCGGCATGGGCACAGAGGACGTGTGCTGGAAGAATTCGACCTGGACGGTGCACTGGCGCGCCACCCGGCCCTGGTACTGGTTGATGAGCTTGCCCACAGTAATGCGCCAGGCTCACGCCACCCCCGGCGCTGGCAGGATGTCGAAGAATTGCTGGATGCCGGTATTGATGTCTTCACTACACTGAATGTACAGCACCTGGAAAGCCTGAATGACATAGTTGGTGCAGTAACGGGTATTCAGGTGAGAGAAACCGTCCCCGACCCTATTTTTGATAATGCCAGTGATGTGGTTTTGGTTGATCTCCCGGCAGAAGATTTACGCCAGCGTTTACGTGAGGGCAAAGTTTATATTCCAGGCCAGGCGGAGCGCGCCATTGAGCATTTTTTCCGTACTGGTAACCTGATAGCGCTTCGGGAACTGGCTTTACGCCGTACCGCCGACCGGGTAGATGGGCAAATGCAGGACTGGCGAGGGAGCCAGCAGCCAGGCAAAGTCTGGCACACCCGTGATGCTATTTTACTGTGTATTGGCACCCGTAGTGGTAATGAAAAACTGGTACGAACTGCTGCCAGAATGGCTGCCAGGATGGGGTGCTCCTGGCATGCGGTGTATGTCGAAACGCCACGCTTACACCGGCTGAATGAATCCAGGCGTAGAGCCATTCTCTCTGCACTGAGCCTGGCGCAAGAATTAGGCGCAACCACGGCAACACTGTCTGCCCCTCAGGAAATCAATGCCATAGTGCGTTATGCCCGGGAGCATAATCTGGGCAAGGTTGTCACTGGCCGCCGCCAGGGTAAACGCCTCTGGCCTGCACGTTCCTTTGCCGACAAACTGGCGCAGCATGGCCCTGACCTGGATCTTATTGTGGTCGCCATGGATGACCGCCCTGACCCCACCGGCAACATGCCCGATACACGCCGATTTTTTGAAAAATGGCGAGTGCAGTTGCTGGGGTGTGTTGTCGCGGCGCTATTTTGTTTTGTGATTACGCTCTTTGCCAGCCAGTGGTTACTGGGCCTGGACGCCGCCAACATGGTAATGATCTACCTGTTTGGTGTCGTCGTGGTCGCATTGTTATACGGGCGCGGCCCTTCAGTGTTCGCCACCGTAATCAACGTGGCCTGTTTTGACCTGTTTTTCATTGAGCCCCGAGGCACCCTTGCAGTATCCGATGTCCAGTACCTGCTCACTTTCTCTGTCATGATGGCCGTCGGGTTATTAATTGGCACCCTGACAGCAGGGGTGCGCTACCAGGCTCGTGTGGCACGCCACCGGGAGCAGCGCACTCATTATCTGTATGAAATCTCGCGCGCCCTTGCAGTAACCCGTAACACGCAAGAAATAGCACTCACCAGCCAGCAGTTTATCCGCCAGAGTTTCCAGGCCGATGCACAATTATTACTCCCTGACAGCCAGGGGCAACTGCGGCCAGTCAGTGATAAAGCCGCACCTGTATGGTGGGATGACGCGATTGCTCGCTGGAGCTTTGATAACGGGCACCCTGCCGGTGCCGGTACCGACACCCTGCCAGGCGTACTCTGGCAAATTCACCCGCTTCGCACGCAAGGGAAAACATTGGGGCTGATGGTTATCATGCCTGATAATTTGCGCCAGCTAATGATCCCCGAACAAAAGCGTTTACTCGAAACAGCACTGCTGTTGGTTACCTCGGCGCTGGATCACCTGAATCTGATGGTCAGTGAAGAACAGGCGCGGGTTACCGGTGAACGGGAGCGCATTCGTAACACGCTACTGGCAGCACTTTCCCATGATTTGCGTACACCGTTAACCGTGCTGTTTGGCCAGGCAGAAATTTTAACTCTCGACCTGGCTTCTGAAGATTCGCAACATGCTCCGCAGGCGAATGAAATTCGCCAGCAAGTGCTTAACACCACCCGGTTGGTGAATAACTTGCTGGATATGGCGCGGATCCAGTCTGGTGGGTTTAATTTGCACCGTGCCTGGATCCCTGTTGAAGAGTTAATTGGCGGAGCACTTCAGCAACTGGATCCAATAACAGGTGGGCGCGAAATCCACCTTAACCTGCCCGACCCTTTACTGTTAATTCATATAGACGGAACATTGTTCGAACGTGTGCTGATTAATCTGCTGGAAAATGCTGTGAAATACGCAGGGCATCAGGCACAGGTTGGGATTGCTGTTCGCAGTGATGAATCCATCATTGACCTGGAAGTTTGGGATACCGGCCCCGGTATTCCTCCCGGCCAGGAGAGAACGATTTTTGAAAAATTTGCCCGCGGGGCCAAAGAATCAGCCATTCCTGGTGTCGGGTTGGGTCTGGCAATCTGCCAGGCGATTGTTGATGTCCATGGCGGTGAGATTTATGCTGAAAACCGTGCTGAAGGTGGTGCCAGTTTTCATATCCGCCTGCCCTACCTTCCCCCTCCGGGGCTCGATGAAACAGATGAGGTAATGTGACTACTATTGTTGTTGTCGAAGATGAACAGGCAATTCGCCGTTTTCTGCGCAATGCGCTGGAAGAAGATAGTGTGCGTATTTTCGAAGCGGAAACATTGCAACGCGGGCTCATTGAAACGGCGACACGTAAGCCTGACCTGGTTATTCTCGATCTTGGCTTGCCAGATGGCGACGGGCTGGATTTTATTCGCGATGTACGCCAGTGGAGCCAAATCCCCATTATTGTGCTTTCCGCACGCAGTGATGAGCAGGATAAAATCGCCGCGCTGGATGCCGGAGCAGATGACTACCTGAGTAAACCCTTTGGCATTGGTGAACTCCAGGCTCGTTTACGGGTAGCTCTGCGCCGCACCTCTGGAAATGAAGAGAACGTCAGCCTGTACACCTTTGGCGATATCCAGGTTGATCTCGCAGCACGGCGTATTTGCCGGAATGAAGCTGATATTCACCTGACACCGATTGAATTTCGCCTGCTGGCTGTATTATTGCGCCATCATGGAAAAGTACTGACGCAACGCCAGTTACTTAACCAGGTGTGGGGACCAAATGCTGTCGAGCACAGCCACTACCTGCGTATTTATATGGGGCATTTGCGCCAAAAACTGGAAACTGACCCCGCACGCCCACGCCATCTGTTAACTGAAACCGGTATTGGTTACCGTTTTATGCTGAATTAACCCAATACTGAACCAGCCATAAAAAAAGAGCGCCACTGGCGCTCTTTAAGTCTGATGACAAACCTCATGTCCGCACAGAACAAGAGGGTGTGCCACCCAATAAAAAACCAGGAAAATCAATTCATTGATTTTCGGCTGCTAACTAAAAAGAAGGAAAAACCACGTTTTTTCCTTCTTTTTCATCAATCTGAGCGCCACTGGCGCTCTTTTTGACTCATTCAGGAAACAGCAACCGGCTGTTTCTCTTTCTTCCTGGCATTATTTAGCACTGCTCAGTACTGCACTCACAATTTCCACGGCTTCGGTTTCTATCTGTTTACGGTGCTCCGCGCCCAGGAAACTTTCACAGTAAATTTTATAAGCATCTTCCGTACCAGACGGACGCGCGGCAAACCAACCGTTTTTGGTCATGACTTTCAGGCCGCCAATAGCTGCGCCATTGCCGGGAGCTGTAGTCACACGGGCGGTGATTTCATCTCCGGCAAGGGTACTGGCGCTGACCATTTCCGGTGACAAACGAGACAACGCCGCTTTTTGTGCAGAAGTTGCAGACGCCTGCAGGCGGTTATAGCTCGGTGCGCCGAAACGTGCAGCCAGCTCATCATAATGTTGCTGCGGGTTTTTACCGGTCACAGCTGTAATTTCCGCGGCCAGCAGGCACATGATGATCCCGTCTTTATCAGTTGACCATGGCGTACCATCAAAACGCAGGAACGATGCCCCGGCACTCTCTTCCCCACCAAAGCCAAAACTGCCATCAAACAGGCCATCAACAAACCATTTGAACCCAACCGGCACTTCCACCAGCTTACGGCCCAGGGCATCCACTACCCGGTCAATCATGGCTGAAGAAACCAGGGTTTTACCCACAGCAACATCACTGCCCCATTGCGGGCGATGCTGGAATAAATAATTAATGGCGACAGCAAGATAATGGTTTGGATTCATTAACCCAACCGGGGTAACAATACCGTGACGGTCATAATCCGGGTCATTCGCAAATGCCAGGTCAAATTTATCACGCAGAGCCAGCAGACCTGCCATGGCGCATTCAGAAGAACAGTCCATGCGGATCACACCGTCTTTATCCAGGTGCATAAAGCGGAACGTTTGATCAACCTGGTCATTAACCAGCGTCAGATCCAGCTTGTAATGATCTGCAATGCGCTTCCAGTATTCAATACCGGAACCGCCGAGCGGATCCACACCCAGTTTCAGCCCCGCTTTTTGAATGGCAGCCATATCAATGATATCGGCCAGGCCTTCAATGTACGCCTGAACAAGGTCGACTTCCTGAACATGCCCACCAGCCAGCGCGTCATCAAGCGACACACGCTTAATACCCGCAAGGCCGGCTGCCATTAACGCATTGGCACGTTCTTCAATAACTTTTGTTACACCGGTGTCTGCCGGGCCACCATTAGGCGGATTATATTTGATACCACCATCTTCTGGTGGGTTATGCGATGGCGTAATAACAATACCATCAGCCAGCGGACCACCCTGCTTGTTATGAACCAGAATCGCATTGGAAACAGCAGGCGTCGGCGTGAAACCGTTATCCTGCTGAACAATCACATCCACACCATTGGCAGCCAGCACTTCCAGAACAGAAATAAATGCCGGCTCAGAAAGCGCATGGGTATCTTTACCGACATAACATGGCCCGGTAATACCATTCTGGGCACGGTTCTCGGCAATCGCCTGAGCGATGGCAAGAATATGGCTTTCATTGAAACTATGGCGACCGGCACTACCCCGGTGGCCTGACGTACCAAACTTCACCGCGTGCTCTGGATTACCTGACTCAGGTTTCAGTACATAATACTGAGCGGTCAGTTGAGCGACATTAATCAAATCACTCTGCTGCGCAGGTTGCCCTGCTCGAGGATGGTTAGCCATTGCTGGTCCTTTTTGTCACAAGCGTTAAATGGTGCCGCAAACCTTTTCAATCAACTCTGCCGGGAACTGCATCGACTGCATAATATGCTCGACCATGCTACGTTTGCGGCCCGTATTGGTATTCGTGATCACCCAATATGGGGTATCGGGAACTTGCTTAGGTTTAGTCTGATTACCATTCTTCAATAAGGTTTGCTCATTAATAGCGAAATACACCCGGGTGCGCCCGTGTAAGGACTCCGTAGCCTGAGCAAATGTGGAAGAATCCAGGGAGTAGAGCGTTGAAAGCACCAGCATAAAGCGGTTAACCGCTTTCTTTTGCTCTGCATATTCATCTGACAGGAGTAATTCACGCATTGCCCGTACTTTATCTTTCGGTTTTTCTGGCGCTTTTTCAGTACGGGGAACAGGAACACTGCTGTTTGTTGAAACTGTAGAAGAGGACAGCGCAACAGATTGCTGACCAGAAGAGAGTTTCAGCATACGCCGCAAAATGTCTGACGCGCTTTCACCAATATGCAGTGTGTGGCTCGCGATGTAGCGATACAGCTCGTCATCAACTTCAATCGTTTTCATTTTAATCCAGTTACATATCTTTTCTGAATACAAATCATTGGGATTATAGAGTCAAAACCCAATGGCGAATAGCATCAACCCGGGATGGTGTCAAAAGTCAGAATTAACTGTAACCCTTGCAGCCGGATGGCAGAATAGCCAACATAATACCCTATTCCTGAGACAGCGAAAAAAAGAAGTTTTCTATGAAATTACACGCTCGCCTGCAATCTGCTCAACAAATGACTAACAATCCACCGGTTGTGCTCATCCATGGATTATTCGGTACGCTGGATAATTTAGGCGTTCTGGCAAGGGACCTGGTTAAGGACCACGACGTACTGCAAATAGACTTACGCAACCACGGCCTGTCTGCACGCAGTGACACTATGACCTGGCCTGCCATGGCGCAGGATGTACTGGACACGCTGGACGAACAGCACATAGACCGGGCGATATTCATCGGCCATTCAATGGGTGGCAAAACCGCAATGGCGGTGACACAACAGGCACCGGGACGGGTTGAAAAACTGGTCGCTATTGATATTGCCCCCGTCGATTATCACGTTCGCCGCCATGATACTATTTTTGCCGCTATAGACGCCGTTAATGCAGCCGGTGTAACTACCCGGCAGGATGCAGCGGCAATCATGCGCAACATCCTCGATGAAGAAGGGGTTATTCAGTTTTTGCTGAAATCCTTTGTTAATGGCGAGTGGCGTTTTAATGTCCCGGTACTCAAAGCGCAATACAGCAATATTGTTGGATGGGAAACCGTCACACCATGGCCGCATCCGGCACTCTTTATCAGCGGCGGGCTGTCGCCTTATATTCAGGAACAGTATCGTGAAACACTGCTTGCTCAATTCCCCTGTGCCAAAGCCTGGGTCGTTGCAGGTGCAGGTCATTGGGTTCATGCAGAAAAACCAGAGGCAGTCATTCGCGCGATTCGCCGTTTTCTTAGCCCTTCGGACGAAAACTGATTAAAAAGCCGCCGACTGGCTGGCAAATGTGGCTTTCGCGTTGGCGCGTCATGTAGCCTGATGTATCATGGCGCGCTGTAATGCGCCCGAGCACGTTGCTCAAGCCACCTGTTTTCCTCACTATTCTAATCATGGCAAAAGAACAAACGGACCGTACGACATTAGATCTGTTCGCGGATGAACGCCGTCCGGGTCGCCCGAAAACAAATCCACTGTCACGTCACGAACAATTGCGTATTAACAAACGCAACCAGCTTAAACGCGATAAGGTTCGTGGGCTTAAGCGTGTGGAATTAAAACTGAATGCCGATGCGGTAGATGCGCTGAATGAGCTGGCGCAGGTGCGAAACATGAGCCGTAGCGAACTTATTGAAGAGATGCTGATGGCTCAGTTAGATAACACAAAACCAGGTCATATATAATCCACGCATTCCCGGCAGTTTTTCCTTTTCATGTAGCAGTGTGTGCACCCGGTAATGATAGCTGTTTCCGCACTGGAAGCTGTTCTGCTATCATTGCCTTATCTGTGGACAAACTCACGCCACCATAACATTAAGTTTCAAGAGGTTATTAAACTCATGGCGATCGTAGGCATTTTTTTCGGCAGCGACACCGGCAACACTGAAAACATTGCAAAAATCATTCAAAAACAGCTTGGTAAAGATGTTGCTGAAGTGCACGACATAGCCAAGAGCAGCAAAGAAGACATTGAAGCCTTCGATATTCTGCTGCTTGGTATCCCAACCTGGTATTACGGTGAAGCACAGTGTGACTGGGATGATTTTTTCCCTACACTGGAAGAAATTGATTTTACGGGTAAATTGGTAGCCCTGTTCGGTTGTGGTGATCAGGAAGATTACGCCGAATATTTTTGTGACGCACTCGGCACAATGCGCGACATCGTCGAACCACGTGGTGCGGTTATCGTCGGTCACTGGCCAACTGCCGGGTATCATTTTGAAGCGTCGAAAGGTTTGGCGGATGACGACCATTTTGTCGGCCTGGCTATCGATGAAGACCGTCAGCCTGAGCTGACAGCTGAACGTGTTGAAAAATGGGTTAAGCAAGTTTCCGAAGAAATGCAGCTCGATAGCATTATTAATGCCTGATAGTTCACCGGCGCAATTATATTGCGCCGGATTGATAGGTAAAACCGATAAAAATAATTGCTACATTTTTTTAACTTTTTCGCGTTAGCGCTGTACAATGATCCAGTTGACAGCATGTATTTTTGGTAAATTTGCCAGTGCTGTCAGATTATTATTTTTCAATTTTGCTGGAGACTTGCGGTTTTCTTTAGGGAGTGTCAAACCTATAATGAGACGCATTAACTTTAGCGTATTACGTCGTACGCCCATTCACGGGCACTTTGCAAGCAACAGGACATATTCCGCATGACTGACAACAACACCGCATTAAAGAAGGCAGGCCTGAAAGTCACGCTTCCCCGGTTAAAAATCCTGGAAGTGTTGCAGGAGCCGGACAATCACCATGTCAGCGCGGAAGATTTATACAAGCGACTGATTGACATGGGAGAGGAGATTGGTCTTGCTACCGTGTATCGCGTGCTCAACCAATTTGATGACGCCGGAATCGTTACACGCCATAACTTCGAAGGTGGTAAATCCGTTTTCGAACTCACGCAGCAGCACCATCATGACCACCTGATTTGCCTTGACTGCGGTAAAGTTATCGAGTTCAGCGATGATTCGATTGAAGCTCGCCAGCGTGAAATTGCTTCCAGCCATGGTATCCGCCTGACAAACCACAGCCTGTACCTTTATGGTCATTGTGCTGAAGGCGATTGCCGTGATGATGAAAATGCGCACGAAGGCACCAAATAATCGGGTGTACCCGTAAGCCGGTGCAATGTGACCCCAAAAAAAAGCCAGGTTTAGAACCTGGCTTTTTTTTATCTGTTTTGGCCTTATGCCGCGCCGCTTGCAGGGCACTCCTGCCCCGCAAGCAAACCCGTGTCACTCAACAATCACCACCCTGCTGGTTCGGTTGCCATCCGGGCTCACAGCACGCACCTGTACGTTACCACTGACAACCGGCCGGGCGTCATCCCGCCAAACCTGCCACTGCTCCCCGCCATCAACGGAGTATTCAACCCTGAGCCCTGGCAGGCTGACATTAGTGGCCAGTTTCCCGTCAACAATCCGGGCACCAGGTACCGGAACACGCCAGGCAATACCGGCGGCATCCAGTTTCGCCAACTCACGCTGGCCTAACACATTGGCAAACCGCTGCCAGTCTTTTGCCAAAGCAGCCGTATCGACATAGTGGGTTTCTCCGCCTTTATACTCCCGCCCGGGCTGCCAGTCCTGTTCCCAGGAAGCCTTGTGCCAGGCACGCTCCGCTACTGAAATAATACGCGGGAATAAACGGTATTCCATTTCTTCGTCAGTGCGAACAACTTCACTCCAGACTTGCGCCGACAAACCATGAGCCCCGGGCCATAACTTCGCCGAACCGGCACTGAACGCATTGCCATCACGGTCTACCGAAGTTTCTGCATTTTGCGGCAAGTTATCTGGTGCGAAGCTAAACACTTTACGTTCATCGGTAAACCGGGTTCCCCAGTAATAGCCCGGCTCCATTGGGTCTACTTCATACGGGAAGTCAAAGTAAACATAATCCGGGTTGGAAATCGTGACTTCATAGCCTTTATTGGCCCAGTCACTCACCGCATCTGAACCACCCCAGTACAGGGTATCCCAGGAGTTAATCCCGGTGCGTTTAGTTGCAAAGGCCGACGCGCCTGACGCATCTCTCAGGCCATCTTGCCAGGCCTGCATTTTCTCAATGCCATGGGCATCAACCAGTTTACTCACTTCTACCGCAAACCAGCTTGGCAAATGCGCCATATCTTCAACTGCGCCAGATGCCACCAGCGCCTGGCACACTTCGGATTTCGCCCAGGGTTTATCTTGCTGGCTCATATCCACCTGCCCTTTTCCTGCCTCCGGGCTGGCTTTATCCGTGTACCCGGCCCCCAGGTAGATATTTTTCGCTTCATCTGCGCCAAAATGCCAGGTTGCCAGCGGCAAACCGGCTTCTTTATGCATCTGGAGAATTTCACTCATTACTTTATCAACAAAGCGGCGAGATGAATCCAGGCACGGGTTCAGATAACTGGCCTTGTCATAGAACTGAACCGTCGTGGTACGCGATGTATCGGTCGGGTCGAGCAAACGGTATTCATTCGCTGCATCAGGCTTACCCTCTTTCATCAGCCTGTCATAACGTGCTTCCATTGACACTACAGCAGCCCGGGCATGCGCTGGCATATCAATTTCCGGAATCACCTCAATATGGCGGGCTTTAGCGTATTTGAGTATTTCAATGTAATCCGCCCGAGTAAAATAACCGCTGCCATTATTGTTACTGTCCGGGCCTGATCCTAATTGTGGTAACAAACACTGTCTTTCAGTTAAATCATGGCAACGCTTCCCGCCCACTTCAGTCAGTTCCGGCAAGCCGGGGATTTCAATACGCCAGCCCTCATCATCGCTCAGATGAAAGTGGAATTTATTCAGCTTATAAGCTGCCATTTGATCAAGCGCGCGTAAAATAGCAGCTTTAGAGTGGAAATTACGCCCAACATCAATGAACATGCCGCGGTAATCAAAGCGCGGTGCATCACTGGCATCCAGAGTTGCAATCGTTTTCGCACCACTTACCGGCACCAGCGATAAAATTGACTGTAATCCATAAAAGACCCCAGTTTGATCAAACCCGGTGACCACCGCTTCACCTTCTTTAATAGTAAGCCGGTAGGCACCGCTACGGGCATCGTCGCCAGTAAAGGTTTTCGGTGCAATCGATGTGCGCACCGGGTAACCACTGCCGGTTTTGATACCCAACTGCTTAAAGCGCGCCTCAATCACCTCAGCAGATGGCCGCAACAAAACAGCCAGGTCGAGTGCCACGCCATTACTCAGAACAGCATCTTTCTTATGCACTTTAATCTGTTTGGGGGTTGGAATAATGGCACCACGCAGAGACTGTGCAGCAAGCCGTGATACATCACTGTTTTTTTCAAAACGGGTATCAGCCGTCATTAAAATGTTGTTGTCATCCGGTGTGCGTTTCCAGTTGTCACCAATTGGTGCCACGAACTGAGTTAAATCCTCGGTATCGGTACTGGCGATAACCTGAGGTTGTGCGCCGGGAGCGGTGACATACCAACGCGGGATGACATCGGTCATAAATAACTGCCAGTATTCATTCACAATGGGAATATCAACAGATTGCCCGGCGGCAAAACCAGTAAATTTCTCTGTTGGTTCAAGCTTATGCAGGTCGCCAGTAACATGTGTGATAGTGAATGCCGGGTTATCCGTACGCAGGATCTGGCGAATGCTGGGGAAATATATGGCCCAGTCATGTGATGTCACGGCCCGGTGACTGTGGTTGGTCAGTGTAATAACCGCTTTGTTGCAGGATGCCCAGTCAGCCCCCAGCGCAGCGCAATCCACACCATTTAATGCCGCATGGTTGTCCAGAACCTGGTATTTGACGCCAAACTCACTTAATTGCCCGACCGTTTTCTGGTCGGCACCCGCCTGGCCTGACAGCATTCCGAATACCAGAGCAGCCAGGGCAGATTTATTTAAACGTTTCATTTTTCATCCTCTGAGTTGCGCCTGCTGGCTTCGCGAATCCCCAGCAGTGCCAAAAATTACCCGACGGAAACCTGAACAGCCTCAGGTTGCTTTAGAAAACAGTGAAAGGGGCAATCACCATAAATTTCACATCCCGCTCATCCTGGAAAATATTGCCGTACCCGCCGCCATAGCTCGGGATATCAGAGTGGTTGTCGTATTGGGTGAAATGAAGTTTGAACAGCGTACCTTGTGCCCGCCCGCTCTGAATGGTATATGCAGCATCCAGGCTATAAGCAGACTCTTTCAGGCGATAACCAGCATCGTAGTAGCCATCTGTTGTGGGTAAGCTGGAAGGTTTGGCATCCCAGGCATAAACATAAGACGCCCCAATGGACCAGCCGGGTAAATTCCAGTTCACCAGGTCGTACATTGCCCCAACAAATACTGCCTTCTCGCCATTGGCGTTAAAATCGGAGCGGTTATCCCACCAAATATCAAGGCGACCGTTGGAGGAAGCATAGGTTGGTGTCATACGTTGCAGGAAATAGCCCTGCTGCCCTTCCGCTTTGACCCAGGTGCCTTCCAGGCGCAAATCTACCTTGCCCACCTGGTAGCCAAAAGTTAATGCCTGCAACCATGCCATGCCGTCATAAATATCATTGACGCCACCGCCGGAAACCTTGTCGCGCGTACCATAGAATTGATAGCTGGTGGATAGCGGGCTGCCAGCCACATCAAATTTGTAACTGGTTTTACCGAAGTACTGGTCAACATACCCCTGGGCCTGGCCGAAAGCCGCTTCGAGCACCAAATTATTTTTGAAATCAAATTTCGCGCCAACGGAGTGAAGGTAGTCAACACGGGTTCGCCGGTCATTCTGGTAGAATTTATCCATCTCGATATGCCATGGCGATTTATACTCATTGCTCCACATATATGAGAAGCTGAGTGCCCCGGCATCTGCGAAATCGAATTGAGCCCCAGCCTCTGCACCCTGATAAGTACCCGGCATAAAGCTCCAGTGTGGAGCAAGCAAGGTTTGCCCGGTTGGCTGGAGATACCCGGCGCGCGCCCACACCGGCCCGTGTTTAAACTTTGCTGCCGCTTTATACAGGCTGATGCCGCTCTTATCGCCCCGCCAGTCTTCCTGGTAAGCTTTATTGCTTGATGAAAAAGCGATTTCATTGGGGTGCCCACTTTCATGGGACTCCGCCATTTCAATTGCGGTAAAAACCGCAAGATCCAGGCCAAACATATCGGCAAAATAACCAGACTGAAAATCAAGGTTTGCGTTCCACGTTGCGTGTGACAGATTGGTTTTATACTCGTCTGCCACAACATCTTTGCGGTCACGCTCTCGTTGCCAGTAATAAATCCCTCCAGCCAGGGTGGAGTCATCGATAAACCCCGCAGCATGGGCAGTGAAACTCCCTCCCCAACCAGAAAAAGCCGTAGCGCAGGCGATTGCCAGCGCCACTGTACTGCGTTTGCCCACAGACTTACGCATAGTTATTCCTCTTTGACGTAAAAACCCGAAAACGGGAAAAATAAAATGACTAATCAACAGGGTGCGGTACTCAGGCACTGCTTCAGGTTATTTTTCGCGATGCGAATTATCAATGCGATTTACACAAAAAATCATGTAATTATGACCACGAGCACATATTTAATTATATTTTGTTACAATAGGAAAAGAGCACAACAGTGCTCAATTTACGACCGGGTTTATTTTAAATATAGATATAAAACAATGTATTAATAAAAATACAAAAAGAAAAAACCTGAAGAGAAACACGAGCTGAATCGAAGAAAGCAAATTTTCATGCGCTTTGATGATGGTAGTTATTTTCTTTCGAAAATTTACTAAATACAGCCAGAAAAAGGAAAACAATCGGGCGGGTTAATTGAGGTTTTTTACCGAGTCGCGAATGACCAATTCACCGGGTAAACTCACACAAGTTTTATCGGTATGCGGGGAGATACCTAACAAACGTTCAACAGCCAGTTTGACCATGTCAACCAGGGGGATCTTAATGGTGGTAAGCGCCGGAGAAACAAAACCGCCAATGCGCGAATCATCAAACCCGGCAACTGAAATATCGCCAGGTACCGCAATTCCCGCCTCTTGCAGCGCTTTCATAGCACCTAATGCCATATCATCATTACCCGCGAGGATCATGCTGAAGGGTATTGCCTGCTCAATCAGTTGCCGGGCAGCGGCATAACCACTTTCCATACTCCAGTCACCGGGCACTGCCAGTGCAGGAACAGGAGTAAGACCTTGTGCAGATAACTCATCTAAATACGCCTGATAACGCATGTTATTGGTAGGAGACCCATTTCTGCCGCTTATCCAGGCGATGTTGCGGTGCCCCATATCCAGAATGAATGCCATCATCATTCGGGCACACTGATAGTGCAGAACGCTGATAGCACACTCTGGGTGGCGTGCTAATGTGCGGTTGAGAACAATAACAGGAACCGGGCTGGTATCAATAATCGCATCCAGTTCATCAGGAGTGAGGTACTGCGGGTAAACCATAATACCGGCACATTTCATGCGTACCAGGTAATCAATCGCCGCCGTTTCATCTTCTGCAGAGTGCTTACCATCAGCAAAAATAAGCTGATGCTGATATTGTTCGCTCCAGGTTGCAGCACCATAAATCAGCGTTGAGAAGTAAGGGCCATTGTACAAAGCATTGGTCATTACAAAACCCACTAAACGTGTTTTCTGCGTTGCCAGTTGCTGGGCCAACAAATTAGGCCGGTAACCCGTTTCTTCAATGGCTTTAAACACCAGGCGTTTAATTTCATCACTGACGATGTCTTTACCATTCAGCACCCGGGACACGGTAGATTTAGATACCCCCGCAGCTTTAGCGACATCCAGCATTTTTACCATTGAAAAACGACTCCCCGAATTATCTACGGCCTGAAAGGCAGATTAGCCTGCACTCTGAACCCCAACAGATATATTCAGAGCTACACGACTGTAATGGGTTTCGCGTGCCGTTTCAATTTTGAGGCAACAAGATCGGGGCCAGTAATGCTGGCCCCCGAGTATTTAAGCAACAGAAAATAAAGGGTTGCCGCTATCAACCTTTCCCGATTGCTGGTGAAAAATCAAAGCATGCTCATCGCTGTTCACCACCAGTACCGGCGTCGTAATGTCATAGCCTGCTTCAATAACCTTTTCTTTATCGAACTGAATCAACGGGGTACCGGCAGTCACGTAATCCCCAGTTTTAACCAGCGTGGTGAAATGTGCCCCCTGGAGCTTCACTGTATCAAGGCCCACATGAATGAGCAGTTCGGCACCATTTGCGCACAGCATCCCGACTGCATGTTGTGAGTCAATTACCGAAGCCACTTCCCCATCGCAGGGAGCAATAATAACGCCGTTGTCAGGTAAAATAGCGATACCATCGCCCAGCAGTTTGCTGGCAAAGGTTTCATCGTTAACCTCGCTCAGAGAAACCAGTTTCCCTGAAACCGGGCTATTTAACACCAGTTCAGTAGGCATATTCTCTTTAGCGCGCGGTTCTGGTGTATTTTGTTTGTTTTCCGGCATTTCCGGCTCCGTAAAGCCCACCATAAACACCAGAGCAAAAGTCACCGCCACAGTCACACCAAGCCCCACCACTTCACCAATAAACGACTGGGGGTTTTCCGGGCTGATAGCATTCATAATCGTCAGCAACCCCGGGAGCCCGGCATAAGCATAGTAGTAGCTGCCAAAGAAACTGGCGACGCATGCCCCTGTAGCCCCACCGATACAACCGCAAATAAACGGTTTTTTCAGGCGCAGAGTGACACCATAAATAGCAGGTTCAGTAATCCCAAACACCCCGGTCAGCCCGGCAGACCATGCAACCGGCCGGAATGCGGCCTGGCGGGTTTTCATCGCACAGGCAAAGGCTGCAGCCATTTGCGCCACAACGGCCATCGTCTGGAATGCCTGAAAAGAGTCACGGCCATACATATCAAAGTTAGCCATAATGACAGGGGTAATCCCCCAATGAACGCCAAAAATGACAATAACCTGCCATACACCGCCGATAACCGCAGCAGCCAGCGGTGGAGCCGCATTGAACAGCCAGTTATAACCATGAGCAATACCGTTCGCCAGCCCGGCCGTTACCGGGCCAATCACCACCAGCGTTACAGGAACCATCACAACAACACAAATGAGTGGTGTGAATAAAGGCGCTACTACATCAGGCAAAACACGTAATACCAGGCGTTCCAGGTGTGCCAGCCCCCAAACCAGAAATAACGGCGGCAGCACCGATGAGGTATAAACCGTCTTCGCTAACGGAATACCGAGAAAAGTAAAGCCTTCGCCACTGGCAATTTTCCCGGCAATCACTGCCCAGTCCGGGTTGATTAATGCACAACAGCACAACACGGCTATATAGGTATTGCACTTAAAATGTTTTGCTGCCGTTATGGCAATGAAAACCGGCAGAAATGCAAACGGTGTCCAGGAGATAAAATTGAGTACCCCAAAGGTACCTGTCGTATGAAAGGATACAGAGAAATAATTGATGATGATAAGCAACCCCTGCAGCAACCCGGCAGCGGCCAGCACGTAAATAACAGGTGCAAAAACCGCCGACATCGTTGCCACAACAGCATCCAGTGGGCGTTTTTTCTCAGCTGTAGCATTGGTTAGCGTGTCACTATCAACCAGCGCGGAAAAAGCCTGATACACATCGGCGACATGTGTACCAATAACCACCTGAAACTGGCCCCCGCTCAGGACGACAGTAATAACACCAGTCAGGTTTTTTACCCGCTCAACAGCCGATTCAGGAACTTCCTTTAACACCAAACGTAACCGAGTTGCGCAACGGGAGAAGCTCACCAGGTTCGCTTCACCACCAACTTCAGTGAGAATATTGTTTGCCAGCGCGCTGTAATCTCTGATAGTGCCCATAGCTGATCCTTTGTTTGTTTGCTCTCTGCAACCGGTTTCAGACTGACTGAACATGCACTTCCTCTGCAACCGGTTTCAGAAAGAATTGCGGCAATTCTCACAGAATCAGGCTATGGATAAATCCGTTGCTTTTATGGTGTTAATCGCTGCGTGGAATAACATGTACTGGCGGGAGCTACCAGGAATGGCGCAAAAAATGGCTGTTGCAGGCAAAAAAAACCGTAGCCGTGAACCACGACTACGGTTAGTCTTCACCCGGTAATGCCCCGGGGATTCAATCAATTAACCGGCGATTTTCGCCCAGGTATCACGCAACCCAACAGTACGGTTGAATACCAGTTTCTCGGTTGTGCTGTAGCGGTCATCCAGGCAGAAGTAACCTTCACGCTCAAATTGCAGCGCTTTACCAGGCTGGGCTGATTTCAGGTTCATCTCTGCCACACCTTGTTTAATCACCAGGGATTCCGGGTTGACTGTTGACAGGAAATCATCAGCCCCACCAGGGTTCGCCACACTGAACAGGCGGTCATATAAACGGATTTCAACAGGTAATGCGTGTGCGGCACTTACCCAGTGAATAACACCTTTCACTTTGCGCCCGTCTGCCGGGTCTTTACTCAGGGTTTCTGCGTCATAGCTGCAGAAAATCGTGGTGATATTCCCCTCGTCGTCTTTTTCGATACGCTCAGCTTTAATCACATATGCATTACGCAAACGCACTTCTTTACCCAGCACCAGGCGTTTGTATTGCTTGTTCGCTTCTTCGCGGAAATCTGCGCGGTCGATAAAGACTTCGCCACTGAATGCCACTTCACGGCTTCCCATATCCGGGTTATTTGGATGGTTAGCCATGGTTATCATTTCGCTCTGCCCTTGCGGGTAGTTTTCAATGACCACTTTAACGGGATCAATCACAGCCATCGCCCGTGGTGCGTGTTCGTTCAGGTCTTCACGGATACAGGCTTCGAGCGCTGCCATCTCAACTGTATTATCCTGTTTGGTAATACCGATGCGCTTACAAAACTCTCTTACTGATGCAGGGGTATAACCACGGCGACGCAGGCCTGAGATGGTCGGCATACGTGGGTCATCCCAACCTTCAACAATTTTCTCAGTGACCAGTAAATTCAGTTTACGCTTGGACATAACAGCATATTCAAGGTTCAGGCGTGAAAATTCATACTGGCGCGGGTGAGCCGGAATCGTAATGTTATCCAGCACCCAGTCGTACAAACGGCGGTTATCCTGGAATTCCAGAGTACACAAAGAATGCGTAATGCCTTCCAGCGCATCAGAGATGCAGTGGGTGAAATCGTACATCGGGTAAATGCACCATTTGTTCCCGGTCTGGTGGTGTTCTGCGAACTTAATACGGTAAATCACCGGATCACGCATTACCATAAATGGCGAAGCCATATCGATTTTGGCGCGCAGACAGGCAGTGCCTTCCTGGAACCCACCAGCACGCATTTTTTCGAATAACGCCAGGTTTTCTTCAACACCGCGTGAGCGGTAGGGGCTATTTTTCCCGGGCGCAGTCAGCGTACCGCGATATTCACGGATTTGTTCCGGAGTCAGCTCATCAACATAGGCCAGGCCTTTGTTAATTAATTCCAGCGCGTACTGGTACAACTGATCAAAGTAATCAGATGAGTAGTGCACGTCACCTGCCCACTGGAAACCTAACCACTGCACATCGTGTTTAATTGATTCAACGTATTCGATGTCTTCTTTAACCGGGTTGGTATCGTCAAAACGCAGATTACATTGCCCCTGGTAATCACGCGCAATACCGAAATTCAGGCAAATCGACTTGGCATGGCCGATATGCAAATAACCGTTGGGTTCCGGCGGAAAACGGGTGCAAATATGGTCATGCTTACCAGCAGCCAGATCTTCATCGATGATCTGGCGGATAAAATTCGTTGGGCGGGCTTCAGCCTCACTCATCACAGAGTCCTCAAAGCGTAAACATCATTTAACGGAGAATGATCTAATAAGCGGCGCGTGGAAACAACCTTTATGTTGCAATAATTCTGGATTTATTGCTCTGCGTAGTTACTGCGGGCGTAAAAAACGGCTGAAGAAAACCTTCAGCCGTTGATTTACGTATCAGGCGGGATTAATTACTTTTTAATGTCGAACAAAATAGTCTGCCCGGCAATAACCTGGCCTTCTGCTTTTAACTCCAGGCCCGCAAAGTCGTCAATATTACTGCAGACAACCGGACTAATCATGGAGCGGGCATTGGCATTCAGGTAATCGAGATCTAACTGCAGTACCGGTTGCCCGGCAGTCACAGTTTCACCTTCTTCAACAAGGCGCGTGAACCCTTTACCGTTCAGGGCGACAGTATCAATCCCCATATGCACCACCAACTCTGCACCTTCTTCCGTTTCCAGGCAGAATGCGTGGTTGGTATTGAAGATTTTCACAATAGTCCCGGTTGCTGGTGCAACCACCATGCTGTCGGTCGGTTTAATCGCCACGCCATCGCCAACGGCTTTGCTGGCAAAGGCTTCATCAGGCACCTGATCCAAAGCAACAACCGCACCGGTAACCGGTGATACCAGTGAAACCACGGTTACCGCCGTAGAAGTGGGAACAGCCTGCAATTTGGCACCACTTTGTACTGGTGCCGGAGCAGGCGCTGCTTCAACGTGCCCGGTAGTTTTCATTGCGTTAGCAATTTTCTCTGCAACAAAGCCAACAATAACCTGCACACTGGTTTTATTCAGGCGAATTACACCGGTTGCGCCCAGCCGTTTCGCCATTGCTTCATTGACCAGAGAAGAGTCTTTCACATTCAGGCGTAACCGTGTAATACAGGCATCAATGGCAGTCAGGTTGTCAGAGCCCCCCACCGCAGCAATATACTGACGGGCAAGCAGAGTTGCATCCTGCTCCTTCGCAGCACCACCATTGCTGACATTCATATCTTCGCCATCGGCTTCGCTTCCGGCAACAGCCAGTTCACGTCCCGGTGTCATCAGGTTGAATTTAGTGATAGTGAAACGGAACACCACATAATAAATAACGAAGAATACCAGCCCCTGAGGTATCAGCATGTACCAGTGGGTAGCCAGCGGGTTACGCGAGGAAAGCAGCATATCAACAAAGCCAGCACTAAAGCCAAAACCGGCAATCCAGTGCATAGTGGCAGCGATATATACAGAAATCCCGGTAAGGACTGCGTGAATCACATACAGCACAGGTGCAACGAACATGAAGGAAAATTCTAACGGTTCAGTTATCCCCGTGAAGAAGGCAGCAAACGCCCCCGCCATCATGATCCCTAACACTTTTGCTTTGTTTTCCGGGCGGGCGCAATGGTAAATAGCCAGAGCCGCGCCAGGCAAACCGAACATCATAATCGGGAAGAAACCAGCCTGGTAACGGCCAGTAATACCCGGAATCGCCTTGCCCGCTTCAATAGACTGAGCGCCACCAAGGAAATTAGGAATATCGTTGATACCCGCCACATCGAACCAGAACACAGAGTTCAGCGCATGATGCAAACCAACCGGAATCAACAAACGGTTAAAGAAGGCGTAGATCCCGGCACCCGCTGAGCCCAGTTTCTGGACATGCTCACCGAAATTAACCAGGCCACCAAAAATAATGGGCCATGTGTACATCATGACGAAAGCCACAGCAATCATCACGAAAGACGTCAGGATGGGAACCAGGCGGCGTCCGCTAAAGAAAGAGAGCGCTTTAGGCAGTTCAACACCGCTGAAGCGGTTATAGAGCTCAGCAGAAATCACCCCAACCAGGATACCAACAAACTGGTTCTCGATTTTACCGAAAGCCGCCGGAACCTTATCGACAGGAATATTTTGAATCATGGACACCGCAGCCGGTGAACATAACGTGGTCAGCACCAGAAAACCGACAAAGCCAGTCAGTGCCGCTGCACCATCTTTGTCTTTAGACATACCGTAAGCCACACCAATAGCAAACAGTACTGACATATGGTCAATGATGGCAGAACCAGATTTGATGAAGAATGCCGCCAGCGCACTTTGACTGCCCCAACCAACCGGGTCAATCCAGTAGCCAACCCCCATCAGTATTGCCGCGGCAGGCAAGGTCGCGACAGGCACCATGAGCGCGCGACCAACGCGTTGTAAATAACCTAATACACTCACATATTCCCCCTTGTAAGACCCGATAAGTCTTAGCTAACTGTCTGTTTTTATTTTGACTGAAACTGAAATACCCGCACAGCTTTAAATATTACATGCGGAGTGTGTGAAAAAATAATTCGCATCGCAAATTAATTACACTTATTTGTGATAAAAATCACCAAAAGCTTCTTATTACATCCCTTTTAACTGGCCTGAAACCAAAACTTATTTTATCATTCGAAAAATCAAGACGGATTGACCCTGTTCGCTCTTCGACTGACGGAGCATTACACTTTAGAGCAACTCAATTCGGCTTTTCTGTTTCTTTCTATCTTTATGAGGTGAACAATGAGACTGATTCCCCTGGCTACACCACAGCAAGTTGGCAAGTGGGCAGCGCGCCATATCGTTAACCGCATCAATGCATTTAAACCTACAGCTGAGCGCCCTTTTGTCCTCGGTCTGCCCACCGGAGGCACACCGCTTGAAGCCTATAAGGCACTTGTTGACATGCACAAAGCAGGCCAGGTTAGTTTTAAACATGTTGTCACATTCAATATGGACGAATATGTCGGTTTACCCAAAGAACACCCGGAAAGCTACCACAGCTTTATGTACCATAATTTCTTTGAACACGTTGATATTCCCGAAGAAAATATCAACCTGTTGAATGGTAACGCGCCTGATATTGATGCAGAATGCCGTCAATATGAAGAAAAAATTCGCGCATATGGAAAAATCCACCTTTTCATGGGCGGTGTGGGCAACGATGGGCACATTGCCTTTAATGAGCCGGCATCTTCTCTGGCGTCACGGACCAGAATCAAAACACTGACTCACGAAACTCGTGTTGCCAATTCACGTTTCTTTGGTGGTGATGTCAGCCTGGTGCCAAAATACGCACTCACTGTTGGTGTGGGTACCCTGCTTGATGCCGAAGAAGTGATGATTCTTGTGCAAGGCCAGGTCAAAGCTCAGGCTTTGCAGGCGGCCGTTGAAGGCAATGTCAATCACATGTGGACAATCAGTTGCCTGCAACTCCATCCTAAAGCCGTTATCGTTTGTGACGAGCCGTCAACGATGGAACTGAAAGTGAAAACACTGAAATATTTCAATGAATTAGAAGCTGAAAACATTAAAGATCTTTAAGCTCGAGCTATTAACCGGGGGAAATTATGTACGCTTTAACCCAGGGCCGGATTTATACCGGCCGAGAAGTTCTCGATGGCCATGCTGTGGTCATTGCCAATGGTCTGATTGACCGTATCTGTCCTGAGTCCGAGTTGCCCGACACACTTGCCCGGCACGCGGTGAACGGCGCCATTATTTCCCCTGGTTTTATTGATGTGCAGCTCAATGGTTGTGGTGGCGTACAGTTCAACGACACAGCAGAAGCAGTCAGCGTTAAGACGCTGGAAATCATGCAGGCAGCCAACGAAAAATCCGGTTGTACCAGCTTCCTGCCTACGCTTATCACTTGCAGCGACACCCTGATGATGCAGGGGGTTAATGTGATGCGTGATTATCTGAATAAACACCAGAACCAGGCGCTTGGACTGCATCTCGAAGGCCCCTGGTTAAATATCAAGAAAAAAGGCACACATAACCCGGACTACATTCGGTTACCGGAAAGCCAACTGGTTGATTTTCTGTGCCAGAATGCCGATGTCATTGCCAAAATTACGCTCGCTCCGGAAAAAGTACCGGCAGCAGTAATTAAGCAATTAGTCAGTGCAGGTATTGTGGTTTCCGCCGGGCATTCCAATGCCACGTTGCGTGAAGCCAAAGCTGGGTTCCGTGCTGGTATCTCCTTTGCTACGCATTTATTTAACGCCATGCCATATATCACTGGGCGTGAGCCTGGCCTGGCAGGCGCAATTTTTGATGAAGAAGATGTGTGGTGTGGTGTTATTGCCGACGGCATGCATGTCGATTTTGCGAACATCCGCACGGCGAAAAAAGTGAAAAAAGACAAGTTATGTCTGGTGACTGATGCAACCGCTCCGGCAGGTGCAAACATCGACCAGTTCATTTTTGCTGGTAAAACAATATACTATCGTGACGGGCTTTGCGTAGATGAAAACGGCACACTGAGTGGTTCATCACTGACTATGATTGAGGGAGTACGCAATCTGGTTGAGCACGTTAACATTGCGCTGGATGAATCACTGCGGATGGCGACACTCTATCCGGCGCGAGCTATAGGCATGGATAAACATCTTGGGACAATTGAGCCGGGCAAAGTGGCCAATTTAACCGTGTTTACCCGTGATTATCATATTATCAAGACCATCGTTAATGGTAACGAGGTCGTTACAGAGTAAGTAAGGCATGACAACTGGCGGACAAGCGCAAATTGGCAATGTGGATTTGGTTAAACAACTGAATAGTGCGGCGGTCTACCGTCTGATTGATCAGGCAGGCCCCATCTCACGTATTCAGATAGCCGAACTCAGCCATCTGGCACCCGCCAGTGTCACCAAAATTACCCGCCAGTTACTTGAGCGCGGGTTAATTAAAGAGGTCGATCAGCAGGCATCAACCGGCGGGCGGCGTGCTATTTCTATTATTACTGAAACACGTCTGTTCCAGGCTATCGGAGTGCGGCTTGGCCGCCATGATGCCACACTGACTTTGTTTGATTTAAGTGCCCGGTCATTGGCTGAAGAGCACTTTCCTCTTCCTGAACGCACTCAGGAAACGCTGCAGGATGCGCTGCTGAATACTCTCGCCACGTTTATCAACAATAACCAGCGTAAAATCCGTGAGTTAATTGCTATTTCAGTGATACTCCCAGGGCTTGTTGAGCCAGATACAGGTGTGGTTCGCTATATGCCTCACCTCCCGGTCAACGAGTGGCCGCTGGTGTCAGTACTGGAAAAAAAATTCAATATCACCTGTTTTGTCGGCCACGATATTCGTAGCCTGGCACTCGCCGAGCACTATTTTGGCGCAACCCGCGACTGCGATGACGCTATTTTGGTGCGTGTGCACCGGGGAACTGGGGCTGGCATTATCTCTAACGGGCAGATATTTATTGGCCGTAATGGCAACGTAGGTGAAATTGGCCATATTCAGGTCGATCCGCTTGGTGAACGTTGCCATTGCGGAAACTTTGGTTGCCTGGAAACCATTGCCGCCAACGCCGCTATTGAAAACCGGGTGCGCCAGCGCCTGGAGCAAGGCTACCCCAGCCGTTTATCCCTTGATGACTGCGATATTGCCAGTATCTGTAAAGCTGCCAACAAAGGCGACACTTTGGCGACAGAAGTGATTGAACATGTTGGGCGCCAACTGGGGAAAGCGATAGCTATTGCCATCAACCTGTTTAACCCACAAAAAGTCGTCATCGCTGGCGAGTTGGTAGAAGCAGAAAAAATACTGATGCCAACCATTCAGGCCTGTATCAACACCCAGGCATTGAATGCATTCCGGACAAAACTCCCTGTTGTTCGTTCTCAACTGAATGACCGCTCAGCGATTGGTGCGTTTGCGCTGGTTAAACGCGCCATGCTGAATGGCGCACTGCTCCAGCGTTTGTTGGAAAATTAACAGGATTTTCATCTGTTCCAGGCTATAGTTAGCCCCTTGAGAATGCTAATAAAGAGTATCGAATGACCATCCAGAACGTGATTTGCGATATTGATGGTGTGCTAATGCACGACAATGTCGCCGTGCCTGGCGCCAGTGAATTTCTGGCGCGCATAATGAATAAAGGTTTGCCGCTGGTTTTACTGACCAACTACCCTTCGCAAACAGGCCAGGATCTGGCTAACCGGTTCTCTGCAGCCGGCATTGAAGTGCCAGACTCCGTGTTTTACACCTCGGCCATGGCCACTGCAGATTTTCTGCGCCGCCAGGAAGGCAAAAAAGCCTATGTCGTGGGTGAAGGCGCATTGATTCACGAACTCTATAAAGCAGGGTTTACCATTACAGACATCAACCCGGACTTCGTCATTGTGGGTGAAACCCGGTCTTATAACTGGGAAATGATGCATAAAGCAGCCTATTTTGTGGCAAACGGCGCCCGGTTCATTGCCACTAACCCGGACACCCATGGCCGGGGGTTTTACCCTGCCTGCGGTGCACTGTGTGCTGGTATTGAGAAAATATCCGGGCGTAAACCGTTTTATGTTGGCAAACCCAGCCCGTGGATAATCCGCTCGGCGCTGAACAAAATGCAGGCGCATTCTGAGCACACGGTTATTGTCGGCGACAACCTGCGCACTGATATTCTGGCAGGCTTCCAGGCCGGGCTGGAAACCATTCTGGTCTTGTCCGGCGTTTCCAGTATGGACGACATAGATAATGTGCCTTTCCGCCCAACCTGGATTTACCCTTCCGTTGCTGAAATAGACATTCTCTGATTCTCGCCCACCACGACTTCTGACGGCGCACATGCGCCGTTTTTGTTATCTGCGCACCAAAACAGCACAATTATTGTTTATCTAACAAAACAGAGGAAATAGTGGAGATTCGTCAATACCAGAATCAATAAACATACAGAAAATCACTTTTCCGCAGCAGCAGGTTAACTTTTATTTTTTGAACCCTGAAAAGGCTTGCACCGTTATGCACATTGGGGCATTTTCTTACTTACGGAATGCGGCAAACAGGGTTTGCTGCACAATATATATAAGACAACATCACCGCCCAGTTCGGTTAAACGGAGAAGTGTATGTGTTCGATTTTTGGTGTGCTGGATATTAAAACCGACCCGGCTGAATTACGAAAAAAAGCACTGGAGTTATCCCGCCTGATGCGTCACCGTGGCCCGGACTGGTCCGGTGTTTACGCCAGTGACAAAGCCATTCTTGCCCATGAACGCCTGTCTATTGTGGACGTGAACGCTGGTGCCCAGCCACTGTATAACCCGGAACACACCCATGCTCTGGCAGTCAATGGTGAAATTTACAACCACCAGGCTCTGCGCGCTGAATACGCTGACCGCTATGCATTCCAGACGGGTTCAGACTGTGAAGTTATTCTGGCGCTGTATAAAGAAAAAGGCCCGGAATTCCTTGATGACCTGCAGGGTATGTTCGCCTTCGCTTTATACGACAGCGAACAGGATGCGTACCTGATTGGTCGCGACCATATTGGTATCATCCCGTTGTATATGGGCCATGACGAACACGGCAACTTCTATGTCGCATCAGAAATGAAAGCCCTGGTACCAGTTTGCCGCACCATCAGCGAATTCCCTCCGGGAAGCTACCTGTGGAGTAAAGACGGTGAAATTCGCCAGTACTACCAGCGTGACTGGTTTGAGTTCGATGCCGTTAAAGACAACGTGACGGACAAAAACGAATTGCGCCAGGCTCTGGAAGATTCTGTAAAAAGCCATTTGATGTCCGATGTACCCTATGGCGTGCTGTTGTCTGGTGGCCTGGATTCATCTGTTATTTCTGCTATCACCAAAAAATTTGCCGCTCGCCGCGTAGAAGATCAGGAACGCAGCGAAGCCTGGTGGCCGCAACTGCACTCATTCGCAGTTGGTCTGGAAGGTTCACCTGACTTGAAAGCAGCGCAGGAAGTTGCTGACCACCTGGGTACCGTGCACCATGAAATCCACTTCACCGTGCAGGAAGGCCTGGATGCCATTCGTGATGTTATTTATCACATTGAAACTTATGACGTCACCACCATCCGCGCCTCCACGCCGATGTACCTGATGTCACGTAAAATCAAAGCAATGGGCATCAAAATGGTGCTGTCCGGTGAAGGCTCAGATGAAGTATTTGGCGGCTACCTCTATTTCCATAAAGCGCCCAATGCCAAAGAGCTCCATGAAGAAACTGTGCGTAAATTGCAGGCACTGCATATGTTTGACTGCGCCCGTGCGAACAAAGCCATGTCTGCATGGGGTGTTGAAGCGCGTGTTCCTTTCCTGGATAAAAAATTCCTCGATGTGGCAATGCGTATCAACCCGCAAGATAAAATGTGCGGTAACGGCAAAATGGAAAAACACATTCTGCGTGAATGTTTTGAATCCTACCTGCCAGCCAGTGTGGCATGGCGCCAGAAAGAACAATTCTCCGACGGCGTTGGCTATAGCTGGATTGACACACTGAAAGAAGTTGCTGCAGAACAAATTACCGATCAGCAACTGGAAACCGCGCACTTCCGTTTCCCGTACAACACGCCAACGTCAAAAGAAGGTTACTTGTACCGTGAAATTTTTGAAGAGCTGTTCCCGGTACCAAGCGCGGCTGAATGTGTACCTGGTGGCCCGTCAGTTGCCTGCTCTTCTGCCAAAGCCATTGAATGGGATGAATCATTCAAAGCGATGAACGACCCATCAGGCCGTGCTGTTGGTGTGCACCAGTCTGCATATAAATAACACTGCTATACAATTTCACTGCCAATGCCCGCTATATGCGGGCATTAAGGCTGATGGCAAACCTCATGTCCGCACAAAACGAGAGCTTCTCACCCAATAAAAAGTCTGGGAAATCAATTCATTGATTTTCGGCTGCTAACTAAAAAGAAGGAAAAACCACGTTTTTTCCTTCTTTTTCATCAATATGAATGCCCGCTATATGCGGGCATTTTTTATGCGGGCAGCAAACGAACATAAGCCATTACTATTATTTGCTGAGTCGTTCGCAAGCACCCTGCTTAATTCCTCTGTTCATTTCCCTCATCACTTTGTTTGTTATCTCACCAGGCATTTCTGCAATACCGTATTCCTCAGGCGATTACCGGCAGATACGCCAAAAACTTCGCCACTGATAATGATGGCTTTTTAACCAGGAAAATCATAAAAAACGTAATATTTTGTTGATTATCACACCAAGTCGTTCGCAAGATAGTCAAACAGACATTCATAGCCACTTTTCGGGAAAAAATGTGTTGACGCTGCAAGGCCCAATACGCATAATGCGCCCCGCAACGCCGATAAGGTAACGCGAAAAAAAGATGGCTACGTAGCTCAGCTGGTTAGAGCACAGCACTCATAATGCTGGGGTCACAGGTTCGATTCCCGTCGTAGCCACCATCTTTTTTGCGGGAGTGGCGAAATTGGTAGACGCACCAGATTTAGGTTCTGGCGCCGCAAGGTGTGCGAGTTCAAGTCTCGCCTCCCGCACCATTTCCGTTAGCGTTGTCGGATGGGGTATCGCCAAGCGGTAAGGCACCGGTTTTTGATACCGGCATTCCCTGGTTCGAATCCAGGTACCCCAGCCATTTTTTTTGCGACTCCTGCGTGGATACGCGTCAGTCGTTGGGGTATCGCCAAGCGGTAAGGCACCGGTTTTTGATACCGGCATTCCCTGGTTCGAATCCAGGTACCCCAGCCAGTCGTTTTTTTTGGCTGGTCAATAGCAGTACAATTTGGCTACGTAGCTCAGCTGGTTAGAGCACAGCACTCATAATGCTGGGGTCACAGGTTCGATTCCCGTCGTAGCCACCATTTTCTTGGGGTATCGCCAAGCGGTAAGGCAGCGGATTCTGATTCCGCCATCCGGGGTTCGAATCCCTGTACCCCAGCCAAATTTAAAAAGACGTTATACGTAACGCACCTGTTGGGGTATCGCCAAGCGGTAAGGCAGCGGATTCTGATTCCGCCATCCGGGGTTCGAATCCCTGTACCCCAGCCACTCAATAAAAAAAGCCCGTTTATCGGGCTTTTTTTGCATCTGTAGTTTACCGAACTATAGCTTACCGAACTGCCGTTTCCTGAATGTAGTTAACTGAATGTAGTTAACTGAACTCTGGTTTAATCATACCAGCCACAGAAAAGCCCGGCGGCAACAGCCGGGCACAGAGATCAGTTACGGCTACAAACCAATTGCATATTTCAGCACCTGTGATTTGACCTTTCCTGCATTCGCTGCCGCCATCAGACCTAAATTCCGGACCAACTTTACGGGCCCCAGCCGGTTAGAGAAACTGGCATAGAACAGATCCATCCCGGTTTGCATCAATATGTTATCCGGGTAGCGGCGTGCCTGGTAACGCAACAATACGTTTTTGGATGACCAGTCTTCACCATAACTGCGGGCATTAACCAGCACATCAAGTAGTGCATCGACATCCCGGTAACCAAGGTTCACGCCCTGCCCCGCCAGCGGGTGAATAGTGTGTGCTGCATCGCCAATCAGGGCCACACCTTGTTTGACATAGCGCCACGCATGGCGCCGCACCAGCGGAAATGCTCCCCGGGCAACCGGTTCGGTCTCACCAATACGCTCAGGGAAATGGGCCCGGATTTCATTCGCCAGTTGTGCCAGCGGCATTTTATTCAGTGCCTGAATGCGTGCAGGCTTGTCATACCAGACAACTGAACCGTAATTTCCCATTAACGGTAACCACGCCCGGGGCCCGTCTGGCGTGAATTGCTGCCAGGTACGGTCTCCTGATTCCTGTGACCGCTTTACTGTAATCAGCATACAGGCCTGGTCATACTCCCAGCCATGAATACCGATACCGGCCATCTCGCGCACTTTTGAATGCGCGCCATCTGCCCCCACCACTAACCGCGCAGTGAGCACTTCACCGGAATCGAGTACCAGTTGCTGCCCTTTCGCAACAGTGGATAGCGAACGTAATGTTGCCGGGCAGAAGCAAGTCACCGCCGGATGAGACGAAACGGCATCCCACAGTGCACGTTGTAACACAGGGTTTTCAACCATATGCCCTAAAACCGGCACACCTAATTCACCGGCGGAAAAAACCACCCGGGCATTATCCCATTCCCAGGTTTCCAGCTCGCGCCAGGGGTGGCTGCGCATGGCAGTAACAGACTGCCAGACACCAAGGCTGTTTAATAAAGCAATGGACGCAGCACTGACAGCAGAGACCCGCACATCAGGGGGTAACTCCGGGTTAAAAACAGCCGGCGTTTGCTGCTCAACCAGCGCAACGCTAAAGCCGTTTTGAGCAAGCCCCAGGGCCAGTGCCGCCCCAACCATACCGCCGCCAATAATCGCAACGTCTGTGGATAGATTCGTCATGGTTAATTATCCTTAGCACACATAGGCTAAGTGTACCGGATTTTCAATCCAGTGCGCTGTCTGTCTCTCACCTACTGGTCACAACAGCGCCAAAGCATTACAATACGCGCCCTGCATTCCTGGCGTTAACTGAGCAATGAGTCAATGACAAAAAAACTGCATATCAAAACCTGGGGCTGTCAGATGAACGAATACGATTCATCGAAGATGGCCAGTCTGCTGGAGACCACTCACGGTTTTACTCTGACCGAAGTGGCTGAAGAAGCAGATGTTCTGCTGCTGAATACCTGTTCAATTCGTGAAAAGGCACAGGAGAAGGTTTTCCATCAGTTAGGCCGCTGGAAAACATTAAAAGACAAAAACCCTGAGCTGATCATTGGTGTTGGCGGCTGCGTGGCATCGCAGGAAGGTGAACATATTCGCCAGCGTGCCCATTATGTCGATATTATTTTTGGGCCACAAACTCTGCACCGCCTGCCGGAAATGATCAAACAAGTCAGTGGCACTCGTAGCCCTGTGCTGGATATCAGCTTCCCGGAAATCGAAAAGTTTGACCGCCTGCCGGAACCCCGTGCAGAAGGGCCAACAGCATTCGTTTCTATTATGGAAGGCTGTAATAAATACTGTACTTACTGCGTAGTGCCTTATACCCGCGGTGAAGAAGTCAGCCGCCCAAGTGACGACATCCTGCTGGAAATCGCCCAGTTGGCTGCACAAGGTGTGCGTGAAGTTAACCTGTTAGGCCAGAACGTCAATGCCTACCGTGGCCCAACTTTTGATGACGGTATCTGCACATTTGCTGAGCTGCTGCGCCTGGTGGCGGCCATTGACGGGATTGACCGGATTCGCTTTACCACCAGCCACCCAATTGAGTTCACTGACGATATCATTGAAGTCTACCGAGATACGCCTGAACTGGTGAGCTTCCTGCACTTACCGGTACAAAGTGGCGCAGACCGCGTTCTGAATATGATGGGGCGCACGCATACTGCGCTGGAATACAAAGCCATCATTCGTAAACTGCGCGTGGCGCGGCCGGATATCCAAATCAGTTCCGACTTTATCGTTGGTTTCCCGGGGGAAACTGAACAGGATTTCGAACAGACCATGAAACTGATTGCTGATGTCAATTTTGACATGAGCTTCAGCTTTATCTTTTCTGCCCGCCCGGGTACACCGGCAGCCGATATGGTTGATGATGTCAGCGAAGAGGTGAAGAAACAGCGCCTGTGGATCCTGCAAGAACGGATTAACCAACAGGCAATGGCCTGGAGCCGCCGGATGCTGGGTACTACACAGCGGATTCTGGTAGAAGGCACTTCGCGCAAAAATATTATGGAACTGTCAGGGCGTACTGAAAATAACCGGGTGGTTAACTTTGAAGGGACACCGGATATGATTGGTAAGTTTGTTGATGTCGAGATTGTTGATGTCTTCCCCAACTCATTGCGCGGAAAAGTGGTGCGCACTGAAGACGAAATGGGGTTGCGTATCACCGAATCTCCGGCGTCTGTAATTGCCCGTACCCGTAAAGAAAATGAACTGGGTGTGGGTACCTGGCAACCCTGATTTCGGTCTGGCCCTCTTGTGGGGCCAGTTCCCCTTGCATTCTTCACAATCTATCCCCATATCCGCCTTAAGTGTTGTGTCCGGCCTTACGGGCAGGAATAATTTCACATGCCGCCCATGAGCGGTACATCTTCTTTGCTAACAGGCCCTGTGTGACCCAGAGGATAAGTTTGAATATCGAAACACGCGAATTAACGCTGGAGCCGGCAGACAATCAACGGCTGTTGAGCTTATGTGGCCCGTTTGATGACAACATCAAACACCTGGAGCGCCGGTTAGGTATCGAAATTAACCGCCGCGACAACCATTTTAAACTGACCGGTGGCACTCTGGTCATCAATGCCGCAGCAGATATTCTGCGTCATCTGTATGTTGATACCGCCCCGGTACGCGGCCAGACTAAAGACATTGATCCCGAGCATATTCACCTGGCTATCAAAGAGTTCCGGGTACTGGAACAGGCCGCAGAAAGTGTACCGGAATACGGTAAAGCCATTAATATCAAGACCAAACGCGGTGTTATTAAACCGCGCACGCCAAACCAGGCGCAATATATTGCCCATATCCTTGATCATGATATTACCTTTGGTATTGGCCCTGCCGGGACGGGTAAAACCTACCTTGCTGTCGCTGCTGCAGTAGATGCCCTGGAGCGCCAGGAGATTCGCCGTATTCTGCTGACCCGCCCGGCGGTGGAAGCCGGTGAAAAACTGGGTTTCCTGCCCGGCGATTTAAGCCAGAAGGTTGACCCTTATTTGCGGCCACTGTATGACGCACTGTTTGAAATGCTTGGTTTTGAACGGGTAGAAAAGCTTATGGAGCGCAATGTTATTGAAGTTGCCCCACTGGCTTACATGCGCGGTCGTACCCTCAATGATGCATTCATCATTCTTGATGAAAGCCAGAACACCACCATTGAGCAAATGAAAATGTTCCTGACGCGTATCGGTTTTAACTCCAAAGCCGTTATTACCGGGGATGTTACTCAGATAGACTTACCACGCAATACCAAATCTGGCCTGCGTCATGCAATTGAAGTGCTGTCTGAAGTTGATGAGATAAGTTTTAACTTCTTCCACAGCGAAGACGTGGTACGCCACCCGGTGGTTGCGCGTATTGTTAATGCTTATGAAGCATGGGAAGAAGCAGACCAAAAACGCAAGGCAGAACTGGCCGAAGAGCGTAAACGTGAAGCGCTGGCTGCTCAAAACAGCCTGCAGGAGCACAAATGAGCAAGGTGATAGTCGATCTCCAGTTAGCCTGTGAGAACAACCAGGGGCTGCCAGATGAAGCAGCATTCCAGCGCTGGGCCGATGCAGCTATTCTGCAATTTCAGGAAGAGGCAGAAATCACTGTCCGCCTGGTTGATGAAGCTGAAAGCCATGAGCTGAATCATACTTACCGTGGCAAAGACCGGCCAACCAATGTGCTGTCATTTCCGTTTGAAGCCCCGCCAGGTATTGAAATGCCACTGCTGGGTGATTTGGTGATTTGCCGCCAGGTTGTCGAGCGCGAAGCACAGGAGCAGGAAATCACTACCGAAGCACACTGGGCGCATATGGTGGTGCATGGTTGCCTGCACTTGCTGGGTTACGATCATATCGAAGATGACGAAGCAGAAGAGATGGAAAGTCTGGAAACAGAGATAATGCTTGCTCTTGGCTATGCTGACCCGTACATTTCCGAGAAAGAATAACGGTATTTTGCTGTTATTCTTCAATGAAGATGGTTGCCGGCCGGATGAGTTTGCTCCGGGCCGGTTATTTTTAAACTGATACAGGAACCCAAAATCACCGCCATGAGCGACGATAATTCACACAGTAGCGACACGCCTCACAGTAAAAAGGGATTCTTTTCCCTGATCCTCAGCCAGCTTTTTCATGGCGAGCCCAAAAACCGGGATGAGCTGCTGGCGCTAATTCGTGATTCTGAACAAAATGAGCTTATCGACCAGGATACGCGGGATATGCTCGAAGGGGTAATGGACATCGCCGACCAGCGAGTTCGCGATATTATGATTCCCCGCTCACAAATGGTCACCCTCAAACGAAATCAACCTCTTGATGAATGTCTGGATGTCATTATTGAATCCGCACACTCTCGTTTCCCGGTAATCAGTGAAGATAAAGATCACATCGAAGGGATTTTGATGGCAAAAGACTTGCTGCCGTTTATGCGCAGCGATGCTGAGCCATTTAGCATGGACAAAGTGTTACGAACTGCGGTGGTGGTGCCTGAGAGTAAACGTGTAGACCGTATGCTCAAAGAGTTTCGTTCTCAGCGTTACCACATGGCTATTGTTATTGATGAATTCGGCGGTGTTTCCGGCCTTGTTACTATTGAAGATATCCTCGAGCTGATTGTCGGCGAAATTGAAGACGAGTACGACGAAGAAGAAGATATCGATTTTCGCCAGTTAAGCCGTCACACCTGGACCGTGCGCGCACTGGCTTCAATTGAAGATTTTAACGACACCTTCAGCACGCAATACAGTGACGAAGAGGTGGATACAATTGGTGGTCTGGTGATGCAGGCATTTGGTCACCTGCCAGCCCGTGGCGAAACGATTGACATTGACGGTTACCAGTTCAAAGTTGCCATGGCTGACAGCCGCCGTATTATTCAGGTTCATGTCCGTATTCCGGATGACTCTCCGGCGCCTACAGTGGAAGAATAATTGATGGCATTCGCCTTTTTGTCTCGCCAGTGGCAACGACTGCTGCTGGCGTTACTTTTCGGGGCCTGCGGCACGCTGGCCTTTTCTCCTTATGATTTCTGGCCTGCGGCGATTATCTCGCTCACTGGTCTGCATTTGCTCACGCTGAACCGCCGCCCATGGCAAAGTGCCGCCATTGGTTTTATCTGGGGTTTTGGCCTGTTTGGAACCGGAGTCAACTGGGTTTATGTCAGCATCGCTCAGTTTGGTGGCATGCCAGGCCCGGTTAATATCTTCCTGGTTATCTTGCTGGCAGCCTGGCTGTCACTATTCCCGGCGCTGTTCAGCGGCCTGCTCAGCCGCTTGTTTCCGTCAACCACATTATGGCGAGTGGTTCTGGCAAGCCCTGCACTCTGGCAAGTCACAGAGTTTCTGCGCGGATGGGTGCTGACTGGTTTCCCCTGGCTGCAATTTGGCTACAGCCAGATAGACGGCCCACTGAAAGGCCTTGCCCCGGTCATTGGTGTAGAAGGCATTACCTTTTTGCTGGTGATGCTCACCGGTTTTCTGGCCTTCGCAATTGCGCAGAAAAGCTGGCGTTCATTGGTTGCCGCATGCGTGTTATTAGCGCTGCCATGGCCTCTGCGCTACATCACCTGGTATCAGGCACAGCCTGAGCGGGCAGTTAATGTCGCACTGGTTCAGGGTAATATTCCCCAGTCAATGAAGTGGGATGAAGGCCAGTTGCTGCACAGCCTGCAAACCTATGTCGACCTGAGTTCACCCTGGGTTGGCAAAGCGCGCCTGGTTATCTGGCCGGAATCGGCAATCAGTGATCTTGAAGTTAACCAGCAACGTTTTTTACACCAACTGGATGATACTTATCAGGCACATAACACCGCGCTGGTTACCGGTATCGTAGATGCCCGCCTGAATAAACAAAACCGTTACGATACCTACAATACGGTAATTACGCTTGGGGAAGGCAACCCCTATAACTATTTCTCGCCTGACAGGTATAACAAGAACCATTTGGTTCCCTTTGGGGAGTTTGTCCCGCTGGAATCCATTCTACGCCCGCTGGCGCCGTTCTTTGACTTGCCCATGTCGTCATTCAGCCGCGGGCCTTATAAACAGAAGCCACTGGAAGCGAATGGTTACAAGCTTACCACTGCCATTTGCTATGAAATCATTCTTGGCGAGCAGGTACGCGACAACTTCCGCCCTGATACAGATTTTCTGCTCACCGTCTCAAATGATGCCTGGTTTGGCCATTCAATCGGCCCGTGGCAGCATTTCCAGATGGCTCGTATGCGTGCGCTGGAACTGGCCCGCCCTCTTCTGAGAAGCACCAACAATGGCGTGACTGCTGTTGTTAAACCCGATGGCGATGTACAGGCAATTGTCCCGCAGTTTACCCGCCAGGTGCTGGATGCCACCGTCACACCAACTCGCGGCCTGACACCTTACGCCCGTTTCGGCAACTGGGGGGTTTGGTTACTCTCGTTGCTGGCTGGTTTCGCCGCACTGGTCTGGAGTCTGGGCCGCCGTAAACGCTAATTCTTTCCCGGCGCAGGCTTCGTTCTGCGCCGTTTTTTTATCCGTTTGTTATGCTGCTGTAACCTTTATTTTCCTTTCTGGCACGACCTTTGCTTAGACATTTCCAGAGGTAACAACTGTTTGCTGCTATAGCAGTAAACATTAATGCCAGGTTGCACCATCAGGGTTCCCAACCAGCACCACAAAGGTGCATTGGTATCTTTTTGCCTCTATTTGGTGCGTGGTGTATCGCAAAAAATACATCCGCATTACGCAATTTGTTTACATTCGCCTGGATTGAATGTTAATAAATTGAATGTATTTCCATACTAATTTTAACAACACAACTACAAACTCACGACAATGGCCCGGGTGATTACACCACGGGCTGCAATAAAGGAGTTGGATATGCAATTAGCAAAACTGGCCACAGCACTGTTAGCCGCGGGTATTTGCGTTGGTGTGGCGCATGCAGCAGATGCACCTCAGACCACACTGGACAAAATCAAAAGTAGCGGTGTGGTTGTGGTTGGTCATCGTGAATCTTCCGTACCATTCTCCTACTACAACAACGAACAGAAAGTGGTGGGTTACTCACAGGATTTTTCTAACGCCATTGTTGATGCCATCAAAACTAAGCTCAACATGCCTAACCTGACTGTGAAACTGATTCCTATCACTTCTCAAAACCGTATTCCATTGCTGCAAAATGGTACCTTCGATTTTGAATGTGGCTCCACCACAAACAACCTTGAACGCCAGAAGCAAGTGGCATTCTCCGACACTATTTTTGTTATCGGTACTCGTTTACTGGTTAAAAAAGGCAGCCCAATCAAAGATTTTGATGATCTGAAAGGGAAGAATGTCGTTGTTACTTCCGGTACAACCTCAGAAGTGCTGTTGCATAAACTGAACGACGAGAAACACCTTGGTATGCGTATCATCAGCGCTAAAGACCATGGCGACTCTTTCCGTACTCTGGAAAGCGGCCGTGCCGTTGCCTTTATGATGGATGATGCGTTACTGGCAGGCGAACGCGCTAAAGCTAAAAAACCGGGTGACTGGGTGATTGTAGGGACCCCGCAATCCAAAGAAGCTTACGGCTGTATGCTGCGCCAAAACGACCCAGAGTTTAAAAAGCTGATGGATGACACCATCGCCAAAGCTGAAACTTCTGGTGAAGCAACCAAGTGGTTTGATAAGTGGTTCAAAAACCCGATTCCGCCGAAAAACCTCAACATGAACTTTGAACTGTCTGATGATATGAAAGCGTTGTTCAAAGCCCCTAATGACAAAGCTATTAACTAATTACAAAACAAAGGGGCAGGTTACCTGCCCTTGCGATTGATCACAGGGACCCGGACAGACTATACGCCGGATGGTCGTTCCCCATCGGGCGCGAAAAGAGGTCTCTCATCAATCTTGGGGGGTAGCACTGCTACCCTCATTTTTTTCGGAGTTGAAATATGTCTATAAACTGGGACTGGGGAATCTTTTTTCAGCCTGCCCCTTTCGGGAACACCACCTATCTGGGCTGGTTATGGAGTGGTTTTCAGGTCACTATCGCGTTATCAGTTTGCGCCTGGATAATCGCTTTTCTCGTCGGTTCATTCTTCGGGATTTTACGTACCGTACCACACCGTGGCATTTCAGCCATTGGTACCTGTTATGTTGAGTTATTCCGTAATGTGCCGCTTATCGTGCAATTTTTTACCTGGTACCTGGTCGTACCGGAATTGCTGCCGGAAAACATCGGCATGTGGTTTAAAGCCGAGCTGGATCCGAATATTCAGTTCTTCGTTTCGTCTATGCTGTGTCTGGGCTTGTTTACTGCCGCGCGTGTCTGCGAGCAAGTCAGAGCGGCAATTCAGTCTTTACCACGCGGGCAAAAAAACGCCGGGCTGGCCATGGGTCTTACCCTGCCACAAACCTACCGTTATGTCCTGCTACCCAATGCTTACCGCGTTATTGTTCCACCGATGACATCAGAAATGATGAACCTGGTTAAAAACTCAGCTATCGCATCCACCATTGGTTTGATGGATATGGCGGCGCAGGCAGGAAAACTGCTGGATTATTCCGCACATGCATGGGAATCCTTCACTGCCATCACGCTGGCCTATGTGCTCATCAATGCCGTCATTATGCTGGTGATGAACATTGTGGAACGCAAAGTGCGTTTACCAGGTAATATGGGGAGCAAATAATGTACGAATTTGACTGGAGTTCTATTCCGCCTTCCCTGCCTTTTTTAGCAGATGGCATGATCCTGACTTTCAAAATCACCCTGACGGCGATTATTGTCGGGATTGTGTGGGGGACTATGCTGGCAGTAATGCGCCTGTCCTCTTTTAAGCCCGTCGCCTGGTTTGCCAAAACCTATGTCAACGTGTTCCGCTCAATTCCGCTGGTCATGGTGTTACTGTGGTTTTACCTGATTGTGCCCGGCTTCCTGCAGCAGGTATTGGGCTTATCACCCAAAACTGATATCCGGCTGGTCTCAGCATTAGTCGCATTCTCCATGTTTGAGGCTGCCTACTACTCGGAAATTATCCGTGCCGGGATTCAGAGCATTTCCCGCGGGCAATCCAGTGCATCACTGGCGCTGGGAATGACCCAATGGCAGACCATGCAATTAGTTATTCTGCCCCAGGCATTCCGCGCCATGGTGCCTTTGCTACTGACACAAGGCATTGTCCTGTTCCAGGATACATCGCTGGTGTATGTGCTTAGTCTGTCTGATTTTTTCCGCACCGCATCCACTATTGGAGAACGTGACGGCACCCAGGTTGAAATGGTGCTGTTTGCCGGTGCGGTCTATTTTGTAATAAGTCTCAGTGCCTCCTTGTTGGTCGGCTGGTTGAAGAAAAGGACTGTGTGATGATCTCCCTGAAAAATATTTCTAAATGGTACGGCCACTTTCAGGTACTGACCGATTGTTCGACTGAAGTGCAAAAAGGTGAAGTTGTGGTGGTCTGCGGCCCGTCGGGTTCCGGCAAATCCACCCTGATTAAAACCGTGAATGGCCTGGAGCCTGTTCAGCAAGGTGAAATCATTGTCAATGGCACCAAAGTGAATGACAAAAAAACCAACCTGGCACAGTTACGATCCCATGTGGGCATGGTGTTCCAACACTTTGAATTATTTCCGCACCTGTCGATTATCGATAACCTGACACTGGCACAGGTGAAAGTGCTCAAGCGCGACAAAGCTTCCGCACGGGAAAAAGGCCTGAAACTGTTAGATCGTGTTGGCCTGTCTGCTCACGCCAACAAATACCCGGCACAATTGTCTGGCGGCCAGCAGCAACGTGTGGCTATCGCCCGTGCATTGTGTATGGATCCTGTCGCCATGCTGTTCGACGAACCTACGTCCGCACTGGATCCAGAAATGATCAACGAAGTGCTGGATGTGATGGTTGAGCTGGCAAAAGAAGGCATGACAATGATGGTGGTGACTCACGAAATGGGCTTTGCCCGTAAAGTGGCGACCCGGGTTATCTTTATGGATGAAGGGAAAATTGTTGAAGACTCGCCCAAAGAAGCGTTCTTTGCCAACCCGCAATCCGATCGTGCCAAAGACTTCCTGGCTAAAATCATTCACTAATTTGTAAAAATATCGCGCGGTACAGACTCAGGCTGAAAGGTTACCCTTTCAGCCTTTTTATTTTTACCCTCAAGGATCAAATGGCTGGCGATGAAACTGGTTATGCCCGCATTTTGGGCAACGGGGCAGTATATCCGGGGTATACACCGCCAGGTGATAATGGCAATGTTCGCACACCAGGTTGCCAAGCCCTACGACCTCGCCACTGTGGTAAACACCATGGCGGGTTAAATCCTCAAAGACTTCATGCCACTCCAGTTGCGTTTTATCAGTGATATCTGCAAGTTCCTGCCACAAACTCTCCTTAATCACACGCATAAAAACACTGTCGCTGACTTCCTGCTGGCTTTCCTGGTAACTGAGTGCGAACTCTTCTAAATCACGGCGTACCGCACGCACCAGTTCATCCATTTCCGTACGAGTGAGCTCTCCTGTTTCGCTCATATGACGCCGGGCACTCGCAACCAGCGCGTCAATATCGCGCTCCCCATTACGTAATCGCTCACTCAAGGACGAAACAAGTTCACGGTAGTATTGCGCAACTTTACTCATGGCGCTGGCCTCCTGGACTTAACGTCTTCTAATAATAGACGTTATTCTGCCAGGCCTGTGTTAGCCGCCCCACAACCGCACCAAATAATTCTCACAGGTGATGGGGCAGGAAATCATTCTTACGGGCATGGAAGTGCTGTTGTGCTGCGCCCTAATCGGCTATGCTATGCCGATCTGAAAAAACACATACAGGCTACATTTGTAGCTTTCTATAGCACAGGACCACTCGCAGCCATGCAAGAGCAATACCGCCCGGAAGAGATAGAATCTAACGTTCAGCTTCACTGGCAAGAGAAGCGTACATTTGAAGTAACTGAAGACGAGAGCAAAGAGAAGTATTACTGCCTGTCGATGCTTCCTTATCCTTCTGGTCGACTACACATGGGTCACGTGCGCAACTACACCATTGGTGATGTGGTTGCCCGTTATCAGCGCATGCTGGGTAAAAACGTCCTGCAGCCAATTGGCTGGGATGCATTTGGTCTGCCCGCTGAAGGTGCTGCGGTCAAAAACAACACAGCGCCGGCACCCTGGACTTACGACAACATCGAATACATGAAAAACCAGCTTAAAATGCTGGGTTTTGGTTATGACTGGAGCCGTGAACTGGCAACCTGCAAACCGGAATATTACCGTTGGGAACAGCAATTCTTCACCCAGCTGTATAAAAAAGGTCTGGTTTACAAAAAAACCTCTGCGGTTAACTGGTGCCCGAACGACCAGACCGTGCTGGCTAACGAACAAGTTATTGATGGTTGTTGCTGGCGTTGTGATACCAAAGTTGAGCGTAAAGAAATCCCGCAGTGGTTTATTAAAATCACTGACTACGCCGAAGAGTTGCTTAACGACCTGGATAAGCTGGATCACTGGCCAGATACCGTTAAAACCATGCAGCGCAACTGGATTGGGCGTTCCGAAGGTGTGGAAATTACCTTTGACGTTGAAAACAGCGACCAGAAGCTGACCGTCTACACCACCCGCCCGGATACCTTTATGGGTGTCACTTATCTTGCTGTGGCCGCAGGCCACCCGCTGGCGCAACAGGCAGCACAAGGTAACGCAGAAATTACTGCCTTTATTGATGAATGCCGTAATACCAAAGTGGCCGAAGCCGATATGGCGACCATGGAGAAAAAAGGCATCGCAACAGGCATTAACGCCATCCATCCACTGACTGGCGAAGCGGTTCCGGTATGGGTTGCTAACTTTGTCCTGATGGAATACGGCACTGGCGCAGTAATGGCTGTTCCGGGGCACGATCAGCGTGACTGGGAATTCGCCAGCAAATACCAACTGGCAATCAAACCAGTCATTCTGGATGCCGAAGGCAACGCGCCTGACCTGAGCCATGCAGCGCACACCGAAAAAGGCGTGCTGTTTAACTCTGGTGAGTTTGATGGCCTGGACTTCCCGGCCGCCTTTAACGCCATCGCCGACAGCCTGGCTGCAAAAGGGGTTGGTGAGCGTAAAGTTAACTACCGCCTGCGTGACTGGGGGGTTTCCCGTCAACGTTACTGGGGGGCGCCAATTCCGATGGTGACACTGGAAGACGGCACCGTGATTCCTACTCCGGAAGACCAGTTGCCTGTTATCCTGCCAGAAGACGTGGTAATGGATGGCATCACCAGCCCAATTAAAGCCGACCCTGAGTGGGCGAAAACAACGGTTAACGGCCAGCCTGCACTGCGTGAAACCGATACCTTTGATACCTTTATGGAATCCTCATGGTATTACGCTCGCTACACCTGTGCGCAATACGACAAAGGCATGCTGGACGAAAAAGCAGCAAATTACTGGCTGCCGGTTGACCTGTATGTAGGTGGTATTGAGCACGCCATCATGCACCTGCTCTACTTCCGCTTCTTCCACAAACTGTTGCGCGATGCAGGTATGGTTAACTCCAACGAACCAGCCAAACAGTTGCTGTGCCAGGGTATGGTGCTGGCAGATGCCTTCTACTACACAGGTGTAAATGGCGAGCGTAACTGGGTTTCTCCGGTTGATGCCATTACTGAACGTGATGAAAAAGGCCGTATTGTTAAAGCGACCGACAGCGCAGGCCATGAACTGGTTTACGCGGGCATGAGTAAGATGTCCAAGTCCAAAAATAACGGTATCGACCCGCAAGTAATGGTTGAACGTTATGGTGCTGACACCGTGCGTCTGTTCATGATGTTTGCTTCCCCGGCAGAAATGACGCTGGAATGGCAGGAATCTGGTGTAGAAGGGGCCAACCGCTTCCTGAAACGTGTCTGGAAACTGGTGTTTGAGCATACAGAAAAAGGAGCAGTCACTGCTCTGGATGAAGCTGCACTGTCAGAAGACCAGAAAGTACTGCGCCGCGAACTGCACAAAACCATTGCGAAAGTGACCGATGATATTGGCCGCCGTCAGACCTTTAATACCGCGATTGCGGCCATTATGGAACTGATGAACCGCCTGACCCGTGCTACACAGGAAACTGAGCAGGACCGTGCACTGATGCAGGAAGCTCTGATTGCAGTAGTACGCATGCTGTATCCGTTTACTCCGCATATCTGCTTCAACATGTGGCAGGCTCTGGGTTGTGAAGGTGATATCGATAACGCGGCATGGCCGGTTGCTGACGAACAAGCCATGGTTGAAGACACCCGCCTGGTCGTGGTTCAGGTCAATGGCAAAGTCCGCGGCAAAATCACCGTTCCGGCAGATGCCGACCAGGAACAGGTTCAGGCCCGGGCGGCACAGGAACACCTGGTCGCCAAATACCTTGAAGGGGTAACCATTCGCAAGGTTATCTACGTACCGGGTAAATTGCTCAACCTGGTTGTTGGTTAAACGCAGGAGGACGCGTGAGATATTTACTCACTTTAATCTTAAGTATGGCGGTGCTGGTCACCGCCGGGTGTGGCTGGCACCTGCGGGGTACTTCCGCGGTGCCAACCAGCATGCAGACGTTGATTCTCAATTCGGGTGACCCGAATGGCCCGCTAAGCCGTGCGGTACGCAACCAGTTACGTCTTAATAACGTAACGATTGTGGAAGCCTCTTCTGTTCGCCAGGATATTCCGTCCTTGCGTCTGAATGGCGCGGCAATACATAAAGACACCGCGTCTATTTTTCAGAATGGGCAAACTGCGGAATACCAGATGGTAATGACGGTGAGTGCAACTGTGTTGATTCCGGGGCATGATATTTACCCCATTTCAACCAAGGTCTATCGCTCATTCTTTGATAACCCGCTCACCGCACTGGCAAAAAGTGCTGAGCAGGATCTTATCGTAAAAGAAATGTACGACAAGGCAGCGGAACAACTGGTGCGCAAACTGATGTCGGTGCAGACAATGGACCAGCAGAGAAGCAGTGAATATAGTGACACCACTGCAACGCAACCCTCTGCGGCAACGTCTCCCCGCCAGTCGGCCACGCTGACACCCGCTACTGCACAATAATGGTTAAGTTGTATCCGGAACAACTCAGTACGCAGCTCAATGACGGGCTGCGTACTGTTTGGTTATTAGTGGGCAACGATCCTCTGTTGTTGCAGGAAAGCCAGCAATCCATTCTGAACACAGCCAAAACTCAGGGCTTCGATGAGCACTACAGTGTGCAAATCGATGCGTCTACAGACTGGCCTGACTTGTTCACACGCTGCCAGTCTATGAGCCTGTTTTCCAGCCGCCAGTCTCTGGTGTTACAGTTACCGGAGAATGGCCCAAATGCAGCTATCAATGCTCAACTGGAAACACTGGTTAGCCTGTTACATGAAGATTTATTACTGATTATTCGTGGTAATAAACTCACCAAAGCGCAGGAAAATGCAGCCTGGTTTGCGGCAGTCAGTGCGCAGGCGGCGCAAGTCACCTGCCAGACGCCCGAACAGGCGCAACTCCCCCGCTGGCTTGCAGCCCGCGCCAAACAGATGAAGCTCTCGCTCGATGACGCGGCCAGCCAGTTACTCTGCTATTGTTATGAAGGTAACTTACTGGCTCTGGCACAGGCTCTTGACCGTTTAGCGCTACTCTGGCCGGACGGCAAACTAACGCTGCCCCGTGTTGAACAGGCCGTGAATGATGCCGCACACTTTACGCCCTGGCACTGGGTTGATGCATTGCTGGCAGGTAAAAGCAAACGCGCATTACATATCCTGAACCAGCTTCAGCGAGAAGGTGATGAACCGGTTATTCTGGTGCGAACTATTCAGCGCGAATTGTTGTTGATGGTCAACCTGAAGCGCCAGTCATCCCAGGTACCACTGCGTTCTTTGTTCGACCAGCATCGGGTTTGGCAAAACCGCAGGGGCCTGCTGACTGAGGCTCTGAACCGTTTACAACCTGAACAGCTGTTTCAGGCTGTAAAGTTATTAAGCCAGACTGAGCTGACGCTTAAACAGGATTTTGGTCAGGATATTTGGCCGTCACTTGCGGCTTTGTCACTGTTACTCTGCCACGGCGCATTACCCGATACCTTTATTCATGGCTGATTCTTTATCTGAACTGATAGCACTCTATGGCGGCACCTTCGACCCGGTACATTACGGGCACATCAAGTCCGTCATTGCCATGGCAAAAGCGGCACAACTTAAGCAGGTTATCGTTCTGCCCAACAATGTGCCGCCACACCGCCCCCAACCCGATGCCAGCAGTGAACAGCGCAAAGCCATGGTGCAACTGGCGGTAGCAGGTAACTCCCTGTTTACTGTGGATTGCCGTGAGCTGGAGCGGGACACCCCTTCCTGGACTGTCGCCACACTGGAAACCTTTCGCCATGATATTGGCCCGGAACAACCTCTGGCTTTTATTATTGGCCAGGATTCCCTGTTAACACTCCACAAGTGGTACCAGCACGAAAAAATTCTGTCGTTATGCCACTTGTTGGTTTGCCGCCGCCCTGGATACCCATTAACCCTGCCGGAACCAGGACGCCAGCAGTGGCTGGAAGATAACCTGGTAACAGAGGCCAGCCTGCTTCACCAGTCACCCTGTGGCTCAATTTTCCTTGCCGATACCCCTGAGTATGCAATTTCAGCAACAGAAATTCGGACACGCCTTGCCAACAACAGCCCCTGTGATGATCTGCTGCCAGACAGCGTGCTGGACTACATCCGCCGCGAGCATTTATACCAAAGCTGACATCACCTGATGCAGCGCATCCAGCAAAGACTGGTTCGCTGCACGTGACTTCACTGCAATACGGTAGTAACGCGCATCGAGCCCCGGGTAGTTAGCGCAAGAACGAATTAAAATACCAGCCTGCTCCAACAGCGCCCACTGTAAATCCAGTGACGGAACATCGCAGCGGAAAAACAGATAGTTTGCCTGCGGCTGCCATGCCTGAATGCCTGGTACTTTACTCAGCGCCTGATACAACCACTGATTTTCTGTGCGCACCCACTGCCATGTTTGCTGTTGGTACTCTGTTTCCTGCAACACCTGCTCACCAGCAATAGCCGCCAGGGTATTAATACTCCAGGGGGCACGCTTTGCTCGCAGGGCCGCCATAGATTCCGGGTGGCTACTCAGTGCATAGCCCAGTCGCAACCCGGGAATAGCATAAAACTTCGTCATCGAGCGCAATACCCACACCCACGGCATCTTCCCCAGTACAGGAATAAAACCCGGGTGTTGTGGGGAAAAATCGAGAAAGGCTTCATCAACAATTAACCAAATATGGTTGTCTTCGCATTTGCGTGCGATGCGCTCCAGCAAAGACCAGTCGGGCAGTAACCCGGTCGGGTTGTTTGGCGTACATAAAAACACACAGTCAAGTTCAGGCGTTAACGCACCAAGAATTCCGTCATCAAGCTGCCAGCCATTGTTTTCCTGCAACCACCAGGTATGCACCTGGCACCCAACCAGAGCCAGTGCCCGTTGATACTCAGCAAACCCAGGAGATACCACTAAAGCCTGTTTTGGATCCAGCGTTTTCACCAGGTCAAAAATCAACTCAGTTTCCCCGTTACCAGCCTGTATCCAGTCTGGTGGTACTGAGTGATAAGCTGCCAGCGCCTGGTGTAATGATTGATAGTCGACATCCGGATACTGCTCCAGTTTGCCCAGCGACTCCGCCAGGCGCTGGCGCACACCCAACGGCATCCCCAGCGGGTTAATGTTGGCGCTAAAATCCAAAAGGGTATCCTCATCAACGCCCAAATGCTGGGCAACCTCGCGTCGATTTCCGCCATGCTGACTGGTGAAACGGGACATAATTTTTCCTTTTATTGAAAGCGTTATCATAGCGGAAACTTGCGTGCTATTAGATAATGCGAACTGGAAAGCAATCATTGCAGGAGAGGAACATGCGTTTATGGCTGGTACGGCACGGGCAAACTGAAGCAAATACCCGGCAGCTTTTCTGCGGTAAAAGTGAATCGCCACTAACGCCGACCGGTATTGGGCAGGCATGTGTGGTTGCCAACCTGCTTCGCAATGTGCCTTTCGACCATGTGCTAATGAGTGAACGAGAACGCGCACGGCACACAGCACAACTGATCCTGCAACCGCATCACCCACAACCACGTACCAGTGCCCTGTTGAACGAAATGGATTTTGGCGCCTGGGAAATGCAACACCATAGTACGCTGATTGAACAGGATAAGCAGTATCAGGCCTGGTGTGCCGACTGGCAGCATGTCACCCCACCGGAAGGGGAAAGTTTTGCCCGTTTTACAGAGCGCGTTGCAAAACTTGCCGGGGCGGCACGGTCGTTACAGGCAGATAACCTGCTGTTAGTCAGCCACCAGGGCGTGATAAGCCAGTTACTGGCGCAACTGCTGAATATGCCGCCAGCAGCCATGTGGCGCTTTGCTATTGAGCAAGGCGCGTGGAGCCGTATCGACCTCAAAGGCGATTATGCAACCCTGCGTTATCTCAATAACCATGGAAACAGTACGCATAATGATTAACCAACCCGCCGTACCACGGCTTATGGGTCAATTCTGGCATTGACACCCCTTGTCAGCCTGTTATTCTCCGCAGCCAGAATTGCCTGCGCCGCCATTTCTAAATTGTTTTACAAAAATGGCGATGCATTCCAGCCCGGCCAGTGGGAAGATAGCTCGCCTGGCGTAATGCTGCTGGCCGGCCAGGTCTGAGCCATCAGCGTGGTATCATGCAGGCACCATCACACATTGTTAATCCACCAGGGGGAACACTTGCAGGGTAAAGCACTCCAGGACTTTATTGTCGACAAAATTGATGATCTGAAAGGTCAGGACATTATTGCCATTGATGTCAAAGGCAAATCCAGTATCACTGACTGCATGATTATTTGCACCGGTACATCCAGCCGCCATGTCATCTCCATTGCCGATCATGTTGTTCAGGCTTCACGTCAGGCTGGGCTGCAGCCACTGGGTGTGGAAGGTGAGAACGGTGCTGACTGGGTGGTTGTTGACCTGGGCGATGTGATTGTGCACGTTATGCAGGAAGAAAGCCGTCACCTGTATGAACTGGAAAAACTCTGGAGTTAAGTGTGAAGCTTCAGTTAGTTGCCGTCGGGACCAAAATGCCCGACTGGGTACAGACCGGTTTCAGTGAATACCTGCGTCGTTTCCCTAAAGATATGCCTTTCGAGCTGGTTGAAGTACCGGCAGGCAAACGCGGGAAAAATGCAGATATAAAACGTATTCTCGACAAAGAAGGCGAAGCCATGCTCGCCGTTGCCGGGAAAGGTAACCGAATCGTCACTCTGGATATTCCAGGTAAACCCTGGGATACGACGCAACTGGCTGAACAACTTGAACGCTGGAAGCAGGATGGCCGCGATGTCAGCTTATTAATTGGCGGCCCCGAAGGTCTTTCTCCTGCATGTAAAGCAGCAGCAGAGCAAAGTTGGTCTCTTTCCACTCTGACACTGCCGCACCCACTGGTGCGCGTTTTAGTCGCGGAAAGTTTATACAGGGCGTGGAGTATCACCACGAATCATCCCTATCATCGTGAGTAATGCACCAGGTAGATTAAGCAGCGGATGAAATTACAGGATTCTTTTCGCGATTATACGGCTGAGTCCGCGCTTTTTGTGCGCAGGGCATTAGTGGCCTTTACCGGTATTCTGGCGCTGACTGGGGTACTGGTAGCCAACCTCTATAATCTGCAAATCGTCCGGCATGATGACTACCAAACCCGCTCGAACGAAAACCGTATCAAGCTGGTTCCCATCGCGCCGACACGCGGCATCATCTACGACAGGAACGGTACGCCACTGGCGCTTAACCGCACCATTTACCAGTTAGAAATGATGCCCGAAAAAGTAGACAGCGTGCAGGGTACGCTGGATGCGTTACGCCCGGTGGTTAACCTGACAGACGATGATATCGCCAATTTCAAGAAAGAACGCTCCCGTTCTCACCGTTTCACTTCCATTCCAGTCAAAGTTAACCTGAACGAAGAACAGGTTGCCCGCTTTGCCGTTAACCAGTACCGTTTCCCGGGTGTGGAAGTCAAAGGCTACAAACGCCGCTATTATCCCTACGGTTCAGCCCTGACTCATGTCATCGGTTATGTTTCCAAAATCAACGACCGTGATGTTGACCGTCTGGATAAAGAAGGGAAACTGGCTAACTATGCCGCGACCCATGATATCGGCAAATTGGGTATTGAACGCTATTATGAAGACCTGCTCCATGGTCAGACCGGCTATGAAGAAGTCGAGGTCAATAACCGTGGGCGCGTCATTCGCCAGTTAAAAGAAGTACCGCCTCAGGCCGGTCATGATATTTACCTGACGCTCGACTTCCAGTTACAAAGCTACATTGAAACACTGCTGGCAGGCAGCCGGGCCGCAACTATTGTCACAGACCCACGTACAGGTGCGATTCTTGCTCTTGTGTCCATGCCCAGCTATAACCCGAACCTGTTTGTTGATGGCATTTCCTCCAAAGACTACTCTGGCCTGCTGCATGACCCGGATACTCCATTGGTTAACCGTGCAACACAAGGGATTTACCCGCCAGCCTCCACAGTAAAACCTTATGTTGCGGTATCAGCCCTGACTGCCGGTGTGATTACCCGCAGCACCAGCCTGTTTGACCCGGGGTGGTGGCAACTGCCAGGTTCTGAGAAGCGTTACCGTGACTGGAAAAAATGGGGTCATGGGCACCTTAATGTAACCAAAGCGCTTGAAGAGTCTGCAGATACCTTCTTCTACCAGGTCGCCTACGACATGGGGATAGACCGCCTGTCTGAATGGATGGGCAAATTTGGTTACGGTCACCTGACAGGTATCGACCTGGCAGAGGAACGTTCCGGCAACATGCCTACCCGCGAATGGAAACTCAAGCGGTTCAAGAAACCCTGGTACCAGGGGGATACCATCCCGGTTGGGATTGGTCAGGGTTACTGGACAGCCACCCCCATCCAGATGAACAAAGCGCTGATGACACTGATTAACAATGGCGTCATTAAAACACCGCATTTGTTGATGGATACTGTCGTAGATGGCAAAAAAGTGCCCTGGGTCCAAAAAGAAGATGGTCACATTGGTGATATCCATTCCGGCTTCTGGGAAATTGCCAGAGATGGGATGTATGGTGTGGCAAACCGCCCTAACGGTACAGCGCACCGTTATTTCGCCGGCGCACCCTATAAAATTGCAGCAAAATCCGGGACAGCGCAGGTCTTTGGCCTGAAAGCCAATGAAACCTATAACGCCCACAAAATTTCCGAGCGCCTGCGCGACCATAAACTTATGACCGCGTTTGCGCCTTATGATAATCCGCGCGTCGCGGTTTCCATTATTCTGGAAAACGGCGGTGCAGGCCCGGCGGTTGGTACCGTCGTTCGGCAAATTCTCGATCATATTATGCTAGGCGATAACAACACCGCGTTACCAACTGACTCCCCTGCCCAACACGTCGCCGGAGAGGATCAATAACCCATGACTGACAACCCGAACAAAAAGTCCCTCTGGGATAAGATACACATCGATCCCTTGCTGATGGTCACCATTCTGGCACTGTTACTTTACAGCGCCCTGGTTGTCTGGAGCGCCAGCGGGCAAGACCCGGGCATGATGGAACGCAAAATCGCCCAGATTTGTATGGGGCTGGTTATCATGATAGTGCTGGCTCAGGTGCCCCCGCGGGTCTATGAAGGTTGGGCTCCCTGGCTGTATATCATCTGTATTGTGTTACTGGTCGCCGTTGACGCCTTTGGGGCAATATCCAAAGGGGCTCAACGCTGGCTGGATCTCGGCATTGTGCGTTTTCAGCCATCAGAAATTGCCAAAATTGCGGTGCCACTGATGGTGGCCCGCTTTATTAACCGCGATGTCTGCCCGCCCACACTCAAAAACACAGCTATCGCACTGGCGCTTATCTTTATGCCAACCCTGCTGGTTGCTGCTCAGCCAGACCTGGGGACATCCATCCTGATTGCTGCATCCGGTATCTTCGTACTGTTCCTTTCGGGGATGAGCTGGCGCTTAATTGGTATAGCCGTAATACTGGTGGCGGCATTTATTCCGGTTTTGTGGTTCTTCCTGATGCATGATTACCAGCGCGCCCGCGTCATGATGCTGCTCAATCCAGAGAGCGACCCACTGGGTGCCGGGTATCACATTATTCAGTCTAAAATTGCGATTGGTTCCGGCGGGTTACGAGGTAAAGGCTGGCTGCATGGTACGCAATCCCAACTGGAGTTTTTACCAGAGCGCCATACTGACTTTATTTTTGCCGTACTGGCTGAAGAACTTGGCCTGGTTGGCGTGCTGGTTCTGCTAACGCTGTATTTATTGCTGATTATGCGTGGGCTGTGGATTGCCGCACACGCGCAGACCACTTTTGGCCGCGTGATGGCCGGTGGCCTGATGCTGATTTTGTTTGTTTATGTCTTTGTTAATATTGGTATGGTTAGTGGAATTCTACCGGTGGTGGGCGTCCCCCTGCCGCTGGTAAGTTATGGTGGTTCCGCGCTTATCGTACTCATGGCGGGGTTTGGTATTGTTATGTCGATACACACCCATCGAAAACTGTTATCGAAAAACGTATAAGAGGTAAGTGATGCGCAAGCAATGGCCTGGAGTTTGTGTTGCCGCACTTTTACTGGCGGCCTGTAGTGGGGAGCAACAGCAGGCAGGTGTTGAACAAGTGCCCGCCACACCAGTATGTAATGGACCAACCGTTGAGGTATCTGGCGCCGAACCGCACTATGAAACCCCATCGGCTACAGCGAACCAAAACTACCAACGGGATGGCCGGACTTTTACCATTGTCCAGGACCCATCGCGCTTCAGTCAAAGCGGGCTTGCTGCTATTTATGATGCCGAACCAAACAGTAACCTCACGGCATCCGGGGAAGTGTTCGACCCAACGCAGCTTACTGCAGCACACCCGACACTGCCAATCCCGAGTTACGCGCGGATTACCAACCTTGCCAATGGCAGAATGTTGATTGTTAAGATCAATGATCGTGGCCCTTACGATGACGGGCGGGTTGTCGCGGTATCTCGTGCCGCTGCCGACCGCCTGAATATGTCCAATAATACCCGCGTGCGTATCGACCCGATTCTGGTCGCCCAGGATGGCACAATGTCTGGCCCGGGTATGGCGTGCATTACTGTTGCCAAACAAACTTACGCCCTGCCCGCCCGCCCGGACCTCAACTCCGGGTTAGGTAGTGCATCTTCAGCTGTTCCTGCGGCACAACCGCAAAACGGCGACGTGCAGGCTATCAGTAACAGTACTCTCCAGCCGCAGAATACCAGTACACCAGCACAAAGCGGTGGTTTTCTGGCTCCGGCAGCATCACAGGCAACCACAGACACAGGCGTTACATCTGGCAGCGCAGCTACTGCTGCCGGAGCCACTGCCACCTCACAAATGGTGACACCACCGGATCAAACACCGGCAGCCAGCACTTCGGCCACAACCGAACAACCTGCGCCAGCACCGGTTAACCCGGCCCTTGGCCTGCACAGTGATCCTGTCACTGCGCCGGGTTCCATTCAGGGGAGTGTCGCCGGGCGTAGCGCCACGGTGGCAAGCGGGGGTTATGTTGTCCAGGTGGGCGCAGTAAGTGATGCCGGGCGTGCACAACAGTGGCAGCAAAAACTGAGCCAGCAATTTAGTGTTCCCGGTCTGGTAACGCAAAATGGCGCCATCTGGCGAGTACAACTGGGGCCATTTAGCAGCCGCAGCCAGGCAATCAGCCTGCAGCAACGCCTGCTTAACGAAGCGCAACAGCAGTCATTTATTACCGCTGCGCCAGCTCAATAAGTTCTGCTGGCACCAGCTTTGTCAGTTTGCGTAAATAACATTAACAAACTCATGCGCAAAGTCTGGTGCCAGGTAAAAAACCATTTGTTATAGTAAGTCACTTTTTCTAATTCCATCACGGATGTTGCTGTTCTGACCATGAATACCACTTTCTCCGCTAATGCTGTAAAGCGTATTGCCTTTGGGGCTGCGTTAACACTGGCCGCTACTGGGTTAGCCAGGGCTGATGACCTGAACATCAAAACGATGATTCCTGGCGTACCGCAAATCGACGCTGAGTCATACATTCTTATTGATTACAACTCAGGCAAAGTACTTGCCGAACAAAATGCTGACGAGCGCCGCGACCCGGCGAGTCTGACCAAAATGATGACCAGCTATGTTATTGGTCAGGCAATGAAAGCGGGTAAGTTCGATGAAAGCGCTGTAGTGACTATCGGGAAAGACGCCTGGGCAACAGGTAACCCGGTATTCAGAGGTTCATCGCTGATGTTTCTCAAACCCGGTATGCAGGTGCCGGTTTCTCAGTTGATTCGCGGGATTAACCTGCAGTCCGGGAACGACGCCTGCGTGGCGATGGCGGATTTCGTTGCGGGTAGTCAGGATGCCTTCGTTGGCCTGATGAACAGCTACGTAAATGCACTGGGTATGAAAAACACCCATTTCCAGACAGTCCATGGTCTGGATGCCGATGGCCAGTACAGCTCAGCACGTGATATGGCGTTACTGGGCCAGGCGCTGATTCGTGATGTTCCAAACGAATACTCCGTCTATAAAGAAAAAGAATTCACCTTTAATGGCATTCGCCAGATGAACCGTAATGGTTTGCTGTGGGATAAAAGCCTGAACGTGGATGGCATCAAAACCGGCCATACTGACAAAGCAGGTTATAACCTGGTTGCTTCAGCCACTGATGGCAATATGCGTCTTATCTCCGCAGTTATGGGCGGGCGGACATTCAAAGGCCGCGAAGTGGAAAGCAAAAAACTGCTGACCTGGGGCTTCCGTTTCTTTGAATCCGTTAACCCGATTAAAGCAGGTAAAGAATTCGCTTCTGAACCCGTATGGTTTGGTGACAGCGACCGCGCATCACTGGGTGTGGATAAAGACGTTTGGCTGACCATTCCTCGTGGCCGGATGAAAGATCTGAAAGCCAGTTATGTGCTGAACAACACGGAATTACATGCGCCACTGCAAAAAAATCAGGTAGTGGGTACCATTAACTTCCAGTTGGACGGTAAAACAATTGATCAGCGCCCACTGGTTGTCCTGAATGAAATTCAGGAAGGCAACTTCTTTGGCCGGATGATTGATTACATCAAACTGATGTTCCACCACTGGTTTGGTTAAAAACCGCACACTTGAAAGTGTGACGGCTGCCCCCATATACTATGTAACACTGGAACTCCCGCTCAGGCGGGAGTTCGTTTTTTATTTTTGCTGGAGCTGACATGAAAACCAAACTGAATGAACTCCTTGAGTTCCCCTGCCCCTTTACCTACAAAGTAATGGGTCTGGCTCAACCTGAACTGGTGGACAGGGTTGTTGAGGTTGTACAGCGTCATGCGCCTGGTGACTACACACCTCAAATCAAACCCAGCAGTAAAGGTAACTACCATTCCGTATCCATCACTATTACGGCAACTCATGTTGAACAGGTAGAAACGCTTTACGAAGAACTGGGCAAAATTGAAATTGTCCGTATGGTTCTGTAACCGACACGTTGTTCCCCGCCACCCGGCCTGAAGGCCGGGTATTTGTTGGTTCCGCTATGCTATACTGTCCGCCTGTATTCCTGACTCCGGAAACATCTGTCTTGTCTCAAGATACCATTCTAATCCGCCATCTTGGCCTGCAGCCTTATGAACCTGTGTCACTCGCCATGCATCAGTTTACTGATACTCGTGATGAAACTACCCCCGATGAAATTTGGCTGGTAGAGCACAACCCAGTGTTTACTCAGGGCCAGGCAGGTAAAGCTGAGCACCTGTTAGCCACAGGTGATATTCCCGTTATTCAGAGCGACCGTGGCGGCCAGGTCACTTATCATGGCCCGGGCCAACAAGTGATGTATGTACTGCTCAACCTCAAACGCCGTAAACTGGGTGTGCGTGAACTGGTAACGGTACTGGAACAATGTGTAGTCAATACCCTTGCAACCCTGGATATCGAAGCCCATGCCCGGCCCGATGCACCGGGCGTTTATGTCGGTGAAGATAAAATCTGTTCTCTTGGGCTGCGTATTCGCAAAGGGTGTTCATTTCACGGCCTGGCGCTGAACATCAATATGGATCTCACCCCTTTTTTACGCATTAACCCCTGTGGCTATGCCGGGATGAAAATGACCCAGGTCAACCAGTTTCGCCCAGGCGCGCAAGTAGCAGATATTCAACCCATACTGTTGGATAATTTTTTGCGTTTGCTGGGTAACCCGCCGATTTCTGTAGCCAGCAAATAATCAGAAAAACCGAAACAAGAATGATTTTGTTTCGGTTTATTAGATTATTTAATTGAATTTTATCCTTCGCTATTTTTTTGCTTAATCGTCACTTTACGTCTACCTTTTATTCATGTTGTGCAAGCACTTAGCACAACAGCAAACTTATATAAAAAGTGCTTTGCCGTTTTGTCTTTCAAAACGGCGGTGTTTCCTTGTGCCCAAAATAGACGACGCATTTTTCAGCAAACAGACAACACATTCTAAAAATGGGAGAAAGAATGAATAATACTGGCAAGGATAATAATTTACTTTCCCGTTCAAATAGTGCCCGCCTGAGTGGTTTCCAGGCACTGCGCACTATTGATCTTAACTTATTGACGGTATTTGAAGCAGTTTACATTCACAAAGGCATTGTCAACGCAGCAAGGGCGTTGAATCTCACCCCTTCCGCCATCAGTCAGTCCATTCAAAAACTGCGAAATGTTTTTCCTGACCCGTTGTTTGTGCGTAATGGGCAGGGGATCATGCCCACCAGTTATGCCGCCCACCTGCACGAATATATCAGCCAGGGGCTTTCATCCATACTGGGCGCACTGGAGTTCAACGAAGTCAGTAATGCACAACGCACCATTACAATTGCGACCCACCCTTCCGTTGGGGCGCTGGTAATGCCAACAATTTATAAAGCGATTCACCGCCGTTGCCCCAATATCAACATTAATAATGTCCCTATTTCTCAGGCAGAAACGCAGTTAAGCCAGCTTCAGGCAGACATGGTGATAGATACCCGCCGGCCGGTAATGAGCAAAATAGGCAGTTTTCGCTTGTTTGAAGAACGAGTGGTGATAGTTTGCCGCAGTGACCACCCGGCATTAACCGACGAGGTATCATTAGATATTCTGAACCAACAGCAGCAAACCATGCTGGTGTTGCAGGATGATATCTTGCCAGACGTGCGTAATGTGGTTGAGCAGACATTCCCCGACCGGCAAATAACCTTCAGTAGTTACAATGTCCTCACACTGGCAGCCATGCTGGCGAACAGTGATCTGGTTGGTTTTATGTCTTCCGGGTTGTACCACATGTTCCGGGATAACTGGAATCTGCGAGAAATTGAGTGTGAAGGCTTTGCCGGAGGTAAATTCGAAACGCATCTGTTTTATAACAAACTCAGCCAGCATGACGAGGTGTTACGCAACTGCATGGAAACGATTCAGGGTGCATTTGTGCAAAAACACGGTGAAGCGATACTCTGACCGACAAACGCACAAAATAACAACTTATTTACACTAAAATCACGTTTTGCGTGCCCGGCAGGCTGCTTTCACAACAATATAAATGTTATACTGCCTGCCATTAATTCAAAAATAGTTGATAAATACAACATTTGATTGAATTGAAACGTTTTCACTCGATATCCGCAACTGGAATACGCACGCTATGAGTAAACCCATTGTCATGGAACGCGGTGTTAAATACCGGGATGCCGACAAAATGGCGCTAATCCCGGTGAAAAACGTCGCCACTGAACGCCAGGAGCTGTTAAGAAAGCCGGAGTGGATGAAAATCAAACTCCCGGCGGACTCCACCCGTATTCAGGGTATCAAAGCTGCCATGCGTAAAAATGGCCTTCACTCTGTTTGTGAAGAAGCATCCTGCCCTAACCTTGCCGAGTGCTTCAACCACGGCACGGCAACCTTTATGATCCTCGGTGCAATTTGTACCCGTCGCTGCCCATTCTGTGACGTTGCCCATGGCCGCCCGGTTGCACCAGATGCCGGTGAAGCAGAAAAACTGGCGCGCACAATTGCCGATATGGGTCTGCGTTATGTGGTTGTCACTTCAGTTGACCGTGACGACCTGCGTGACGGTGGTGCTCAACACTTTGCTGATTGCATTGCAGCCATTCGCCGTGAAAGCCCGAATATAAAAATTGAAACACTGGTTCCCGATTTTCGTGGAAGAATGGACCGTGCGCTGGAAATTCTCACTGCCACTCCACCAGATGTTTTCAACCATAATCTGGAAAACGTTCCCCGCCTGTACCGCCAGGTACGCCCGGGTGCTGATTACAACTGGTCACTGAAATTACTCGAACGCTTCAAAGAAGCACATCCGGAAATTCCGACCAAATCAGGCCTGATGGTTGGTCTGGGTGAAACCAATGAAGAAATCATCGAGGTTATGCGTGACCTGCGCCGCCATGGTGTAACGATGCTTACTCTGGGGCAATATCTGCAGCCAAGCCGCCATCATCTGCCGGTTCAGCGTTATGTCACCCCGGAAGAGTTTGATGAAATGAAAGCTGAAGCACTGGCAATGGGCTTTACCCACGCAGCTTGTGGCCCATTTGTGCGCTCGTCTTATCATGCTGATTTGCAGGCGCGTGGCGAAGAAGTGAAATAAACCTGAGCCACCAGGCTTACAGCATAAAAAAACCGGCTTTGCCGGTTTTTTTATATGTTTTGTAACCTCATCAGAAATAGCTGCCCCTGCACAGGCCAGTCATTTCACAGACTCACAAGATTACTCTTTGTTGTTCAGGCGCTCGCGCGTTTCTTGCGCGTCATTTTTTTCGCCAGAGATAATCGCCTGGTTATTATCGTCTTCACTCATGGCTTTCTTGAACCCTTTCACCGCAGAGCCCAGGTCGCTTCCCAGGGTACGTAACTTCTTCGTACCGAAAAGCAACACGATCAATGCCCCTACAACCAGCAATTTAGTAATACTAATCTCACCCATACTTACCTTCTTAAGCTTCAGCCATACTCGCCTGTAAAGCACTATACCCCACCACAGTGCATTACCTACATAGCCCTGTGCTATTAACGGTTATTAACGCCGCGTATACAAAATAATTCTGTAACAAAGTGAATCAAACACACTCAGTTGTTACCCAGCACCGGAGGCAAAAAACGCCGGTTTGCCAGCACCGGCAACCGGGCGCGAACCTGCTCCACACGCTCCAGAGTAATTTCACTGGCAATCAACCCCGGTTGATTGCTGGCACTGGCAAGCACATTGCCCATAGGATCAATAATCTGGCTCATGCCAATATTCTTCTCTCCACACTCGCCACTTGCCACAATATAACAGGTGGTATCAAGAGCCCGCGCCGCCAGTAATGTTTGCCAGTGGTGCACTTTATTTTCACCCTTTAGCCATGCAGCTGGCACCACCAGAACATGTGCGCCAGCCAGTGCAAGGCTCATGGCCTGCTCAGGGAAACGTATATCATAGCAGGTCATCACCCCCACCATCAGGTCGCCAACGGCAATCAATGGCGTAAGAGCCTGCCCCGGGCTGACAAACCTGGACTCCTGAACATTAAATGCATCATACAGATGTAATTTATCATAGCGCGCAGTCACCTGCCCACGGTGCAAAGCAAGCAAGGAATTTGTCACCCGTCCGGCGGCGTCAGGTATGTGCATGGTAAACACCAGTGTCAGGTCACAATTTTCTGTGAGCTGGCACATTCCCTGAATAAATGGTCCGTCAAGGGTTTGTCCGTGCCGCACGGAATAACCCGGGTCGGAGTTATCCCTTGCCTGAATAGCTTCTGGCAATACCAGTAAATTGGCGTGTTTCTCAATAGCCTCACTGACTAACAAACGGCATTGAGCTAAATTACTCTGCCAGTCTGGCATAACGGCAAACTGCCCGGCTGCAACATTCATACAAACACTCCCCGACACATTGCGTGAATCAACACTACCCCATAGCCAGCTTGCGCGGTAGACTTTCTGCTTTAATGATTAATGAGATATACCTTATGCAGATGTTATTTGCGGTATTTATTGGTGGCGGCCTTGGGAGTATTTGTCGCTGGTTGATTAGCCAACGCCTGAATCCCCTTCATCACGCCATCCCAATGGGTACGCTTTCAGCTAACTTACTTGGTGCTTTTATTATTGGTATTGCGCTGGCAAGTTTTAGCCGCCTGACCAACCTCGACCCCATGTGGAAGCTATTAATTACCACAGGTTTTTGTGGTGGTTTGACTACGTTCTCAACATTTTCATCAGAAGTGGTGTTTTTACTTCAGGACGGGCGCCCGGCCTGGGCCGCGACTAATGTCGTGGTTAACCTGGCAGGTTCGCTCATTATGACCGGGCTCGCATTTTGGCTGGTTTCAGTACTGGCAGCACGATAATTTTGGTTACCAAACAGGTGCGTTAATGTAGGCTTCATCTTTCTCTGCCAGTATCTGCCTGAATCAATCACACAGACATGGGCACCATAATGAAAGAAAGCCTGGTAAACATCAGTACACTATTGTTAAGCGCACTTATTGTCGGTTGCTTTTTAAAACTCTACTTGTTCAGTTGAAAATAAACTTTAGCCGCACCCGGCGTAACCGGGTTGCCGGGCTGGTGTGGTAAAACGCCAGATTTTGAACAAAAAAAACCCGCCTGAAGGCGGGTTTTGTCGTTCTCAGCCAGACGTTATTACAGAGCAATTACGTTAGCAGCAGAAGGGCCTTTGGCACCGTTAGTGATTTCGAACTCTACACGCTGACCTTCAGCCAGAGTTTTGAAACCATTGCTCTGGATTGCAGAGAAGTGTACGAACACGTCTTTGCTGCCATCTTCCGGAGTAATGAAACCGAATCCTTTGGACTCATTAAACCACTTAACGTTACCTTTAATCTTAGACATCAAAATTACCTTTTATGAAAAAACGACACAAATACCGTGTCGGTGTCCAGTACATCAATTGTGGTGCCGTTTGTCCAGTTGATATTTACTAAAAAGTGATAAAAATCGCTTTCTTTTTGCTTTCTGGACGATAACCCTTTGCTTTTTCGTACAATGGGCACGAAAAAAATTTCGCAGCAGCTATCAGAACTGGAAGCGTAACCAGGCAAAATAGACGTTACCATTGTTATAAGTTCCCGGGATGTACGTCATCTGGAATGTTGCCGGGCCGTAGCCAACAGACGCCATAGGCAACACCACAGGAATCGGGATATAGTTCCAGTTATCTCGCGCTGTTACGCCCAGGGTATAACCCAACCCCACATGGAAACGTGAATCTGCGCTGACTGGCCGCCAGGTAGCCTCCCAGCCATACCCACCAATAGGCTCCCATTTGTTAAATGAGTCTTTAAACGCCATTAAATACAAACCGTGCCAGTTACCCTTTTCATCCCAGCGAGAAACACCAAACCCGGCCCCCCAGGGGCGCTCATTGTATTTATCTGTTTTTTCTTTATCGTAGGCAAAACGCGCATGCCAGGTAATTGCCGGGACATACAAATCGTAGTGCTGAGGTTCGCGCCAGGTTTCAGCAATGTTCCCTGTCAGGGTGCTGAACCACCCACCGTCACTGCCACCATCATTTGCCTGCACCTGCGATGAAAACAGGCAGGGTGCCAATAAACCACATACTACGAGTAAATGCTTAATCATCTTGATCACTTTATCGCCACCAAATACTTTCCAAACAAGCACAGATTACTGGTGCTTTTATTAATAGAACCTGAACAAAGAATCGAAAAAATTATTTTTTTAAAAAGCAAGATTCACAATTCCGAAAAAACGCCTCACATTTTCTGAGCCAATGAGTATTGAGGCCACAGCATGCCCCGCATCACAAGCCAGGCCTGGCGTACCTTGCGAGTGCTACATTGCTCCAATAAACTATTAATCGCCATTCTGATGAATACAATGGAATATATAAACTGAATACTCCTTGTTTGCGGGCCATCATAACATGCCATTTTACGCGCAGTTTATAACACAGAAAAATCCTGGTTATTTTTATTATTGAATAACAAATACCAGTAACCGTTATTAATTCTTTTTTAGCCACCATGGTTTTCCAGTAAATAGATACCAACAAAAAACCCCAGGCCAGTGCATGACAAACTGGCAACATTTACAACCATTCAGCCAGCACAGCAGAGCCAGAAAAGCGCAAAATATCAGATTTTATTGCTGCTTTATTGATTTTTGTCAGCAAAAAAAGTGGAATGATTAGGCACATTCCTCTGCGTTACTTACATAATTTACACTGTGTTACTAAGCGTCACGGTTCTGCCTCATAGCCATGCTATGCCATGAACCAACGTGCGCGTTTAGCCACAAACAGGGGAAACTATGCTCACTCTTTTTGAACTTGCCGTTGGCATTCTGGTCATTGTCGGCGTTGCCCGTTACATCATCAAAGGCTACTCCGCTACCGGCGTGTTGTTTGTCGGCGGCCTGGTGTTACTTATCATCAGTGCCATCATGGGTCACCGTATTCTGCCTGCCAGTGAAACAGGCACTGGTTTTCTCAGCGTCGATATCGTGGAATACATCAAAATTTTGTTGATGAGCCGCGGTGGCGATCTGGGCATGATGATCATGGTGCTGTGCGGTTTTGCAGCATATATGACGCATATTGGCGCCAATGACATGGTGGTAAAGCTGGCATCCAAACCACTGCAATTCATCAACTCGCCTTATTTACTGATGGTTGCAGCTTATTTTGTCGCCTGCCTGATGTCACTGGCGGTCTCCTCCGCAACCGGGCTTGGCGTGTTGTTAATGGCAACGCTGTTCCCGGTGATGGTCAATGTCGGTATCAGCCGTGGTGCCGCTGCCGCAATTTGTGCCTCTCCTGCCGCCATCATTTTGTCACCCACGTCTGGCGATGTAGTGCTTGCTGCCAAAGCGTCAGAAATGGAACTGGTCAATTTTGCGTTTAAAACCACGCTGCCTGTTTCTATTGCGGCAATTATCTGCATGGCCATTGCGCATTTTTTCTGGCAGCGCTTTCTTGATAAAAAAGAAAACATTGCCAGCGAGCAACTGGATGTCAAAGAAATTGACACCAAAGCCCCGTCTTTCTACGCGATTCTGCCCTTCACCCCCATCATTGGGGTATTAATTTTTGACGGTAAATGGGGCCCCAGCCTGCACATCATCACCATCCTGGTCATTTGCATGCTGTTGTCCGCCATCATCGAATTTTTGCGCAGCTTCAATACCAAAACGGTTTTTGCCGGGCTGGATGTGGCCTGGCGAGGCATGGCCGACGCCTTTGCCAATGTGGTTATGCTGTTAGTAGCCGCCGGGTTATTTGCGCAAGGGCTAAGTACTATTGGGTTTATCCAGAGTCTGATATCCATAGCGACATCCTTTGGTTCCGGCAGCATTATTCTGATGCTGGTGCTGGTGGTTCTGACTATGTTAGCGGCGATGACGACAGGCTCCGGTAATGCCCCATTCTACGCATTTGTTGAGCTGATTCCTCGCCTGGCACACCAGTCAGGCATTAATCCGGCATATTTAACCATTCCGATGCTTCAGGCATCTAACCTGGGGAGAACCATTTCTCCCGTATCAGGCGTGGTGGTTGCCGTTGCCGGTATGGCGAAAATATCCCCTTTTGAAGTTGTAAAACGCACATCTGTACCTGTGCTGGTTGGCCTGATAGTGGTCATTGTCGCAACCGAAATTCTGGTTCCTGCAACCGTGGTAGCGCCTTAATTCGCACTGCCCCCGAAAGGGGGCTCAGATTGATGAAAAAGAAGGAAAAAGCGTGGTTTTTCCTTCTTTTTAGTTAGCGGGCGAAAATCAATAAATTGATTTTCCTGGTTTTTTATTGGGTGACATCCTCTCGTTCTGTGCGAACATGATATTTGTCATCAGACTCAGCCCCCGAAAAGGGCTACACTGTAGCGCTAAACACAACTGCAACACATTCAATGATTACCCCATGATTATCCGTACAATAACCGGCTGTTTTCTTGCCACACTGTTATCTGTTTCCGTACCGGGCTATAGCGCTCCATTACAGGCACAGCGCTATAGTGATTTTGACCACTATGTGCTGGCACTCTCATGGCAGCCCGGATTTTGCGAAACAATGCACCAAAACCAGCGTGTATTACCCAGCGAGTGCCAGAACCAGCAAGAACAGGCAGACAAAACACAGTTTCTGACAATTCACGGATTATGGCCGGATCTGCCACGCAGTATTGCCCGGCAAGGGGTGGACAGGCAGCGTTGGATGCGCTTTGGTTGTGCAACCCGCCCGGCACCCAATATGCCGGAAGCCAGGGCCAGCAGAAAATGTTCAGCACCCGATACGGGCATTTCCCCTTCACTTGCCGAACAACTGGTCAAACAGATGCCAGGCGCTGGCGGAAGCTCCTGCCTTGAGCGCTATGAATATGCAAAACACGGTGTCTGTTTTGGTTTTGCACCTGACGACTATTTTGGCGCAATGCTGCGCCTTAACAGTGAAATCCGTCATAGCGCGCCGGGTGCTTTTCTTGCCAGCCATTATGGTGAAACCGTTTCACGTGCTGCGCTTAACCAGGCAATCAGCAAGGCTTACGGCGAGAAAAGCGTAAAAGCATTTCGTTTTATGTGCCACGGCAACCCGGCATGGCTGACAGAAATCCAAATCGCTATTCGGGCGGGCAGCATTAACGAACCTTTATCACCAGCCAGTTTTTCCCCCGGAGCGCACCCCGGGAACTGCCCGGCACAATTCCGCCTGGATACGGCTGGCTTCTGACACATGTTGATGCCCGTTATTTCATCAACGGGCCTCTCCTGCCCTTGCTATGGTCATGCCACAGGAATAATTACGCGCCTGCTTAAGCTGTTTTCTCACAACCTAATACCTCTGCAGGCAGTAACCTTCCCTGTTTTTGCCACAATTTAATTTCATTCACTCCCATGAAAAGCTTCATTTATTCTTCATTCCTCGGTCACCACTGGATATAACGCTATAATTAACATAAGAATTACATTTGCCAATCAATGCGCTAACAAAGCTATTTTTTAAAAACAAGTGAGTAGATCAACAAAGCACGTATTTATGTCTAATGCTTGATACATATCTCAAAATATTAATAAACATGTCAGGAAGGCTTTAAGAGTGGTAAATGTTACCAGTATCATGTTACCGGTATCAGCACGGAACGAAGGGTCTTTCTTTTCGTACTACGCTCAAGTTTCATAGGGGTTATTCCATGACAGAATTAACACACGCATATGGTGCAGGCACCCTTCTGGGTATTGCTGCAGCTTCAGTTGTTGTCCTTTTAATACTCATTATGCGTTTTCGGGTACATGCATTTTTGGCCCTCACCCTGGTCAGTATTCTGGTGGCACTGGCAACCAAAGTGCCCTTCGACAAAGTTGTCCCCACGCTGTTAAGTGGTTTTGGCAGTACGCTGGCGGGTGTTGCCTTGCTGGTGGGACTGGGAGCCATGATTGGCCGCCTGCTGGAAGTATCTGGGGGTGCACAAGTTCTGGCCGACACCCTGATTAACAAGTTTGGCGAAAAGCGCGCACCACTGGCGGTTGGCGTCGCCTCACTGATGTTCGGTTTCCCTATCTTTTTCGATGCAGGCCTGGTCGTGATGCTGCCGATTATTTTCAGCGTGGCAAAACAATTTGGCGGTTCAACACTGAAATATGCGTTCCCTGCTGCCGGGGCTTTCGCTGTAATGCATGCGCTGGTTCCGCCTCACCCGGGCCCGGTTGCCGCCAGTGAATTACTCGGTGCCAATATTGGCCTGCTGGTTATCCTTGGCCTGGTTATTGCCATCCCGACCTGGTATATCGGTGCATATCTGTACGGGCAATATGCTGGCAAAAAATTCGACGTGAAATTGCCGTCATCATTTTTAGGTGATATTGAACGTGACGCATCGCATCAGCCGCCTTCATTTGGCATGGTGATGACGATTCTGATGTTGCCATTGATCCTTATTTTTTTAGACACGGGCCTGAATACCGCAACAGTTATTGGCTGGGTTTCAGCAGACAACACACTGGTGCAAATCTTACGCATGCTGGGTAAAACACCGGTTGCACTCCTGATTACCGTGTTTTTCGCCCTGCAAGTTTTCAGCGGCAGCCGTAGCCGCCAGCACCTGGAAAAAATCTGTGATGGTGCGCTGGGTCCAATTTGCGCCATTGTTCTGGTAACCGGTGCCGGTGGGATGTTCGGTGGTGTACTGCGCGCCAGTGGTATTGGTAATGCGCTGGCCGATGTTCTGGGCAATATCGGGCTGCCAATTATTGTCGCTGCGTTTGTTGTTTCGGCAATTCTGCGCATCGCTCAGGGCTCAGCAACCGTTGCATTAACCACCACTGCGGCACTGGTTGCGCCGATGGTGCAGGCAACTCCGGGGCTCAGCCAGTTCGACCTGTGCTTTATTGTGATTGCCATCGCAGGCGGCGCTACTGTGCTGTCACATGTGAACGACTCAGGCTTCTGGCTGGTTGGCCGTTTCCTTGAAATGGATGAAAAAACCACGCTGAAAACCTGGACTGTGATGGAAACCTTACTGGGAACGATTGCTTTCCTGCTGGCTGCACTGGGTAGTGTTATTCTGTAAACCGGTATGTAAATTATTCCGCGAACTGCCAGGCATTAATTAGGTTATCGTGAAGAGAAAACAAAAAGGCTGCCAATAATGGGCAGCCTTTTTTATTTAATAAACAATCAATTATGCTGTTTTGGTACGAATCAGGTAATCAAACGAGCTCAGAGACGCTTTTGCCCCTTCGCCAGTCGCAATAATTATCTGCTTGTACGGCACGGTGGTGCAGTCGCCCGCAGCGAATACCCCTTTCACATTGGTTTCGCATTTCGCATCAATGATGATTTCACCCATGCGGTTGCGCTCAACAGCCCCTTCCAGCCAGGTGGTATTAGGCAGTAAACCAATCTGCACAAAAATCCCTGCCAGTGACAACTGGTGAACATCACCACTATTACGGTCACGGTATTCAAGGCCGGTCACTTTGGTGCCATCGCCTTTCACTTCAGTGGTTTGCGCATTCAGAATGATATCCACGTTGCTCAGGCTGCGGACTTTATCCTGCAATACCTGGTCGGCTTTCATTTCCGGTGCGAACTCAAGCAAGGTGACATGTTCAACCACACCCGCCAGATCAATCGTCGCTTCAACACCAGAGTTACCGCCACCGATTACGGCAACACGTTTACCTTTAAACAACGGGCCATCACAGTGCGGGCAATAGGTTACGCCGCGAGTACGGTACTGGTCTTCACCAGGTACTCCCATATTGCGCCATTTGGCACCGGTTGCCACAATAATGCTACGAGCTTTCAGTGTTGCACCTGATGCCGTCTGGATCTGATGCAGTCCGCCTTCAACATCTGCCGGAATCAGTTTTGCCGCACTCTGGCTGTCAATCACATCCACATCATAATCATCAACGTGGGATTTAAGCGCGCCTGCCAGTTTTGCGCCTTCGGTTTTCGGCACAGAAATATAGTTTTCGATATCTACTGTATCGAGGATCTGGCCGCCAAAACGCTCACCCATCAACCCGGTGCGGATGCCTTTACGTGCAGAGTAAACAGCTGCTGCTGCACCTGCCGGGCCTGAGCCCACAATCAACACATCATAAGCATCGCGCTTGCTCAGCTCTTCTGCCGTGCGTTTTTCTGCACCGGTGTCCACTTTGGCGACGATTTCTGCCAGGGTCATACGCCCCTGACCAAACTCCTGACCATTCACAAATACCGCAGGAACACCCATGATATTACGGTCAGTGATTTCATTCTGATAGGTACCGCCATCAATCGCAGTATGTTTAATACGCGGATTGAGAATAGCCATTAAATTCAGTGCCTGAACAACATCCGGGCAATTATGGCAAGAGAGCGAATAGTAAGTTTCAAACTCAAAGTCACCGTCGATATCGCGGATCTGCTCAAGCAGAGCCTGCGCTTCTTTTGACGGGTGCCCACCGGTCCACAGCAATGCCAGCACCAGTGAGGTAAATTCGTGTCCCAACGGTGAACCGGCAAAACGCGGCCCTTGTTCACTGCCTGGGTTAGTAATCAGGAACGACGGTTTACGTACATTCCTTGCGTTGTCTTCTTTAACAGAAACTTTGTCAGATAATTGTGCGATTTCTGCCAGAAGCTCCTTGATTTCAGCGGACTGTGCACTGTCGTCCAGTGTAGCAATCAACTCAACAGGTTTAGTCAGACGCTCAAGGTATCCCTTAAGCTGTGTTTTCATGGTTGTGTCGAGCATGTTTATCTCCCTGGCAAGAAATTCGGGTGCCAGGCACCCGAATGCGTTTGATTCATCGCCCGTCAGTTCGGGCGATTTTTTGGCCAGTGCAAGTAACTGTTATGCCACTCGCACCAGTGTGGTTCGGTAATTAGATTTTACCAACCAGGTCCAGAGACGGAGCCAGAGTGGCATCGCCTTCTTTCCATTTAGCCGGGCAAACTTCACCTGGGTGAGTAGCAACGTACTGAGCCGCTTTCACTTTACGCAGCAGGTCAGATGCGTCACGGCCGATGCCTTCAGCAGTAACTTCGATAGCCTGGATGATACCTTCCGGGTCAACAATGAAAGTACCGCGGTCAGCCAGACCTTCAGCTTCGCGCATGTTTTCGAAGTTACGGGTCAGGGTGCCGGTCGGGTCGCCGATCATCGCGTATTTAATTTTAGCGATGGTGTCAGACTCGTCGTGCCATGCTTTGTGAGTGAAGTGGGTATCAGTAGATACAGAATAGATATCAACACCCAGTTTCTGGAATTCTTCGTAGTGGTCAGCTACGTCGCCCAGTTCAGTCGGACATACGAAGGTAAAGTCAGCCGGGTAGAAGAAGAACACGCTCCAGCGGCCTTCAACATTTTTTTCGGTAACTTCGATGAATTCACCGTTTTTAAATGCCTGGTTTTTAAAAGGTTTGATTTTGGTATTAATTAAGGACATCTATACTTCCTCCGTGTTATCGACGGGATATAAAGTAACGAATATTCGTCACTTCAGCCAATGCGTTTACGTTATCAAATCAATAAGCAATACCTACTATTCATGCTTATTGTTGCAACTTGACGTATGAACCGCCATACCAGCAGCCACACTCCGGGTACCTTAAAACAAAAAGGCCACCCGGAAGGCGGCCCGAGACTGAAATACCACTCAGTACTTCAGTGCCATAGCTGGCGTAAATGTTGCCACCCATTTTTCAGGCGTAACAACTTACGATTACACCACCTGGTTCGCTGGCGGACAATGCCTCCGGCCTTACATCCTGCCTATGGCTGTGATTGGTTTTACATATCAAACAAGCCGAGGCTCCTTTTCTCCGACATAACTCTGTCTCTGCATAACAGTGACGGCGTTGCCGGGCATGCACTACATGCTCACCACTGAGCCTGTATAGTGTAGACGTAAATAACCATACATAAAACAAGGAAAATAAATCAAGAACGCGCTCACCATCCAGGTATTGTCTGTGGCAGTTACATGCAGAAAGTTTTCGTCAACACAGTATGTAACCGCTGAACAATAAAACACCAAAAACAAGAATTATCCATATTCACAAACACTAAAAACATGCCATCACCGTTCCAAAAAGGTGAGTAAAATCGCGACATACCTTACACACCGGCAATATTTCGTGATGTAACGCCTATTTTCATTATGGAACGCACGTCACAAAACCACATGTAGCAGCATAATAATCCATATCACCGGCGGTTTAAGCCAGACGCAAACAAACGGAAATACCGTACCGTAGCCTCATAAAAACAACCCTATGCTGGAGTTACACTATGTCTTATGTCAGCGAAACAGGCGATATACTGTCCATCCAGGCACAAAAAGCACGCCGGATGAATCTGTTTGTCTCGATCTCAGCAGCCGTAGCCGGTTTGCTGTTTGGTCTGGATATCGGTGTTATATCGGGTGCTCTGCCTTTTATTACTCATCACTTCACATTATCCAGCCAGGCACAGGAATGGGTTGTCAGCAGCATGATGCTCGGTGCTGCGCTGGGGGCGCTCTTTAATGGCTGGTTATCTTTCCGTTTAGGCCGCAAATACAGCCTGATGGCGGGTGCGATTCTGTTTATTCTCGGGTCACTGGGCTCGGCCATGTCCACCAACCTGGAAATCCTCCTGATGTCCCGTGTGGTGCTGGGGGTTGCAGTTGGCATTGCGTCCTACACCGCGCCACTGTACCTGTCTGAAATGGCATCTGAGAACGTGCGTGGCAAAATGATCAGCATGTACCAGTTAATGGTCACACTGGGTATTTTGCTGGCGTTCTTATCAGATACCGCACTGAGTTACAGCGGTAACTGGCGCGCCATGCTGGGTGTTCTGGCACTGCCCGCTCTCGCATTACTGGTCATGGTAGTGTTTCTGCCCAACAGCCCACGCTGGCTTGCGGCAAAAGGCCAACACAGCCAGGCAGAAAAAGTGCTGCGTATGCTGCGTGATTCCTCAGAAAAAGCCCGTGAAGAACTGAACGAAATCCGCGAAAGCCTGAAAGTGAAACAAGGTGGCTGGGCTCTGTTTAAAAGCAACCACAATGTACGCCGTGCAGTGTTCCTTGGGATGTTGTTGCAGGCTATGCAGCAATTTACCGGGATGAACATCATCATGTATTACGCGCCCAAAATCTTCCAGATGGCGGGGTTCACCAGTACCGAACAACAAATGATTGCCACTGTTGTTGTCGGGTTGACCTTTATGCTTGCCACATTTATTGCCGTGTTCACGGTAGATAAATCAGGGCGCAAACCGGCACTGAAAATCGGTTTTACGGTGATGGCGCTGGGGACACTGATTCTGGGCTACTGCCTGATGCAGGTAGAAAGTGGCCACAGCTCTGGTGCGCTGTCCTGGCTGTCAGTGGGTATGACCATGATGTGCATCGCGGGTTATGCCATGAGTGCTGCGCCGGTAGTGTGGATCCTGTGTTCTGAAATTCAGCCGCTGAAATGCCGTGACTTTGGTGTGACCTGCTCCACCACCACCAACTGGGTTTCCAATATGATTATTGGGGCGACCTTCCTGACACTGCTCGACAGCATTGGGGCTGCAGGTACGTTCTGGCTGTATACCGCACTGAACGTTCTGTTCATCATTGTCACCTTTGTGCTGATTCCGGAAACCAAAAACGTCACACTGGAACATATTGAACGTAATCTGATGACCGGGAAAAAACTGCGCGATATCGGCCAGTAATAACCCGCTCATAAAAAACCTGGCGCTGTTACCGGCGCCAGGTTTTTTATATTACTACTACTGAGACAATCAGAGTTTCACCAACCGTTCTGCCGCTGCATCCAGCGTTGCTTCCTGCTTGGCAAAACACAGGCGAATCAGTTTATGAGGGAACGGATCCGCACAGAATACTGACAACGGTATTGCCGCAACACCATGTTCAGTGGTTAACCAGCGGCAAAAGCTCACATCATCCATATCAGAGATGGCACTGTAGTCCGCCAGTAAGAAATAGGTTCCGCTGCAAGGTAAAACTTCCAGGCGGCTGGCAGATAATGCCTGCACAAAACGGTCACGTTTCGCCTGGTAAAACGCGGGCAGTGCGCGGTAATGCTCAGGTTCAGCCTCCAGCATATCAGCAAGAGCCAGCTGTGCCGGGGTATTCACCGAAAAGGTCAGGTACTGGTGAATCTTACGGATCTCCGCACTGATGGCAGCAGGAGCCACGCAGTAGCCCACTTTCCAGCCTGTCATATGGTAAGTTTTACCAAATGACGAAACTGCCACAGCGCGCTCACGCAGTGCTTCATGAGCCAGTACGCTGGCATGGCCGTCAGGTGCAAAACAGATGTGCTCATACACTTCATCGCTCAGCACATAGATTTCCTGGTCCGCAATGGCCTGCCATAACTGGGCAAAATCGCTCTGCTGCCACACGGTTGCGGTGGGGTTATGGGGCGTATTCAGGATAACCATGCGGGTTTTCGGCGTAAGCATGTTTTTGAATGCGGCCCAGTCCACCCGGAAATGCGGCGGCTGCAACGCCAGGCGCTTCACCACGCCACCTGCCAGCTCAATGGCCGGAGCATAGCTGTCGTAACTTGGGTCAAAGCAAATCACTTCGTCCCCGGTGCGCACTAATGCAGTAATGGCTGCATACAGGGCTTCTGTTGCCCCGGCGGTCACAGTGATTTCACTGTTGGCGTCGGGCTGCCAGCCATACAACTCAGCGGTTTTGCGGGAAATCGCCTCACGCAATGGCTGAGCACCCGTCATCGGCGCATACTGGTTCGCGCCCCTGGCGACATGCCATGCAAGGCGTTCCTGTAAATAACGCGGCCCGTCAAAGTCAGGAAAACCTTGAGACAGGTTAATGGCGTTATGCTGCTGTGCCAGAGCGCTCATCTGCGTGAAAATAGTGGTGCCTAAGGATGGCAGTTTACTCTCTGGAATCAAAGGGTTACTACTATTCATTCTCTCCCCTTCCCGGTATTTTGTTGTGATGCGTGTGTTGCTGCCACTATAACACGATGTTAATATTTGGCAATCAAGACGCTTAGACGTCCAAATAATAACGTAATGCCAGAATTCACACTGCGCATAATAAGGAATGTAATGACACAACAACTGCAACTGGCTGAATTAGTCGCGGCCTGCCGCTGGCTTGGTGCCAAAGGCTGGGCTCCTGCAACTGGCGGCAACATGTCTGTGCGCCAGGACACCCAATGGTGCTGGCTTAGTGAATCCGGTAAAGATAAAGGCAGCCTGACAGAAAGCGATTTTTTGCAGGTCAGCATTGCCGACAATACAGCGCCTTCCGGGCGTACACCTTCTGCGGAAACCGGGCTGCATACCCTTATTTACCGCCTGTTTCCTGAAGCTCAGGCGGTTCTCCATGTTCATACTGTCAACGCAACTGTGTTATCCCGCCTGGTTAAAGGCAACCGCCTGACACTTCAGGGCTACGAAATGCAAAAATCCCTGCGCGGCCAGTCATCGCACCTGGATGCCCTGCAGATCCCGGTATTTGATAACGACCAGGATATCAGTGCGCTGGCGCAACGAATCCACTCGGGCACCAGCAAAGAAGACCTGCAATGGGGGTTTCTGCTGCGTGGACATGGTCTGACCTGCTGGGGAAGAAATGTTGAAGAAGCCCGCCGCCACCTGGAAGGGCTGGAATTCTTATTTGAATGCGAAATACTGCGCCGCCGCCTGGAGGTATTATGATTAAGGCCATCGTGACGGATATAGAAGGCACAACCAGCGATATCCGCTTTGTGCATAATGTGTTGTTCCCCTATGCACGCCAGCATCTTGCCTCGTTTATTGCCAGCCATGGGCAACAACCCGCGGTTGCTGCTGAACTGGATGCCGTGCGCAGTGAAATCGGCCTGCCGCAAGCCACTACCCGCGAAGTTGTCAGCGCACTTCTGGCCTTTATGGATGAAGACCGCAAATCAACCCCGCTCAAAGCATTGCAGGGCATGATTTGGCAAACCGGTTATCAGCAGGGCGATTTTACCGGCCACCTCTACCCGGATGTGCTGCCAGCGCTGGAAAAATGGCAGGCTTCAGGTATCGCGTTATATGTCTATTCCTCAGGTTCAGTCGCCGCGCAGAAACTGTTGTTTGGTTACAGTGACGCTGGTGATATCACGCCGTTGTTCAGTGGGTATTTCGACACCCACGTTGGCCACAAGCGGGAAACCGCTTCTTACCAGGCTATCGCCCGTGAAACGGGTTTTGCACCAGGTGAATTACTGTTTTTATCGGATATACACCAGGAGCTGGATGCCGCACGCGAAGCGGGCTGGCAAACAGTACAACTGATTCGAGGCCCGGCAGATAACGCCAGCCAACATTCCCAGGTCGGCGATTTCAGCGCCATTAACCCCGAGGCATAATCACAATGAGCACGCTTACCATTTATTCCGAAACCGATGCCAGCCAGCCGCTTTGGCACAGCCAGGACGCAGAGGCTATCCGTGAACAACTGAATGCCGCCGGTGTGCGTTTTGAACGCTGGGAAGCCAACCAGCCACTGGGAGATGAACCGACACCGGAAACAGTGCTGACAGCCTACCAGCACGAAATTGAAAAGTTGGTTGCCGAGAAAAACTACCAAAGCTGGGATGTTATCAGCATGCGCGCCAGTCACCCGGAGAAAACGGCGCTGCGGGAAAAATTTCTCTCTGAGCATACTCATGGCGAAGACGAAGTCCGTTTCTTCGTTGAAGGAGCGGGTTTATTCTGCCTGCACCTGAATGGCAAGGTTTACCAGGTCTTGTGTGAAAAAAATGATTTAATTTCTGTTCCCGCAGGCACACCGCACTGGTTCGATATGGGTTCACAACCCAATTTCACCGCCATTCGTATTTTTGATAACCCGGAAGGCTGGGTAGCAAAATTTACCGGCGACCCGATTGCCGATACTTACCCGCGCATTGACTGAATCCTGCACGCGGCCAGGCTGACTGGTTACCTGGCCGCACCACGCTTCAGGCCTGAGCTTTAAACACCCCGTCGCGCACCTGCTCCGGGGTAATCACACCACTGTCCAGTACCCAGCCACTAATCAGCTCTGCCGGTGTTACATCAAACGCCGGGTTGTACACCTGAGCATTCTCTGGCGCCCACTGCACCGCGCCAAAACTCCCTGCCACACCGGTTACTTCCGCGGCTGCACGCTGTTCAATGGGAATGGCCGCGCCATTTGGGCAGGATGAATCCAGCGTGGTAACCGGTGCCGCAACATAAAACGGAATACCGTGGTATTTTGCCAGCACCGCCAGGCTATAAGTGCCAATTTTATTCGCCACATCGCCATTGGCAGCAATGCGATCTGCCCCTACCCAGATGGCATCCACCTCACCTTTTGCCATCAGGCTGGCCGCCATGGAATCACAAATTAGTTGGTATGGGATATTCAGCTCACCCAGTTCCCAGGCGGTTAAGCGCCCACCCTGCAACAGCGGGCGCGTTTCATCCACCCAAACCTGCTGCACATTGCCTGCGAGAAATGCTTTGTGAATCACCCCAAGCGCAGTACCACAACCCGCTGTCGCCAGCCCACCGGTATTGCAGTGGGTTAACAGGCGGCTGTCTGGGGTAACTAACTGGCTACCGGCAATGGCAATCGCCTCGCACAGTTGCTTATCTTCTTCCACCAGCCGCCAGGCTTCATTAACCATGGCACTCACCCAGTCACTCTGGTTCAGCGCCTGCTTCATCCGGTCGAGGTTATTCATCAGGTTTACAGCGGTTGGGCGGGAAGCGCGTAAGGTTTCCAGCGCCACACTCAGGCTTTTTTGTTCTTCACCGTGTTCCGCCAGCAAAGCCAGCAACAGGCTGGCAGATAAACCAATCAGTGGCGCACCACGCACCCGTAAAGCATGAATATGGCCCACCAGTAAATCAACAGAGCTGGCATCCAGCCAGTTTGATTGTTGCGGCAATGCCTGCTGGTCGAGGATCCACAGTTGATTATCTGCAATGCGCAAACTGGTGGTCTGGAGATTATTCATTTTAGTTAAATCCTTGTTGCGTTGATGTGTTCTATTGTGTCAGGATGGAAAGCGGATGTATAGACGTCTGAACGGCTTATTAACCAGAATTCGAGAATTGATAAGGAAAGAAGTCACATGTCGCACTACCGCACTTTTACTGCCGATGATGCAGTTGCCTGGGCCAAACAACATGGTGGGCTGGCAAACCCGGAAAAGCTTACCCATGCTGAAGAAGTGGGCGATGGTAACCTTAATCTGGTGTTTAAGGTGTTCGACAACGAAGGAATAAGCCGCATTATTGTTAAACAGGCGTTACCTTATGTGCGCTGTGTGGGGGAATCCTGGCCGTTAACCCTGGACCGTGCCCGCCTGGAGGCAGAAACCCTTATTGCCCATTACCAGCACTGCCCGCAGCACACGGTCAATATTCTGCACTTTGACCAGCCACTGGCAGTGATGGTGATGGAAGATTTATCCAGTTACCGTATCTGGCGCGGCGAACTGATTCGCGGTGAGTATTACCCGCAGGCCGCCAGCCAGTTAGGTGAATACCTGGCGCAGGTTCTGTTCCACACTTCCGATTTTTACCTGCACCCGCACCAGAAAAAAGCTGAAGTTGCCCGGTTTATTAACCCGGAAATGTGCGAAATCACTGAAGATTTGTTTTTTAACGACCCGTACTGCCAGCATGAACGCAACAATTACCCCGCCGCGCTGGAAAGCGACGTTGCTGCCCTGCGTGAAGACAGCGACCTGAAACTGGCTGTGAGCGCCCTTAAACACCGCTTTTTCTCCCATGCGGAAGCCCTGCTGCACGGTGACATCCACAGTGGTTCTATTTTTGTCGCTGAAGGCCGCCTCAAAGCCATTGATGCCGAATTTGGTTTCTTTGGCCCCGCAGGCTTCGACCCTGGCACAGCGATTGGCAACCTGTTGCTCAATTACTGTGGATTACCCGGTTTGCTCCCACTGCGTGAAGCCGCTGATGCCCGCGAGCAACGCCTGGCGGATATCAGCGAGTTATGGCACACCTTTACGGAACGCTTCCAGACACTGGCGCGCGAGAAAACCCGTGACCAGGCACTGGGTTGCCCCGGGTACACCAGCCAGTTCCTGAAAAAAGTGTGGCACGATGCAATTGGCTATGCCGGCACCGAATTAATTCGCCGCACCGTGGGGTTATCTCATGTGGCAGATATCGACACCATCACCGATGACGCCATGCGCCTTGCCTGCCAGCGCCAGGCGCTGGCACTGGGTAAGGCGTTGATTCTGATTGCAGATAAAATTGACAACGTGGAAGAGTTTATCGCACGGGTGCGCCAGTATAGCTGAGCCTGCTAATGGGGCAGAGAGCCACTTACAAATGGTTCTCTGCCCCTGTAATACAAACAGCCCCGTTAACCAGCACCTGCCCGCACTATGCCTTATGCACCTCAGTGAACATCACACCAGGCTGTAGCAACAATGGTGTACGGTACTCAGCCCAGGTACTCGATAATTGACAGCCCGCCGTTGTAATCAGTGCTGTAGATAATCCCCTGCGCATCCACAAACACATCACACGACTGAATAACCTGAGGCCTTCCCGGGCGGGTATCCATCATTGTTTTGGGTGCGGCAGGAACCAGTGCGCCAGTTTCTACCGGACGATACGGGTTGCTGATATCAACAGCACGTACCCCGGCATTCTGCCAGGTGGCAAAAATCAGTGTCTCACTGACAAAGCTCCCCGGGCGGTTTTCATGCAGATTATGTGGGCCAAAATGTGCGCCCTTCGCAACATAATCCCGTTCATCCGGCACCGGGAATGTGGAAATACTCACCGGATTTGCCGGTTCACGGATATCAAACAGCCAGATAAATTTCTCGCCATCCTGCTGGTCGTCTAACACGGCTTCGTCCAGCACCACCAGCAAATCCCGCCCCGGAAGCGGCAGGGCTGTATGGGTCCCGCCACCATAGGGCGGGCTCCAGTTCCGGTGGCTGATAAGTGAGGGAGCGGCCCGGTCGCTGACATCCAGCAAAGTCAGCCCGCCATCACGCCAACTACCGTAAGCCGTGTCACCATGGATAATCGCGTGGTGCAGTGCATAACGTTTCCCTTCCGGCCAGCCAGGTTGTTCGCCCGCCGCTTCGTTCATACCTGGCATCCACCAGCGCCCGGCAACTTCAGGCTTGCGTGGGTCTGCCAGGTCAATCGTCAGGAAGATATAGTCGGTGTAGCCATCCAGCAATGCTGAAACATATGCCCAGCGCCCGCCGGTATACCAGATGCGGTGCACACCAATGCCATCCAGCGCAAGGAAGCTGATTTCACGCGGGTTTTCCGGCTGGGAGATATCAAAAATACGTACCCCGGCAGACCAGTCCCGGCCAGAGACTGTTTTAACCGTTTCCCCCACCTGACGGGTGTAATACACCCGCTCGTCGGCAAACCGGCTGTCGGCAAACAAGTCACGGGCATTAATCACCAGCAACAGGTCATCATGTGCCTGCAAATGGACATTCCAGGTACCAGGAGGTGCCGGAACATAACGCACCGTGCGCGGGTTTTTCGCATCGCGCACATCAACAATGGAAAACCCCTGCGACACCATATGGCCAATATAGGCATAACCACGGTGCACCATAACCTGCACACCGTCTGGTCTGCCGCCCTGGTCACTGTGGCCTATCAGCCGCATGTTGCGGCTATATTCGGGTTCCGGCAACGACATCCCTGCCCTCCTTATTTTTGCTGTTTCGCTTCAAGCGTGGCGAACCACGGCGCGATAAAGTCCTGAGACTGGCCCCAGCCTGGAATAATTTTGCTCAGAGATGCCATGTTCACATTACCCGGCTGGCTTGCCAGTAGTGCCTGAGGAATTGCCGCAGCTTTAAAATCGTAGGTAGCCGGTGTTGGCTCGCCAGCAATTTTGTTTGCAATCAGGCGAACATTCATGGCACCAATCAGCTTTGGATCAACAGCAACCGTTACTTTCCACGGGCTGTTTGCCTCGCGCATCAGTTGCAAGTCCTGGTTAGAAGCATCAATGCTGTACAGTTTGATTTCAGTGCGGCCATTCTCTTCCAGCGCTTTATAAGCGCCCTGGCTGAACGCATCCCAGGTCCCCCAGATTGCGTCAATTTTCCCTTTCGGGTATTTCGCCAGCACCGCGCCCACTTTATTGGCTGTATCACCCTGCACATCGGAAGACACTGCACCAATAGATTCCAGTTCATGAACGCCTGGGTTGTCTTTGAGCATTTTTTCGTATTCAGCCTGGCGGCGCTCCATGGGCGGGAAGCCGGCAACCCACAGTTTGATGATATTGGCTTTGCCGTTAAAGTCTTTCACCAGTTGGCCGAAGGAGAGACGAGTCAGTGAAGCATCATCCTGCTGAGTAACAGTTACGCCCGGAATATCGCCGTTTACTGCTGTATCAAAGACCGACACTTTGATCCCGCTATCCACAATACGTTTTACCAGTGTTGTGGAGTACGGGTCACGGCCCTGAGACAGAATAATCCCGTCGTATTTCTGGCTAATGGCCTGGTTTACAAAATCCTGAAAGCGCGCATCATCGCCATTGGTTAAAAATACACTCACTTTAAACCCCAGTTTCTTGCCCTGCTGAATGGCACCGGCAAGAAACTGCGAAGTATTATCATCCGAGCCCAGGTTACGAATCACGGCGATTCTTATTGGCCCGTTATGGTCTGCGATTGCCGCGGGTACTGGCGCAAGCGTGGCAGCAAAACTGGTGGCTGTACCGGCCAGCAACCCCAGGGCAATTAGCGAGCACTTCAGCATTTTCATTATTGTCTGTTTCCTGTCTGTTTTAGATGATGTTATTCAATATGTTGCAGGCTTACCCTGCACAAAAATTCGCCTGATTAACGGCGCTGGATATATGTCAGGGCCAAAGCGCCTGCCAGTACCAGGCCTTTGATAATGTCCATGGCGTAGTACGGCACAGAGATCATCACCAGCCCGTTTTGCAGCACGCCAAGGATGACAGCGCCCAACAAGGTTCCCAGCGCATTGGGTTTACCGGAGCCTGCCAGTGAAAAGCCAATCCAGGCGGCAGCCACGGCGTCCATCAGGTAGCCACTGCCTGCGTTTACCTGGGCTGATCCAATGCGAGATGCCAGTAAAATCCCGCCCAACCCGGCCAGTAAAGAGGCCAGCACATAGGCCAGCACGCGGTAGCGTGTAGTGCGAATACCAGACAGCCTCGCTGCTTCCGGGTTACCGCCAATGGCATACATCCGGCGGCCGTGGGTGGTCAGTGAAAGGCCAAGCTGCGCCACTACCGTAACCACCAGCATGATGATAACGATGACCGGCACCTGCCCCAGTTGGCTGAAGCCCGCCGGGATCAGGCCTTCAGCCATATCTCCGCTCGGCAACACCATATTCTCAGTAATGGAACCGCCGTAGCTGTAAGTCATCGCCACGCCCTGAATCACGAACAGGCTGGCAAGGGTTGCCAGCATGTCGGGAATTTTCAGAACCACAATCAGAAAGGCATTAAACAACCCAACCAGGCAGCACAACGCCAGAGTGATAACAATCGCCTGAGTGGTGTCAAAGCCGTACCAAACAAACAGGGAAATCACCAGCGCATTGGCCAGTGAAGCCGTTGAGCCGACCGATAAGTCAAAGCCCCCAACAGTGAGTGACAGCGACACCCCCACGGCAATAACCGTTACAATGGCGATAGAACGCAGAATATTGATGATGTTATGCGGGTCGAGAAAGTTATCGGTTGTAATCCCAAACAACCCAATCAGAGCCACAACAGTGAGCAACATTCCCCACTTGTAGAAAAAATCAAAGAGACGCTGGCGCCCGGGGGCCTTCGCTTCAAGGGACAGGGCTTTACTCACGCAGGTGTTCCTCCAGTGGAATACATCAACAAAATTTCTTCGCTGGCCTCACGACCATCCAGTTCAGCCACAATGCGCCCATCCCAGAGCACACAAATTCGGTCACACAACCCAACCAGCTCGGCAAATTCGCCACTGGCGTAAATCACCCCTTTGCCCTGACCCGCAAGGCCGGATATCAGGGTAAACAGATCGGTTTTGGCCCGAACATCCACCCCTTTGGTTGGTTCATCAAAAATCAGTACATCGGCATTGCCTTTCAGCCACTTACCAATCGCCACTTTTTGCTGATTGCCGCCGGACAAACGGCGCAATACCTGATCTGGCCCGTTAGTGCGCACACCAAGGCGCGCAATCACCTCTTCCGCCCAACGCCAGGCAGCACCGAAACCAAACAAGCCGCCGCGGGAAAAGTGTTTATCCGCGCTGACTGACAAATTCATGGCAACCGGTTCATCAATAAAAACACCTTCTTTGCGCCGCTCTTCCGGCACCAGCGCAATACCCCGGGAAACTTCACGCGCCGGGCTTACCGGCCGCCATTTCTTACCACGCAACACCCCGTTAGCCACCTGGCAAGGTGAAGCACCGAACAAGGCTTTGCACAATTCCGTTTTGCCCGCGCCCGCCAGCCCGGCAATACCCAGGATCTCGCCTTCGCGCAGGGTTAAACTGATATCTCGTAACAGATGCTCATCATTCAGCCCTTCAACCGCCAGTAATGTGCGGGCATCAGCTTCCACACCCGCCCGTTCCGGATAGAGGTTTTCCAGAGTGTGACCCAGCATTTTCTCTACCACTTCCTCACCAGACAGCGATGCCATTGCCCCGGTTTCAACCAGGCGACCGTCACGTAATACCGTGAGCGTGTCACAAATAGCTTTAAGCTCATGAATGCGGTGGGAAATAAACACCACACCAATTCCCTGAGCCTGAAGCCGCCGAACCACGGCAAACAGGCGATCACTTTCATGCTGGTCAAGGGGAGCGGTGGGTTCATCAAGGATCAGAAAACGGCAATGGTGAGACAGTGCGCGCGCGAGCAACACATGTTGTTTCTCAGCAAGGGAGCAATGATCAATGGGCTTTTTCACATTCAGGCTGACATCCAGTTGGGCCAGTGCCGCACGCGCCTGCTGCCAGACTGAACGCCAGTTAAACCTGTGCCCGGGTGCGGCCAGGTGGTCGAGCATGATGTTTTCACCCACACTCAAGCCTGGCACCAATGCAACGTCCACTTCCTGTTGAACCAGGTGAATGCCCAGTTTCTTTGCATCACGCGGGGTATGTAATTGCACCGGTTCGCCATCAAGGAGAATCGCCCCTTCATAGTGCGCCCAGATGCCAGACAGCACCGCCATCAGGGTTGATTTTCCGGCACCATTCGCCCCTGTCAGCGCATGGACACTTCCCCCTTTAAGGGTGAAATCCACGTTCTGCAACGCATTGAAACCACCAAAGCTGATGGAAACGCCACGCATTTCAACCTGATGAGGTTGTGCCATAAATGCCAGTCTCTATAAAATTAACCCAATAATTGAGTCTGATGACAAACCTCATGTCGCACAGAACAAGAGGTTGTCACCCGATAAAAAACCAGGAAAATCAATTCATTGATTTTCGCCCGCTAACTAAAAAGAAGGAAAAACCACGCTTTTTCCTTCTTTTTCATCAATCTGATAATTCATCGTATTTTTCATATTGCCCCTTCCATGACAATGAATGAAATGGCATAACATAAAGCGAAATGTTATTAGCCATCTGGACATCCAGACATAATATTGGGCAGATAACATAAAACAGAGACGATTCCTTTTATCCCCACACGGAGAACGGACGAAAATCGCCTGAACACAGACAGGAACCGAATATATGCAACAGACCGACATCCGTGTTGTACCAGGCCCGGCAAATTACTGGTCCCAGCCCGGCGCACTGAATAAACTTGCCAGCCACTATTCGCATGAACAACTGGCCCATGCAGTATGGGTTTACGGTGCGAAAGCCCTGCAGGCAGCCACCCCATTTCTGCCCACTGAATTTCACCTGGATGGCGCCAAAAAATTACTCAGCGCCGGGCATTGCAGCGAAAATGAAGTCACACGGCTGGCAGATGCTGCCGGTACAGACCGCCAGATTGTAATTGGTGTGGGTGGTGGCACGGTTCTGGATACCGCAAAAGCACTGGCCCGCCGTTTGGGTTGCCCGCTGGTTGCCATTCCGACAATCGCTGCGACCTGTGCTGCATGGACACCGCTTTCTGTGTGGTATAACGATGCAGGCCAGGCGCTGCACTTTGAAGTGTTTAACGATGCCAACCACCTGGTTCTGGTGGAGCCCCAAATCATCCTTCAGGCTCCGGCAGAATACCTGCTGGCAGGCATTGGCGATACCCTGGCGAAATGGTATGAAGCGGTTGTGCTGGCCCCCCAACCGGAAACCCTGCCGCTCAGCGTACGCATGGGTATTGCCGCCGCAGAACAAATTCGCGACGTGTTACTTGAACAAAGTGAACAGGCGCTGGCAGACCAGGCTGGCGGGGAACTGACCCGCGCATTTTGTGATGTGGTGGATGCCATTATTGCTGGTGGTGGGCTGGTGGGTGGGCTGGGAGACCGTTACACACGGGTCGCTGCCGCACATGCTTTCCACAATGGGCTCACAGTTGCCCCGCAAACCCACCGTTTTCTGCACGGCACCAAAGTTGCTTACGGGATTCTGGTGCAAAGTGCCCTGCTCGGCCAGGACGATGTCACTACGCAATTAATCACCCTGTTCCGCCAGCTCCACCTGCCTGTTTCACTGGCTGAACTGGATGTGGACATTCATAACCAGGCACAAATTGATGCGATTATTGCTCACACCCTGCGCCCGGGCGAATCCATTCATTACCTCAGCAGCCAACTGACACCAGCACACCTGCAGGCGGCACTGGAAAATATCGAAGCCAGAACCCGCTAACCGCGTCTGCTAACCATGGCGGCCTGCGTAAACTTATTACGCACAGGCCGCCATAAAACGCAGCCGAATATCTTCCATGGGCAAGTTTCTGCCAATAATCACCAGCCGTGAACAGGCCGTTTCATTCTCATGCCAGGGCGACCCATAATCAAACCCCACCACGCTGTGTATTCCCTGTACCACCAGGCGTTCCGGCTTTCCCACAACCGCCAGTACACCTTTATAACGCAACATATCCGCCCCCCAATTTTCCACGCACCAGTTCATAAACTCACCTGCCGCATGCAAATCCAGCCAGCCGGCTTCAAGCACCAGAGACGAAATCGCGTCATCCCAGTGCCGGGTTGCTCGTGGCCGTGAAAGTGGCTGGAAGCTTACCGCTTCGCTCAGTTGTGGCCGGGCAATAAAAAAACCACGCTGCACCGTGGCGTCATCACTCAGAGTGAAGGCGGCCAGATCAAGCCATAACTCAACCGGGCAAACGCCATTGGTCACCTGGTAAATCGTGGCCCGCGGGTTGATACGGTTAAGGCGTGCCATTACGGCATCACGCTCTTCTGGCTCCACCTGGTCACCGTGGGTGACTAAAATTCGGTCGGCAAAACCCACCTGAGAAACCGCCACCGGGTGTTCATCCAGTTGCCGGTGAATATGTTGCGCATTCGCCAGGGTAACCACGGCATCCAGTTGCAATGACTCACGCAAGCGTTCATCCACAAAAAAGCTTTGAATAACCGGAGCCGGGTCAGCCAGCCCTGTGGTTTCCACCACCAGCCGGTCAAAACTCAACTCACCATTAGCCCGCTTATCCAGCAGGCCATGCAATGCCGCCGTGAACTCCCCACGCACATTGCAACACAGGCAACCATTACTTAACTCTACAATACTGACGTTTTCGCGCGCTTCCAGTAGCGCACCATCAATGCTCACCGGGCCAAACTCATTTTCCACAATCGCAACGGCACCCGCTTGTGGTTGCTGCAAGAAGTGGTTGAGCAAGGTGGTTTTCCCTGCGCCAAGAAATCCGGTCAACAGGGTGACGGGTACAGTTGTCGATTGCATAAATATCCTGTGTTAACAGCAGCGTGGGCCGCCATTCCCGCCATAACGGGCATCCTGGCGCTCACGGAAAAATTCTTCATAACTCATCGGCGTTTGTTCAGGGTGATTAAGCCGCATATGCTGTACATAGTTGTCATAATCCGGCACCCCTACCATCAGTTTGGCTGCCTGGCCCAAATACTTTCCGGCTTTTGCCAGGGTATCAAACATGTTTCCTCCTTCCGCCTGCCACGGCAATCAGAGGGGCGGTTGCCCGCCCTTCAGATTAATGTGCGTTACGAGCCGAATGGGTTGCTACCGGAGCTTCTGGCGGCATGGCCTCCCACGGCACTTCATTCACAGTGGGTTTATCACTCTTCAGCGCTTTCAGGCAGCAGCGCAGCGCAAACCAGGCCAGCACCACCACAACCACCATGAAAAACAGCGTTAACCCGGCATCAAGGCGGTTGTTAAATACCAGCCGCGCCAACTGGCCTTCCGTGTATTTCGCCGGAATAGCCCCGGTGTCGAGCATGGTCTGGAATTTATTGGCAATGGCCAGGAAACCAACTCGCGGGTCACTACTGAAGGTTTTCACCCAACCGGCAGACAGTGTGCAAATCAGCAACCAGGCAGTCGGCACCAGCACAACCCAGGCATAACGCTGGCGTTTCATTTTGAACAGCACAACCGCACATAGCAGCAGCGCCATTCCTGCCAGCATTTGGTTGGCTATTCCGAACAACGGCCAGAGCGTATTAATCCCACCCAGGGGATCAACAACCCCCTGATACAGGAAGTAACCCCAGGCCAGTACACACAGGCCAGTGGCAATCAGGTTAGCCGGTAATGAGTCCGTGCGTTTAAGCCCGGGCGAAACCAGGCCCAGTAAATCCTGGAGCATAAAGCGTGCCGAGCGGGTACCTGCATCCACCGCAGTCAGGATAAACAAGGCTTCAAACAGAATAGCGAAGTGATACCAGAAGGAGACATCCATCAGGCCACCCAGCGCGCCATGGAGGATATAAGCCATACCCACCGCAAGCGTTGGAGCACCACCAGCACGGGAAACAATACTTTGTTCCCCAACTTCACTGGCAATGTTATGCAGAATATCCGGTGTTATCTGGAAGCCCCAACTGCTGACCACCTGGGCGGCCGACGTCACCACATCAACTGTGCTGTCCGGAACCAGCACCGCAAGCGGGCTGTTCATGGCAAAGTAGACACCCGGGTCAATCACACAGGCCGACACCAGCGCCATAATTGCCACGAAGGATTCCATCAACATGCCACCATAGCCAATAAAGCAGGCCTGGTTCTCATTCGCCAGCATCTTCGGCGTGGTACCAGAAGCAATCAGCGCGTGGAAACCAGACACCGCGCCACAGGCAATAGTAATAAACAGAAACGGGAACAGATCTCCGGCCCATACCGGCCCGGTGCCATCAACAAAGCGAGTCAGAGCGGGCATTTTCAGTTCAGGGCGAACCAACAAAATACCGATAGCCAGGCCAAGGATGGTGCCAATCTTGAGGAAGGTAGACAGATAATCACGAGGAGCCAGCAGCAGCCAAACGGGCAGTACTGCGGCAATAAAGCCATACACGCCCAGCATGATAGTCAGTTGCACGCCCGTGAAATCAAAGAACACCGACCATGTGGGGCTTGCAGCTACCCAGCCACCGGAGATAATGGCGAACACCAGCATCACAAGACCAATAACCGACACTTCGCCAATCCGGCCAGGGCGCAGATAGCGCAGGTACACACCCATAAATAGCGCCAGCGGAATGGTAAACGCAACGGTCCAGGTCCCCCACGGGCTGTGAGTCAGAGCCTTCACCACAATCATCGCCAGCACCGCGAGGATAATCACCATAATCATAAAGCAGGCGACCAGCGCGATAACCCCGGCGGTATTGCCCATTTCCGCTTTAACCAGTTCCCCCAGAGAGCGGCCATCACGGCGGGTAGAAACGAACAGCACCCCCGCCAGTAACCACAGCATGCCGGGCAAATACCCCATTTGCGCGGCCAGTACCGGGCCAACCAAAGGCCCCGCTCCGGCAATTGCGGCAAAATGGTGGCCGAACAACACTTTTTTATCCGTCGGGACATAATCCAGCCCGTCGTTATGGCGCACGGCGGGCGTCATGCGGGTGGCATCGACCGACAGGACTTTATTAGCAATAAACAGCCCGTAATAACGGTAAGCAATTAAGTACACACAGGTTGCCGCCACGACAATCCATAATGCATTAATTTGCTCACCCCGATTTAACGCAATGTAGCCCAGAGCAAAGGCACCCAATAGCGCCAGTATGCCCCAAACAAGGTGTTTCCCCGTGTTATTCATAGGGTTTCCTTTTTTATTTTCACAACAGAGGTTTGACAGAGGATATGTGCGCTTATTTGACCTGCTTTGGTGGGTAAAAAACGCTGCCGGGATCATGCTTTAAGTAAAATGTTAAATAAAATGAAAAAGAATGTAATTTCGATGTAAATCACAAAACACTGTTACATCAGGACATAAGTAAAAATGTTTTCGGGGCTTGCGCCGCAAAAAAATAAAAATGAAAATGAGATTAATTTTCATTACATAGAATGGCGATATTGTGAAACAACCTGTCTTGCTTTTCTTCTCTTGCCTGATGGTGCTGCTGTCCTGCTCTGCCCAGGCCAGTGGATGGCCCCGCACATTCACTGACAGCAAAGGAGCTCATACACTGGCAAAAGCCCCGCTGCGCATTGTCTCTACCAGCGTCACGCTCACGGGTTCGTTACTGGCGCTGGATGCACCAGTCATTGCCAGTGGTACAACCAGGCCTGGCAACAAAGTGTCTGATGAACATGGTTTTTTGCGCCAGTGGGGAGACATAGCTGTTCAGCGTAATGTCCAGGCCCTTCCCCCGGGAGAGAGCAACCCGGAACTTATTGCCACCCTGCACCCGGACCTGATTCTGGTGAGTGCGACAGGCCTTGATTCAGCAATGGCTGAGTGGGATAAGCTGTCAAAAATCGCGCCAACCATAGTGATTAACTATGGTGACCAAAGCTGGCAGGAATTACTGAGCGAACTGGGGCAACTGACCGGGCACGAACAGCAAGCAAAAGCGCGTATTGCCCAGTTCAATGCGCACCTTGCAAAGGTAAAATCTGCGATTAAATTGCCGCCTCAGCCCGTAAACGCCATGGTGTGGAATGCCCACGCTTCACTGGCGAATATCTGGACAACGGTGTCCGCCCAGGGGCAGTTGCTTTCCCAGTTGGGGTTCACCCTGAGTGAACCCGGCCAGAGTCAGCGTATGGTCAGCCAGCGAGGCAAACGCCAGGATATTATTCCGTTACAAGGCGAAAACCTGGTAGTCGGGTTATCGGGGCAAACATTTTTGCTATTTGCCGCTAACCAAAAAGATGTGGCCTCGGTAAAAAGTAACCCACTACTGGCCCACCTCCCCGCAGTTGAAGCTAACCGTGTCTATGCCCTGGGTGGGGATAACTTCCGCCTGGACTATTACAGTGCCAGCCACTTACTGGACACCTTAGCGAAGCTGTTCCCCGCCCACTAATCCTTGCTAAACCTTCGGCCCTGCGCCTGCTAAACGTTACGTAAACCGTGGCAGGCAGGGCCACTAATTCCTGCCAGTTATTTGATTCAGAACAATTAACGTTCAATAAAAATACGAAATAGCAAAAATAATGAAAACATTATTGATAATTATTTCTATTTGCAATAGCGTATTGCTCGCTGCTAATTGCAGTGCCTGTAGCACTTATAAAAAATAAGGCGTCTTGCTGGCTGCCGGATTTTGCCAGACAAGCCGCTCTGCGCACTTTCACGCATTTTGCTGCCCGGTTTCCGTGGGACGGAGCCTGTACCGGCAGCGAGACGAGCAGGAACTCAACATGATTAAAAAACGCTATACACTGGCCACGCTGGTGCATCTGGGAATTTATGGTTTTGCGCTTCCGGCTTCGGCAGCCGACAGCACGACACAAGAAGACACCATTGTTGTCAGTGCAGCGGAGCAAAACCTTCAGGCCCCGGGTGTTTCCACCATTACTGCTGAAGAAATCAAAAAACACCCCGCCGCGCGCGATGTGTCAGAAATTATCCGCACCATGCCGGGTGTCAACCTGACGGGTAACTCAACCAGCGGCCAGCGTGGTAACAACCGCCAGATTGATATCCGCGGTATGGGGCCAGAAAACACACTAATTCTAATAGATGGCAAACCGGTAACCAGCCGCAACTCCGTGCGCCTGGGCTGGCGTGGTGAACGCGATACGCGTGGTGATTCTAACTGGGTTCCGGCAGAAATGATTGAGCGCATTGAAGTGATTCGTGGCCCGGCGGCTGCGCGTTACGGCAATGGTGCGGCTGGTGGTGTGGTCAATATCATCACCAAACCCAGTTCCAGTGAATGGCACGGCTCATGGAACACCTATTTCAACGTTCCACAGCATAAAGATGAAGGCGCAACCAAACGAACCAACTTCAGCCTGACCGGACCAGTTGGTGGTGACGTAAGTTTCCGCCTGTGGGGAAACATGGCGAAGACGCAGGCCGATGCCTGGGACATCAACCAGGGCCATGAAGAAAACCGCACTGGCACCTTTGCCGGTACTTACCCCGCCGGGCGTGAAGGTGTCATCGATAAAGACATTAATGGTCAGTTGCGCTGGCAGTTCGCCCCCATGCAGTCACTGACATTTGAATCTGGCTACAGCCGCCAGGGCAACCTGTATGCAGGCGACACCCAGAACACCAATACCAGTGCGCTGGTAAAAGAGAACTACGAAAAAAAAACCAACCGCCTGTACCGCCAGACTTACTCCCTGACCTGGGCAGGAGCCTGGGATAACGGCGTATCCACCAACACCTGGGCGCAGTATGAACACACGCGCAACTCACGCCTGAATGAAGGGCTGGCAGGCGGAACCGAAGGGTTATTCTCCAGTAACAAATTTGTCGATATCGACCTGAGCGATATCCTGCTGCACAGTGAAGTGAACATTCCGCTGAACCTGCTGGTCAACCAGACTCTGACTCTGGGTACCGAATGGAACCAACAGCGGATGAAAGATAATGCGTCGAATACCCAGGCATTGTCAGGTGGCAGCCTTGATGGTGTATCCAGCACCAACCGCAGCCCATATTCCAGTGCGGAGATCTTCTCGCTGTTTGCCGAAGACAACATGGAGCTGACTGACAGCACTATGCTGACCCCGGCGTTACGTTTTGATCATCACACCATTGTGGGGAATAACTGGAGCCCGTCACTGAACCTGTCTCAGGCGCTGAGCGACGACTTTACGCTGAAACTGGGCATTGCCCGCGCGTATAAAGCACCCAGCCTGTACCAGACCAACCCGAACTACATTCTCTACAGTAAAGGCCAGGGTTGTATGGACAGCTCAACAGCCTGCTACCTGCAAGGGAATGCGGACCTGAAAGCCGAAACCAGTATCAACAAAGAAATTGGTTTAGAGTTTAAACATATGGGCTACCAGGCCGGGTTAACCTGGTTCCGTAACGATTACCGTAACAAGATTGAAGCCGGTTATTCCGCCGTTGGCAGCACAGGTTCCACCAATATCTACCAATGGGAAAACGTGCCGAAAGCGGTAGTTGAAGGGTTGGAAGGGACAGTGAATGTACCTGTTACTGATACAGTGGCATGGAACAATAACCTGACCTGGATGCTGCAGAGTAAAAACAAAGAAACTGGCGACCGCCTGTCGATTATTCCGCAGTTCACCCTTAACTCAACACTGAGCTGGCAGGTACGCAGCGATGTTTCTCTGCAAAGCACCTTCACCTGGTACGGGCGCCAGAAACCGAAGATGTATAACTACCAGGGAGAGTCGGTTTCAGGTAGTGAAAAGACCGAAGTCAGCCCCTACAGCATTATTGGCCTGAGTGGCACCTGGGATGTTAATAAAAACCTGAGCTTTACTGCCGGGGTGGATAACCTGTTTGACAAACGCCACTGGCGTTCCGGTAACGCGCAGACCACCGGTAACAGCAACACCAATTCCTATATGTATGGTGCAGGTGCTGCAACCTATAACGAATCTGGCCGTACTTTCTTTATGAGTATGAATACCCAATTCTAAGCCCTCGCGGCGCCTGGTTCTCAGGCGCCGTTTTTATTCTGTTCAATTATCATCCCCGTATTTCTCATACCTCAAGTTCAGATTACTCCCCACTCCTTTTTCAAAAAATCACCGTAAAATAACGCGTTATATGCCGTGCTGCTTGAACGCACTTGATTCCACTCACCGGCCGCACGCCATATACGCTTTGCAGAATCTGCTGTAACGCAGAACACAACAGGATGTATGAACATGAAAAAAATGATGTTAAGCGCCACTGTGTTGGCGATAGCCCTTGGTCTGAGCGGTTGCATCTGGCCTGGCCCACACCACCACCACCCGCACCATTCATCGGGGGATAACCGCGGCCCACAGATGCAGGATTACCACCACGGCAACCAGCAAGACGGCATGCGCCGCTAAACTTCGCTTACCCGGTTTTCCTTCAGGGGGAACCGGGTACACTCATCCCCCATCCCGCTATCCTTTTGATTTACCATTCGTGTGTTTTACGTACCTGCCTGCAATTTATGTGAAAAAACCTGTCTGGCTGGTTCAGCGGCGGTATAATAGTGCTTTCGGGAGTGTCTGTTGCCCGCCTTTATGTGACGGTGGTTATACCCGTTTAAAGGCGAACTTGCGTTAGCGGCATAAACCGTTAAAATTTAAGTAATTAGCAGCGTTACTCTGTACGTATTGTTCAACCCTGGTGCCAGTGCGCTCCCATTAATCACCTCAACAGGTTCTGGCTATGTCAATACCCACACACCGGCAGCTTATCGCCGTGGCTATCCGCTCTCCGGAAGAGGCTCTGCCTTTCCCGTTGGACCAAATCAAACAATCACTACTTGATGGCGTGACGGTGGAAGCACTGATGTCCACGCTTAACCAAAAAGGGATCCGCGCCTGGCGCGAAAGTGAAAGCGACCAGGGCGATGTTACTGCCTTCTGGATCCAGGGCGGTGGTGAGCAGGCGGTTCTTATTTCCTGCCAGTACGGCGATATCCCCATTCACTGAACCGGTGAAAATTCAGAAAAACGTTGCCCAGACCTGGTTATTCACTTTTTCTTTTTGCCTTCCTGCGCGTCCGGACGCAAAATAAAACAGCATTCCATTATGCAATGGATCCGTTCTGCGACAGGAAAGCCGCTTATGTCAGAGATTGTACTGCCCAGTATCAGTGAGTTTATCGCTCAAGTATCCCCCTTGAATTCATTACCCGTCAGTGCGCAGAAAACCATTGCGAGCCACTTGCGTATTCGCTACCTGGCGGCAGGAGAAACCCTGCCTTTCGATGCCAGTGAAGAAGAGCGTTGGCTGTATGTGGTGCGCACCGGGGCGCTGGAACAGCGCTGGCGGGATGGCGTATTGCGGGCACGCCTTGGCCCGGAAGATTTATTTGGCTTTACCTTTCTCGAAGGCATACCAGGCAACCCGGAAGATTGCTATAACGTGACAGCGTTGCAAAACACCCTGCTCTATCAAATTCCGCATTCTTTGTTGAAAAACCTGCTGAACAGCTACCCGGAATACGCCACCCATTTTTCGATTAACGCCCATGAGCGGCTGGGCTCAGCCATGAATGTGGTCTGGTCAAATGACGAAAAAGGGTTGTTTGTTCGCAAAGTTGCGGATGTCGCGAGCGATGTGATATCCGTCGTGCAGTCAGACACCACCATTCAGCAAACTGCCTGGCAAATGCGCGGGGTTGACCGGTGTTCCACGGCGGTGGTAATGGAAGATGACCAGATTGTGGGCATTATTACTGACCGGGATATGTCCCTGCGGGTAGTCGCACAAGGGGTGGATGCCAGCCGCCCGGTCAAAGAGGTCATGACACCTTCCCCGGTCACTATTGGCCCGAACGAACTCATTATGCAGGCTGTCGCATTAATGATGCAGCACGGCATTCGCGGGTTGCCCGTGGTCAACCAGAACCGGCCAGTCGGGCTGTTAACCACCTCGCATCTGGTTCAGCATCACCGGGTACAGGCTATTTTCCTGATTGAAAAGATTAACCACTGCAATACGGTTGACGAACTGGCTGCGCTGGCCGTTGAACGCCAGGCGGTGTTTGAAGCGCTGGTGGAAGGCAACCTGCACAGTGAGAGCACGCATTTAGTAATGACCATGATTATGGATGCCTGCACACGCAAACTGATAAACCTGGCAATTCAGCATCTGGGCACCCCACCGTGCGAATATGCCTGGCTGGTGGCAGGCTCTCACGCCCGTAACGAAGTGCACATGATGTCAGACCAGGACAGTGCGCTGGTGCTGGCCGACACCGCAACAGAAAGCGACATTATTTGGTTCATGCACATGGCGATGTACGTCAGCAACGGGCTGGATATGTGTGGTTACCCACTGTGCACTGGCAACTATATGGCTGCCTCCCGCCGCTGGTGCCAGCCAGTGCATATCTGGCAGGAATATTTCAAAAAATGGGTGCGCAACCCCGAATACAGCCAGTTGCTCAATGCCACAGTATTTCTGGAAACCCGGGCACTGGCAGGCAATGTTGCCTTGTGTGAAACAGTACAGCAAACGCTGCTCGATAGCATTGCAAAGAGCCCGGGCTTTTTACGCGCACTTACCCGTGATGCCGTTCAGACCAGCCCGCCACTGGGGATTTTTAATAATCTGGTGCTGGAAAAAAGTGGTTCAGACACCAAAACCCTGAATATCAAACGTTACGCACTGACGCTGATTATTGACCTGGCCCGTATTTATGCGCTGGCGGCAGGCTGTAGTGAAACTCGCACTGAAGTCCGGTTCATTGCCGCCAGGGATAAAGGCCTGTTATCACCGGACAGCTGTACTAATATTATCGACACTTTCCATTTTCTGACCCGCCAGCGCCTGTTACATCAGTGCCAACAAATTCGCCAGGGCCATCCGGCAGATAACCAGATAAACCCACAAGATTTTGGCAGTTTCGAGCGCAAACACCTCAAAGACGCGTTTCGGATAATTTCAGGTTTGCAGGATGCCGCGAAGTTGAGGTTTGTGAAAGAGTGAAGCTGCAATTACCCTGGTCCGGCACCGCTCTGGGGCTGCGCAAATTACACCAGCAACAGCAGCGCTGGCAACAAATTAGCGGGTTGCCTCCGGCATTACAGCGCCTGGTGAATACCCCCCTGCCTGGCGCAGATACCTTGTTGCACAATTATCCCTGGCTGGCGTTTGATTTTGAAACCTCCGGGATGAACGCCGAACAGGCACATATTTTGAGCATTGGTTTTGTGCCTGTTGTTGCCCGGCAAATAGCGCTGGATCAGGCACAACACCACTATGTCGCCTCTTCAGTTGAAATCAAAGAACAAACCGCCATTCTCACGCATATTACGCCGGAAATGCTGAAAAATGCGGCCGGTATCGATGAAGCAATGGAGCGGTTATTCACCCACCTGGCCGGTCATGTAGCCGTGGTACATGGCAAAATGGTCGAGGCCCGTTTTATCAACCATTACCTGGTGACGCGCTATGGGCTGGATACACTGCCCGTTATCTGGCTGGATACACTTGAAATGGGGCGTCAGCACCAACGCCTGCAACAGGATGGCAGAGAAGACTACCGCCTGGCCTCGTTACGCTCTCGCTGCGGCTTGCCTCCCTACACGGCACACAATGCGTTGAGTGATGCTGTCGCAACAGCCGAACTTGCTATGGCTCAACTGGCCTGCCGTTTTTGCAACACCCCGCCAACTATTGGCGATATTCTTGGTTAGCAACGGGGGTAACCTCAGCTTTTTCGAGGTTACTCATCGAATTACCTTTCACTTCACACCATTAAATTAAAAAAATAAAAATACTTACTTTTCATTACGTTACAAATGAAAATATTCATGACCTGTGTCATTTTGTTTCCTGGTTATCTGCCCACAATAGCGGCTCCACAACATGGAGAAAAGATAAAGGAGCCTTATGTCCGTTTCCCCCACTCAAGATGAACCTGCAGTGACCCCAGGTGCCTGGCTGGCACTGGCCTTTGCCGTGATATTTTTCTCCGGCATTGCCAGCGGTAACAGCTGGTACGGGATTTTTGATTTCACTACGTTAAACGGGGCCTTTGGCCGGGTGGTTTCTGGTGCGCAACTGAATGATGGCACGCTGACCACCAGCACTATAAGCTTTCGCGGTGTTGGCGGGCATGGTGCAATGGACGGTTTCCTGTTTGCTCTTGGTCTGATCCCCGCCGTGATGTTTGCGCTGGGGATGATAAACGTCCTGGAGCACTACGGTGCATTACGCGCTGCCCGCCGTTTACTCACCCCACTGTTACGCCCCTTGCTCGGCTTACCTGGCCATACCGGGCTGGCACTGATTGGCAGCCTGCAAAGTACTGATGTCGGGGCGTCATTAACCCGCAACCTCGCAGAACAGGGCGAAATCAGTGAGGACGAGCGTGATGTCTTCGCGATGTTTCAGTTCTCAGCAGGTGCCATGCTGACCAACTTTTTTGGTTCTGGTGCGGTGTTGTTTGCTCTGGTGGCAGCAGACGGCTCGGTAGTCGTTCCCGCCTCAATTGGTAGCTGTATTGCCGTGATGTTTATCATGAAAATTGTCGGCGCAAATGTAATGCGCCTGTGCCTGCTTACCCGCCGGGGTAAAACCGCAACCCCACCGTTAACCAGCAAGGAGAGCTAAAATGTCGACAACCCCGCGCCCTATGGTGACAGACATTTTTATTGAAGGTGCCCGCAAAGGCTGGACAGTCGCCACTACCAGTACATTACCAAATGTGGTGATGGCGTTTATTCTTATAAAAGCACTGGAAATTACCGGAACCTTGTCTCTGATAGGCAAAGTGTTCGCACCTGTAATGGGGGTGTTCGGTTTGCCTGGTGAAGCCGCTGCGGTTCTGATTGGCGCCTGGATGTCGATGGGCGGTGCCATTGGTGTGCTTATTGGTCTGTTTGAACGCGGTATTCTGGCCGGTGAGCATATTGCGATTCTGGTGCCCGCCATCTATCTGATGGGTTCGCAGGTACAGTATCTCGGCCGTATTCTTGGGGTAATTGGTACCCGCGCGGCGCGCATACCGCTGATGATTGGCATCTCATTACTTAACGCCTTCCTCGCTATGTGGTTAATGCGCATCATTCTCTGACGATAAGGATACTGAATATGGATATGAACCATTACACCAGTCTGCTCAGCCAACTGGTCAATATTGATTGTGGCACCCAGACACCACAAGGTGTCGCAACAGTAGCAGCACGGCTTTGTGCCTGGTGGCAGGAGGCTGGCTGGTTTACCCGCACAATAGAGCTGGATGAAGCCTGTGGGCCTGGGCTGCTGGTCACTAACCGGCATGAACCGGCACACTACGACGTGCTGCTTATTGGCCATATGGACACCGTTTTCCCACCAGGCACCGCGGCTCAGCGCCCAATGAGCGAAGATAACACACGAATCTATGGCCCCGGGGTTTCCGACATGAAAGCCGGGCTGGTCAACATCTTCTTCGCCCTGAATAACCTTTCCAAAGCAGACAACGAACGGTTGTCGATTGCCGTTGCCATGAATCCGGACGAAGAAATCGGTTCTCCCTGGTCTCATCAATGGCTGAGCGAACTGGCAAGCCGCGCCCGTGTTGTGCTGGTGTGCGAAGCAGCCCGGGCAGATGGCTCACTGGTCAAAGCGCGTAAAGGCGTGGCAACCTGGGAAATACAATTCGCCGGTGTCGCGGCGCATGCAGGGAATGAACCAGAAAAAGGGCGCAGCGCAATTACAGCACTGGCACATACAGTACTGGCGGTTAACCAACTGGCTAATTCAGATGCCGGCACAACAGTGAATGTGGGTGTTATCCGTGGAGGGGACGCACCTAATATTGTCGCCGCCAGTGCCACTGCGGCAGTGGATGTCCGTTTCTGGGAAAACAGTGATTATGAAAGGGTGAAAGATGCGCTGCTCACACTGTGCAGCCAGCCGGGGTATAACGGCGTGGCATTGTCTGCCCATTGTCTTGCCCATAAGCCCGCCATGATGCCAGGCGAAGCAACCCAGGCGTTAATGCACCATATTGAACAGGCTGGTGAGCATTGTGGCGTACCCATTACCTGGCAAGCCGTTGGTGGGGGAAGTGATGCTAACTTAACCGCAGCATTGGGGATCCCAACAATAGATGGGCTGGGGCCAGTAGGCGGTGGTTTCCATTCACCCGAGGAATACCTGGAAAAGGCGTCCATTGCACCACGAATCGCGCTCTTAAAGGAAATTATCAGCAGGTTACCTTGCAATGCGTAACAGTAGAAAATACTGCCAATTAATTAATATTATCTATATGTGCTATTTTAATCTAAAAATAATTGTAATGAAAAAGTATTAGTCTACTACCAGTTTAAGTAGCCCTTGGTGACAAGCCACTTAAATCGGTTACAATACCAGCGAATAACATAAAAATTAATCCGTGAAAATTGCCCGGCCATTGGCCGGGATTTTTTTGCCCTGCAGTGGCAGAGAACAAATAAAGTAAAACAACCACAAAATTTTGCGCAAAAATGTCTGTTCAGGCCGGGTGTATATTTAACCGGGGAACGCGCCGTATTACAGCCCCGCTCCCCGGCAATTGGCTATGTTAAAACGACTCCCAGTCCCCACCCGCGCTGACTTCTGTGCGGCTGGATTTCTTCACCGGTGAGCTGAGTGCAGCTTTAGGTGCAGAATGGCTCAGGTTTGCCTGGTGCCCAACGTTGTCTCTCTGGTCTGCAGACAGGCGGAATTTCGCTACAGAGCGCTGTAACCCTTCGGTCTGGCGCTCCAGTTCTGCTGCTGCCGTCGAAATCTCCTGAACCAGTGAGGAGTTTTGCTGGGTGACGCTATCCATCTGGGTAATCGCAATGCCCACCTGAGACACGCCTTTACTCTGCTCTTCAGAAGCATTGGCTATCTGCTTCATTATTTCGGTGACATTAGAGACAGCTTTAACGATATCCCCCATGGTGCTGCCTGCTTCATCTACCTGGCGGGAACCGTTATCCACACGCTGTACCGAATCACTGATCAGCGCTTCAATCTCTTTTGCAGCCCCGGCACTACGTTGCGCCAGGTTGCGTACTTCGCTGGCTACCACAGCAAACCCACGCCCTTGCTCCCCGGCCCGGGCGGCTTCAACCGCTGCGTTCAGTGCCAGAATGTTAGTCTGGAAGGCAATACTGTTAATTACATTGGTGATTTCAGCAATTTTCTTCGAACTTTCGGAAATCCCCTGCATGGTACTGACCACATCCCCTACCAGGCGGCCACCTTTGCTGGCAGTTTCAGAAGCCTGCTGCGCCAGTGCACTGGCATGGTTGGCATTTTCCGCATTGAGTTGTACGGTAGAGGTGATTTGTTCCATACTGGCTGCGGTTTCCACCAGTGCTGCGGCCTGCTGCTCAGTGCGCGAAGAAAGGTCGTTGTTGCCTGAGGCAATTTCCGTCGCCCCCTGCCAAATATTCTCCGTACCCGAACGAATGGCGCTGACGGCAACCCGCAGGCTGTCCTGCATTGCACTGAGTAATGGCACCAGTTTTCCTACACAGTTACGCCCTTCATCCACCAATGGTTGGCTCAAGTCCCCTTCGGCTATAACCCGGAAATGCTCGCGAATGCGGTCCAGCGGTTTAACCAGGAAGCGCACTAAATAGCGGTCAGTAAACAGCAACAACGCCAGGCCAATCAGCACGGCAATAATAATGATGGTTTTGGTGACCGAAGTCAGGTGAGCCACTTCTTTGCGTGTTTCATCAAGCTGAGCACCAGCGGCCTTATTGTAACTGGTTGCCGCAGCGCCAAAGGCACGGCTTAGCGCAGGTGTCACGTTATGCGCATGGTTGCGGTATTGATCCGCAGTACCAGAACGTGCCAGCTCCATTTGCGGCGCAACGCCTGCTTCATACAGTTTTTGCCATGCGTCAATCACCTTATCGGAAGTCTCTTTATCCATAGGCCCTGGCGCGCCTTGTTTAAAGACAGCCAGTTGATGCGCCATGTTATCCAGCGCCTCTTTGACTGGCCCAAAATCGGCTTCTGTCGGCATTTTGCCTTCAGCTTTGTTTTCCATTAAACGGGTCAGGCGGGTAATAAAGCGGAAGTATTGATCATTACCACGGCTCAGCGCATTCATCTGATCCGCCAGTAACTGCCCTGTGGTATTCCCCTCAGTCTGCTGGTCAAGAGAGTAGACGCTGTACGCGCCCACGCCGCACCACAGCAGGCAAAAAAGCCCGAGCACCCATAACATGACGGCTCGTATAGTAAAGTTTTTAAGAAAGCCCATATTTGCACCTTGTTACTGGTTATTGATCAATAACGACTTCATAACATCTGAAGGGGTTATCGGCACCCGGTGCAGAACATGTAACTTATTTTTTTATCGTCACGATGTAATTTGGCGACTGCTCACAAATTACAGCCAAAACATAGGGAAATCAGGTCAGTCGGTGTTGTTTATCCGGATGCATTTTCTCTGGGCAATTGCTGTCCCCGATCATCTGGCACAGCTCAATTTCAATCGTATTGCATATCGCATCCAGGGCGAGATCGTTCGCTTCCGTTCCAAAAGGTTCTTCCAGCTCTTCAGCCAAAGTATCCAGCGAAATAAAGGTATAAGAGATAAAAACGGAAACCAGCGGGGTAAAGACGTGGATCTGGTTGATCAGAGCAAAAGGTAACAACGTACAAAATGCGTAGACAGTGCGGTGCAAAATCAATGAGTAGGCAAACGGCACTGGCGTATTGGCGATGCGTTCGCAGCCGCCCAAAATACCAGAAAGCTGATTCAGGTGCGCATTCAGGTTCTGGTAGAGAATATCGGAAATTTTCCCGGCGCGGCGTGCTTCTGCCACCCGCTCTCCCATGATTAACAACAACCGGTTACAGGGGGTTTGCTGGGCATTCACTAATGTGGCTACCTGCGGTTCAACAAACCGTTGTAACACCTCTTCTACCGGTTTATGGCGCAACTGGTAATTAAGGCAATAACAAAATGCCAGCAAGTCGTTTTTCAGGCTTTGCGGGTAGTGAGTGTCGCCGGGAAATAAAGTTATAACTTCGCGCATTAGTGAACGGCAATTAATCAGCAGGCTGCCCCATAATTGGCGCGCTTCGCAATAACGCGCCCATGACGCACTGTTACGGAACCCAAGAAAAATCGCAATTGCAATGCCCAATAAGCTGAACGGCGCGAGGGTTATTTTAACATGCAGGCTTTCATACCAGCTATATACCCCAAGCAATACCAGGGATAACAACAAGTTTAATAATAACCGTGAGTATATTTTAGACATCACGGAACCGTGCCACGCAAATAACCGCGTGAACCAGTGTTGGTGTGGGCGAACAATCATAATTAGTCAGTCTGTGTCAGTGTACGCGAAGCGTCTGTTTATTATATGCAGGCCTGGTAACGCTAGCACAGGGGCACGTTCAACTCTAGCCAAAAAGCTAAACGACTTATGTCAGCCAGCCACATTAAAAGAGGAAATCATGAGTGGATAAAAGGGGATTATTTGAGTGCTTTTTCCCTGTCTGCCAACCTGCAACATAATAACCAGAGACAATGCCCATACAGCAGATAACAGACCATAAATGGGTAAAAAACCATTTTTTTAACTGACATTGTTATCTTTACGACAATTTCTTAGAGTAATTACGTGGTTTTAACCACAGAAACAGAAACACATAACCAACAGACTGGCAACATCCCCAATACTTCCCGCCACAAAAATAATCCCCTTATTTTTAAACAGGAATATCCTGATTAGGAACCCTGTACTTTGCCAGAAAGAGAATAAAAAAAGCCTGCTAAATAGCAGGCCGAGTCTGATGACAAACTTTATATTCACACAGAACGAAAGAATGCCACCCAATAAAAAACCAGGAAAATCAATTCATTGATTTTCGGCTACTAATTAAAAAGAAGGAAAAACCACGTTTTTTCCTTCTTTTTCATCAATCTGAGCCTGCTAAATAGCAGGCCAGAGGTTGATGTCATGCACGAAGACTACAGAAGACTCACCGCATTACTTTTCTTTAGTGGTGAACGGATAATGCATCGTAACCTTTCCAGCGGTAATTCAGCATCGACACTATCCAGCAGAAAATAAACAAGCCGACCACAACAAACCCGGCATTGCCTAAATTATCATTGAGTAAACTCACGATATTCCAGAAACCGCCCTGTAAATCCAGTTTTTCCATAACCAGGCCCAGTGCTTCCATACCGCCAATAAACAGCGCAACAATTACGGATGTAGCGGTAATCGTCATATTGTAATAGAGCTTACGTTGGGGTTTGTTAAATGCCCAACCATATGCGCCAACCATCACGAAGTTATCCAGCGTATCAATCAATGCCATCCCACTGGCAAATAACGCCGGGAAAACCAGAATTGACCAAATCGAAATACCGTTGGAAGCAGACGCCGCAGAGATACCCAGCACACCAATTTCCGTTGCGGTATCAAAGCCCAGGCCAAACAAGAAACCAACAAGATACATCTGCCAGCTATGGGAAATTAACCGAAATGTCCGTTTAAACAACCAACTCATGATGCCGCCGCCAATCGCATCTTCCATGGCGTTGTTCACAGGCTCGCCGCGTTTCAACCGGCTAAATGCGTGCCATACCCCACGTAAAATCACCAGATTCACCAGGGCCATAGCCAGTAAGAACACGGCAGAAACCGTTGTGCCTATTACACTACCGGTTTCATGAAACCAGTCCATTTTATGCTGAAACGCTGCCGCAGTGGCTGCAATGGCAATCGTGGCAAGAATCACAATGCTGGAGTGCCCCAGCGAAAACCAGGCACCCACACCAAGTGGACGTTTCCCTTGCTGCATCATCTTGCGGGTGACATTGTCGATAGCGGCAATATGGTCAGCATCCACGGCATGGCGTAAACCATAGCACCAGGCCAGCAAACTGGCGGCCATCAGCGCCGGGCTGTGGCTGAAAGAGATAAACGCCCAGCCCCACGCGCCAAGGTTAGCTAATAACAAAGCACTGACCAGTGACACGGCGCGCCCATCCAGATGAGACATTTTCGACAACATAATAGGTTCCTGGTTATCCCTGCAACCGGGCAGCCGCAACCAGCGCCTGCCCCCATGAAAGTGCGCCGTCTCCTGCAGGAAGATCATGGGGAAACAACACACGATAATCGCCAAGCCAGTGCAGAAGGCGCTGGCGAAAAAGCCGATTGTGAAAAACGCCGCCAGCACAGACGACCGTAGAAATACCTTGTGCCCGCGCGTGCAATCGCGCCAGTTGGGCGAAGCCCTGAGCCAGGACATCATGAAACACCCAGGCTTTTTCTGGCACCGTTGCATTCAGCGCCAGAAAAGCGGGCCAGAAAGCAGCAAGCCCCAGCGTATTATTCTCCACGGGTAAGGAAATGGTGTGCCGGAAACCCGAGCACTGCAAAGCCAGTGCTTCAAGGCTACAGGCCGCTTCCCCTTCCCAGGTTTGCTGGTCTGCAACACACCCCAATGCTGCCGCTACTGCATCAAATAGCCGCCCGGCAGAAGATGCCAGCGGGGCATTAATTCCCCGGGTAATGGCTTTTTCCAGCACCGCCCAGGGGTGAGCCAGTAAACTGGCACAGTGCGGGTTGCTCTGCCAGCCGGGAACAAAAGCCAGGCATTGTGCGAGAAAATTACGCCATGGCTGGCGTGCGGCCAGGTCTGCGCCGGGTAATGCAACCGCTGGCAACCCACCCAGGTGGCGGCATTGGCGGTAGTCCACCAGCAAACACTCCCCACCCCACAACGCGCCATCACTGCCCATACCAATACCGTCCAGGCTGAGCCCTATCACCGGTTCGGTTTCCCGTGGCAGACCATGCTCCCCCATACATGCGGCCAGGTGCGCATGGTGGTGCAATACCGTTTGTACCGGCAGGCCCATTTCACAAGCGAGGGAATAAGCACGGTAACCTGTATGCGCATCAGCAACGATATGCCGGGGTGAAAAGCCATAGACTTCGCACATCACGCGCCAGGCCTGCCACCACTGTTTCTCCACCTGAGGGTCGTGCAGGTCACCTAAATGCTGGCTGATAACAGCCTGGTTACCACGCACCAGGCAGAAGGTATTTTTAAGGTCGCCCCCGAGGCTCGCCAGCGGTTCAACAGCGGTGAATCCAGGCGGTAGCAGTAAGGCATCGGGCACAAAGCCCCTGGCCCGGCGCAGCATCGCACCGTCTGCAGCCAGTACTGAATCATCCATCCGTTGCAGGATGTCGCGGTTATGCAGCAGGAAACCATCGGCAATATCAGCCAGGTCGCTACAGGCTTCCTCATTACTCAAAACCGGAGGCTTACCGCTCAGGTTGCCGGATGTCATCACCAGCGGGCGTTTCACACCCTGCATCAATAAATGCTGGATGGGGTTGGCTGGCACCATCACCCCCACTTCGTTCAACCCAGGTGCAATGGCGGAACACAGGTGGTTAACCTGCGTTTTATCCACCAGCACAACGGGTGCCGCCGGGGTTAACAACAGTTCCTGCGCACTGGCGCTCAGTGATGCGGCATCTGGCAGCATCACCGCCAGTGGCTTGCCCGGGCGCTGTTTGCGCTGGCGCAGGCGCATCACTGCCTGCTGGCTGGTTGCGTCACAGGCCAGGTGAAATCCGCCCAGGCCTTTAACTGCCACAATTTCACCACGCAACAAACAGGCAACAGCCTGCTGCAGTGCCTCTTCCCCTGCAAGTGCGGGTTCCCCGCTACGCTGCCAGGAGAGTTGCGGGCCACATTCCGGGCAGGCGACCGGCTGAGCATGGAAACGCCGGTCAGCCGGGTTCTGGTACTCGCTTTCACACACACTGCAGAGCGGAAAAGCGGCCATAACTGTATTTGGCCGGTCATAAGGCATCGCCCGGATAATCGTGAGACGCGGGCCGCAGTGTGTACAGTTGATAAAAGGATAGCGATAACGGCGTTCAAGCGGGTCGTTCATTTCAGCCAGGCAGTCCGGGCAGGTTGCCGCATCCGGGGCTATTTGCGTCACCATTGCGCCCTGTGTTTCGCTCTGGCGAATGGCAAACCCCTGCGGCAGTGCCCCCCAGTGAAAGGGAGACGGCTCAATGCTGTCAATCCGTGCCAGCGGAGGGCAATCGTGATGCAGCCCGTTAACAAACGCCTGGCTGTCGCCATACAGGCGCACCAGCACGCCAGCGCTGTCATTGCAGACATCGCCAGCCAGATTCAAACGTTGCGCCAGTTGCCAGACAAAGGGACGAAACCCCACACCCTGAACTTTGCCGCGAATGCGTAAACAAATACCGTTATCGCTCATCTTCTTATCATGCGCTGCGAGCCAGGCCCGCAGCGCATTGTCAGCCTTATGCGATAGCTTCGCGCAGGCGTGCTTTCATATCGTTGTAAGTGGTTTGTGCATAATTCTCAGCCCAGCGCTGGTCTTCAATCGCCGTCACGTTAACCGCACAATATTTGGTTTCCGGTGTTTTGGAGATAGGATCCAGGTTGTCCTGAGTCAGTTCGTTACATGCGCCAATCCACCACTGGTAGGTCATGTACACGGCCCCCGTATTGATACGCTCGTTGATATTGGCACGGCTGATAACTTTCCCGCGGCGGGAAGCCACCCAGACCAGTTGCTGGTCTTTCACGCCAAGGCGTTGCGCATCTTCCGGGTTAAGTTGTACAAAGCCAGGTTCATCTGCCAGCGTTTGCAGTGCCGCACAGTTACCGGTCATAGAACGGCAAGAGTAGTGGCCCACTTCACGCACGGTACACAATACCAGCGGGTAGTCGTTATCCGGCACTTCAGCCGGTGCGCGCCACTGTGCAGCAAACAATTTACCTTTGCCGCTATCGGTATCGAACTTGTTACCTTTGTACAGGTACTGGGTACCCGGGTGGTCAAGCGTCGGGCAAGGCCACTGAACGTGCCCCATATCACCCATTTTTTCGTAGGTTACGCCATAGAACAGCGGGCACAACTCACGCAACTCATCCCAAATTTGCTGGTTGTTTTCATAGTGCATGGGGTAACCCATTGCTGTCGCAAGCAGGCTGATAATTTCCCAGTCACGTTTCACGTTGTACTGCGGTTCAATGGCTTTTTCGAAACGCTGGAAACCACGGTCAGCACAAGTGAAGACACCACCATGCTCGCCCCAGGAGGTAGCAGGCAGCAGCACATCGGCCACTTCGGCGGTTTTAGTCAGGAAGATATCCTGCACGACAACAAAATCGAGCGCTTCAAACCCTTTACGCACCAGGCCCAGGTCGGCTTCAGTTTGCAGCGGGTCTTCGCCCATGATGTAGTAGGCTTTGATTTTCCCTTCCAGCGCCAGGTGTGGCACTTCGGTAATGCGGGTACCCACTTTGTCATCCATGATTGCCGGGTCAATATTCCAGGCTTTGGCAAACTTGGCACGCACATCGGCATCGGTAACATCCTGGTAGCCCGGGAACTGGTTAGGCAGAACCCCCATATCACAGGCACCCTGTACGTTGTTCTGACCACGAACCGGGCCAACACCAACATTTTCACGACCCAGGTTACCGGTCAGCAGCGCAAGGCTTGCGAGGCCTTTAACCACATCAACAGCCTGGCCAAACTGAGTAACACCCATACCCCACATGATAGTGGCGGAAGGTGCCGCGGCATAAGTACGCATCGCCTGGCGAATTTGCTGCGCGCTAACCCCAGTCAGGTGTTCTACAGCTTCCGGTGCGTAGTCTTTTACCACTTCACGGTAAGCATCCAGACCTTCGGTATATTTCGCAACATACTCTTTGTCGTAGAGGTTTTCTTCCAGCAGGACATAAGCGAAGGCATTCACCAGCGCCATGTTACAACCGTTTTTAATTTGCAAATGCTGGTCAGCAATACGGGCAGTTTCAATGCGACGCGGGTCGCAAACAATAATTTTGGCGCCATTTTCTTTGGCTTTAATCACCCGGCGCGCCACGATTGGGTGTGAATCCGCACAGTTGTAACCAATTACCAGCAGGCAACGTGAATTCTCAATGTCACCAATGGAGTTACTCATTGCCCCATTACCTAATGCTGCCTGCAAACCGGCAACAGACGGGCCATGGCACACACGCGCACAGCAATCGACGTTATTGGTATTGAGCACCGCACGGGCAAACTTCTGCATCACAAAGTTAGTTTCGTTACCCGTACCACGAGAAGAACCGGTGGTCATGATAGAACGCGGGCCATATTTGGCTTTGATATCACTTAAACGTTTTGCGGTGTAGCTGATAGCTTCTTCCCAGGAAACAGGCTGAAGTTTGCCACCTTTTTCATAGCGGATCATTGGCTGCTGGAGGCGTGGTGTCAGCAGTTTGGTATCGTTCAGGAAGTCCCAGCCATAGTAGCCTTTAAGGCACAATTCATTCTGGTTGGTTTTACCATCGGCGGCTTCAGCACGGATGATTTTGTTGTTTTCAACGACAAGTTTCAGTTTGCAGCCTGCTCCGCAATAGGGGCAAACACTGGTAATCTTTTTCATCTATAACAGACCTGTTAAAAGTTGAAAGTCACTGAGATTAAAACATCAGCGATGTGGTGGTATCCAGAGCAGCACGGCGGCGTTTTTCCGCACTCATTGACTCCAGCTTATTTCTGTCGACACAAACAATTGCGTTGGTCGGGCAGGCCTCAACACAGGCAGGGCCATTTTCACGGTGAAAACACAGGTCACATTTGTGCGCTTCTGCTTTTTCAGCCTGAATATTCAGCCCGGCACCGCTGTTACGCACTACCGGTTTCACGACGACATCCATCGCGCCATAGGGGCAGGCAACCACACAGGTTTTACAACCAATGCAGCGTTCTTGCATAACATGAACAAAACCTTTATCGCGGCTGATGGCGCCGTTCGGGCAAACATTGGCACAGGGAGCATCTTCACACTGGCGGCACATGGTTGCCGTCGAAACGTTGACGCCTTTAATAACATGAATGCGTGGTTGAAAAGTCTGTGGCGTCAGCGCAGCGCAATCCTGGTTTTCCTGGTGAGATACCACACATGCCACTTCACATGTGCGACACCCGATACATTTGCTCGCATCAGCAAGGATGAAACGGTTCATCTACTTCTCCAGCAGTAATAGTGGTTTCCGCGCTTATTAAGCACATTTCATGCCAACTATTAATACATTGTTATTTAAAGATTTTATTTTTTATTTTTGCCAAAAAAAATGTCATCGACACAAGTGACGATGACATTTGACAACATGATGACAGCTAAAAATCAGCAGTCTGGCTCCAGTAAGGCAAAGCCGCCCTGCCCTTCCCAACTGGCAAGCCGGGCATAAACTTCATCCACGGCAGCAATCACCGGTGCAGTCATGGGGTAATAAAAACCCACGATATCGGGTTGGATACCGAGGAAAATCACCTCTCCCACATCCTCTTTGATTTGGTCAACCAAATAGTTCAGCGGCATATTATGGGTGGTCATCATAAACATTTCGGCAATATCATCCGGGTTGATAACCCGGATTTCGCCTGGGTTGAGCCCCATTTCTGTGGCATCAACCAGCAGCAGGCGGTCTGGCCGTAATTCACGAATCGCCACAACATCATTTTCCGGGGCGCTGCCGCCATCTATCAGCACCCAGTTACCCTGAGGAGCTGCACGAAAGCGCTCGGCCAGTAACGGACCGGCGCCGTCATCGCCCATCATGCTGTTGCCAACACATAACAATACGTCAGTCATGTTGCCTCCTGACCATCAGGTACACTGCCGGCTCCTGGTGAATAGCCTGCAACATTGCCAGCATTTGCTCGCTCCAGCTTTGTTGCTCCGGCGTTTGCTGGCTGCGGGCGTTATCAAACGCGTAAGCCAGCATGTCGACATGGGTACTGTCGATAACGATTTCCCCATAACGCGGCACGCCTTCCATTTTACGCCGCGCCTGGCTACCCGCTTCGAGTGTTGCCACCCATGCCTGGTAAGCCGGATAAGGGCACGTCAACGCGGCCTTCAGGCAGTCGATCACCCCCAGATGGTGGCCAATCGCCAGGCTGTAATACACCACTTGTTGGGCATCTGCGGGCGTATTGTCGTTTTCATCGACAAATTTGCGGCTCAACTGGCTGAACACCACGGTTTCACTCATCAGACACGCTCCCCGGCCACCAGATTTTGCAGATTGCCAACAATTTCACTCAGGCGCGGATCATTTTCGCTCGACAACCAGCTCCCCACTTTATCTTCACCTTGTGCCAGCATACGCAGGTAATCATTGGCAATCTGGCGGCCATAGCGGTAGCCCGCCAGGCGGCGCGCTTCACGCTCAATACGCACACGCAACGGCTGAACCATATCCGGGTGTAATAACTGTGCAGGCTGGTTATCCACTTCTCCCGGCAAACGGGCATGAATTTTCTGCTCCAGCAACCCTAACGCCATGGCAAAACCATACAGTGTGGCGGCAGGTGTCGGCGGGCAACCTGGAATATAGACATCAACCGGCACTATTTTGTCGGTACCGCCCCAGACGCAATACAGGTCATGGAAGATGCCGCCACTGTTGCCACAGGCCCCGTAAGAAATACAGATTTTCGGATCCGGGGCTGATTCCCAGGCCCGCAACGCCGGCGAGCGCATCGCACGAGTAACCGCGCCAGTAAATAACAGAATGTCGGCATGACGTGGTGATGGCACTACTTTAATCCCGAAGCGTTCAGCGTCGAACAGTGGTGAAATAGTGGCGAAAATCTCAATTTCACAGCCGTTGCAGCCACCGCAGTCCACCCGGTAAACATAGGCAGAGCGTTTGATTTTTTTCAGCAACGACGTTTTCATCTGCGCAATGGATTCATCCACTGTCATGGGAACCGGTATCCCGTTGGCGTCGCGTGGCCCTAACAGGTTGCTCATCAGCTGGCCTCCTTCATCTGGCGGCTGAAATCAATTTTATCTGACGGCGCAAGGCACTGCTGACGCTTGCAGTCCGGGCAGGTTTCAAAACTTTCCCGGCGTGATTCCGCGCGCGGGTCGCCCTCATGGGCTAACAAAGCAATGGCGTAATCAATCTCTTTTTGTACCGCAAAAGGCTTGCCGCATTCCCGGCAATGGCACAGGTCAAAACGCGCCTGCTGGAGGAAATCCTCTTTACGCCATACGGCAAGTTCATACTCCTGGGAGAGCTTAATTGCGGCTGTCGGGCAAACTTCTTCGCACCGGCCACAAAAAATGCAGCGCCCAAGGTTAAACTGCCAGGCTTGCTGGTCAGTTGCCAGGTCAGTTTCCACACTCAGTGCATTAGACGGGCAGGCATTGACGCAGGCTGCGCAACCAATGCACTGCTGGGGGTTATGTTGTGGCTTACCCCGGAAATTTTTATCAACCTCAATCGGGCTGAGCGGGTAGCTTTGTGTTGCCACCCCGGTTTTCAACGCTTTTTTGATAAACGTAAACATCATTGCTCCTCTGCGCCCGCCAAACGCGGGCGCCAAAGACGTTATTTCAGTGGCGAGTTTTTGCGTTCAATGCTGTAACGTTCGAGCTCTTTATATGGCACAACTTTGCTCTTACGTTTACGCACATCCACTACCGTCATACGGTCCGTACAGGAGTAGCACGGGTCAAGACTGCCGATAATCAACGGTGCGTCAGACACGGTATTACCGCGCAACATGTAACGCAGAGTTGGCCAGTTGGCATAAGTCGCGGCACGGCAGCGCCAGCGATACAATTTCTGGTTATCGCCAGTCATACTCCAGTGGATATCATCGCCACGCGGCGCTTCTGCGAAACCTAAAGCGAAGCGGTGGGGAATATACGTGAAGCCTTCCACCATCAGCGGGCCACCCGGCAGGTTATCCAGACCGAAGTCAATCATATTCAGCGCGGTAAACACTTCGTTAATCCGCACTTTGAGGCGGGAAATAACATCGCAGCCCTGCTCGCTGTGGACTTCCATTGGCAGTAATCCATAGCCCACAAACGGGTGATCCGCACGGGTATCACGGGCATGCCCACTGGCACGCACCATTGGGCCCACGTTACTGAAGTCACGGGCTATTTGCGGGTCAAGGCGGCCAATCCCCACGGTACGCTGTTCAATATTTGGCGTACTGAGCAGAATATCGACCAGATCCTGCACGTCACGGCGCATTTGCTGAGCCAGTTTACGTGTCTGAATCATGTCGTCTTTGAGCATGTCGCGGCGAATACCGCCAATCAGGTTCAGGCCATAGGTTTTACGCGCACCGGTCAGGATCTCGGCCATTTTCATGGAATGCTCACGCACCTTGAAGAACTGCATAAAGCCGGAGTCAAAACCCACAAAGTGGCAGGCCAGCCCCAGGTTGAGCAGGTGGCTGTGCAGGCGCTCTACTTCCAGCAAAATTGCGCGGATCATCTGCGCCCTTTCCGGCACCTGAATCCCCATGGCATTTTCCACAGAGGTGGTATAGGCCGTGCTGTGTGCAAAACCGCAAATGCCACACACCCGGTCAGACAGGAATGTCACTTCGTTGTAGCCCATGCGGGTTTCCGCCAGTTTTTCCATACCACGGTGGACATAGAACAACCGGTAGTCGGCATCAATGATGTTCTCGCCATCAACAAACAGGCGGAAATGCCCTGGTTCATCAGAGGTGACATGCAGCGGGCCAATCGGCACCACGTTGTTTTTCTTATCGCCCAGTTCATTAATGAACGGGTAAGTTTCCTGATCGGTGGTCGGTGCCGGACGCTGGCGGTAGTCCATGCTGTCTTTGCGCAGCGGATACAAATCATCCGGCCAGTCATCAGGCAGTACCAGGCGGCGCTCATCGGGCAACCCGACAGGCTGCAGGCCATACATATCGCGCACTTCACGCTCGCCCCACACCGCAGCCGGTACTCGTGGCGTTACCGCCGGGTACTCCAGTTTCACCGGGTCTACTTCAACACGTACCGTAATCCAGCAACGCACGCCCTGCTCCATCGACAGCACATAGTAGACCGCGTAGTTACCACACAACTGGCGTTCGTCATTACCAAACAACACTGACAACCATCCACCTTGTTGGTAGTAGAGATGTTCCACCACCTCAGGCAGCCGGTCGACCTTAACCGTTAATGTTATCTGGTCTTTGGTCTGCCAGGCTTCTTCCAGGATAACGCCCGGGAAAGCCTGATGTAGCGCAGCAATATACTGCTGGCCGATTTTTTCTTCTGACATGGATACACTCTCTTAAATCACGCCACCAACAAGGAGACGAACGCTAAAAAGGCAAAGCCGAACCCGGCCCAGGTAACCCGGGAGGTGGCAAGAAAACGCAAACGCGCCATGCTGTTTTCAAACAGAGCAATCACCAGCACCCCAACCACCAGTTTGACCAGCGCGATAACCACCGCCAGCACCAGGCCAGACCAGGAGAACTGAGTCATTTGCCCCCAGGGGATAAACACCCCAAGAAACATTTGCAGCACCACCAGTTGCTTCAGGCTGATTGCCCATTTCATGACAGCAAACCCGGCACCGCTGTATTCCGATAACGGCCCTTCCTGCAGTTCCTGTTCAGCTTCCGCCAGGTCGAACGGCAGTTTGCCCATTTCAATGAATGTGGCGAAGCCACAGGCAACCAGAGCCAGAACCAATGGAATGCTGTGGGAAACAGGCCAGTGCGCAATAATCAATGCGATATTGCCAACATTAGTGGAACCAGCCACTAACGCTGCCACCCATAAACCCAACAGCAACATGGGTTCAACCAGAACCCCGAGCATTGCCTCACGGCTGGCACCCAGGCCAGTAAACGGGCTGCCGGTATCCAGACCGGCTATGGCGAAGAAAAAGCGCACAATAGCGAACAGGTAGAGAAGCGTTATCAGGTCACCCAGTGGTGCAAGGGGAGAAGCTATTGTCACCACCGGCAACGCGGTGGCAATCGTCAGCAACACACCACACATCACAAAAGGTGTCAGGCGGAACACCCAACCAGATGCCGCAGGCGCCACGCTCTGGCGGCCCAACAGCTTAACTAAATCACGGTATTCCTGGAGCAGGCCCGGCCCACGGCGGTTATGCAGCCGGGCACGGGCAACGCGCGTCACACCAGCAATCAGGGGAGCCAGTGCAAACAGCACCAGCGCCTGAATACAGGCCAGTAACACAGTATTCATCTTCAGACTCCTCGGGTAATGACAACAACCAGCAATACAGCCAGTTCGATTAAGGCCAGGCGACGGAATACCCCCGCCACACATTCACTCTGCCAGCCCGGAAACAGACGCACCGGGTTCAACCAGTTACGCAATTTCAGTACCGGAGCAAACGCCCCTTTCACTGGCATGGCAAAACCGTGAGCCGTAATCACCATTGATTGTTCGTGGTCGTAGCCGCATACCCAGGCCATGCCTTTACTGCGGGCAGCCAGGCGGTCGCCTTTGAGCAACAACATCAACAGGAAAGGCAGGAATGGGCAGGCCACCAGCAGCAGTGTCATCATGGGTTGAGAAACGGTGGTATGTGCGGTAACCAGCGGTAATGGCACAGCCTGTTGCAGTAATGGCAACAGCCAGGGCGCAGCCACACCCGCCACCACGCAGCACAATGCCAGCCCGATGACACTGATGTTCATTAATACCGGTGCACTGCGAGACTGTTCAGCGGCGGCGGTACGCGGCGCGCCAAGGAACGTCACGCCATACACTTTCGCCATACACATCACAGCCAGCGCCCCGGTAATTGCCAGGCCAACAGCCATCAGCGGCCCAAAGAAGCGGCCAATAAACACAGGGGCATTACTCAAATGGAAGAAAGACTGGTAAATCAGCCATTCACCGGCAAAGCCGTTCAGTGGCGGTAATGCGGCCATCGCCATCAGCCCCACCAGCATGGCGAGAGAAATCGCCGGCATGCGTTTACCCATACCACCAAGTTTCTCAATATCGCGGTGGCCGGTGCGGAACCATACAGCCCCGGCACCAAGGAATAAGGTGGTTTTAAACAAGCTGTGGTTAATCAGGTGATATAAACCGCCAGTCAGCCCAAGGGCAATCAGCACGGTGTCATTCAGCGCACAGCCAATCAGCCCAACGCCAAGGCCCAGCAAAATAATGCCGATGTTTTCCAGCGCGTGGTAAGCCAGCAGGCGGTTAATGTTGTGCTCCATCAGCGCATACAGCCCACCGACAAAGGCAGTTAACATGCCCAGCAACAGCACCACAACCCCCCACCAAAGCGGCAACTGGCTACCCAGTAAAGACAAAGTAAGAATGCCGTACAGGCCCACTTTCAACACCACAGCCGAAAACACTGCCGCTGCTGGCGCAGAAGCATTGGCATGGGCTTGTGGCACCCAGCCATGCAAGGGAATAATGCCTGCCAGCAGGCCAAAACCCAGCAAGCCAAGGATCCAGATAGCCGGGGTTAACGGAAACGCACTGACCGCAGGTTGCAGTTCGACAAAATCCAGGGTGCCGTAACGCGCCCGAAGAAGCCATGCACAAACCGCCAGCAGAACAGTACCCAGGCGGCCCAGTAAGAACCACAACTTGCCAGACTGGCTGCACCCGGTAAGAAACACAGCACACAACGCCATGATTTCAGCCATCACAATCAACATGGCGAAATTAGTGGCTGTCACAGCAAGCAGTGCTGCGGCCATCAGTAAATTCAATAAGAAACCATTGCAACGGACATCTTCATGGCGGTGCCAGGCAATATTGAACACACTGACGAACAGTGACGGAATACACAGCGCAATCAGCCAGATACTGCTTAATGCAGTTAGCTGAAACGTCATATGCATAAAGCTGAACGAGCTGACAGCCTGAGGCGCAGCCCCAGTCAGCACGGCACCTGCCGCCAGGATAGCCATCAGGCTACTGGCCGCGCCACACACCCCGGCCAGCAGGCCACTGAGCGTGCGGGAAAAGGCAAAGAAAAGCGCCAGCACTGCGGTAATAATAAAACCGAGCACCGCGCCATCCATCAACGACAACGCATTCATTTAGTTGCCTCCGTCCCGGTATTGAATAAAGACAAATCACCCAAATTCGCATTCACCGTCAGCGCACGTTTACGTTTGCTGGCCAGCGCCAAATCTGCGTTGTCCACAACACGCAGTGCTTTGGTCGGGCAGGTACGTACACAGGCCGGGCCTTGCTCATCGAACTGGCATAAATCACATTTCACAGCCACCGCACGAATACCTGGCACCCAGTCCAGCATGCTGCTGACTTTGGCCGGAGCTGGCGGTGCCGGAGGCGCTTTAGATGTATTGACGTTGGCCGGAATATCCAGCGGGCGGCTGCCGGAGAACTCAATAGCGCCAAATGGGCAGGCAATACCGCACAGCTTGCAGCTCACACACAAACTTTCATTGAGCTGAACAGCGCCATCAACACGTTTAATCGCGTTGACCGGGCACACGGTCGCGCATGGCGCGTCTTCACAGTGGTGGCATAACTGCGGCGCGGATTCATTTTTATTGCGCATGACTTTCAGGCGCGGCAGCGATTGCAGCCCCTGCTGGCGATGCGTTTCAGAACAGGCAGCTTCACAGGTATGGCAACCTATGCACAGCCTGGAGTCGGCGATAACAAAACGATTCACCGGGTATGTCCTCGGGTCGATAGTCATTTTTGACGAAAACATGCCGCAAACTGTCAATTTCGACAGATGTCGACACAGGTTAAGGCTCAGGCCAGTGCGTGGCGGGCCAGTTCTTGTTTAAGCTCACTGACATTCAGCGGCGTATCATCATGTACTGCCTGATACAGGCTGTCGTAGACACTGCCAATCTTGCCAAGGTAGTGGTCGAGCACCTGCTGGCGGTCGCGGATATTCACGGTGTTATCTATCTGTCCGGCATTGCTCAGCTCAGCCGTGCTAATCAGTAGCCGGGTGTTATCATCACGGGTACTTAAGGCATATTCGATGGTGTGGCAGTTAAAGCCTTTAGCAGGCTCAATGTGCACAATAAAGTGGTCAAACAGCACAAAGCAGAGATCCTCGTCGGGGCTGCATCCCACTGCGTGGTACAGGTGTGCTTTTGATAACGTGACGGCCTGAATCAGGGTGTTGCAGTAGGTATGCCACTGATCCTGTAGCTGGCGATGCCGGTCGGCAATGTATTCAGCTTTTTCGCTCAGTTCCCAAATGGTCATGTTGCGTTACTCTTTTGATGGAAGTTCCCTCCATAAGCACATAACGTGCCAATTTTTAATTAATTGTTTTTTAATGATTTATTTTAAAATCAAACCAATGAGCAGTTTTTTGACATGTCATTTTCGTCATCGTCGTCATCGCTGACGACATTTCTTTACCAGGGGAAAATAAAACATGGCACTTTTATTGCATTGGGTGCGCAGGGTGATTCACGAGGAGCAGTTATGCACGAAATTACACTCTGCCAGCGCGCTGTCGAATTAATGGAGCAGCAGGCTCGCCAGAATAACGCACAGCGTATTACCGCAGTCTGGCTCAAGATTGGCGCGTTCTCCTGCGTGGAAACCAGCGCACTGACCTTCTGTTTCGAACTGGTGTGCCGCGGCACGCTGGCAGAAGGTTGTGCCCTGCATATAGAAGAACAACAGGCAGAGTGCTGGTGCCCGCAGTGCCAGCAATATGTCACGTTATTAACCCAGCGCGTGCGCCGTTGCCCGCAGTGCCAGAGCGATAAGCTCCAGATAGTGGCCGACGACGGTATGCAGATAATGCGCCTGGAAATCGAGTAGGAGTGCTGTATGTGTACCACTTGTGGTTGCGGTGAAGGCAACCGTTATATCGAAGGCGATGAGCATAATCCCCACTCACCTTTCCGTAGTGCGCCTTTCGCGGCGTCAGCTTCTGTTGCTCATAAACTGAGTATCACCGGGCTGGCACCGGAAACCACCCACTTCGCGCCAGATGAACTGACAGGCGGCGACCTGCATTATGGGCACGGTGAAGCCGGTAGCCACGCGCCAGGCCAAAGCCAGCGCCGTATGCTGGAAGTTGAAATTGACGTTCTGGACAAAAACAACCAACTGGCTCGCCAGAACCGTACCTGGTTTGCCAAACAACAACAGTTGGTTCTCAACCTGGTCTCAAGCCCGGGTTCAGGTAAAACGACCCTGCTGACTGAAACCCTGAAACGCCTGCAAGGGCGTGTGCCGTGCGCCGTTATCGAAGGTGACCAGCAAACAGTTAACGATGCCGCACGTATCCGTGAAACAGGCACACCGGCAATCCAGGTGAACACCGGTAAAGGCTGCCATCTTGATGCGCAAATGATTCACGATGCCATGCACCGCCTGCCGCTGGACAACCATGGCATTCTGTTTATTGAAAACGTGGGTAATCTGGTGTGCCCGGCAAGTTTTGATTTAGGTGAACGCCATAAAGTAGCTGTGTTGTCTGTTACCGAAGGTGAAGACAAGCCACTGAAATACCCGCACATGTTCGCCGCTGCCTCACTGATGATCCTCAATAAAGTCGATTTACTGCCATACCTGGATTTTGACGTGGAAAAATGCCTCGCTTACGCCCGTGAAGTTAACCCGGGAATTGAAATTATCTCTTTGTCAGCCACCAAAGGCGACGGCATGGAGACCTGGCTTAACTGGCTGGAGGCGCAACAATGTGCATAGGCATTCCCGGGCAAATCAGCGCCCTGCTGGATGACAACCAGGCAAAAGTTGATGTCTGTGGCATCCAGCGTGATGTCGATTTAAGCCTGGTTGGGCAACACGACGAACAGGGCCAGCCGCGCCTGGGGCAATGGGTACTGGTGCATGTTGGGTTTGCCATGAGTGTGATTGATGAGCAGGAAGCCCGGGATACTCTGGATGCCTTACAGAATATGTTTGACGTTGAGCCTGATGTAGGCGCCCTGCTGTACGGCGAGGAGCGTTAATATGCATCTGGTCGATGAGTATCGCGACCCCGAACAGGTACGCAAACTTCTGGCACACCTCGCCCAGCGGGCTCCGCTGCTGGGTGCCACGCCAGAGCATCCACTGCGCATCATGGAAGTGTGTGGCGGGCACACCCACGCCATTTTCAAATTTGGCCTGGACCAGTTGTTACCACCCAATATTGAATTTATTCATGGCCCGGGCTGCCCGGTGTGTGTGCTGCCAATGGGGCGCATTGACACCTGTATTGATATTGCCCGCCGTCCCGGAGTTATTTTTTGTACTTTTGGCGATGCCTTACGCGTACCTGGCCGCCAGGGTTCCCTGCTGGATGCCAAAACGGCTGGTGCGGATATCCGTATTGTCTATTCGCCAATGGATGCCCTGAAACTGGCTCAACAAAACCCGGGCCATAAAGTGGTGTTCTTCGGGCTGGGTTTTGAAACCACGATGCCCGCCACGGCCATCACCCTGCGCCAGGCAAAAGCAAAAAACATCAATAATTTTTATTTTTTCTGCCAGCACATCACCCTGATCCCCACGCTGCAAAAATTACTGGAGCAGCCAGATAACCAGATTGATGCGTTTCTTGCCCCCGGCCATGTCAGTATGGTTATAGGCACCCAGGCTTATAATTTCATTACGCAACAATTTAATCGCCCTTTAGTGGTTGCTGGTTTCGAACCCCTTGATCTACTGCAAGGCGTAACCATGCTGGTTGAGCAGAAAATAGCGAATCACGCATGCGTGGAAAACCAGTACAGCCGCGTGGTACCTGATGAAGGCAACAAACTGGCACAACAGGCCATCGCCGATGTGTTTGTGGTTAATGGCGACAGCGAATGGCGTGGTCTGGGCGTGATTGACGCATCCGGGGTGCATTTAACCCCCGAGTACCAGAGTTTTGACGCCGAACGGCACTTTAACCCGGTGCGCCAGTCAGTCAATGACGACCCACGGGCCAGGTGTGGCGATGTGCTTACCGGCCGTTGTAAACCGCACCAGTGCCCGTTGTTTGGTAAAACCTGCAACCCTCAAAGTGCGTTTGGCGCGCTGATGGTGTCTTCAGAAGGTGCCTGTGCTGCCTGGTATCAATATCGAGCAGAGGAACCAGTGGCATGAAAACCGTTACCCTCGCCCACGGTAGTGGTGGGCAGGCAATGCAACAACTTATCGCCCAGCTGTTTATGCACGCCTTCGACAACCCCTGGCTGGCAACCCAGGAAGATCAGGCGCGCTTACCGCTGGATGTATTAACCAAAAGCGGCGACCATCTGGCATTTTCCACTGACAGCTACGTCATCGACCCACTGTTCTTTCCCGGTGGGGATATTGGCAAACTGGCTATTTGTGGCACCGCCAACGATGTTTCAGTGAGTGGCGCAATTCCACGCTGGATTTCCTGCGGATTCATTCTCGAAGAAGGCCTGGATTATGACACTCTGGAACGGGTGGTCACCAGTATGGCCAAAACAGCCCGGGATGCCGGTATTGCCGTAGTCACCGGGGATACCAAAGTGGTGCCGCGCGGTGCCGCAGATAAGCTGTTTATCAATACCGCCGGTATTGGCGCAGTGCCCCACCACCTGAACTGGGGCGCAAACCAGGTTGCACCGGGCGATGTTATCCTGGTCAGTGGCACACTGGGCGACCATGGCGCCACAATTCTTAACCTGCGTGAATCCCTTGGGCTGGACGGCGAGTTGCGCAGCGATTGTGCCGTGTTAACCCCGCTGATTCAGGCAGTGACTGGCCTGCAAGGCATTAAAGCCATGCGCGATGCCACCCGTGGCGGCGTGAATGCCGTTCTGCATGAATATGCGGCAGTCAGCGCCTGTGGTATGGAAATCAATGAAGCCAGTCTGCCCTTACACCCGGCGGTACGCGGCGTGTGCGAGTTACTGGGGCTGGACGCACTGAATTTTGCCAATGAAGGCAAGCTGGTTATTGTTGTGGCACGCGACAAAGCCGAGGGAGTGCTGGCGCAACTTCGTGCTCACCCCCTTGGCGCTGAAGCGGCCATTATTGGCGAGGTAGTCGAACGCAAAGGTGTGCGGGTGACCGGTTTATACGGTGTAAAACGCACACTGGACCTTCCTCACGCGGAGCCGTTACCGCGCATTTGTTGATGGCATAAGTTTTTGGCGTTTCTTTTTTGCCATTCGATAAGATGTACTAAAGTCACATATCAAAATAATAACAAGGTGCGCCATAAGGCGCGCCTGACTGGATGGGCACTATGTCATATACACCGATGAGCGATCTCGGGCAGCAGGGTCTGTTCGATATCACCCGGACTTTATTGCAACAGGCTGATTTGTGTGCGCTTTCTGAAGCACTCACCCAACTGGTTCGCCAGGCCGGGCTGGCAGACCAGGCGAATATTCTGCTCTGGCAGCCCCATCACCAGCGAGCCAGTTTTTATGGCACCGACGGCAAAGGCTCGCAACTGGAATACGAAGACGAAACTGCACTGGCAAACGGCCCACTGCGCCGGATATTGTCACGCCCGGAAGCACTGCACTGCCAATACGAAGAATTTAAAGACACCTGGCCACAACTGGCACAAATGCCGTTATATCGCTCTTTTGGGCACTATGGGTTGTTACCCCTGGCTGCTGAAGGCCGTATTTTCGGAGCCTGTGAATTTATTCGCCAGAACCCGCAAAACTGGAGCGAGAAAGAGTTTGCCCGCCTGCAAATCTTTACCCAGGTGGCAGGTGTGGCTGCGGAACAAATTCAGCATCGCCTGACTTCCAGTTACGAATACCAGATATTGTGCCGGGAACGGGACGACTTCCGCATACTGGTTGCCATCACCAATGCCGTCTTATCAAAACTGCATCTCGATGAACTGGTCAGTGAAGCAGCAAAAGAGATCCATCACTACTTTAATATTGACTCTATCAGTGTGGTGTTGCGTAACTCGCGCAAGAACAAGGTCAGCATCTGGTCTACTCATTACGTGGACAAAGCGGCTCCGGTACATGATCAGAGTGAAGTGGATGAAGCCGGCACCTTATCTGAACGGGTGTTTAAAAGCCGCGAAATGCTGCTGGTTAACCTGAACCAGCGCGATGAACACGCGCCTTATGAACGCATGTTATTTGAAATGTGGGGCAACCAGATCCAGACACTGTGCCTGTTACCACTGATGTTCGGGCAAAATATTGTTGGTGTACTGAAGCTGGCGCAGTGTGAAGAGAAAGTATTTACCGCCAGTAATATCAAGCTATTACGCCAGATTGCTGAGCGTATTGCTATTGCGGTAGATAATGCGCTGGCTTACCAGGAAATTCACCGGCTGAAAGAAAAACTGGTGGATGAAAACCTGGCGCTGACTGAACAAATTAATAATGTGTCCAGTGAGTTTGGTGAAATTATTGGCCGCAGTGACGTGATGTCATCGGTTATGAAACAGGTGGAAATGGTCGCACAAAGCGACAGTACCGTGCTTATCCTTGGGGAAACCGGTACCGGCAAGGAACTGATTGCCCGCGCCATCCATAACCTGAGTGGGCGCAATAACCGGCGCATGGTAAAAATCAACTGCGCGGCCATGCCCGCTGGTTTACTGGAAAGTGACCTGTTCGGCCATGAACGTGGCGCATTTACCGGTGCCAGCACCCAGCGTATTGGTCGCTTCGAACTGGCAGATAAAAGCTCGCTTTTTTTAGACGAAGTGGGCGATATGCCCCTGGAGTTGCAGCCTAAATTATTGCGCGTGTTGCAAGAAAAAGAGTTTGAACGCCTGGGAAGCAATAAAGTTATCAACGCCGATGTCAGGCTGATAGCCGCCACCAACCGGGATTTGAAACAGATGGTTGATAACCGGGAGTTTCGCAGCGACCTCTACTACCGGCTGAATGTTTTCCCCATCCAGTTACCTCCCCTGCGTGAACGCCGTGAAGATATCCCGTTACTGGTAAAAGCCTTCACCTTCAAGATAGCACGCCGCATGGGCCGCAGTATTGACAGCATTCCGGCGGAAACACTGCGCACCCTGAGCCGTATGGACTGGCCGGGTAATGTCCGTGAACTGGAAAATGTGATTGAACGTGCAGTATTGCTGACCCGCGGCAGTGTGTTGCAACTCTCTTTGCCTGAACAGGTGACGCTGAATGACCGGGCCAGTTTTGAACTGCCGGAAGATACAGATACGCCATTACAGGGTGAAGACGAAAGCCAGCAAATTTTGCGCGTTCTGAAAGAAACTAATGGGGTGGTTGCCGGGCCACGGGGCGCTGCGCAACGCCTGGGTATTAAACGCACCACGTTGCTTTCCCGAATGAAACGGCTGGGGATAACCAAAGAGATGATTGAGTAAAACGCGCGTACTTCACGGCCACCGGGCTCTGTTAGCCGGTGGCATCCAGCCCGTTGCACCAAGTCTGCGTTATTTCGCCTGATGCATGCACAGCGCAATTGGCGATACAACATTGCCAATAATCAGTGTTTGTGAATTCACCGGGTTAATATACAACACCATTGAATTGCCAAGGCTCAGGCGCTTAAAGACCATTGGGAACACATTCTCAGGCAGGTCATCATGCCCCATGCGTTCCATGCTGGTCACTTTCAAACGGTACTGGTTCAGTACAATATTGTCGTAGTCGAACACTGCCATGCGGGACAATGAATACAGCTGATTCTGGTAGCGGACATTACCCGACAACAGAAACTGCCCGGTATTTTTCCCGGAAGCATGAAAGGTAATTGTGCCATCATAAGCAAGCGGCACAGCGGACGATGCGTCTTCATAATGCAGGCTGGCTTCGCAATTCAGTAGCACCGGGTCTGCAGTACTGGTGATTTTGACCACCGCCAGCCCACACATTGCCACCACTAACACACCCGCCAGAATCCGCGACACCATTACGGTTTCCTCCAGTTATATTTATAGGTACTGTCGCAATAAAGCAGGCTGTTCTGCTCTTGTTCCGCTGAGCATGTAGCAACAAAGACTCGCCCTTCCCTGCCCAAATAAACCTGCTTTTGAATCTGGAAATAAACCACAGCAGGTTCACTCAGGCATTTTTCTTTTAACTCCGGAGCCGCCAGATTAAGGATATTCAGCGCACTTTTTTTCATCTCCGGAGATAACTTCTGCCAGGAGTTCAACTGGCATAAGCCCAGTTTCCCTTGAGAATAAACTTTGCTGTACAGTGGTGAGACATGAACTTCCCGATAACTTTTTACTGCCAGGGTACTCACCAGCAAAATAGCCGCAATCAGGATCAAATTAACGGCCATAGGAATAAACGACGAGCGCACAGAACGAAGAGGAGTGGTTACGCCAGGCAGCGCTTCAGGTATGGTATCAGGCTCTTCCTCTGGGGTTTCAACCCAGGGGACAACCGGAATAGCGGAATTAAAGTAGAACCCGACACGCGGCACAGAAACAATAATGTCATCATCATCTACCCATACAGACAGTGTCTTGCGCAAAATACTGATGTACTGATTAAGGGAGCTGTTTGACCCGGTATGCCCCTGAGACTCCCAGACTTTATCGAGAATGTCTTCGCGTTTAAAAACCTCACCCGGGGCAGACAGTAATAAAGCAAGAATACGATTAGCGGTTGGCGTCAGCGTTTTTGCTTCATCCTTATGCGGTGCGTCTTGCACCAGCAGGACGCCATTTTCCGTGTCATAGATGACGGTATTAGCGATAAGATAATTCATATGGGATTAGGTTAAGGCCGCCTTTAGTTTCCGTGTGCTTCCTGTCACCAGGATTGGCAAAGCATAGCATAGTTCTGCCACTATGCTGTTGTACAACTATGCTGTCGTACAACCATGCTGTCGTACAATCATGCGGTTAAACTGCCCTGTATACATACAACGGGTTTACACCGCTACAGATTTACACCACATCGTGGTATTCAAATGTGGTGCCAAAACAACTCAAACCAGGCACAGGTTTAAGCAGACCTTTTCCTTTAGTACACCACTAATGTGCATACTGAAATGCAGCAGCCTCCTGGCCGGAAACCCGTTGCCAGGCAACAGTGGTACGCACTTTGGTTTTCGGTTCGTGCAATTCCAGTTCAACTTTATGCAACATATTAAGAAAATACAACGTGATATAAAAATCGCTGTTCTTTGTGCAATGGATTTTATTCATGATGTTGCGCTTCTTATTTGAAACAGACTTCACATTATTACCAGTAACCCGGGCAATTTGTTTTGCGCGCATGCAAGAAAAATAGTCATTAATAAAAGCCAGTTCACAAGGAGTAAACAGTGGTTTCTGCGGGCTTAGCTCATCTGCCAGATTCAGGCCAATCGTTTCTCTGTGCATATCTTTGAGCTGTACTGCCAAATCATTACGTAACTCAGTAATATTATTATCAACACAAATAAATTTATTTAATTTCTCTGGAGAAAATTCACTAACAATATTATAAAAATAACCTGAACAGAAAATCAGATCCCAGGCTGCAAGATCCAGCTTTTGGAAACGCTGTAATTCCAGAAAAGGAGTGGCATCAACCACGACAACCATTCTGAGGTGACCAATATTTAACTGACTCTTTCTGACAACATCCTCCACCACATTTTTTATAGCCAGTGTAATAAAATAGTTTTCACCATCAATATGAATTTGATTGCTCATAATAGACCCTATTAAGCCTTAGTCTTGTTAATAACACAGACAATAAACGGGCTTCAGTCATGCACACTATTCAGGATTCAGGAACCAGGCTTTGCGCTCTGAAGCGTTTACTTTTACTTTTTCTTCCCACACACCAGCAGAAGAAACACGTGATATCAGTGAGGAATATAAAACCACTCATATGACTCAATGTAAAATTAAACACCTTTAAATTACTATTTTTAATTGTTTAAAACCATTTAATAACAAAAACCAAGAATAAAACGCTAAAAAAACTTAAGGCAAACGAATCAAAAAATAGAAAATCCCGAAAAAAAACGGGCAAAAAAAATCTTAAAAGAACTATTTATGTGATGCATGTAGCATTTTTAATGCATTTTAATGTTTCAATTTAACAAGATAATAACCAAAAACATTAAATACAAAACATTTTGTAAACATTGTGAACATTTGGGATTTTTCACGGTGTTGATACGGCTTATTGCATTTTCGCAATCATCAACAGGAATGTGGGTTGGCAGGCTATTAATTTCTACAATTACCTCAGGAAACCCACTATTTTACCAGGCTATGAATAAAGGCCAGCCTGCAAGGTGCGGCCAGGCCGGCAGAGATAAACAGGAATAACAAAAGTGGCAGAATAGCAAACCAGAAATAGCTATTACACTACCCAGAATTTTGCTCACAGGCATTAATTCATTTTTATTTAATACCCATTGTATGCTGAATAAAACAGACTGGCTAAATTTTATACTCACGGTAAATGGCAGAACGACCACTCTTCACGGGTTTCAGGTATGCCAACAACATGATATCTCCTGTACGATGTTATCTTGCGTATATACAGGGCTTCAGAAATAGCTGCCGAGTGCGTATTAAGCTCCCTGCCTTGCCACCCTAAATACCGGGTGGTTGAGTTCCAGGAACCAGGATACTAACGCCAGAAACCACAGGGTAAGATACCTGGTGTAATTACCGCTCCCGTAACAGAGGCATAACAGACTGAGCAGGCAGCGGTTTCCCTAATAAATACCCCTGCAGTACATCACACCCCAGACCGGTAAAAAAGTCCTTTTGGGCCTTAGTCTCTACGCCTTCTGCCACTACGTTGAGTTTCAGAGAGCGGGCAAGTTCAATTATCAAAGCAACAATTGCCGTGTTTTGCGAGCCGGGATCTGTATCTTTAATGAACGCGCGATCAATTTTCAGCTCACTGGCTGGCAGGGCTTTCAGGTAGAGCAAATTCGCATAGCCAGTCCCGAAATCATCAATGGATATTTTCACGCCACGCGCCTTCAATTGCGCAAGGCGGGAAGCGCTTTCTTGCGGGTTATTTATGGCAGAGGTTTCTGTTATCTCAAGTGTCAGCACATCCGGTGGCAGTTGGTATTTTTCGAGGCAAGTGAGTACTTGCGCTACCAGCTCAGGCTGTGCCAGTTGCAGAGCAGATAAATTCACCGCCACCGACCAGTGAGTGGCACCTTCACTACGCCATTGTGCTAACTGCCGGCAGGCTTCATCCAGCACCCAGTTCCCTACAGCAATAATCAAACCAAACTTCTCTGCGCAAGGCAGAAAACTGTCTGGAGACAGCAAGCCTTTTTCCGGGTGTTGCCAACGAATTAAGGCTTCAAAACCAATAATGGCACCAGTGGGAGCGCAAAATTTAGGCTGGTAATAAAGGCAAAACTCCTGATTTCTGAGTGCCTGATGCAATGCCGAAATCAACTGGTTTTCCTGGATTTGCCGGTCTCCCATCCCGTGCTGGTAAAAATGAAAATTATTGCGCCCATGTTGCTTGGTGTAATACATGGCAGTGTCGGCGTTAAACATTAACTCACGCACATCGCGCCCGTCTTCCGGGTAAAGAGCGATACCCACGCTCAAACTCACCCGGGCAGATTGCTGCGCTAAACTATAAGGAGCCAGCACACTCGCCACCAACTCTTTGGCGAGCGCCGCCGCTTCAATTGCACGTGTCACTGGCATGAATAAAACAAACTCATCGCCACCCAGGCGGGCAAGAATGCCGCGGTCCATCAGCACGCGCTTCATTCGCGCCACTACATCCACCAGCAAGAGATCTCCGGCCTGGTGGCCTAACCGGTCGTTGACCTGTTTAAAATCATCCAGATCAAGGAACATCAGGGCAAAGCGTTGGTTTTCACTACGGGCTTGTGCCAGTGCGACAGCCAGTTGTTGTTCCAGCCAGCCCCGGTTAGGTAGCCCGGTTAACCAGTCGTAATGCGCACGCTCTTCCAGCTCCGCATTCGCACGGGCTAATGAATTCACCAGTTCACTGGTTTTATTGTGCAGGCGCGCATCCAGCACTGAAGTCAGCAGAGCAATCCCCAGAATTGTCAGGCTCACAAGAGTAACCAGCAGAGCCATCCAGTTACTGTTCAGCCCATGGACGCCATGGGCGTGCCCAGGAAAATGGGCAGCCATCATTCCGGTATAGTGCATCCCGGCAATACCAACACCCATAACACAGGCGGCAGCGACCCGATACGCATGAACAGCCCGGCGGCGCAGGCGCAAATGGAAAGTTAAATACAGAGCACAACCTGCCGCGATAAAAGCAACCATAACCGAGGCCGCGACCCAGACCGGGTCCCAAATGATGGCAGGTGAGATCTCAACAGCCATCATGCCGGTATAGTGCATTGCAACAATGCCACTTCCCATCGTGATACTGCCACTGATTAACCGGCGCAACGGCAACACAGCGTGGCACACCAGGTGCAAAGCAAAGAGCGATGCCGCAATGCCCATAAGTAAAGAAAGGAGTGTCAGTGGCAAGTTGTAGGCCAGCTGGACTGGCATAACCATCGCCAGCATGCCAATAAAATGCATGGCCCAGACACCAATCCCCATTGCTGTTCCACCGCTAACCAGCCACCAACGGGTAGCCCGGGTTTTTACTTCCATGACTCTGCCCGCCATATCCAGAGCAGTATAAGAAGCAACAACAGCAACCAGGAAAGAAATAGCCACAAGAACAGGATTATAGTGGGCAACCATCATACAAACATCTCAGATAAACACAGTCCAGGGCTCATATAATCCGGGTAAACACACCAGAGTAAAAACAGCGCACCGCCGGACCGGGAATACGTGCTTGTCTATGGCCAGAAATTAGCACCGCTATTGTGGCGAAAAGCCTCATAGCGAATCAACAAAAATAATGCCTGACAAAACCATATTTATTATCCGGGTTTCATTGCGTTAATTCACACAATTACTCCAACTAACCATAATGCATTAAAAACCCACCAACAGATAAGAAACATCCGATATACAAAATAAACATCAAAACGCCCCCACCAGCCATATGGATATTTTTACCGTCATTTTTCCGGCAATACCCGACATCACTCACCTTCTGTGAGCATGCCCACAGGTTACCAGGCAAATGCCTGAACCCGGCGAAGATAAAAGAAAACATATCAACCAGATGCACAAGACGGTCTGCCAGAACAGGGGCATAGAATAAGTATGTTCTTTATTGCTTCTTTATTTACCCTATTGGGGGACAACGATGAGAATAGAAAAAATAACCCTCTCGCGTATTGCTATTCCTTTTGATTCAGGCCGGGAAAAATATGCGGATGCGCATCAGGACTATAATGCAGCCTCGCCAGCATTAAGTAAGATGGAGTCGTTGCTGGTGTGTATTGAAACCGACGATGGCTTAACTGGCTGGGGAGAAGCCTTCGGGCATTTAATTAATCCTGTCACTTTCTGTGCATTAGAGCAGTCTGTTGGGCCTTTTTTCCTTGGTAAAACACTGGAAGATAAGGCAGGCCTTGACGCACTGATGACTGAAGCAGATTACGCCTTCCATGGTTTTGGTCGGACAGGCCCGGTACGTTATGCGTTATCAGCCATCGATATTGCGCTGTGGGATTTGCTTGCCCGCAAAGCCCAACAACCACTGTGGCGTTATCTTGGCGGCCAGCGCCAGGCAATTCAGGTTTACCCAAGCCTGGTCAGTTATGGCAACGACCCGGCCCGGGTTGCAGAAAAAGCCCGGGAAGTCTGGCAACAAGGCTATAACGCAATCAAACTCCATGAGACATCCTTTCCGGCAATAGCCGCCGCGCGCCAGGCTCTGCCAGATGATGTCGCGTTAATGGTCGATGTTAACTGCCCATGGTCCGTGGAAGAAGCCAGCCAGCAGGCAGACGCGTTGCGCGAACTGAATCTGACCTGGCTTGAAGAGCCGGTCTGGCCACCGGATGACTACGCAGGCCTGGCAGAGGTTCGCCGCCGGGGTGTTCCACTTTCTGCCGGTGAAAATGCTGCAGGTGACGCAGATTTTGAGCGGCTGGTGAGCACCGGCGCCGTTGATATTCTCCAGCCGAGCGTATGCAAAGTGGGCGGGATTAGTGGCATGTTAAGGGTTTTCGCCCTGGCTCAGGAGCACCAGACCACGGTTGTCCCTCACTGCTTTTATTATGGTGCCGGGCTGCTGGCAACAGCGCATCTGATAAGTCTTCTGCCAGACAATGTCCGCCTTGAAGTGCCCTGGGTTCAGTGGACACCATTGCTGTACCCCTTCCTTAATATCCAACCTGAGATGACGTTACCGGGCTCACCCGGACTGGGATTTGAACCAAACCCGGAAGTTCTGGCGAATTACACTATCGCCAGTGCAACCTGCATTTTCAATGGAGGTTCCCATGTTTAAAAACCGTTATCGCGTTGTCATAGCGCTGCTGCTGTTTTTCGCAGGGATGCTCAACTATCTCGACAGAGCCGCATTGTCTGTTATGGCACCATTGATTAAGCACGACCTGAGTATGGACGACGCCCATATGGGTATTCTGTTCAGCTGTTTCTTTGTTGGGTACTGTGTGTTTTGCTTTATAGGTGGTTGGGGCGCTGACCGCCTGGGCCCACGAAAAGTCTATGCATGGGCAGCCGGGATCTGGTCACTGTTTTGTGGTGCCACCGCGCTGGTAAGTGGTTTCTTTCACCTGCTTATAGTCCGGGTACTGTTCGGGATTGGCGAAGGGCCGATGGGCACCACCACCAATAAATCTATTGCGAACTGGTTCCCCAAAGCAGAAGTGGGCCGGGCCGTTGGCTTTACTAACGCAGGCCAGCCTTTAGGTGCAGCGATTGCAGCACCCATTGTGGGTTTTGTTGGCCTGTGGTACGGGTGGCGTATCTCATTTGTAGTTATTGCCTGTCTGGGTTTTGTCTGGCTTGGCGCCTGGTTATTGCTGTTCCGTGATAAACCAGAAATGCACCCTTCGGTCAGTAAAGAAGAAGCACAGTTTATTGCGGAGAACCGCCCGGCAACCAGCGTTCAGAGTAGCAATGATACGCAGCAGCATACCTTCTGGCACTACATCCTTTCCCCATCGGTGCTGGGCGTGGCGGCTGCCTTTTTCTGCTTTAACTATATCCAGTATTTCTTCCTCTCCTGGCTGCCCAGTTATTTAACTGACTTCCAGCATCTGGATATCAAAAGCATGAGTATTATTGGTATCCTGCCCTGGTTAGGCGCCACTCTGGGCTTTATTGGCGGAGGTACAGTGTGCGATGCTATCTTCCGCAAAACCAATAACTTCCTGTTTTCCCGCAAAGCAGTCATCTTTATGGGGCTGGGCATTGCTGCCGTAAGTGTACTGGCTGCCGCCTGGGCACAAAGCCTGTCTGTCGCCGTCAGTTGCATCACACTGGCAACAATTTTCGCTTATATGACACCACAGGCGTGCTGGTCATTACTGCAGGATATCGTGCCAGCGGAACGCATTGGCACCACGGGTGGGTTTGTTCACCTGCTGGCTAACCTGGCCGGGATCATGTCACCCGTTGTCACCGGCTTTTTGATTCAGTACGGTGGGGGTTACCATGCTGCATTTGTGCTGGCAAGTTGCCTTGCGTTAGTGGGTATGGTGGCTCTGTTTGCGTTAGTCAGGAATAAAAATAAGTTAGCTTATTCACTAAACTGATAGCCATTATATAAATACAGGGATTCACACTGGGTGGAGTCAGGCTCATACTGGCCCACCCATTAAACTGGTTATATTTCATCGCATAAGCATTTTACCGTGATGTAACTCTCATTTATCCCTGCAGAAATTACACTTCTCTGGCGTATAAACTGCGGCCCATCACATAAATAAGGCCAAAAATATCATCTAATTTCGCTATTGCCGTCGAACTATAACGGTATACTCTGTCACATAAGGCGTAATTGTACGTCTGGTTATCTTCCTTTTATTTTACATAGCAAGCAGGCTGGCTTATTTGTGCAGGGAAACCTGCCCATGGTATTCGGCATCATACTCATGTAATGCATTGATAAGATGAAATTTGCATTAGAATAAGCCAGCTATTTCTTTCTCTCTGTTTATTTTACCTGCCCGGTTCCTGGCAACACTGCCTCAATCCCCCAACATCAGACAATGTTAAACACTGCTTACTATTTATGGTTATTAGTGTTTGTTAGTTACTCGCTTTATTTCATCAATCACACATTAATTATAAGAATTTTCACGTTATAAATGGCATGACATGGCATTATAAAAAACTACAATAACTGCCGTAATTTCAATGTAATGATTAGTAGAGCAATTAATTTAACATGGCAAAACCGGCAGGCCAGTAGCAACACCTGGCAGAAAAATGCTTCTCCGCATTCATCATTTTCACTCATCAAAATGGAACCTGGCAACCAGTGAGTATGCCGTGATGTGTAAGAGCAAAAGGCAACTGCGATAACTGAATTATTTCATCGAAAAGGATAGCTGATGATTTATCTGATTGACAAAATGCTGTATTTCCGCCCGGATGATGGTGCAATCTGGTGGAGCACCCCCAATGAAAGTAAAACCGTTCTGACTACCACAGCCAGCCGCCTGCTATGGCTTCTGCTCGAACGCCAGGGTGAATTATTAATGCGCGACGACATTATTTACCATGTCTGGGCGCGCCATGGTCTGGAAGGCTCGAACAACAGTCTGAACCAGTATATTTCAACTATTCGCCGGTCACTGAGCGCATTTGGCCTGGAAGGGGAAACCATCAAAACAGTGCCACGCATGGGGTTTATGTTTTCCCGGGAGATTAGTGTCACTCGCCTGCCACCCGCACCACCGCCATCCAGTAAGGACGATTTCCAGGCTTTGATTAAGGCGCAGGAGCCGCTACAGCCCCCGGCACACCCTTCTCAGCAACACGCCACAAAATCACCCGTTGATTCCCACAAAAAGCTTGCGTGGTTTCAACACAAACGTGCAATTTATACCACTGCGCTGCCACTGCTGGTTCTGTTCATCGTAGGGTGCATGGCTACCTTCATCTATTTGACCAATTCCTCTCCTCCTGCCAGTGCCAAACGTATTGGTGTTATTGGCCAGTGCGAACTCTACAGCCTGCCACCACACCCTAATAAGGAACACCCCAATACCATTACCCTCGCAAGCCAGTTGGTTGCATTCAGTGAACTCCCTTGTCGTGAATCCGGTGTATTTTTCTTTCAGGCCGACTCCAGCGTATTTGAGAAATCTACCGGGCGTTTTTACGTTGCCTCCTGCGAAAAAGAGAGAGACACACTGCAGTCCTGCGTAAATTTTATGTCTCATGATGCCAAAAATGTACTGAGCACAACGGTGCAATAAACGCAGGTGTCAGGGCCGCACAATACTTCTGAAGGGCAGATAATTCAGGCCTGAAAGCAATAAAAAACCCGCCAGGGAATTATTCCCCTGGCGGGATAACGAACCGCAGCCTTTGAATGGTTCAGGCTATCAATTTAGTGAATTACTGAGCATAACCTTCCTGGTTAATGTGCTCTGTCACCAGCGTTTCATCTTCTTCTTCAGTAATTTCTGGGACAGCCAGGCTCGCGCCGACACCCCAGTAGTAGCACACCAGGCTGATAACAGCTGACAGGATCATATCCCATGGCGAGCTGATTAACCCGGTGCCGCCAAAAGTGCCAAGCCCGGAAATAACCATCATGGCAATGTAATAGACCAGTAACCACCATGCGCAACCTACATCGCGCTGATGATGCTGCCCTTTCTTCGCAAACAGTGCATACAAAACCCAGGCAACAATCAAAATAGGTAGCAGAATGATGTTAACCGACCAGCCACTCCAGTAAACCAGCATAGTACTGGCGACAAAGGCCAGTGGGCTTAACAGGTTAAACAGCGGCAGGCGGAAAGGACGGTGTAAATGAGGCAAATGGCGGCGGAAAGCCCCGGCAGAAATCGGACCTGGCAGATAAGTAAAGACCGTTGCGGAAGTCACCGCGCCAATCAATCCACCCCAGACCTGGAATTCAGAAGGCAAAGTCCATGCAATAGCCAGCACCAGCGACAACCATAAGGCACCGCGCGGCACACCCGATTTTTCGTCTACTTTGCCAAACACTTTAAATAAGTGGCCATTACGCGCCCAGGCAAATAATACGCGGCTTGCCCCGGCAAGGTAGATATTCCCCGTGCCAGCAGGAGAGATAACTGCATCCACAAGGATGAGGTTAATCAGCCAGGTAATGCCAAGGCTGCGAGCCAGATCGGCATAAGGCGATTGCAGAACCTGTTTCAGCCCATCCCAACCATGTGCACTCAACGCTTCAGATGGCACCGCACCCAGAAACGCATATTGCAGCAGCAAATAAATAACAAAACTTAAGCCAATTGCGATCATGATAGACAGCGGAACATCGCGTTGCGGGTTCTTCGCTTCACTGGCGAAATCCACCGCCTGGCGGAAACCCAGGTATGCAAAAACAATCCCTGCTCCGGTCAGTGAGGAGAAAATGCCGTGTGTACCACCGGGAGGTGGCGGTGGCACATCCAGGTTGGCGCCATGGAAATACATGAACAATGTGACAATTGTCAGCAATGGCACAATAAATTTGAAAGCAGTAACAATGGTATTAACCCGGCCAAAGACTTTCACGCTCCAGTAGTTCAGCAAGAAAAAGACGACCAACAAGCCAATCTGGACTGCAAAACCTGCCGCAGTCGGGCTGCCATCTGTATGACCCAGCGCAGGCCACCAGTAAACGGCATACTGGCGTACCGCTTCAACTTCAACCCCTGCTGTACTGGTATAAGCAAGCAATGAACTCACACCAATGACAAAACCAACCACATTTCCGTGTGAGTAGTTAGGGTAACGAACAAATCCCCCGGCGCGCGGTAATGCTGCTGATAACTCAGCAAAAACCAGGCCGATTAATAATACGATTATGGCCCCCAGGATCCATGCCCAGCCTGTCTGTGCGCCGGCATATCCCGCACTGGTGAGTGCAGCATAGAGCCACCCAGAGCCAATCATTGACCCTATCCCCAGCAGAGTGAGATCGACTAATCCCAGCCCCTTTTTTAGTCCATGTTTCACCATCTGACCTACCCCTTATTTTCAGTTCCGGCACTCACTGGCCCGGCTATCTGCACGCTTTGTTGATGTGATGTGTTGTGTAACAGGGTTAGAACAGCAGGTTGCATGCCAGCCCGGGTATCGAGGGGTAAATAAATGTGTCTTTTTATAATTGAAGTATCTCTGGGTAACAGAACGATGAAATTTGCAAACCAGCGCCGCTAATTCAGCCAGGATAAAACACCAGGAGTCCTGGTTAACAGCAGAATTTTTGCTGGCGGCAGGCAATACGCACCAACAGAGTGCATGCATAAAAACAGTGCAAAGCGGGTTGGAATTAAAGTTGGGGCTGCGTGAGGTAAGCGGAGTTGAGCCTGGTTAATCACAACCTGGTTTACACCTTTAAAGCGGTATCCCCACTTTAAAGGTGCCTTAGATCATGGTGCTTGCTGCCTGTTGCTATGCCCGTTCAGGCAAATTAACGCTGGCGGCGGGAGACGAAATCTCGCTGTGCCGGGCCGGTGTATAACTGGCGCGGGCGGTAAATCTGTAAAGGTTCATCCACGGTTTCGTGCATCTCATTCCAGTGCGCCACCCAACCCAGGGTGCGCCCCACTGCAGTTACAACCGTAAACATGGTTGATGGCAGTCCCATCGCTTTAAGAATCACCGCAGTATAAAAGTCTGCGCTTGGGAACAACTTATTCTTAATAAAGTAGCTGTCATTAAGGGCGATATCTTCCAGGGCCATGGCGACCTGTAACAGACTGTCTTCCATACCCTGCTCTTTAAGCACCTTATGGCAGGTTTCACGTAAAATCGCCGCTCGCGGATCTGAATGCGTATAACGCGAGTTACCAAAACCCAGGCGCCGGAATACCGAAGGTTGCGCCATAGCACGCTGAATAAATGCCGGTATTTCATCGATCTCGCGGATCTCTTCCAGCATGCTCATGCAGGCTTCATTGGCGCCACCATGTTGTGGCCCCCATAAAGAAGCCAGGCCGGCAGCAATACAGGCGAAAGGATTAGCACCAGACGACCCGGCGGTGCGCACAGTCGTGGTAGAAGCACACTGGCCGTGGTCAGCATGGAGGATTAAAATCTGGTTCATTGCCTGCTCAAGCACCGGGTTCACCACATAAGGTTCTGCCTGCACGCCAAACAGCATATGCAAGAAGTTACCGGCATAAGAGAGGGAGTTACGCGGATAATTGGCCGGTTGCTCAATGCTGTACTTGTAGCTCATGGCTGCAAGCGTTGGCATTTTCGAAATCAGGCGCACTTCAGCCAGCCGGCGATGCTCCGGGTTTGAGACATCAACCACTTCATGGTAGAAAGCCGCCAGCGCCCCCACTAATGCACACATTAACGCCATTGGGTGGGAATCACGACGGAAGCCACTGCACATTCTGGCCATTTGTTCGTGTACCAGTGTATGGCGGGTAATGGTATGGCTGAACGCCTGATATTCCTCTTCTGTTGGCGCATCGCCATACAACAGGATGTAGCTCAACTCCAGGAAATCACACTGCATCGCCAACTGGTCAACGGGGTAACCGCGATGCAGCAGTATGCTTTGTTCGGTATCAATATAACTAATCGCAGATTTACACCCGGCAGTATTACTGAAACCGGGGTCGTAGCTACACAGCCCTTGTTGCCCTAACGGGCGCAGATCCACAGCTGACTGCCCAAGGGTACCGGGTAGCACATCCAGCCCCACCGACGAATTATCGTCTGAGAAAAGGGTAAGTTGTTGTGTCATGATGTTTATCTCTTCCTGCCTGTCAAAGTATCAATAATGAGCGATGCGGCCCTGTATCAGCACCTGACCCCACCAGGGCAATATTAAATATCACCTGTATTGGGTTCTTTGATATCAACTCGTCAAACATCACATTGCCCGGTATAGCGCTGCGTCCATTGCTATATCTGCTCAGCGGGTACTGGCGAGAATGCGTCAACACCTGATTAGTCGCACTGTCTGAGCCACACTACCACTTTCAGGTAGCCCTGCGCAAAAGCGATTCCGGGAACCAGATGTGATCCTCGCTGTATTTTATGCGCTATAAGCCTTCAAATAATCAGAGTTAAAAGTTTAATTAAATAAAAAATTTAGATAAAAAAACCAAAAACTTAGTTAATCTATTTATAAATACCATGCAAAACAGAATTTGCTCACAATCTGCTGCTCTTATTTATATCAGCAGGGACAGGCAGCAACGATGCTCACAGGTTACAAGTTCGAATCTATTCGCCGCCTTAACAATCAGGGGATCATTGCCTGGGAGATGCTGTCAACACTGCGCCCTAATATTGATGCAGAAGTGTATTTCTCCTCCCTTCCCCAGGAAAAACGCATATCACTTTTTGCAAACCAGGTAAATTACGCACTTTATACGCCATGTGCTCAGTGTTATTACATTAATGCCGATTCAGAAGTTTTCCTGTCATCAACAATGGCAGAAGTCATCGCTGGTCATAATTTTTGCCAGCCAAAATTCGCACTCGAACTCACAGACCTGTGCAATATAATGCAACTCTCATCAGTGCAAATCAGGAAATTACGCCAGCGCATCACCCAATTACAGGCAATGAATATTCAGGTATGGGCTGATGACATTACGCCCGGTTTGATTCATTTCCTGCTCAAGGAAAAATTCTATTTTTATGGGGTAAAAATAGATAAATATGTATTTTGGGAACTACGCGGGCACCAAAACCACCTCAATGACCTGGTCAGAACATGCCAAAAGCTGTGCGCTAAGGTATTGATTGAAGGCATAGAAAACTATCACGATTTTTTGTCAGCACAACTCAGCGTGGCTGATTATGGCCAGGGTTACATGTGGAAACCAGTTGCGCATTCATTTAACTTGCGAACCCCTGGCGAATAAATTAAGAAAAATACACAACTCGTTGGTTTTTATTCCTACAGAGTCAAGTGCGGCAACCTCACCCGAACCGTTTATGGAACTAAATAAACCGCAGTAATTTTTATTTTCATTTCATTTACAACACCAGGAATACACCATAATTCTTATCTTTTTATATTATTTTCAAAATTCAAATATTATTTTATATACCACTTGAATATTCGCATCCTGAACGGGCGGCGATGGCTCCCCGGTAAGTCCGGCCAGGTTCCAGAAGCACTCACCAGGGATAATCAAAACCAGTTTTGCTTAAATAAGAACATATTGATATGAAGGTTAAAAATATTGCTTACGCCTGTGCACTGGCTGTAATTTCTTTTGCCAGCCAGGCAGATGATAATACCAGCATGCATGTTACGCTGGAAGTAATGAAATCCTGCTCTCTTTCTGCCAGTGATATGGATTTTTCCCGGCACAGCTCTGCTGATACCAGCGAGATAACGGCCAGCAGCGAACTCAATATTACCTGCACCAAAGGCACCCCCTGGAAGCTCACTGCAGATTCTGCAGACCAGGCAAGCGGCACATTCTACCTGCACCCATCAAGTGGTATGACAGATGCCGCGAACATTGCCTACAAACTCTACAGTGACGCCAGTAAGTCAGAACAAATCACCAGTACTGACGGTCTGGAAAGTACCGGCACCGGTACCACACAAAACCAGACGCTGTATGGCGTAATTGAGGCCAACGCACTGACAAGCGCAGTCGCAGGCCAGTACGACGACGATGTAAACCTGTACTTAACCTATTAACCAATGAAAACCAGGACGTTCGTTCTCATTATCTGGCTGTTTCTTATGCTGGCGCTGGCACACTATGCGCTTGCCGCCACCTTACAGGTTGCGCCGGTGAATATTGGCATGACAACTGAACAGCAAGCCACAGCAGTGTGGCTCACCAACACGGGCAGCCAGCAAGAAGGTGCGCAAATTCGCCTGTACCAATGGCATCAGGTGAATGGGAAAGACGTTCTTGAGCCAGCAACAACACTGGTCAGCAGCCCGGCGATAACCTCGCTGGGCGCTGGTCAAAAACAACTTATCCGGTTGATTGCACTTAAGCCTTTTGCCTCAGATCAAGAGCACAGTTTTCGGCTCATTATTGATGAACTGCCCGGTGAACAAGCGAACAGAGATGCCCACCATGCCATCCATTTTTTGCTGCGCTATTCCATCCCGGTGTTTATCGCCAGCCACTCACTGCCCCAAAACGACATCAGTAAAACAGCCACCTGCCAGTGGGATTCTGCCCGCCAGCAACTGGTGTTACACAACCAGGGTATGCGCCATATAAAACTCAGTGACCTGCAAGTCTTAAACCAGCAGGGCCGCTTGCTGCACCATGATGATGGCTTAGTCGGTTATCTGTTACCCGGCTCCTGGCGGGCTCTTTCACTGCCTGCATTGTCATTGAATCAGGCCATCACGTTGAAACTGACACTCAATGAAGTGCCTTATGAATGCCCGCTTAACCATACTGTTGCTACTTTTAACAGGGTTACAGCCGCAACTCACCTGCGCTGAAACAACGCTTGTGGGAAGTCATGTCCAATGGTTGTCCGTCACGATTAATCAGACTCAGTCACCAGGATTATTTACCGTGCAAGTGGCTGGCACGGAAATATGGCTTAAACAGCAGGATTTACACACCCTGGGCATTAGCGCTGTCAGGGGTAAATTACCGCAGGGGGAATGGGTTAAATTAAGTGATATCCCGGGTATTTCAGCCAGGTATGATGCTCTTAACCAGCAATTATCCCTGTCTGCCAGTATGACGGCATTATCCCGGCGCCAGTACCTGGCCTGGCAACCCCAGGTTTCACAGCCTGACACGCCCGCTACAAATACGCTGCTGGGTAACCTGACTTTGGGGTACAGCCTGAATGCCACTCATGCGACTGGCTACCAATATGCCAGTGCGCAAACCAGCCTGGCATCATCGGGGTGGCTTCCCGGTACAATGTCCAGCAGCTTTAACAGCCGCGTGGCCGAAAACCCACAAGATACGCAGGCCAGTACTACCCGGCTTATGACCGCCTGGCAATTTGATGACAGCCAGCACCAAATCTCCCTGGTGCTGGGCGATGCCATTACTTCCGGTGTTACCTGGAGCCGCCAGGTGCGTTTTGGTGGTATTCATCTTGCCCGCAACTTTCAACTGGCCCCCCAACTAAATACGTCACCCCGTGCCGAATACAGCAGTACCGCAGTGCTGCCATCAACCGTGGATTTATATATCGACGGACTGAAACAGAGCAGCCAGCAAGTTGTGCCAGGCCAGTATATTCTCGCCACACAACCCACTTTCACGGGCAATGGCCAGGCCGACATTGTAATTACCGATATCAATGGCCAGCGCAAAGTGGTCTCCCTGGATTTATACGGGGCACCGCAAATGCTGGCCGCAGGGTTGAGCAGTGGTACGCTGGATGTGGGCTGGATGCGGCAAAATTATAGCCTTAACTCTAATGATTATTCTCCGTACCCCATGCTGGATGCCGGCTGGCGCTATGGTGCCAATAACACTCTGACTTTAGCACTGCACACCGAACAACAACGCACAGTCCATAATGCCGGAGTGGGTGCTTACTGGCTGCCATCACCCTGGGTTGGCGTGTTAAGCGCCCATGTTGCTGTCAGCCATTCCTCTGCAGCACCTGGAAAGCAATGGGGTGTTGGCTGGCAATGGAATGGCCAGGGATACGCGTTCTCTGCCAGTACCACACTGCGCGACAATACGTTTGCCGATATTGCCAGCGCCAGTGGTGTTGTGGCTGCCCGGCGCAGTGATGCAGCCTGGGCAAGCACTCAGTTAGGGCCGCTGGGGCAACTCGGCGTGGGCTGGGTACGCCAGTACGCCACAGGAAGCAATGAACAATACCTGAACGCCTCATGGTCCAAAACCTTTGCCCACGGGGTGAATACCAACATAACCTGGACGCGGGATATTGCCGGCAGAGATTCGCAAATCAACCTCACACTGGCGATTCCATTTGGTTTTCATGACCAGCTCTCTGCCCAGAGCACTGGCAGCAGCCAGCAGTGGCGCTATCGCCACCAGGCCGATAATGACCAGGGCGGCTGGTCCTGGGATGCCGGGCAATCCAATGGCAGCCAAAAATATCACTATGCCGATGTTGGCAACCTTAACCGCTACGGTGAATGGCACCTCGGTATCAACAAAACACAGACAGAAACCAGTGGCTGGTTAACAGGCGAAGGCAGCCTGACCTTGCTCCGTGGGCACATCTACCCCATGCGCCAAAGCCACCAGGGGGTTGCGCTGGTGTCCAGTAACAGTATTCCATCGGTTCCTGTCTACCAGGAGAACCGCCTGGTTGGCAAGACAGACGATAAGGGATGGTTATTGCTAACAGAGCTGCCGGGATACCACACCAGCAAGATAACCATCGACCCGCTTAATCTGCCCGCCTCCGTTATGACACCAGTAACTGAACGCTATGTTTCACCTGGAACCGGGCAGGTCGTGCTGGTTGATTTTGATATGAAAGAAGCGCTTTCCGTTATGGCACGCCTGGTGAATACCCACGGCGACCCGTTACCCATGGGAAGCCAGGTTCGGCTCAGGGGTAACAGTACCACCAAAAGTGTGGCTCGCGATGGCATGATTTGGCTCGAGAACCCGACACTCCCTGCAGAACTGGAAGTAACCACTAGCCAACACTTGTGCCATGCCCGCCTGCCCGCCAGGCTTGCCGGGCAGTCTTATCTGCAATTAGGGAATATTCTATGTCAGTGATGGCTCACATACTGAAAGTGGCTTGCCTGTGTGCTTGCCTGATATGCCCGGCAAAAACCATGGCCGCCAGTTGCTGGATAACCCATGGTGCCAGTATTGCTTTTGGCACCATCGCAACAGACAGCGTTAACCAAACGCAAACCAGTGTGGGCTACGCATGCCAGGCAGATTATGGCGCAACCCAGTACTTTGCCGTCTGCCTGTCCAGCCAGGAAGAACCACCGTTCATCATGACCTCTAACGGAGATGAACAGGGCCACACGTATTCATTGCAATTTAATCTGTACAACGCCAGCGACACCTCGCAAATGCTGGCATCTTCAGCAAGTGGTAACCTGATACAGCAGGTGTTTTCAGCCGGAAACAACCAGCAAACAAGCGGTACTTTTCCGTTAACTGCCCGCATGCCATCTGGCCAGAGCCCGGTGCCAGCCAGAAGTTACTTTAACTATGCACTGGGAATAAAAATCACCTGGAACACCAGTACCCAACAAAGCACATTAACGCCTTGCCAGAACGGCATCAGTAGCGGCAGTGCCACTGACAGCTCCAGTAATGCGAATGCCACCATTTCTACTGGCTGCTTTATTGAAAGTGTCAGTACGCTCGACTTCGGTACTGTCAGCGCTGACAGCATCCGTTCCGGTATACGATCCACCGCCACATTACGTACCCACTGCCCCCCGGGAACCCAGTTTTCGATAGGCCTTGATAACGGAACCCATGCCAATAGCGCCACCAGGCAATTGTGCAGCGCCAGCGGCGACTGCCTGGCTTATTCACTCTGGCAAGACAGCGCAGCCACATCCCCCTGGGGAAACAATCGTGGGGAAAATACGCTGGAAACAACCAACAGCAATGGGAACGTCCAGGATTACACCATTTATGGCGTTGTTCCCGCGCAGTCCCCCCCTGCAGCAGCGACTTACACCGATGATGTAGTCGTCACGCTCAGTTATTAAGCGGCATCCATAAAACACAGACACCGAGAAACACCATGACCTGGCTGATTGCCTCCACTGTAATTTACAACCCCGAAGATGGCGTGCTGACACATATCAGTACGCCTGATGAACAGAGTATCACGCTCACCACAACGGCTAACTTATTACTGTCTCTGCTGATTCACCACCAGGGGATTGTGGTGGAGCGCGATACCCTGCTGCATGAAATTTGGGACGAGCGGGGGCTGCGTGGTTCCAGTAGTTCGTTGAACCAGTACATCAGTATCCTGCGGAAAACACTGAGCAGTTTTGGCCTGAACTTCCCCACTATCATCACAGTGCCCAGGGTGGGTTTTATGTTCAACAGCGAGCTGGCTGTCAGCCAGCAATCAGCGTTGTTTCCCACAGAGGACCACTCACATGAACCCTGGGTTCAAAAAATGCCGGTACAAAGCCCCCCGATGCCCATAAAACAGGCACTGTGGTTGCTGCCCTGCATTGTCGCCCTGGCCAGCATACTGTTTGTGGTGTTTACCCCGACCCCCGCCGCCATTCCCACAGCACCGGTGTACCTGTTAACACGGATTAATCAGTGCCCGGTGTACACCTTCACTAAACTGCCCGATGCCTGGCAAAAACCGATGCTGGCGCTGGCCAAAACCGTACAAAGCCTTGAGCACCTGTCCTGCCAGCAAGGCACAGTATTTTATCTGCATGCACAAGATGCGATTGTCTATGGGGAAACCGGGCAACTGGCAATGATTGAATGTTCGCTGGCGCAGCAAAGTGCCGAGGCCTGCCTGACCCACTATTTCCGTGGGTGGTCATCATGAAATTTATGAAATTGCGGCCACGCTGGCTTTACCTGAGCGTATGCACTGTAACCGTTATGCTGTCCGCAACCCTCGCTGGCTGGCATATTCGCCCTGCGCCGCTGGATTTTAGTTGCCACGGAAACCTTGTTTACCATGATACGGTGGAGAGCGCCCCGGTACGTTTTGACGGCGAAATTGTCGCTAACTTCTTACCTGGTGGTGAAGGCAGCCTGAATGTCAGTGGCAGTTTTACATACCACAATCAGCAAGTACCCGTTTCCCGCCAGGCGTTAATTGCGTGGAAGGCGTTACACAATAACCTTTACGATGTGTGGGTAACCCGTGTGGTGTCTTTCAACCCTGAAAGCTTCCCGGCGGGCCTGTTTGACCACACGGTTATTGGCCTGCAAGCGGGTGAGCACCAACAGTTACGCTTCAACCGCCTGCCCGGTGGCGCAACAACTATCAGTAATTTCTACTCCCCTGTTTTGGTTTGCACACAATAGACCGAATTACTCCGCCCCATCGCCGCGGTCTGGCGAATGCGCTCACGAAAACTCGCCGGGGAGTCCTTCATCACATGGCGGAACTTAAGGCAGAAATAAGCGCTGTCTGTAAAACCGCTCTGTTGAGCAATATCAGCAATATTTTTATCGGTTGTGGTCAACAGCCAGACTGCATAATTTATCTTGCGCAGCAAAATGAAGGACTTAAACGACATACTAAAATGCTGCTTAAATAAGCGTGAAAACCACGAAGCAGACCAGTTGCAGGCGGCGGCAACCTCTTCAGTGGTGACTTGATAATTCCGGCTGTGGTCTATCTGATGCAGGCGTTCCAGTAACACATCCGTATGCGCCCGCTTTGGAGCATGGCGAACTGGCGGCAAGCGTTGAAAAATAGCCAGCAGAACGCTTTGCATCAGTGACTGAAATAGTGGGTCATCGTTTCCCGCCAGGGCCATTCGCTCCGTGCACCAGCCAAATAACGAATCAATGCGCTCCGCATCCTGCTCATTCAGCACCAAAACCCGCGCATCACGATACAACTGGCTACCAGCGGTGTGGGAAAGATCATCAAGCCAGACCGACTCAAACTGCAACAAGTAGCGTAAATGATTATCTCCGGCATCCAGTTGCATATCGTGAAGCAGTAAGGCAGGAACAAACACCAGAGTATTATTTTTTATCTGGAATTGTTCATTCCCCAACGTAAAGGTCCCGGAGGAACGGCGGAACCACATAATTTCAAACATCAAATGGAAATGGGTAACCACATCCAGACCGGCAAAGTGCGGTATGTGGTCACAACGCAGTGTGAACAACTCACCCGGGCGTACCGGGATGTTTTCGTAAACGGGACGATCATCACTCATGGGGTTCAGATTTATTATACAGACCGACTTTTTTTATACATATTAATTACAGTGCTGGCAATAACCTGAACAGGTACGGCAATCACATAACGCCGTAAAAAAATAATAATCCCTCTGTTCAAAGGAGACAGTTATGTCTGCCACCCCACTTTCTGTAAAAGAGAAAATAAGTTACGGATTAGGCGACACAGGATGTAACCTTGTCTGGCAAACTGTGATGTTATTTATGGCTTATTTTTATACCGATGTGTTTGGTTTATCACCAGCACATATGGGCACCATGTTTTTAGCCGTAAGGGTAATTGATGCTGTAACGGATGTATTTATGGGCGCGATTGCTGACCGCACCCGAACCAAAATGGGTCAATTCAGACCTTATTTATTATGGTGCGCCATTCCATTTGGCGTACTGTGCACACTAACATTTTATACTCCGGACCTGGGCTATACCGGAAAATTAGTATACGCCTACGTTTCTTACACTTTGTTGTCACTCGTCTATACAGCCATTAACGTGCCGTATTGCGCCATGATAAACAACCTCTCTGGCGATTCCCGCGAGCGCGTGTCTCTTCAGTCCTGGCGCTTCGCTCTGAGCACTGCTGGCGGGCTGATAGTTTCACTGACAGCCTTGCCACTGGTTGCCTGGCTTGGCAAAGGGAATATCCAGAACGGGTATTTCTATACCATGATGGTAATGGGTGGGCTGAGTATTATTCTCTTTTTCATATGCTTTGGTTTGACTCAGGAAAAAATTCAGCCGCCTGCAACTGATGCCGCTCACAAAAACGCCGTTTTAAGTGACCTGAAAATACTGTACAGAAATAAAGACTGGCGAATCATGTTTATCTTAAATGTGGTTAACCTGGTAGCAGTATTATTTAAAGGTGGCACCACACTCTATTATGTTAATTATATTATTAAACGCCCTGAATTGGGCAGTGCATTACTGACCACCACACTTGCTGCTGGTGTGGTTGGCGCCATGCTGTCGTCCACTTTATTCAAAAACATGGACAAAATAAAAGGATTTAAACTTGCCATGGCGGCAGAGGGATTACTGTTAATAATGCTGTACTTCATTCCTTCCAGCCAGATTGCCGCCATATTTATTATGGTTGTCGTCATTAATGTCATTCAACTCGCTGCAACCCCACTTCAGTGGAGCATGTTATCAGACGTTACTGATGCGGAAGAACAACGCAGTGGTCGCCGGTTAAGTGGCATTGTGTTTTCCACCAATCTGTTCGCTATCAAGTTAGGTATAGCCATTGGTGGCGCTTGTGTTGGGTGGTTGTTGTCACTTAGCAATTACACGGGCAACAGCCCGGTGCAGCCTGGCAGCGCACTCACCATGATTCACCTGCTCTTCACCGTCTTCCCCGGTTTACTGGTGCTCAGCTTAATCCTGATTATGCGGCGCTACTCCCTCAGCGACCAGCAACTGCTTACGCTTTCCAAAACACATTAAGGACATGAATATGATAAATCTGTACTCATCCAGCGATAAATACGTCTGGCAAAACCTGCCTTACGCTGAAGACAGCACAGAGGCACCAGGACTGATACTTAGCGAAGCGCGTGAACGCAGCATTGACGGGTTTGGCGGTTGCTTTAACGAACTGGGAATGAAAGCACTGAATACGCTGGAAGAGCCACAACGTGCTGCATTACTCGATGACCTGTTTTCCCCAACAGGTGAGTGCCAGCTTACTCTGGGACGGGTTCCAGTAGGTGCCAGTGATTACGCACTTTCATGGTACAGCCTGAACGAGCATGAAGATGACTACGCAATGGAGCACTTTTCCATTGAGCGGGATAAACGCTACCTGCTGCCGTATGTGAAAGAGGCACTGAAACGCCAGCCTGGCATGAAATTATTTGCCTCGCCATGGAGCCCGCCAACCTGGCTTAAAACCCATCAGGCTTATAATTTTGGACGCCTGCGCGGCGACAGTAAAACTCAGGCCGCCTATGCGCTCTACTTTCAGAAATTTGTTGAAGCCTGGCGGTCAGAAGGTGCCACCATTCACCAGGTGCATATTCAAAATGAAGTGGCAGCAGATCAGAAATTCCCGTCCTGTGTCTGGGACGGTGAACAGTTGCGGGTATTTATTCGTGATTATCTGGGGCCACAATTTGCTGCAAACCAAATTCCTTGCGAAATCTGGCTGGGGACTATCAACGCCCCGGCTTTTATGCAGGAGCCTGGGGAAGATTATGATGACTATGCCGGGTGGGTGCTGCGTGACCCCAAAGCGGCACAGTTTATTAAAGGCGTGGGTTACCAGTGGGCCGGGAAAAATGCATTGCAGCGCACTGTAATGAGTTACCCGTCATTACGCTACTACCAAACGGAGAATGAATGTGGCGATGGCGGGAATACCTGGCAATACGCTCATTATGTTTTTGGGCTGTTTCGCCACTATTTAATTAACGGTGCCAATGGCTATTTTTACTGGAATATGGTGCTGGAAAGCGGTGGAGAAAGCACCTGGGGCTGGCGCCAAAACTGCATGATATCCATAGACCCGGCCCAGAAAAAAGTGACTTACAACCCGGAATACCACGTGATGCGCCATTTTTCTGGCCTGATAAAACCCGGCGCCCGCCATGTACCACTTAGCGGGGCGCTGAGTGGTAATGCTGTGGCATTCGCCAACCCTGATGGCAGTATTGTCGTCAATATCAGTAACCCATACCCCCAGGAAACCCGCCTGTCACTGGCGGCCTGTGGCAGGCAGTTGACCACATGGCTACCGGGTAACTCAATTACCAGTGTGGTTGTGGGCAACTAACCCGGTACAGATCAAACAATCTGCCTGAGGTGTCAGCCAGCTTTCATATTGCCGATATATACTGGGAGCCCATTTTGATTACAGGAGGCAATCATGGCACATGCGTTACCGGACATCGCGTTCTTTCACCAACTGGCAGATGCCGCTGCACAGCAGACTCTTCCGCGTTTTCGTTCAGCCCAGGAATTGCATGTTGGCAGCAAGCCCAAGGAGGGGTTCCGGTTTGACCCCGTCACCGATGCCGACCGGGAAGCAGAACGGGTAATACGCCAGATTATTACGGAACATTACCCGGAACACAGCATTCTCGGTGAGGAATTTGGAGCAACAGGGAGTGGCCCGTTGCAATGGGTGTTGGATCCTGTGGACGGCACCCGCCCTTTCCTGTGTGGTTTACCTGTTTGGGGAACACTGATTGGGTTGTATGAACATGGCCGTGCGCGCATGGGGATGATGAGCCAGCCCTTCACCCAGGAACGGTTCTGGGCTGATGGTAATGCAGCCTGGTGGCGCAGCCCCTGTGGTGAACAGCGCCTCACTTCCCGTACCGGTATTTCACTTTCTCAGGCGATTCTACACACCACCTCACCTGAGCCCATTCCCCGCTTCCCGGCAATCCGTTTTACTGACCTGGCCGAACGTGTACTGATGACCCGTTACGGTGGTGAGTGCTACGCCATCGCCATGGTTGCCGCAGGCCATATTGATATTTGTGTCGAATATGGCCTTCAACCCTACGATATCGCCGCACTGGTTCCCCTGATTGAGCAGGCTGGCGGTGCCATTACCACTCTGGATGGCGGCAGGCCAGAACAAGGTGGCGATATCGTTGCCACCGGTTGCCCGGCACTGCACCAGACGGTGCTGGACTGCCTGAACGGATAACACCTGCGTTGCCAGCCCCGGGCTGGCAATTCTCTCCACTCGAATACCGCCCCGCCTAAAACATCAATTATTTTGAATGATATCCGCAAATTGTTTTAATTTTAATCACGCCGTGGTCACCTTACCATTATCACATCAAGGCGAAACGCCTTATACAGACCAACTAACTTAAGGAATACGACCATGAAATCTATCAAAACTTTCGTTGCAATTGCTGCTCTTTCTATGATGTCTTTCGGGACTTTCGCTCAGACCGTCAGTGCAACTGCTTCCACACTGGATGGCGCTGAAGCACAAATCGCAGCGCAGGCAAAACAAGCTGGTGCATCTTACAACATCACTGAAGCACACGTTGGCAACCAGGTACATATGACTGCCGACCTGAGCAAATAAGCCGTGCGCCCTCGGCCATTACCGCCTGTCTTACCCTGCTGGCGGCAATGGCAGCTTAACGAACAGAAGGAATACAAAATGAAAAAGACAAATCTTGTTACCGCTCTGCTGCTGGTTGCTACATTCTCTTCAGGTGCCATGGCTGCAGGCAACACGTTTTCTCGCCCGGAAGCCGGGTCAAATATCGACAACACGGTGCACCAGAACCATATTGAAGCCAGCCACGCGTTCGACAGCGAAAATCTGACTGCCGGTAATATGCTGTAATTCAGTAAATGCCGGGGCTCCGGGCAGGGTTCCACCTGCCCCGCCCTCTAGCGTTGGTTATTCGCATCAACTTCCTGCTCCGCTTTTCAACAAACTCGCTGTGCTGAACAGTACTTTCTCCTGAAATGGTACTGAACACCTGCCCGATTTTTTTCTCTGTGCACGGAATACTTTCTCTGCCCGCAAAATAAATCAGTGACATATCTTTCACTAACACGAACAGCGATTGTCACTTGCAGAACTGCGCTAAACCGGCTGCTATTCACTGGCGCAGGCATACATACTGCCCTGCGCCAGTTTGATCTTTCTCTGGTGTTAACGCGGCCAGGTTTTGTCTAACGGGTCGGCAACGTCGCTGCGCGACAACCCAATATCTTTTAACTGTTCATTACTTAAGTGCTGCAACACCCGCTGCGTCTTGCGCCGTGCCCGCCAGTGTTTCCATGCATGCCAAATCAGTACAAAGCCTTTAAATGGTGCCCTGGAACGGTTTTCATAAAACTCCATGCTCTGCCTCCCCCATCTCGATGCCGTGGCTTTATCATCGCCGGGAATGCCTGCTGCAATACAGATTCAAAAATTACTTTTCTTTACCATACAGATAGCGCAATACTGGATCTGCATGGTGTTTTTTGCCGCTATCTGTACTGGTTTTCTCTTCTGTATGGCATTAACCAAGGATACAGCATGACTCGTTACCAACATCTGGCGACACTGCTTGCTCAGCGTATTGAACAGGGGCTCTGGAAAAGTGGGGAAAAATTACCGTCGGTGCGCCAGCTAAGCACCGAGCACGGTGTCAGCATCAGTACAGTTCAGCAGGCCTACCAGGTACTGGAAAACCTGCAACTGATCATTCCCCAGCCCCGTTCGGGTTATTTTGTTGCGCCACGTAAAGCACAACCACCCGTCCCCGCCATGAGCCACCCGGTGCAACGGCCAGTAGATGTCACACAGTGGGATGAAATTACTACGCTACTGGATAACAACCAGGACAAAAGCATTGTGGCGCTGAGCAGTGGCTCACCCGACCTGAGCCAGCCTACCCTCAAACCGTTATGGCGAGAGCTAAGCCGCCTGGTGCAACACAACCTTGATACAGTGCTGGGTTATGATGGCATGGCTGGCAAAGTTGAATTACGTGAGCAAATCGCCCGCCTGATGGTAGACAGCGGTACACAGGCCAGTGCCGATGACATCGTCATTACCAGCGGCTGCCAGGGAGCGCTTAGTGCCGCCCTGCTGGCGGTGTGCCAGCCCGGTGATATTGTGGCGGTTGAGTCGCCTTCGTTTTACGGCACCATGCAAATGTTACGCGGATATGGCATTAAAGCCATTGAAATCCCAACAGATTCCAGTCTTGGAATAAGTATTGAAGCCCTGGAACTGGCGCTGGAACAGTGGCCCATCAAAGGTATTATTCTGGTCCCCAACTGCAATAATCCCCTGGGTTTTATCATGCCGGATGACCGTAAGCGCGCCATTGTTTCTCTGGCGCAACGCCATGATATTGTGATTTTTGAAGACGATATTTATGGTGAACTGGCCAACGACTACCCGCGCCCACGCACCATAAAATCGTTTGATATAGACGGACGCGTGTTGCTGTGCAGTTCATTTTCCAAGACCCTGGCACCGGGTTTGCGGGTGGGCTGGATTGTGCCAGGCCGCTATCTCAACCGGGTACTGCACGCCAAATATGCCGCCATGGGCACCAATGTGCCGGCCACACAGTTGGCGGTCGCCGCGTTTATTCGCGACGGGCACTACACCCGCCATGTGCGCCGTATGCGCCGGGTTTACCAGCAAAATATGGAAAACTGGACCTGCTGGGTTCGCCAGTATTTCCCGGATGGTATCTGTGTTACCCGCCCTGAAGGTAGCTTCCTGTTATGGGTTGAGCTCCCTGAACAGGTGGATATGGTGTGTGTTTCTCGCCGCCTGGCAAAACTCAAAATTCAGGTGGCTCCGGGCTCGCTGTTCTCGGCATCGGGTAAATACCGGAACTGCCTGCGCATCAATTGTGCCCAGCCGTTAACCGAAACCAACCGGGAAGCCCTGCGCCAGATTGGTAATGTGGTGTATGACGCGCTGGAGGAAGCTAACGCGCTCACACCACCAAAAGCACCGGCCTGACACGCCAGGCAGTTGCACAAGGATGTGCGCAACAGCCCGGCGTTTCACTCACTTAAATTTGCGCCATGCCGCCATCAACAAACAGTTCAATGCCATTCACAAAGCTTGCTGCATCGGAGGCAAGAAAGGCCACGGCCTTGCCAATTTCTGATGCTTCACCCAGTCGGCCCAGCGGCACCTGAGCTGCCAGCGTGTCGTATAACCCCTGGCGGTATTCGTCAGGCACCAGGCCGCCAAGACCCGGTGTACGGATTGGGCCCGGGCTGACCACGTTCACGCGGATATTGCGCACTTTCAAATCCAGCACCCAGGAGCGGGCAAAATTACGCACAGCGGCTTTGCTGGCACTGTACACGCTAAAGCTGGCTGTCCCTTGCACTGAGGTGGTTGAACCGGTGAGGATGACGGACGCGCCATCCGTCAACAACGGCAGTGCTTTTTGCACGGTGAACAACACGCCACGCACGTTGGTGCCAAAGATATCGTCAAAATGCTCTTCGGTGATTTCGCCCAAAGGCAGCATGTCGCCACCGCCTGCATTAGCGAAGAGAATATCCAGTTTCCCGGCTGTTTTCGCGATTTGCGCGTAAACCTTATCGAGGTCTGCCAGTACCGATGCATCGGCTCGAATTCCGGTAACACTGCCACCGATATCCGCGATGGCGGAGTCAAGCACTTGCTGGCGGCGGCCAGTGATAAATACCCGGGCACCTTGTGCCACCAGCTCTTTTGCTGTTGCCAGGCCAATACCGCTGGTGCCACCGGTAACTAATGCAATTTTACCGTTCAGTTGTTTGCTCATTTTCATTTCCTCTATTCAGCAGTTTTATTTAGCAACCCGCCCGATGTGTGCGGTGTATGGCGCTACAGTACCGCTGGCATATTTATTGAAAAATAGCGAAAAATTAAAATGACTATTCACATGTGTGTATAATCAGGAAAAACTGATACGTGGAGGTGAAAATGGACCAACTGGTAGCCATGCGGGTATTTGCCCGGGTTGTGGAGTCAGGTAATTTCACCCGGGCGGCAGATTCACTGAATATGCCTAACGCCACGGTCAGTAAATTGGTTCAGGAACTGGAAGCGCACCTTGGCGTTCGTTTACTGCAACGCACCACCCGCCGCGTAACAGTCACGCCAGAGGGCCATGAGTATTATGAAAAGAGCACGCGAATATTGCGCGACCTGGAAGATATCGACAGCGCATTCAGTACCGCACGCAGCAAACCACGTGGAGCGTTACGTGTTGATATCGGTAGTTCCACTGCCTGCGATGTGTTAATTCCCGCTCTGCCGGATTTTCTGGCCCGTTACCCCGATATTCGCCTTGATTTAGGCGTTTCAGACCGCTCAGTGGACCTGGTTAGTGATAACGTGGACTGCGTGATTCGCGGTGGCGCACTGGAAAGCTCGTCGCTGGTTGCCCGCTATATTGGCTCCGCCACTTTCGTTACCTGCGCCACTCCATTTTACCTCAAATGCTACGGGACACCGGCTACCCCAGAGGAACTGAAAAACGGGCACCGGCTGGTGAGCTATGTATCGCCACAAAATGGTAAGGCCACACCGTTTCGCTTCGAACGCCAGGGAGAGAAAAAAGAAATTAAGATTGACCACCGTATTGGTGTTAACGAAAGCAATGCACACCTGGCGGCAGCCCTGGCCGGGATAGGGATTGTACAGACATTCCGTTATTGTGCCGGAAAGGCAATCGAAGCCGGTGTGCTGACAGAAATTCTGCAGGAGTGGCGCCCGGCACCCTATCCTTTCCATGTGGTTTACCCACAAAACCGCCACGTCACACACCGGTTACGTGTGTTTATTGAATGGCTGCTGGAAATCTTTCCGCAACGGGTGGCGGGTGGGCATCATCAACCTGGCAATCATCAACCAGGTAAGTAGTGGCAGGCATAGCTGGCACTACTTCTTCTTGTTAAGCATCGATTTTAAATCGGCAAACGGGTTATAAGTGGCAGCACCAACGTCTTTTTGCGCATCTTCCCCTGCCACAACGCTTGTGCCGTACTGTTCCGCTTCCGTGTACTTTGAGTGTTCGTGATCATGGCAATACAGACACAATAATTCCCAGTTACTGCCATCTTCCGGGTTATTGGTATGGTCGTGATCGATATGGTGAACCGTTAATTCACGCAGGTTGGAGTACACAAACTCGCGTGAACAGCGCCCGCACACCCACGGGTAGATTTTCAGTGCTTTTTCACGGTAGCCACTTTCCAGCCGCGCGTAGTTTTTAGGGATCAGAGCCATTGCCGTATTACCTGCAGAGTAGAAATAATTTCACACTATATCCCATAACGGGAAAAAGCAGAATAATGGATACTATTCTGCTGATTTTATTATTATTTTTTAATAACGTTTTAACTTAATGAATCTTATAGCTTACGGATATGAAAACCGGTTTATCAGGGATTTCCCCGTGCGTGAGTTAATTTTTTGCCGCGGAGTGGGAATATCCCCGTTGTTTACAAACTTATGCAGGAACCCAGGAACCTTGCAAAGACACCTGAGGGAACCCGCCAGTCAGAATGCGTAATTCAGCATCGCGTGGTGTGTTATCGCCCTGCCCCTGAATACTGACAATATCTTGTGGGCAGGCGGAGAACGCGACATAGCAGTCCATCTCGGCACGCAACACAATATAATCGCCGGGTTTGGTTACCACTGGCAGCGTTTTCAGGGTAATGCCATCTGGCTGTACCTGGATATTCATGAAGATATTAAATGAAGCCAGGTTGCCGTGTGGCAATTCCACCCCCAGTTCGCGCATACCTTCAAAGAGATTATCGTGGCAGTTGCGGTGCGGCGCGGTGCAGCCTAACAGTTCATAACGGCGGGCATCGCAGGCGGCCATAAACGTATCGTGTACACCGGGCGAGGTATCTGCCACCAGGGTTAATATCGGGTGGCGCTGGTTAGTTATAAAGCTGTCGCCCACTTTTGGGTTCAGGCGCTGGTTCCATACCCGGGTGGCTTCCATACACATATACTCACTGACATCCTGTTCGTTGTAGGCCCAGCAATCTACAACTTGTGTCCCGTGAGAATTAATAACCTGCACTGCTTCGCCTTTTTTCAGGCTCACAGCCTTTCCGTAACGGGCCGGAATAGTAAGGGTTTTACGATGCTGAAATTCAGCGGACATAATTTTCTCCTGGTTAGCTCGTCATACCGCGTCTGTAGCGGGTCAGACGTAATTCAATCTTCATGGCCAGTTGGTCAATCATGCTATTGAGCAGCCAATAGCAAAGTGCCACTGTCAGGTAAATCTCCAGTGGGGCATAGGTGTCAGATATGGCCTGTTTAGCGGCATACATAAATTCCTGTACGGAAATAATGGACAGCAACGCAGAATCTTTAATCAGGCCAATCATCAGCCCAACCAGTGGCGATAACATCTGTGGAAAAGTTTGCGGTAACACCACATCCCGCAAGGTTTCAAAACGGCTCAGCCCCAGTACCCGGCAGGCTTCCCACTGACCTTTTGGCAGGGACTCAATGGCTGCGCGAACCACCTGAGCAATATAAGGCGCGTAGTACAGAGTCAGCGCTAATATCCCCACTACCGGGGAAGACAGCGTGATGTCATATTCGGGTAAAACAAAATAGAGCAGGTAAATCACCACCAATAACGGCAGGCCAAGCGTCAGACCGCTATACAGGTGAAGCAAACGCAACCAGAACGGCGAAGCCCTGAGCAACAGCACCGCCATCGCCGTTCCCCACAACAAAGCACAGAGCGCTGCGACCAGGCTCAATTGCAGAGTAACGACCAGCCCATCGCCCAGTGAAGGTAACGAGGTAATAATTGCCTGCCAGTCCATCATGCAACCCTCCGTTTACTTTCCAGGCGCCGTGCCGCGGTAATTAACGGCATGGCTATCAGCAAGTACCCGAGAGAAACCAGCAGCAACACCTGAGTGGCATCGTAAGTTCGGGCTATCACAATTTGCCCGGCATAAGTCAGTTCAGTCAGCGCAACAACCGACGCCAGTGGGGTTGTTTTCAGCAAAATGGTGAATTCATTCACCAGCATCGGTAAGCTCGCGCGCATCACCTGTGGGGTAACAACATACCACCACGTCATAAAGCGGCTCAGGCCCAGAGTCCGGGCGGATTCCAGTTGCCCGCGGGTAACCAGGTTGCGGTTCACTCGCAAGATTTCAGCAACATAAGCACCACTGTTGCAGCCAATCGCCAGCACGGCGGCAAGCAGTGGCTGCCCTCCCAGGCCAAGCTTCGGTAAGGTAAAAAACACCACAAAGAGCTGGACAATCGCTGGTGTGCCGCGCATCAGGCTGACATACAGCCGCCCAATAAAACACCATAGCCAAAAATGGCGCAGTCGCATAAAACAAATAACCTGCCCCATAACCACGCTGACTAAGCAAGCCAGCAGCGTCAGCACCAGCGTCATCAGCAGGCCGTGTCCGAGTTCTGGCAGCGCGGCCACTACCTGTTGATCCAGCCCCATGCTTACTCCTCGCTAAAGTCGTGTAGGTTCTCAGCCACTGAAAGCATCAACGGTGCGGGTTTATCATTCCCCTCAATCCCCGTATTGGTTGCAGCAACAATGAATTGTGTATCCATCACCACCCGGCAGGTAATGCTGTCGCCAGCACGGGTCTGGTTTTCTTCAGGGATAATATCCCCTTCACGGGTTAGCCTGGCGTGCAGGAACAAGTTTATTGGGTCGGGTAATTTGGGTACGGTTTTCCCCAGACGGGCAAGTTCATGTTGCACGGCTTCCACACAACCTTCCCCCTGGTACCCCCGTTCTGCGAGAAAGGCGCGGGTTGATGCCGGTAACAATAAATCGTGGCGTTTCACGCTGTCTTTTCCCAGAACCATCATGGGGCGGCGGCGGTTAGTCACCATGCGCATTCCCGAGCCCAACAAATAACTGTTACTGAATACACGGGTGTGGTGCACCGAAAGCCAAACCGCAGGATCCTGGAGGCTGAAACCAAACAGCGATGCTACAGCGCCATCTCCCAGCGCGGTGATACGCAGCAACTGCCCACGCAACACGCGAATTGAACCCACACTGCCCGCCTCAACTTTTACCGGCTGCGCGGTGCTGCGCTCTGCAGTTTCTTCCTGGTACTCATTACGCATTAACAGCATGGGTAGCCTCCTGTTCGTTCGCGTGATCACTGACAACAACATCAATAGGCGTCACTTCAAGGCCATTACCTGGAATAATGTCCTGCGGGCAAGAAGAAACCGCACAGACGAGGTCGCACAACGCTTCAAACTTAATGTAATCCCCAGGCTTACTGTGTGGGTCAGTCACTTCCATCCGCCCGTCTGCTGTTACCGGGCCGTTCTGGAACAAGTTAAAAGGCTCCGGCAGAGTGAAATAAGTCACGCCGTGTGCTTTCATGCCTTCCAGTAAGTTATCAACGCAGTTGCGATGGCCTTCCACACCAAAATCGATGTCAAAACGTGTGCGATCACAGGCCGGAACGTTGGCATCGTGTACACCAATAGTATCGGCAACAATACGCAGCATTGGGCGGTTTTCACTTGACCACAGCGCATCACCCGGCTTGAAAAACAGTGAACGCAAATGCTGACGGGTATGAACTGGCGACAATTTCTCGTTCAGGTTGTCTGCATTGACGGCGACAAAATCAGCAGCTTGCTGGCCGGCACTGTCAATAACGGTAATAAACTGCCCTTTGCGGACAACAAAAGTTCTACCGTGCCCTGCGGGCACGGTTTGGCAGGTCTGGCACATAATTACTCCTGGGGAATAAACTGACTGGCGGGTACTGTGAAGGTGGTGCCCAAATAGGTTTTCTGCAGTTTGGCGAGTTCACCGTCTTTCTGCATGGCAAGGATGTGTTCGCTTAGCGCTTTGTTCAGGCTGGTGTCGTCTTTACGTGTTGCCCAACCCATCCACTGAGCTGGCCCGACTTCGCCCACCTGGGCCACTTTTTCCGGGTATTTTTTTACCACCGGCGCCAATACGGAGATATCGTCAAACACGAAATCCGCACGTTTGGTCATCAATGTACTGACGGTTTGATCCAGGGAATCAACATTGATGATGGTGATGGCTTTTTTGCCCTCTTTTGCTAATTGCTGGTTAAAACTTTTTAGCAATTGCTCCGGGACACTGGCGGTTTTAACCGCACCACGCATGCCCGACAGGCTTTCGGGGCTCAGGGTTTTACCACTGAATTTTCCGGCTTCGCTTTTACGCACCAGAACGCCATTCACTGTTTTGCTGTAAGGCACTGTGAACAACACTTTCTTTGCACGCTCTGCCGTAATGTTCAGCGAAGAGCCTTCTGCATCAAATGCTCCGGAAATCAGCCCCGGAAGAATTCCGCTGAAGGCAGTTTTCTGAAACTCCAGTTTCACGCCCAGGTTTTTAGCAAAAGACTGCATGATGGCAACGCTGTAACCCGTAATTTGCCCCTGGTCGTTGGTGTATTCATATGGCGGGAAAGTCGGGTCGATACCGACAGTGATTTTGCCGCTACTTTTGATATCTGACAGTGTGTCCGCATGGGCCTGTAACTGAACACTCGTGCAGATAAGTGCGGTCATAAGCAGTATTGTTTTTTTCATAGTGAAGTACCCTGGTGTTGGTGAAATACCTTTTTCACCAGAGCATTTTCTGTGCCATGTTTTTTAATAACAGAATAATAAGTAGCCAGTAATTTTATTTTTAATATTAAAAACAATGAGAAACAAATGTTTCTTTACATAACTTATAAATTTCACGTGTTTCATATTCGTGCGAATAGAAATTATTCATACCGAACAGACTGCACTATTTTAGTGAAAAACCTGGCGCAGAATGCGCCAGCGTGGGGCATTACTCTAGTTCATCAAGAGACTGGTGCAGGGCTTCTATGCGGGCAAGGTAATCGTTCGCGGTTTTCCCCAGATGCCGGGCCACCAGGGAGCAGAGTAAGTTAACCACGCCCGATAATGCGGTAGTGCTGTCGAACATCAGGCTACTGTCGGTATGGCAACGTATAACCCAGGAAGCATGGCGCGCGGGCTTGCCAGATAACGCATCGGCAATGTACAGCACAGGAACTTTTCGCTCTGCCAGCACTTCCATCGCCGTTTCCAGTACCGGCATCCTGCGGCGCAGGCCAACACAAATAGCGACATCCTGTTCACCCAGCGAGGCAAGATGTTCTGCCAGTGAATCCCCCGGACGGGGCAGTAAACGAACATCAGGGTGGATATGAACCAGATCACGGTAGATTAGTTGCGCAATGGTCTGGCTGTGCCGCCACCCCATCACCACAACACGGCGCGAATGCGCAATAGCGCAAACCGCTTCATGGAGTTGCTGGTTATCCAGCGTGCGATAACTGTTCACCAGGTTAGCAATTTCTTTTTCCAGATGCTGTTGCATGATGCTGCCAAGCGGAGATGCATTTGGCACAGACTGCAAATACAAAGGTGAACCGCTGCTTTGCATTTCACGCGCCTGGCGGCGGGCGGCTTCATAACTTTCATAGCCAATATGGTGAAAAAAGCGGGTTGTGGTGGCTTTCGAAACCCCGGCACTTTGCGCCAGCTCTGTTGCCGTATTCATGGCTAACTGGCCAGGTGCAGCCAACAACACATCTGCCAGCCGTTGTTCGTGGCTGGAAAGTTGATCCCAATACTGGCGAATTCGGCTTTCTAATGTTGCCGCTTTGGCACTCATGGTGATTCCCTGAAAACAAAAGAACTATCCTGCACAGAGCGTGCCGGATTGTCATCCGGAATTTTTGGGCGGTGGCAGGAGCAGCCAACTGTACAGGCGCTTAATCAGGCTGGCAGACAATGGTTGCGTGGTCCCACCAGGAATTCTTGTTTACCTGAGTGGCAAGCACCGTAAATTTCGCGCCCTGCACTTCATCAATTAACGCCTGAAAGGGCTTCAGTGTTCGCCAGGGTTGCCCATCTCTGAGTAAATGGTAATGCTCAGGATCATAATGCGCGATATCTTCAGGGTTGCGAGGGCTGCCACACATAGAGCTAATAACAAACCGGCCTGCTGGTTTCAGTAACCTTCTCACTTCTGAAAAACAGCGTTGCCGCGCCTCATTGACCAGGCAATGAAGACAACTGCCATCAATAATCAACTCAAACATGGAGTTCTGTAACTGAGGAAGGTGGCACACATCCCCCACTAGAAACTGAGCGGCCAATTTTTCTTGTTGAAAAAGTGCACTGGCCCATTCGATTGCCGTTTCTGAGAAATCAACACCCCATACAGAGTAGCCTCGCTCAGCAAGTGATTGCGCAGCCATGGCACCATTCCCACACCCCAGTTCCAGGGCACTGGCTCCAGGAAGTGGCAAATAATGATTTAACTGCAGCCATGCAAAGACCTGTTCCTGCTGCTTTTTAGCACGAACATAACCCTCTCCCGCCCAGGCTTTCGCCCCCTGGGTTCTCAGTGCACGGTACTGTTCTTCAAAGAGATTCACGCAGGTCTGCTTCCTGTTTTTGTTAACTCAACTGAATGAATGCTAATAAGCAACATACCACAATGCCAGGTGGTGTATTCGCCCGGGGTCAGCTGGTTAGCAAACCCGTTTAAAACCGTGCTCAATTAGCGGGTTTACTCTTGCTGGCTACTTCTGCCAGCCGCCAGCACACCGTCTGAACAGGAAAAGAGCAATTAAGGTTTTATCTCAAGCACGGCGAATAATATGTGGTTGTGCTGAACAACCAGCTTTATACAGACACCTGCTACTTTTATTTTATTTTCATTGTGTTACTTGTGAATTTGAGAGCAAGGCCGCAGCCCTTTTCTTGCCTGTACGCTGGCAAAACGGTATCTTTGCCCGGCATTTGCAAAATCAAGTGCCGGGATTAGCCTCCTGACTCACCTCACTGACGATACATGGCATCATCGTGCTTTTTGTATCGCGCGTTCGGCTACACATTTTTCAATGGTGGGCCGGGCGGGGGCATCGTAAGATGCGCCGGTGTCAGTGAGACCGGTAAGGCTAACCCTGTCCGGTTCCACCACCAGCGAGATTAGCCTCTCCAGTGGTGGGTGCAATTTGTCTCTCACTGAGGATGCCCCTATGGCGCCCCCCCTTAACTACACTCACCCGTTATTAGCTGTTACGGTTAATAATCACACTGATTTTATTACACTTGCCACACATTGCGAAAAACTGGCAGATACCCTGCTGGAATGTAATCACATACAACTTCAACAGGCGTTAAGTGAGCGGCTCACAACCTGTTTACAGATACTCCGCCCCACCCTGCTTGACCCGGTTCCCGATAACCTGATTTCTGCGCTGACAGTGGATCAACCGCCACAACAACAGCCGGAGTTTGCGCCGGGCAGTGAACAACTGTGTGACTACGCACTGGTGCTTTCACAGCTCATCACACATCAGGCGTTAACGCCTGAGATGCTCCCCTCACTCAGAGGCCTGCTCGCAGACCTGGTTCAGCTATTTTCCGGGCAACTTACAGCTCCACGCTGGGTAAACACCGAAAACGGCGTGCAGTTTATTGAAGAATAAACAGGCAGTACCCTACACCCAACCGCTTTCCGTGTCCTGGGAAGGCGGTTGGGTGGCCAGATAAACTGATGCCGGGAGTCGTTGCCAGAAGAATTTATTTTTATTCGATAAATAGCAGGTTAAAGATTCCAGATAACTGCATCGTGACCAGAAAGAATATTTTAATCATCCAATTGAAAAAAATAACAAACTGCCTGAAGATTTATCTCGCTTACAGATGTAAGAACATGAGAATTCAGGGAGTTGAAGTGCCTAAAATGGTAAAGAAAATCTTAATGCTGGCAGTTGTGACCAGTATGGCAATTGGCTGTGCCCCGTTACATCCTTCCGGATGCCACAAAACTACCGCAACTGGCAATTGCAGTTCTGGGCGTTGGAATGATCAGGATGAGTGGGGTGCACAAGCTCGGGCAATCAGGGCGGCAATTAATACGGAACTTGTTAATCCTAAAAGCTGGAAGGGAAAAAGTTGCAGGTTACATATAGAATTTGCTATGGATGGCACGGCTTCGAACATATCAACCAGCAACGGCAATAAAGCATATTGTGCAGCGGTAAAATCAGCAGCTCAGAGAGCCAAATTCCCGGCCTTTACTAATGCAGAAGTATATCGGGATTTTCAAAAATCCGGCTTTGATATGCGCGGTTAGTAGCTGCATGGCTATGGGATGTTGGTTTTTTTCTTGAGGCAGCCAGGTTTTATTTGGCTGCTTAGATCCAGGGATGGACATTGCCGTTATAAATTCATTCGGAAAATGAAGCTATAGCGGTAAAACGTTTTCCACAACATGCTGGAAAACGTAGGGGTCAGAAATCAATTCAAACTCTTCATCGTCCGGGTAAGTAACCGCCACATGGTAGTTCTCTCCGGCAAAAGCTTTCACCGATTCTATACTCTGCCAGTAAGTCGCCAAAAAGAAATGCTCCCAGCCGCCCTGGTTTTCCCTGCGTACGAAAGCGCCTTTATTCCCTTGTATGCTCCTTGAATGATCTACGCCAGTCTTTTCAAGGTGTTTCGCAAAGCCTTCCGCATGTTTCAACGGGACACATCCATGCCAGGTTCGGACAATCATTAGCTTTTCCTCTTTTAGTCGCAAGACGTTAACCATACCACCGGAAGACACTCTGTGGCGTATTTTCTGAAGCGTATGCCTGTTAATCAAAAAACATTAATATCTGTCTAATCACGCATGGCGAAATTTTTGTTGGTTCCGAGATAAATTCACACACTGTTTATGTAAAGTGATATTTAAAAATTTACGAAAGGAGTATTTTAATTCTTTCCACACAATTACCTTTATGTAGTTCTTATGCTGAAAGCCACCTATGAAACCTGCGTGGAAGCACCAGGACCGCAGGGCCCCCTTAAAGGCACATTGCTCAGCCCGTGTCCAAATCCTAAAAATGTTGTTCTGATTATTCCCGGCTCTGGCCCTACTGACCAGAACGGTAATAACCCACTTGGTGTTAATGCCTCAACCTATCGGTTGCTTGCAGAAGAGCTGGTGCTAAAAGGCATTGCAACATTGCGAGTTGATAAGCGAGGAATGTTCGCCAGTTCAGCTGCGGTAGCGGATCCAAACGCGGTGACAATAAATGATTATGTGGAAGATATTCACTCCTGGATAACTGTTTTGAAACATCACTTGGAAACCTCACATATTTGGCTTCTCGGGCATAGTGAAGGGGGGATTGTAGCCCTGGCCTCAGCTCAGGAAAGCAATGTGTCCGGTTTAATTTTAGTGGCGACACCATCACGCCCTCTGGGTGACGTGTTAAAGACCCAGCTCAAAGCCAACCCTGCAAATGCAACTTTGCTGGATGACGCTTTTTTCATTATTAATGAGCTGGAGCAGAACAGGCCTGTCAATATTCAGAACTTCCCCTACGAACTACAAAGATTATTCCACCCGGCAATCCAGGGATTCCTTATTGACGTTTTCTCCTTTAACCCAGCCCACCTAATAGCCAGCATTAATAAACCCGTTCTTGTTTTACAGGGACAACGCGATCTCCAGGTAACGGAAAGCGATGCCCGACAACTAAAATTAGCAAACCCGAAATCAACTCTTGCCATTTTCCCTGATGTAAATCACGTTCTTAAAAATGTTTACTCAGACAACTGGAGTGAGAATAATGCAGCTTATACAAACACATCACTTCCCCTGGCTTCTGGTGTAGTTAGTGCAATTACTCAGTTCCTGGCTCATCACTCTTTTCAACCGTAATTTATTTAAAACTGCCTCATGGAGCACGGGCACTAACAGGCAGAATAATCTTTCACTTTTTAGCTAATGGCAGCCCTTCACCGGGCCATTTGCCAGATATAAAAGTGAAGATGGATTTAGCCAGATGCTGGCATACCTGGCGTAAACCCGTTCTGATTACGGTTGCCACAGGTGTGGTCGCTCAGAATTGAACGCCTTTAGTAAGCCCGCCATCCACAGTCAGATTCGTTCCCGTGGTGAAACTGGCAACAGGGCTTGCCAGGAACATTACCGCATTTGCCACCTCTTCAGGCGTTGCCATTCTGCCCATGGGGTTCATGGCAAGGCACTGAGCAAATAGTTCTGGTGTTTCTCGCTCTATTTTTCCCCATACGCCGTCGGTAAAATACACGTTACCGGGCGATACGGTGTTGACCCGAATGTTTTCATGGGCCAGTTTCGCTGACAGCGTTTTACCATAGTGGATCAGCGCCGCCTTGAGTACCCCATAAGGTTCTGCAAACATATCCACTTCACGGCCCGATACGCTTGAAATCAACACCACCGCGCCAGCAGAGGAATTACGTAACCAGGGAAGCGCAGCATTCACCAGCGAAGCAGAACCTAACAGATCAGTTTCAAACGCAAGCCGCCATACTTCAGGGGCAGAGCCACCAGCAAGCGCACTCACATTAGGAACAACGATATCAATGCCCCCCATGTGCGCCGCAGCCTCTCCAACCCACGTATTTACGGCGCTGGCATCGGTGACATCGACCTGGCTGCCAAACGCATGGTCACCCAGTGTAACTTCCGTCGACTTTACGTCATCCAGGTTACGTGCACAGAAAGCAACACTTGCCCCTTCATGCAGGAAGGCCCTGGCTATAGCGCGGCCAATACCACGGGTACCACCACTCAGAATGACACGCTTATTTTTCAGCCCTAAATCCATCATCTACTCCCCATGTTGTGAATACAGGTAAACTTCATCTGATAATCTGTAACTGACTGGAAATATAGGTGTTGACCATCATTCTGAAAAATGAAATTAATAGAATAAACCGTTCACTAAATAAGAATGCCCAATGCAACTCTCACATCTGCGTGCCTTCTGTGCTGTAGCACAGACCGGATCTGTTGCCGCTGCTGCAAAAGTACTCAATCGAGTGCCTTCCGGTATTACCGTGCGTATCCAGCAACTGGAGCAAGATTTAGGCTGCGAACTTTTCCTGCGGGACAGCAAGGGCATGTCGCTTTCGCCAAACGGGCGTCTTTTATTGGAGCATGCCCAGCATATACTTGATCTTACAGACAGCACCCGGCTGCTGATGCGAGAAGAAGACCTGGGCGGCAGGTTAGTTATAGGCGCTCTGGATGTGGTGCTTGTTGATTTTATGCCAGCGCTTATCGGTACATTTCGGAAACGATATCAGGGCGTGGGGCTTGATATACGCCACGAGGCATCGGAAGTTTTAGTGCAACATGTTGCAGACGGGAGCCTGGATATTGCCCTCACCGATGGCCCCGTGCACTCCAAATCCCTTGAAAGTAAACTCGCTTTTGTTGACGAGATGCTACTTATCACCGAACGAAACCACCCGCCCGTCAAATCTCCCGCAGACCTCCAGTGCTCTGAACTCTACGGTTTTCGCCATGACTGTTCATTTCGCTTTCGCATGGATCGTTGGCTGGCTGAAGCTGGTATCAGCCACCTGCCCGTTACCGAGATCGAGTCATACCACACCATGCTGGCTTGCGTAACGGCAGGTATGGGGGCAGCCTGGGTGCTTCGCTCGGTACTGCAAACGCTGCCGGGCCACCAGCAGGTTCAGAGCCATACCCTTGGCCCGGTGGGATACACCGAAATTCATTATCTCTGGCGGAGCGGCCAGTTATCCCCTAATGCCCGGAAACTGATTGAAACGGGTGAAGGACTGGGAGAAAGGCGAAAGACCCGGACATGGAGCACTATAGGGGATTAACGCCCCGTCAGAGTAACTAATTACCAGGACAGTATTTATGAACGAATAGATAAATAAAAAATAGTGGAATTGAAAATACAATACAAAAGAACCGCCTGGTAATCTGTTCGTATTTTATTTAAGCCAGAATGCCTCTGCCGAAAATAAGGAAAAGGGGCTGCCAGCAAACTGGCTACCCCTTCATAAGGCACTTGTGGCAGCACAAAACAACACGCCCTGAAAAGGCGGGTCTCCCCCGCCTGACAGGTGACTACTTACCAGGTTCGTAAGCCAGCACGGCAGCGACCTCTCTGTTTCCGACCTTCACCCGGATTTCACATAAGCGAGCCCGGGTCAGGCATGTGAATATTAACAACGTGATACACACGATTAATACGCACCAGATAAGAGTATTTCGCGGCAGTTTCATGGGTTACGCCTCCTTGCATAATGCACGGTAAGAAGCCATACTGATGTTGTCTAGGCATACAGTGGGCCTCGGGTTAATTGAAAAATTACTCGGGGCTTTCTGCTTTCTGCCTCACAACGCGGCACAAACCACCTGAAACGCCATAAGGCAAAAAGCCTCAAGCGCCACCGCCTTTATAACGCCCTTTCCTTTCACCCAGAGAAACCAACCCCATATTTTAGGCGCCCGTTCCATTTTTTATCTTTTACAACTTATTACGCATGCAGGCTACGAGCCGTATATTGTTTGCAATACCGGAAACCGCAATATGCCACCTGCCAAATACTGTTCGGGTTTATCTGCATTTCCTTACCTGTCAGGTGAGCCAACGCACAAACCTGAACAAAACTTTACATTCGAACGCGCGCTAATTCCCTGAATTAACTTACTCACTGTAAGAATGCCCTGGTGTTGTCAGGCAATCACACATAACTGTTACCGCCTGCGCGGCGGTATATCTATGCCCGGCTATTTGTGATTGATAACTGGCGCTTTTGCGCCAACAGACCGCGCTGATAACAGAGGAAAACTGAATGATAAAAAAACTGCGCGCCATAACGCTGCTGGCGGCGATGACAATGAGTGCCCCACTACTGGCACAGACCTTTGTTTATGTATCCGAAGCCGACGATGGCACCATTGCCCGCTATTCGTTAAACGACCAGACCGGTGCGCTGCAACTGCTCGGGCACACCAGTGCTGGCGGCAAAGTGATGCCGATGGCGCTGAGTGCCGACCACAAAATGCTGTATGCCGCGATTCGCAGCAAACCGCTACAACTGGTGAGCTGGCAGATTGACCCGCAAAACGGCGAACTGAATAAGGCCAGGGCAGTACCGGCAGCGGACAGTTACCCCTACATCAGCACAGACCAGCAAGGGCGTTTTCTGTTAGGCGCATCTTATGGCGGGGATGTGGTACACGTTTATCGCCTTGATACGCACGGGGCCATCAGCACACCACCTGTTGGCAGTTATAAAACCGGTCATGCGGCACATTCGGTGATTGTTGATGCCAGTGGGCACAACGCTTACGTTGGTAACCTTGGCACTGACCGGGTGCTGCAACTGCAGTTGAGCGCAGATGGTAAGCTGAGTGCGCTGGGTACTGGCTATGTTAAAACCGCAGCAGACAACGGCCCGCGCCACTCCGTGCTGTCGCCAGATAATCGCTATTTGTATAACATCGGCGAAATGGGCGGCATCATTACGCAATTCAGGCGTGAAACTAACGGAGAGTTAGTGGATGTATCACAAACACCTAATGCGGTGGCGGCACAGTATCACCTGCAACATGGCCGCGAACGTGGGGCCGACTATAACGACAGCACTCCGCGCATCTGGTCAGCAGACATTCGTATGACACCAAACGGGCACTTTTTATATGCCAGCGAGCGCACCAGCAGCACCGTTAGCGGTTACCGGGTTAGCCCACAGGATGGCAAACTCACACTAATTGGCTCCTGGCCTGTAGAGAAACAACCGCGCGGCATGGCAATCAGTGCCGATGGGCGCTGGTTAGTAGTCAGCGGCGAAAAAAGTGCCGTCACCGGTAGCTATGCGATTGATTCACAAAGTGGTGCCCTAAAACGGGTAAGTGAAGCACCGGCCGGGCACGATGCAAACTGGGTGACCATTGTCAGCTATTAAGAATTAAACCAGGCGCAGGGATTGCGCCTTAAGCCACAAGCACCACTGTTATTATTACAACCACAACACGCCATCAAGATTTTTTCGGGTTCGAGTAACGTAGCGCATCAACCAGCAAAGCAAACGCAGGTGTCGGCTGGCGTTGGCTGGGGTAATATAAATGATACCCAGAAAAAGGTTCACACCACTCGTTAAGCACGCGCACCAGTTTTCCCGACGCTATATAAGATTCAAGTTGCCCTTCAGGTAAGTATGCCAGACCACGCCCAGCCAGTGCCGCCTTCAGTATCAGGTTGCCTGTATTGAAAACCAGTTGACCCTCAACGTGCACATTAACTTCCTTCCCCTCTTTTTCAAACTCCCACGCATAAAGCCCCCCATGGCCAGAAAGACGGAGATTTATGCAAATATGCTCTATTAATTCCTGAGGTGTGGAGGGAATTGACCGGTGGCTGAAGTACTCAGGAGAACCGGCCACAGCCATGCGCATATCAGGTGCGATGCGAACAGCGACCATATCTTTGGCAATAGTTCCTCCGGGCCGCACACCAGCATCGAAGCGATCCCGCACTATATCGGTCAGTCCATAATCTATCAGGATCTCAACTTTAATATCCGGATAGCCTGTTACCAACCGTTCTACTGCTGGCCAAAGAATTGACTCCGCCGCATATTCAGTCGCCGTGAGACGTATCGTACCCGCGGGTTTATCACGCAGTTCACTGAGAACCATTAGCTGATACTTAATGTCTTCAATTTGTGGCCCAACAGAGGCAAGCAAGTGTTCCCCGGCTTCGGTGGGCACAACCCGTCGTGTAGTACGGTTGAGTAACCTCAGGCCAAGCTGCGCCTCAAGAGATCTTACCGTCTGGCTAAGTGCAGATTGGGAAACACCAAGGCGTTTTGCCGCTCGGGTAAAATTTTGCTCTTTTGCGACCACCAGAAAAGCGGCCAGATCATTAAGATTTTCACCAGGCATTAAGAAGCTCTCCTTATTATTTCAATCTCATATTAACCTCTAATCACTCAATAAGTCCTCCGGTATACTTCTGGTGTTCATTAAATAATCAACGTGTCAGGCAGATAGTTTTCTGCAACCTGTTGTTTAACTGCTTGTTTAAATGTCTGCAATAAACGGATTTGCATATTACTAAGTGGGCCAGGCGCAACGATAATTAAAGAGGATTTATGATGTGCGGGAACTGTAACGATAATCAACATCCTGATAAACCAGCTTCTCTGGCTCGCAGAAAAGTACTCCTGGCTGGAGCCGGTCTCGCTGCGGCTCCATCGCTGGCTTTAATGTCAACAGGCGCACAGGCACAGAACTCGCCTTATACTGCAGGTAACGGACCGTGGCGTGTTCGCGCTTACGGTAACCGTAGCCCTGAAGGCGTTTTTGAACCTCTGGATATTCCACGGCGAGCATTACGCCCAAACGATGTTTTAATCGACATTATGTACTGCGCTATATGTCATTCAGATATTCATATAGCCAGACAAGAATGGGGAGCGCCTTATCCGGCTACGAATTATCCGTGTGTCCCGGGGCATGAAATCATTGGTCGGGTAGCCGCTGTAGGAAGTAAGGTAACCAAATTTCGCCCAGGCGATATTGCCGGTGCAGGTGCGATGATCGATTCCTGTGGTGAATGCGAAAACTGCCTGAATGACCTGGAGCAATATTGCCTTAAAGGCTGGACACTAAATTTCAACTCCCCGGATAAAATTTCCGGTGGGTATAACTACGGTGGTTTCTCACACCGTGTAGTGATCCCTGAACGTTTCACTGTTCGTATTCCGCCGGGAATGAACCTTGCCGCGGCTGCGCCACTGATGTGTGCCGGTATCACTACCTTTTCACCAATGCAGCACTGGTCGGTTGGTGCCGGGCAACGCGTTGGTGTGGTTGGTATGGGAGGTTTGGGGCATCTGGCCATCAAGCTGGCTGTAGCCCGTAAAGCAGATGTCACGGTATTTACAACCTCGCCGGGGAAAATCGCAGACGCAAAGAGAATGGGCGCAAATGACGCTATCGTCTGGACAACTCCCGGTGCACTGGAGCCTTATACAAGCCAGTTTGATTTCATCATTTCAACAGTGCCAACCAATGTGCCCACACATCCAATTACTAACATGCTCCGGCTGGATGGTACCTACGTAATCGTTGGGGCTCGCGAGCCAATAGAAGATGTCCGTGGTTCAGGCCTGTGGCTACAGCGTCGACAAGTCTCAGCTTCACTGATGGGTAGCATCGCTGAAACTCAGGCATTCATCGACTTCTGTGCTCGTCGCAATATTGTTGCCGATATCGAGCTGATAAAACCAGATCAAATTGACCATGCTTTTGAGCGGATCAAAACAAAAGATGTTCGCTACCGTTTTGTCATCGATTTAACGTAACCACCCATTTTGTTTTGGCAAAAATGTACATGGTGCGACATCAACATCCTCCATAAGCCATGGTGTAAAAGGCAGATGGCAGAAATCGGGACTGACAGAAGTCAGTGACAAACGAACAGTACCAACAAGCAGTGGAAGACAGGATTCAGTATTTAAAACTGTCTTTAAACAAAGTAAACCGATATAGCAACAGGCCATAAACCCCTCGTTGCGGGAGTTAAATATGTCTCAGGGTATTGAAAATAAAATCATTGTTATCACAGGTGCCAGTAGCGGCCTGGGTGCAGAAACAGCTCGCCATTTATCAAAGCTTGGTGCAACAGTTGTTCTGGGTGCCCGCCGTTTAGACAGGCTGGAACTTCTTGCCAGCGAATTAGGGCTCGACCCCCGGGCTATCCTGCGTACCGATGTCACTGACCGCGACCAGGTTCAGGCGCTGGTCAACCGGGCAATTGAATTGTATGGCCGCATTGATGTCATCATTAACAATGCCGGCTTAATGCCCAGTTCTATGCTCGACAAATTGCATGTAGACGAATGGGACCGCATGATTGATGTCAACATCAAGGGAGTGCTGTATGGTATTGCTGCCGCACTGCCATGTATGAAAAAGCAAAAATCGGGGCAAATTATTAATGTGTCATCTGTTGCCGGGCACAAAGTCGGCCCGGGCGGAGCTGTTTATGCTGGTACAAAATGGGCCGTCCGTGCAATTTCAGAAGGATTACGCCAGGAAGTGAAACCCTGGAATATCCGTACGACCATAGTTTCTCCTGGTGCAGTAGATACTGAACTGACCACTACCATTACTGATAAAGATATCGCCCAGGGGATGGCAAAGACCTATGAAAATGCTATCCCGGCAAATACTTTTGCACGCGTCGTAGCCTTTGCTATTAGTCAACCTGACGAAGTGGACGTCAATGAAATACTTTTCCGGCCAACCGTGCAAGTTTATTAATACACCAACAGTTGTGTAATTAATATTACGCTTATTCATGGAATGGCGATGGCTATTTCCAGAATGTAAAGAGCTATATTGATCAACAACCGTTCTGATTACTCTGATTACAGGTAATTCCAACCAGAATAACCTGAAGGCAAACTGTGCCTGGTAACACAACTCACACACATTTGTTTATTCATTTGAAGTTAAGGGGCTGGTTTATATGCCTGCTAAATATTCCCACAGTGTATCTGGTGGTGCAGTAATTATCACGCTGATGCCGGTTATGGCGGCAGTGCTGGTCGGGTTTATTATTATTGGTGTGGCACTTCCCGTACTGCCACTGCATGTTAAAAATGGCCTGGGGTTCGGGACGTTTATTGTGGGGGTGGTTGCTGGTGCACAATTTGCTGCATCGCTTATTTCCCGAGTGTTGTCGGGAAGTTATTCCGACAGAAAAGGGGCAAAAAAAGGTGTGGTAGCCGGGCTGACGGCTGCAGCGATATCCGGGGTGTTATACCTGGTATCGCTCTGGCTGGTAAGCATACCAGTGCTGTCTGTTACCATTCTGATTGCAGGGCGTGCCATTCTTGGTGGGGCAGAAAGTTTTATTATTACCGGAGCCATTGCCTGGGGGCTGGCTCTGGTGGACAAAGCGCATGCCGGAAAAGTTATCGCCTGGGTTGGTACTGCGATGTTCGCTGCCATGGCTCTGGGCGGCCCGGTAGGTACATTACTGTTTAACCAATTTGGCTTCAAGGCTATAGCGCTGTTAACTCTGCTGCTTCCTTTGCTGGTGCTGGCCTGCCTTGCGCGCATGCCTGCGGTAGAGCCTCACGCAAAGGCAGCTCGCGCTTCATTTGGTTCTGTCATGCAGGCGGTCTGGTTACCAGGCCTCGGGGCGGCTCTTGCCAGCACAGGTTACTGCACCATTCTGGCCTTCAGCTCTCTTTATTACAGTGCCATGCACTGGCAACCAGTATGGGTGGCATTTACCGCTTTTGGCGTTGCATTAATTGTCGCCAGAACTGTTACCGGTCATCTGCCTGACCGCTTTGGAGGCGCACGTATTGCGTTAATTTTTGTGGTTGTTCAGTCTGCGGGGCTGTTCGTGATGTGGCTTGCTGGCTCATCATTGGTTGCATCTGCTGGCGCTGCACTTGCCGGTTTCGGCTACTCACTGGTCTACCCAGGACTTGGTATCGAAGCTATCAGCAGTTCAACACCGCAAAACAGAGGCATGGTGATGGGAATTTACACAGCATTTCTTGATGTTGCGATGGCTATTGGCAGCCCGGCTCTTGGCTGGATAGGCGCACATATGGGGCTGAACGCAATTTTCCTGAGTGGCTCGTTGGTTGTGCTCTCAACCGCAATTGTGGCATGCAGCCTTCTCAAACGATCTGCATCCGCCAAACGAGAAATGGCCTGAATAGCGCCACTATTTGGCATAATTATGTTCTGGGAACATCAATACTATCTGTATTAACACCCCAGGTTAAGTCAGGAGGTAAAACCGTGTTCTGCATGTCGCCTGGCGGCCTGGATTTGAATTCCGTCTTAACCGTCGCTGCTGATTTCTGTTTCAAAGCACAGGTAGCGCTAATAAAAAATAATCTGAAGGTACATAAATAACCTGTTTTTAAAGCAGTACTGAAAATGGTGCTATTTAATGTATATATATTAAATATTATGGAGAATGCTATGTTCAAACCGGCTCTGCTTGCTCTGGCTTCCCTGGCTGCTGTGCCATTCTGGTCAATATCTGCAGATACTGGTGGTATTAAAGTGAAAATAACCACCGGTAACCAGGTAATGACGGCAACGTTTTATAACAATGCAACTACCCGTGAGTTGATCTCTCGATTCCCGCTAACCTTGCCGATGGAAGATTTATACAATCGAGAAATGTGTTACCGCTTTCCAGAGGCTTTGCCGGCAAACGAACTACAAACCAGTGGTTATGAAGTGGGCGATATCGTCTACTGGGCTCCACGCCATAGTTTTGTCATCATGTATGAGCAAAACGGTGAGCGTATCAGCAACCTGCAAAAAATAGGGCGCATTCATTCTGGTGTCGGCGTTTTCAGGCATACAGGCAATGCTGATGTTACATTTGAAGTTGCTAATTAAATTCTCATTGTTGAATATCAGAAAAACTAACCCTTGTGTTAATTGCTCTGAATGGCAGTTAGATAAACGTATCTTAATTATATTTTCAGGTACAACTCTCTCGCCAGGCCTGGAGAAATTTTTATTACCAGTGCTGGCAGGCCATTCAATGGATGCACAAAACACTGGTAACATAATAGTGCGCTTGAATAAATAATGATTCCCGCCGTATAAGGCGGGAATCAGTCACAACGTTAATTCATCTACCACCTGAGCCACGCTGTGAACACCATGAATACTACCAATCCCTGTCCCCAGGGAAATATAACCTTCGTCGGTATTGCCTTCCAGCATACCCAGGCGCAAACCGCGTAATCCCCCCATCACCTTTGCCACTTCGTCTTTACTGGCTCCGGCTTTATCCATTTGCGCCAGTTTACCCACCAGCTTGCCAGGTAATGAACGGTAGTAATCAGGGAGAGTTCGGAAGAGCACCATGTCCAGCCCATTGGCTGCGATGATTTTTTCTTTTACTGACTGGGGAACCCGGCTCTCCTGGGTACTGATAAAGACAGAACCCGCAAATACACCACTGGCACCCAGCGCGTGAGCCGCTCTGGCAGTTCGCTTGTCGGTTATTCCTCCTGCGGCAAGCACCGGCACATTAACCACAGAATCGGCAATCAGTGGCACAATGGAAAATGTTCCTAACGCCTTTCCGGGCAACGTTCCCCCTTCATCAAACCCTGTTGCCACAATGATGTCGGCACCGGCGGCTTCGGCAATACGGGTATTTTCCGGCGTTGGGTTGATGTCACGGTAGATAATAGTAATGCCCGCAGCTTTCAATTCATTAAATAAAGCCGGGATCACCGCCCCGTCACCATAACCGGTATAGACCACGACTTTCACACCTTCTTCTTTAATTACACGCACAATTGGCGGGGTCCACTGGTCGTTTTCCGGAGTCGGGATCAGGTTAACGCCGAATGGCTTTTCAGTAAGCTGTTTGGTTTTGCGAATTTCTTCACGCATTTTTTCAGCCGTTTCATGTGGCGTAGATACAGCGGTTTGCGCCGTTAAACCTGCATTTGGCCCCAGAACACCCAACCCGCCAGCATTACTGACAGCGGCAACTAAACGTGCATCAGTAAGCCAGGATAACGGGCCCTGTATAACCGGTTTTTCTATACCAAGAATCTGGCAAATACGTGAATTATTCATAGCGTGATGTCCTTAAATAAAAGAGTGCCCTTCTTGCTCATCAGGTAATTCAACATGTCGTAACCAGTCAAATCAGCCCTGGTGAGGGTTCAGTCAGGGAATACGTAGAGTGTAGGGAGTGAAATTATTCAGAAAAATAGCTAAAAAATGACAACACTATTATTAAAATCGTAATAATATCTTTTAACTCAGCTCAATGAGCTGTATTACTCCGCCTGGTAAAGCACACAAACATGCAAATTAATCTCTTTGAATGTATTAAGATTTTCATAGAAATTGTTGAATCTGGCAGCTTTACCCAGGCAGCAGATAACCTGCAAATCCATCGCCCCGCAGTAACCAAAGCAGTGCAACAACTGGAACAGCATTGTGGTGCGCGTTTAATGCAGCGAACCACGCGGCGAATTAACCTGACTTCGGAAGGCGAAGAGTTTTATCGCCGCAGCAAGCCGTTGCTGTCTCAGGCAGATGACTTACTGGATGCGTTTTCCCCGGAACGGGCATTACACGGGCAAATACGCGTGGATATGCCCGTCGCGTTTGCTGCGTCAGTGGTGGTGCCAAACCTGGCCGATTTTTATCTTCAGCACCCTGATATTGAAATTATTCTGAGTAGTTCTGATCTTCGCCGGGATATGCTGCACGATGGTCTGGACTGCGCCTTACGTATGGGTGAGCTGGAAGATGGTGAGTATGTTGCCCGCAAAATAAGTAATCTTGAGATGCTTACCTGTGCCAGCCCCGCTTACCTTGCTGCGCATGGCACACCGGAAACCATTGAGGATTTGCAGCAACACCAAGCCATTAACTGGGTAAACAGTAGCAGCAGGCAAATTTTCCCCTGGTTTTTTAAGACGGCGACAGGGGCCGCAGAAGTGTACATTCCGGGTAAACTGGTACTCGATAACTCCGGGACCTATGTAGCCGCAGGGCTGGCAGGATTGGGGTTGCTTCAGGGAATGGCATTTTTATTCAAACCCTGGATTGAAAAGGGCCTTCTGGTGGAAGTCTTGCCCGGTAACCCTTGCCCGCCACGCAAGTTGTCGCTGATTTATCCTCACCGCCACCTCTCACGTAAGGTACGCGTTTTTTCCGACTGGCTGCAAAACTTATTGTCGCAGCAGCATTGATGCGTTTTCCAAAAAGCCGCCCATGGCATGTGCTATATCGCTACCAGCATGGCAGGTTGGCTTACCAACAATTCTGAGACGACAAACATTCCGCCTTCCCTCTGCACTGCAGGCGCAAAATTACCAGCCAGAGCTACAACACGCTGATGCCAGTGCCCCGGCGTAAATTACGTGGTGAGATATTGAACCTGCGCATGAACGCTTTACGCATAATCGCCGTATTCGTAAAGCCGCTCTGTGCTGCAATGGTTGCCAACGGAGTACCCGTATTTTCGATACGGGCACGCGCAAACTCCGCCCGTATATTCTCCACAACACGGGCCGGCGAAAGACCGGTATGAGCCAGAAACTCCCGTGACAACTGGCGTGGACTAAGAAAAGCGCGTTCAGCGAGCACAGACACACTCAAATCGGCCTGCGGGTTCTGGCTAATGTAATCCAGCAACTTTTGTATTCTGGGTGGTGGTGGTGCAATGGACTGTAGATTCATATACTGCAACTGCCCGCGAGTACGACGTTGGGGGATCAGCAATGTGCGGGTAATTGCATGGGTTATCGTTTTTCCGTGGTCTGTTTCAACCAAAGCAAGCGCGATATCCATGCCTGCTGTCGCACCCGCGGATGTCCAGATATTCCCGTCTTCAATCACTATCTCATCAGCTTCCAGTTGAATATTCGGCCGTAATCGTTTTAATTCCGGCGCTCTTGCCCAGTGTGTGGTTGCTTTTTTGCCATCCAGCATGCCTGCTGATGCGAGAATAAATGCGCCAGTACAAACCGAAACATAACGTGATGCAGTTCGGTCATGTAAAAGAGACTGTATTTTCGGGTCGCCACAAGCAGCATCAACCCCTGAGCCACCAACAACAACCAGAGTACCGAACGTTTTTCCCTGTACGCTGTTTGCCTGCATAACTGCACCACCAGAGCTTTTAACCAGCCCTTCGCGCACACTACAAATATCCAGCGTATAGCGGTTTTCCGGGTCCAGCAAGCTGTTGGCTGTTTCAAAAACGCCCAGTGGCCCACTTAAATCCAGCAGGTTAAATTCAGGAAAGATCAAAAATCCAACGGAAGTCAGCATGTCCTAAAAGAACCTTTTTATGTCATTTGAGACAAAAGCATAATTCAGCATACTCACAAGTGTAAACCCACTAATGAGGAAATCTGATGAGCTACAAAATTGATAACCAACTCGCAGAACAAATTACGCGACTCCAGCCAGCTCTGGCGTCACTCCCCGATTTTACACCCGGGAATCCCCTGGAGTGGCGTAACCGCGCGAATGCGCTGTACCGGTTAATCAACCAACAATTTCCTGAGTATGAAGGAATTCGCACGCAGGATATTCACTTGCCACTCCCGGATAAACAGCTTATGGCACGGCGTTATTCGCCGGAAAACCGTTTAACACGCGGTATCGTTTTGTATATCCACGGCGGTGGCGGTGTTGCCGGGAGTGTCAGTCTGTACGACAAAATTGTGGGTAACTACGTAAGCCAGAGCAGGGTTGAATTCCTGTCACTTGAATATGGCCTGTCTCCGGAAACATCCGGGTTAGCTCAGACAGAACAAGTAATAGCAGCACTCCACTGGCTGCGGGAAAACAGCGCCCAACTGGATATCGACCCTTCACGCATTGTGCTGATGGGAGACAGTGGCGGTGGCGGTATTGTTGCTTCCGCAGCACTCCTGGCGTTAACCCACTCAATAACACTGGCCGGGCTGGTAATGGTTTACCCCATGCTTAATCATCAGGTTGCAGAAATAACGCCAGAGCTGGCCTCTTTACTTTCCATTTCCACAGACGAAATTGAAACGGCCTGGCGCGCACGCCTGGGGAATGATGTCGATAAAACTGCGCTTCCTTTTGTCAGCCCGTCGGCAGCAACATCCCTCGCAGGGCTTCCCCCTACATTTATTGATGTTGGTGAGCTGGATTTATTCTGCCAGGCGTGTTTTGACTGGGCCAGCCGCTCCGTGGCGGCGGGAATACCAACCGAATTTCATCTTTACTCTGGCGTGAACCATGGGTTTGAGCTTCTGGCTCCGTTATCAGAAAAAGCACGTATGGCATTTGAACTGCGCAGCCAGGCAATACAACGTATGGCTGGCCAGGCGTAGCTTCTGTTGGCGCAGCACATCACACATCCTGTTACAGCCGAAGCCAGAAATAGCCGCAATCCCAGTGTAATTTGATTGAAACAGTTAAACCGATAAACCACGGGGGATGGATGCGCAAGCGAGAAGCAGAAATAGATTTCGGTGCCGACCACATCATCATTAAACGCCGTTACCGGGCACTGGGGGCGTTAAACGATTTACTGATAGCGTTATGGTTTCTGATTGGCAGTATTTTCTTCTTCTATGACGCCCTGATGACTGACGGAACATGGTTATTTGTGGTTGGCAGCATGCAGTTAATGCTGAGGCCTGTAATCACCCTGGCTGAACTTATTCATGTGAAGAAGGTTTATGTAAGAGGCTAAATATCTCATACAGATTATGCACTATTCTTAAACCTCTGTTAACCATCAGGGATAAGTATGAAAGTATTTGAAAGTGGTCAAAACGGGTAGCCCTGATTCCTGTGCTGAAAACTGGATTAATATAGTATTAGGCGATGCAGTTACGGTGGGCAGCGGAGCAACAATTCTGACCACAGAGATTTGCAGTGGTGCGGTTATTGGCGCTGGTAGCGTAGTAACTAAACCTGTACTGGTTAAAGGTATTTATGCCGGGAACCCCGCAAAACTATTGCGATTACTTTAAGTGTTATCTACACCAACAGTTGGCTGGGAATTGGCTAAAGGCAGGCCTGGAGGCCTGCCCAAAATCAGGCACCTATCGGCTGATATCCCTGCCATTCTGGCCGATACTGTTGCCCAGTAGTACAAGGGGTGAGATGAATAAATAGCTCGCCAACCTTTTCAAGTAACAGGCAATCATCAACATCCTTCAGGTTATCTTTGTGTTGCTGTTCAGCACCGCACAACAATGTCTGTAACGCTTTCTTCCTGGCATCCGGAGCATTCCGGGCAACAAATAAGTCAAACTCATGCAGTTCTGCCAGTGTATCCGCCCTGTATCCCCCGACGTTTACGAAGAATAACTTCTCCGCAGATTGAGGCGGCTCAGTACTCAGAGTAACCGCATATCCGTCAACCCAGGTAATACGAGCATAGCCATCAATATGAATTTTATTACGGTCGCCAAACCAGGCCTTTCTCAGTGCTGGCCAGGCGTCTTTGGGGTCATTAGCCACGGCAAATTGAATGTCATGTACTTCAATATTAGATTTACCGGCGTTACCACCAACATAAAACATAAACAGATTCATTGCGTTCCTCGTTTAACATCACCATCGTTATGTATTTGACTATATAACGATTAATACTGCAATTGCTGGTGAACATTTGCTACCGGGTAATGTGTTCAGCGCTGTGGAACGCTGGCGATTCAGTTTTAAGAATCATACTCAAAAATGAAATAATTTCATAAAATTCAAACAATTAAAAAATTAGCACAATGAAGTTCAGCTTCTGAACAAGTGATTTATCTGAGTAATAAGCCAGTTGATTAAATTTTTCATAAACTTATCTGCAATGATTATGTCATCCACAGATAAGTGAGAAGGCAACGGTTACTGATTTTGCAGCTCAGCTGGCAACGATTGTCGTTAGCGGAACATAAGGGAAAATGATGCAATTGATATTTAGTGAGTTATCTGACGCGCCATCATGGGTACCGGCTTTATTGCTGGTCACGCTCTCATTCGCAGTCGGTTTTCTGGCACGGTTTATACTGCTCCGGTTCATTCGCTACTGGCAAAACCGTGACAGAAAGCTCTTCAAATCACTGGAGAAGCACCTGCGTGGCTCCATGCTTTTGTTTATCCCCTTATTGTTAATCAATGTTGGGATTCGCTATATCAATATCCCCGCAACTGCTCTTAATTTGATAACATCAACCGCCAATATATTTATTATATTGTCATTTTGTTCCGTGTTAATTCGCCTGACGAATGTCGTCCAGGATATGTTGTTCATTCGCTATGACATTAATCTTTCAAACAATCTTCGTGCCCGTAAAATCCGCACGCAAATAATATATGTTAAGAAAGTTGCTATCGTACTGCTGGTGTTATTTTGCCTGTCGCTGATTTTACTCAGTTTTCCGGGAGTCAGGAAATTTGGCACGACCATTCTGGCAGGTGCCGGGGTTGCAGGGATTATCATCGGTTTTGCCCTGCAGAAATCATTGGTCAACCTGTTTGCTGGCATTCAGATAGCCTTTACCCAACCGATAAAAATTGACGATGCGGTGGTGGTTGAAAATGAATGGGGCTGGATTGAAGAAATAAACCTGACCTATGTTGTAGTGCGCATTTGGGATCTGCGCCGCCTGGTATTACCTATTACCTACTTTACCGAGAACGCCTTTCAGAACTGGACGCGTAATAACGCACAAATATTAGGTTCTGTATTTCTTTACGTTGATTACTCGATGCCATTAGAGCCCCTGCGTAAGCATTTTGAAAAAGTGCTCAGTGAAACAAAGCTCTGGGATCAACAGACTCAGGTACTTCAGGTTACTGACACCACAGATAAAACCATGACAATCAGGTTACTGATGACCGCCCAGAACTCCCCGACGGCCTGGGATTTACGTTGTTATGTGCGGGAAAAAATGATTGAATTTATTCAGCAAAATTACCCCCATAGCCTTCCGCATGTAAGAGCAACACTGAGCAACACTACAGAGTCAGTAACACAACAAAACCACAGTTAATGGCTGGGTAAATACACAGAAAAGACGGATATATCTTTTCCCAGGCATATAGCATAACCCCCAAAGCCTCTGATTTTTCCCTTGCCACTCAGAGGTTTTCAACAATTCGATTGTGCCCTGAGAAAGGGTAAAAGTTTCAAAACGTAAATATCCCTGTGTTTCACAAAAATTTATACTCCAGACAGATGCTTAGCACACTAATCGAGTGAGATTAATCCCAGTTTTCGTTATGTCATGATTAATTCATTTAAATCACCGAAATTTACTCTAGAGTTAATGGCTAACCACCCATTAATAAAACTTGTAATATAGGAATTTTATATGGCTATTGATATGTATTTAAAGGTTGATGGTGTAACTGGCGAATCTAAAGATTCAAATCACTCCGGCTGGATTGATGTACTGTCATTTAACTGGGCAGCGGAACAGCCCGGTAATATGAGTGTAGGTGGTGGTGGTGGCGCGGGGAAAGTTAATTTTCAGGACCTTTCAGTACAGGCATTAATAGATAAAGCAACGCCGACTATTCTCAAGTTCTGTGCCAATGGCAAGCATGTCAGTAAAGTTGAGTTATCTGTTTGCAAAGCAGGTGGTTCGCAAATTGAATATTCGCGTATTGTTCTTGAAGATGTTCTGGTTACCAAAACCAGTTTCAGTGGCGTAGGCCATACCGATACAATAATGGTGAATTACTTGTTTCAGGCTTCTAAAGTCAATCTGCATTACTGGGAACAATCTACTCAGGGCACCAAAGGTGCAGAAACCTCATCTGGCTGGGATATCAAACAGAATAAAGAACTTTAATCAACGCCGGAGATACCGCTATGGCAGATATAACATCTGAAATAAATACTGTAGTCTCTGATACTTCGCGGTTTAAGACACAACAAATGCATATTATCATCGCATTCGTTAATGAGCTGGATAATGACACATTACATCAGTTCGAAAACGGCTCAGAACGTTCCATTATGAACAGCTATACGCAGTTACTTTCTGCCTGCAGAACACCAGGCAGAAGGCAATATGATGAAGAGTATGAGCTGGAATCACTGACGGGTGTTGACCGCCGCAATATCACTATGCGGAGTAATCCTGAGTTTTTTGAGCGTTTCAGAACCTCGCCGGCTCATATGTATGGCTATGGCGGCAATATCTACCGGGATCAAACAAAAAGTTATTATGATATTGCGGGGAAAATACTGGCAGGTATTGGCGGTCTGGCAAGCTTCGGTGCAGGCACCGCCGTTATTGCAGCTTCGCAAGCAGGCTCTTCTCTTTCCGTTCTTGCGGCCCGTTATGCGTTATCTTCTTTAGGGGCAACCGGGCTGGCATCCGGAGCGATGGCTTTATTGCGCAATAACTTCTCAGATGTACAAATCGCGACTAATAAAGACTTTCTTGAAACCATAAAGTCAGTTGCCAAACTGAGAAATAAACTGAATGACTTTTTTCAGGGGCTGTATAGCAAGGTATTAAAAGATAGCGAGAAAGCAGCAAAAGCGCTGGACGAGGAAATGGGTTCCCACCCGTTACGTTATTCAGCTGGTTCAGAGAACCAACTGGTGCGCACCAACCTTACCCCAATACAAAGCTTAATCACGCAAGATTTTGCCAGCGCAAATTACGATATCAGTGCCAAAATTCTGCCACAGGGCGAACATGCAGACTGGCATATCTCTGTCGCTTCTATGCGGGGTGGTGAACGGCTCCTGGACAGAACCAATATGCTGGTTCTGCAACAGGTGGTTAACCGGCTGTAACCCCATTCAGCCAGGCATTGTAAATTGTGGTTGTAAAATAGCCACTACCAGTATGACTGACAGTGGCTATTACTTATTATGCTGCAAAGTTACTTTGCTCACAGTCTTGCCTGTTCATCAAGTAATTCAATCAGATCTCCGGGATACGCACAGAGGTAACTGCAATCAAAATTTTTTAGAAAATGGCTGAATGAAACAGGTATCAGAACTAACCAAAACAAGGTATTAACTTCAGAATGCAACGTATTGATAAAAAAAACCAACAGATTGATAAAACCCCCAACAGAGTTAAGCCGTCAGCAAAACTATTCAGGTTAAAACAGGCATGATTTGATTTGTGTTATGGCTATTGACGGCTGTTATTTTTGTTATCTTCGAATAACTTTTTTGTCTTCTCCTGAAGAGAACTAAATTTATGGAAGATATCGTTATTGTTGAACCAGCATTTTTCAGCCAGTTTCGTTGTGTCGGGAGCGACTGCATCGATCACTGTTGTAAAGGCTGGGATATCGAAATCGACAAGTCGACAGTACAGCGTTACATGCAGAGTGACGAGCTAAAAATTCGTCAAATTGCAGTGAAAGATATCACCATAACAGAAAAAAAACCTGACAGCTGGGGGCGGATTAATTTAACCAGCAGCGGTAATTGTGCTTTTCTTGATGAAGAGCGTTTGTGCAAAGTACACAAACACCTTGGTGAGAAAGCGCTAAGTACAACTTGTGCTCTTTACCCACGCATTTACTCTATCTATAAATATGAAATCCGCAGTAATCTGACTTTATCCTGTCCTGAAGCAACCAAAAGACTATTACTGACACCGCAGGCCATGCTCTACAGCGAGAAAGTAAAGCAAAGCCCTCAGGTTATGGAAGGGCCAGATATCCTTCAGGAAGACCGCCTGCTCAATCTGATGAGTACCAATATTATGAGTAGTTGCGGTATGAATATAGAAGAGGGTTTCTACGGAATTATAATGCTGTTGCTTTTTCGTGATGAACAGGATGAAAGTGACCTTCAGTATGAAAATCTTTTAACCTATTTCGAAGAAGTTCAGACCAGTATCGGGAATGGACAGATAAGAAAAAATATTGATGCGTTACACAGCGATTACCAGTTGCAGTCTTCGCTGCTTATGCAATTGCAACAATATTTGAGTACCAAAAATGAAGGCCGGGGCAGTTCTGTTTTACGCCACTATTCCCAGGCGTTAATTGACCTAAAAAGTAGTATTTCAGTAGAGAATGAATACATCAGCCCGGTACAACAGCTAAATAAGATATGGCAAGAGAAAGCGCTACCCTGGTTACAGCAGCGCCCCTACCTGTTAAGTAATTTTATTCAGTACAAGATGTATGAAGAGTTTTTCCCGGTGAAAAATGGCACTGATCCATTCACCAGTACTTATGCATTGGTATCCGAATGGTTGCTCTTGAAATGGTTAATTGCCATATCTTTTGAGACAAATAATAACTTCAATGAAGATGACATTATTAATATCATCTATAGCTATCACAGTATCACTAAGCATGATAAACATGCAGCTGATATGTTTTTATCAGAAATACAGAAAATAATACTTCGCAATAACTCGTCGTTACTTTATTTTTTGAAATAGAAATTTTTAATACGTACTTTCACGGATTTTGGTGCATTAGTATGGTAACTTCTGGTGAACGGTTTCCCAAAACGCAGGAGTTAATTTTTGAGAACGCAAAAAAGATGCATGGGCTATGTGGCAATCGTTGTCGACGATTATGACCGCGCGATTGAATACTACACCAACAAACTCGGTTTTACCCTGGTTGAAGATACACCTCAACCCGGGAAACGCTGGGTCGTTGTGACACCCAATGTGGAAAGTGACTGTAACCTGCTCCTGGCCCGCGCTTCAAATAGCAGGCAGGAAACGTTTATCGGTAACCAGTGTGGTGGGCGGGTATTCCTTTTCCTCCAGACAGACAATTTTTGGCGGGATTATGAGGCCATGAAAGCGGCGGGGGTTACCTTCTGTGAGGAACCGCGCGAGGAAGAGTACGGAACGGTCGTTGTGTTTGAAGACCTCTACGGCAACCGTTGGGACTTGTACCAGAATAACTAACTACCCGGATCGTTGTTAACAACCCCGGCCTGTTGCAGTAAACCTGGCGGCAGCCCCTGCGGTTTTTTACTTGCCTGCATATTTTGTATTTACCTGCATAGTAGTGCGATGACGGTGGAGAATATTCACCACCGTCAAATAGCCTTACACTGCGCTCAGTGCCAAATATTGGCCGGTTTTAAATACACTTATTGATTGAGTCAGGCGTTCAGCCTGGTCCTGCAACGCCTGGGAAGCTGCAGACGCTTCCTGCACCAGTGCGGCGTTCTGCTGGGTTACCGCTTCCATCTGCGTAATCGCCTGGTTGATTTCGCTGATGCCGCTACTCTGCTCGCTGCTGGCAATGGTAATTTCGTTCATTATACTCGCCACGCTACTCACACTATTCACCACTTCAGTAATGGTTGAGCCAGCGTGGGATACCAGGCGGCTACCTTCATCAACTTGCGCCACGGAATCTTCAATCAGCACTTTGATCTCTTTCGCTGCCGAGGCAGAGCGCTGGGCAAGGTTACGCACCTCGCTGGCAACAACTGCAAAGCCGCGCCCCTGTTCACCGGCGCGCGCAGCCTCTACTGCTGCGTTGAGTGACAGAATATTGGTCTGGAAGGCTATTGAGTCGATCACGCTAATGATATCGCCGATTTTCTTCGATGAACGCGTAATTGCCTCCATTTTATCAATCACCTGCTCCATCACTGCGCCACCTTCTTTTGCTACGTCAGAGGTATTGGCGACCAGCTTGTTTGCTTCGTGGGCATTTTCAGCATTCTGTTTCACCGTAGATGTCATTTGCTCCATAGCCGAGGCCGTTTCTTCCAGCGAACTGGCCTGCTGTTCAGTACGGGAGGAGAGGTCAATGTTGCCACTGGAGATCTGGTTGGAGGCCACGGCAATGGTGTCAGAACCAGCACGCACATCAGAAACAATGGTCAGCAGGTTATCGTTCATGCTTTTCAACGCCTGCATCAGCACACCCGTTTCATCTTTGCTCTTCACCTCGATGTGAGTGCTGAGATCGCCAGCAGCCACTTTACCTGCAATGCTCACCGCTTTATTCAACGGTTGAACGATTGAACGCGTCAGCAAAAAGCCGAGAATAATCGAGGCGACAATAGCAATAGCTGAGAACACCAGCGTGACCATAATCGCGGTTGAACCGTCTGCAATGATGCCAGTGCCTTCATTTTGCAACTGTACAGATTGCGAATTAGCAAAAGCAACAGCCCCTTCGAGAAAAGCATTCTGTGTACCGGTTATCGTCTTCAGGACATAGGTACTGGCCTCATCCTGTTTCCCGGCGCGAACCAGGTCCAGCAGTTCATTTTTCTGTTGTTCAAACTTATGGCTGGCTTCGACTAAACCGGCAATTTTCTTCTTACCGACAGCCGTTACCTGAATCGCTTCGATTTTCTTCAGTGCAACATTGGTGCGTTCAGTGGCTTGCGCCAGTTGCTTCAGGCGGTTTTCATTGTTCTGCGGGCGGGTGGTATCAATAACGATACCGCGCAGGTATTTGATTTGGTCATTAACACCATCACGCACGTCAAAAGCCAGGCGCACTTTGACGTACCGGTCTTCAACAATTGAAGATATTCCGCTTTTAATGTTGTTAATCTTGCTGATGGAGGTGACCCCCACCACGACCAGTAATGCCACCACCAGGCCAAATGAGATGCCCAGCCGGATGCCGACCTTCAGGTTCTTAAAGTTAAACATAGGTTCTCCCGGTAATATAACGAGTTGATTTAAAAGTAAAAACGCAGATCAGAGATATGAATTATGTTGATGTTTTCTTTATATATTTACTTCCTTCGGCGGAGCAAACCTGACACCGCACGAGAAAGCACTGTTGTTATCGGATGTTAAGATTTTTACTTTAATTTTTTAGAGGTTTGTCACAGAAATGAAACTGCGGGATAACGGGATCAGTAGTGCCGAAAGATTTTCCATTCGCGGAAAGTAGGATGTTTTCGCGCAGAACGCGTTATCTGCAGGGAAATATGTGAACAATGGCGCAGTAGCCCAAAACAGCAGAGACTTTACTCAATTACATTTGTAGTAACATTTCAGTATCAACCAAAAACTAATAATGCGAGTATTGGCAGGTTGAGCACCTGAACACATCAATGAAAGCGCACATTCCCCGGATAACTGAATGATTTACTTCTCATCATGGTCTGGCTTTATTCTTCAATCCTTCAGTTAACAACTCATTCTCGCTTCGCATCTGCTGGCGAGCGGAGGATTCATCATAAATAATGTCATCCACCACCCAATGAGATTGCTCGTAAATCATTTTAAATGAAATCACACTATGGCCATTTTGCTCTGTTTTTTGAGATGGGAAAAGATTGAACGATACAGTAACCACGTTGTTTGGTGCTTCATTAAGCGTAAAATGTGAGTTTTCTATTGTCAGATTATCATCATGGTCCTGAGCATTAAGATAAACGTCAGCGTCGGTTCCCCAGCCACAAACCTCATCACGATAGGGTTCGCATAATTTTTCATTACGGCGCAGTAATTCATTAAAAGACTTCGAATACGTAAGCTCAGGCTGTGTTTTTTTACCTTCACCGTGAAGATATAAAAAATATTTCTGGTAGAAATCAAAAATGATTTTTTTGGGAGAATCAGGAGCATCCGTAGCAAAAGAAGCTACAGAAAAAAAGAACAGTAATACAGATAATATCCACTTTCTGTTATGCATTGCATCTCCATGTCATTTAATTGTGCCATGACAAAGCGGCATTTGATATTGAAGCTTAATAAATAACCTACAGCGCAGCAATCTACCATAACCCTGTTCACCAACTCCACCAATGGATGTTCGGGGAAGACCCCCACGGCAGTTACGTGTTGCCATTCACACCAATGGCAACGTTAATAAAACCTACCGCAAGCCCACTTCACGGTAATCTTTATAGTTAAGCTGGTAGCGTGACAGGCGTAACCCCAGCGCCCGCCGGGTCATCCCGAGGAAATCCGCAGCGCGGGATACATTCCCCTGGTATTTCGTCAGTGCTTCCACAATCAAATCGTACTCCACCCGCGCAAGCCGGGCTTCCAGCCCTTCATTTTGAATCACAATAGTGTTCATTGGTTGCAGATTGATAGGTAGATGATAACTGTGGATCATGCCTTCATCTGCCAGCAGCACCGCGCGCTCCATCACGTTTTCCAGCTCACGCACATTGCCGGGCCACTGATAGTTGAGTAATAAATTCAGTGCCGGGGTGGCAATGGTGGGCACATCCACGCCCTGCTCGCCGGCAAAGTGGTTAGTAAAATAATCAGCCAGGATCAGAATATCGCTGCCACGTTCACGCAATGGTGGAATATCAATAGGGAAAACATTAAGCCGGTAAAACAAATCTTCACGAAAAGCGCCCTGAGCGACCATTTCGGATAAGTTACGGTGAGTGGCGGCCAGGATGCGTACATTTACTTTCAGGGTTTCATTACTGCCCACTCGCTCAAAACTGCGCTCCTGCAGAACGCGCAGTAATTTCGCCTGAGCAGAAGGAGATAACTCGCCGACTTCATCAAGAAAAATGGTGCCGCCATCTGCATCTTCAAAGCGCCCGGCACGCCGGGAAATGGCACCAGTAAAGGCCCCTTTTTCATGGCCGAACAACTCACTCTCGATCACGCTTTCTGGCAAAGATGCACAGTTAAACTTCACAAACGGCCCATTGGCACAATAGCTATTATGGTGGATGGCGCTGGCAATCCGCTCTTTCCCCACCCCACTTTCCCCCAGGATCAATACCGTAGTGCGCGCACGGCTGACTTTCTCCAGCAAACGGTAAACTGCCATCATTGGCCGGGAACGCCCAATGATATCGCCGGTATCAAACAGGTTACTCCCCGAATGGTGCAACGCAGGCTGAGTGCGCAAAATACGCTGATGCGCCCGTTCCAGCAGGTGCAGTTCAACAGCCTGGGCAATAATCGCGGCAATCACTCTCAGGACTTCCAGGTCCAGGTAACGTAATTGTTCATTGTTGTACACCCGTTCAATACCGAGCGTGCCCATCACTTTTACACCACGGATAATCGGTACACAGATAAACGATAACTGGCTGTCGCGCGCTTTATTCCAGCTCCCTGTTCGGTTCAGGAACATTGGGTCATCAGCAATATTGGGCACAATAATCGGCTGGCGGGTTTCAATTACCCGCCCGGTGATACCTTCGCCCGGGGCGTACACCCCTTTTTCCACTTCTTCGGCAGATAAGCCGTAACTTTCATGAATAAAGATTTGATCACAACTGGCGTCATACAGCGTGATCATCGCGCGGATCACCTGCAAATGTTTCTGTAACAGTTCCAGCACCAGTTTGAGCGTTTGCGACAAGCTGCCGCCACTACTGACTACTTTGCTGACTTCCGAGAGTAAAGGCATCAACTCAGAACGGCATTCACCTAAACGGCAACTGAATGATAATGGCGCAAGACCGGGCGTCTCATTCTCGCTCAGGGTGAAGACCCGTTTATTTCCGTTAAGCATTTTCATTTCCCCCCGCAACACAATAGCCATAATTCTCCTTGCCTTGGCTGTTATTCGGCTTACAGAGGTCAGTGCAAAATAAACGCCAGGTTGTCGCTGGCGTAAAAATATTTAATGCACTGATTTATAATAATTTATTTATTATCCGAATAGGTGTAATTTAAAAAAATGTTCCAGTCCGAACATTTTTGCCTGCCAGGTGTACATTACGGTACATTTTGTGAACGGCTGGCTGCTTTGCTTACAACCACCCGCAAGGTTCCGTCACTTTGCGTGGTGACATCCCAGGGGTAAGCAAGCTTTTCCAGCGTGCGGGAAAACCAGCGAGGCAGGTGGTCACAGGTTATTTCCAGCCGGGTAAACTGCCCTTTAAACAGAAAAGGAATCAGGATACGCCTTGAAGCATGGCCCTCCGTTTCATAGAGAGCGGCTATCAAATCTGCCTGGAATTCCCCTTGCTTTTCACCTGGCTGAATAAAGGATTTCGGTAACGAGACAACTGTTGGCGCACGTTGCATCACCTGGTTATTCAGCCGCTCAAGGAAGCCTTCCGGGCGCCCGGCGCATTGCCACATGGTAAACCCCATGCCATCCAGCCAGGCTTTCACGGCTCCGGTGATTTCACTGGCAACAATATGGCGGCAACCGGGTAATGCGCGTGCGGCAGCCATTACCTGGTGGCGCACATCTTCTGGCAGCATGTCCCGGTTCACTGATAACGGCACCTGCACTATCGCCTGCCAGCCAGTATTCCGGGGTGCAAACAACCCGAGCGTTGCCGCCTGCCAAATACCGCAGGTAACCCCTTGTTTGTCGAGAAATACGGCAATATTCACTCTGCCTCCCGTGTGGGTTAAAACCCATGCTGTTTACCTTTCATACTGGTGATATCAATTCGTATAACCTGTGTTGCTTTCAGGTTGGCTTCCGGGAAAGTGAATTTTTTATCTGTAAAGCGCCCCATCAGTTGGTGCAGCATGGCCAGTTTTTCGGCGTCGTCATCAACAAAACAGGCATTCCCCAGGCCAATAACCGTGCGGTGGCGAGCTTCAAAATCGCAGGCGATATCATCTTCAATAACACCTTCATACTGGGAAACAGCAAAACAGACCGCGCTGTTTTCTTTGAGAATACGAATTTTGGTGCCACTACGGGCCGAATGAAAATAAAGCGCAGTACCATTCCAGACATAAAAAACCGGCACCATAAAAGGCACATTCTGCTGGCTGAGTGCGATGTACATCACCCGCCCGCCACGCAGCAGTGCGTCTATTTGTTGTGGGTCGGTAATTTCGCGTTCATCACGGCGCATCTCGCCGTGGGGATGGCCTGCCATTGGGTTTGCCACACTGTTCATGCGTGCTGCCCTCCGGGTGGGTTAACCAGTTTGCGTTGTTCTTCACGAATTACCCCGTCAAGAGCGGCGCAGACGGCAACAATGCGCCGGGCATCGTCATCGCCAGGAACACCGTGGTAATAATCATCAATGGAACACAAACCAAACAGGTCATCCAGAGCCAGAATACGGCGCTTAAGTTCCTCGCCCAGGACGACTTTTTCTTCGGCACTCATTACCAGGCTGCGGTAGTTATGGTTGAAAGGCAAAATGCCGTGCAACCCGCACAGTGCAATGAGGTAGCACTCCACCGCAACAGCGGCGACATTAAATATCAGGCTGGCCGAACGCCCCTGCTCTGCCAGGCACCGGGCGCGGAAATGGTAACCCTGAGCGTGTTCATAGCTGCGCATAAAACGTTGCGCATCGCTTTCAAACAACAGTGATTTCATCGCGGGATCCTGTAGTGAGGGCAACCAGGGCAAGCCTGGTTGCCAGGTGGATTAACGCAGTTAATAGCCAGTGCGATTACCAGACATTAAGCAGCCACTCTTTGTTTTTCTTGTATTCCATATCGGTAAACAGCGCGTTAGCCATTTGTTCAGCCAGCCAGATGGCACCGGCATAGCCCACCACCGGGTGGCGCCACAGCCCGGCACGGTCGTAGGTTGGGAAGCCAACCCGCACCATGGGGATTTGGTTATCAATGGCGGTAAAGCGCCCTTTGGAATGACCGAGGATCAAATCCAGTTTTAATCCATCCTGGGTGATGCGTTTTTCCATTTCCCACAAGTCTGCGTTGGTGATGATCTCCATGTCATGCACCACATTCTGGCGCAGGGCATCGATACGCGGGTCTTTTTCATACCCTGCGTTGTCGTCACCTAACAGCAGCAATACTGGCTTCATTTCCAGATCCAGGCAGAATTCTGCCAGGCCGATAACCAGATCCGGGCTGCCATAGATCGCTACTTTTTTGTCGGCAAGGAACATGTGCACCAGGTCGGTTAATGCATCCAGCGCCACACCACGTTCGCGCACCAGCGATTCAGGAATCGCTTTGCCGGTCAGGTTTTTGACATTCTGCAAAAATGTATCGGTGTTACGAATGCCAATGGGAGACGGGCCAATAATGGTGGGGATTTCGAATTTTTCCTCCAGGTAACGGGCCGCCTTGCCGCCTTCATAGCGGTTAAGGGCCAGCGTACCGCAGGCATTCGCCGTGCCAGTCAGGTCTTCGATAGTGGTGTTGCCATGAGACACGGTGTTGCCGTATGGCATTAAGGGGGAGTCAAAATCCTCAATTTCAAACAGTACCGTGGCATCGACTTCCATTTCAGCCAGCAGGTGTTTGAGTGCGGTGACATCGCCCGGGTTTGCCCAGCCGGTTATCAGGTTCAGCTTGCCATTGGGTTCGCTTTTGGTGGCAAAATATTTCACGAAATCGCGCACTGTTACGTCGTAGCCGCTAATCATGCTGCCCACAAAGCTTGGTGTATGAATCGGGATCAGGTGTACCTCACGCCCGGCATATTTTTCTTTCAATAAGCCTTCGTTAAGTTTGCGCACCACGCCGTCAACATCATCGCCAATAACCTCGGTTGAGCATGTGGTAATGATCGGGATTACTTTGACATGGGGATAACGCATCAGCAGCACGTCAACCGCTTGTTCAACCCTGTCCAGCGCACCGAAAACCGCACCATCTTCATGTACTGAGGAAGAGGCAATTTCAAAGCTCTCTTTCAGGTGCTGGGAAATAAGCAGGCGCACAAACATGACACAGCCCTGGCCACCGTGGACAATGCCAATGCAGTCTTTCACACCGATGCTGACATACTGCGCACCTGCCGGCTGGCAAGTGAAAATGGGATTGATAACCCCGGTTCTGTCTTTCGCTTTCAATTCACAGGACATTTCAACCCCTCCTTTAGTAACGCTGGTCAGTCAGTTCAGCGTTCAGCGAACCGGTGATAGTCAGATAATCCATGCGCTGGTGCAGTGCCGTCATAAGCTCAGCGATGGCGGTTTTAGTCATTTCACGCAGCCAGGCGAAACGTGACCGGTATGCATCGGCCAGTACCACGGCATCCACCCAATAGCAGCGGTCAGCGGGTGTTTCCAGCACGACGGGTTCGTCGCACAGCAACTGGCGTGTTTTTTCCAGAATGCCTGCATTCTGTTTTTCCCGGTCCCAACTGCGTGAATGGAACTGCCACAGGCAGTTTTTCATGATGTAGTCCACCAGAAGTTCAACTTGCTGTTGCTGGTTCATACCGCCTCCTGGCGCGGAGCCTGGTCGTTGGCGAAATCCGGAAGTTCCCGTTCGCGCAGTGGAGTAACACTGTCGAAATTACCGCTGTATTCACGTGTATCCGGTGCATTACGCACCGCTTCATCCAGCGTGGCATCGGACAGCATTCTGGCGGTGGCAAAACCCTGATCAGTCGGGATTTCGTCTTTGCTGATATCGCGCATGGCCAGTTGGTGAATGGGTGAATAGATGGCGTTGTATATATCACGGGCAAAACGCACCCAGCCTTCAAAGCCTTTGTAAGGGCCGTTGTGGTAGGCATGGGCATTCAGGTAAGGCACCCGGATTTTTTTCGCCACTTCACCCGGGCGTTTGCCGGTAAAAATAACATCCGGTTTCAGTTTGTACATGGCTTCCAGCGATTCGAGCTCGTTAGGGTCATCAATCGCCAGAGCGCCCACTTCACAACGGGCAATGCCTTTTTCCATATCGCCCTGGTGGCCGAATTTGGTGTAAACCGACACCACTTCAACCCCCATTTCTTCATGGATAACATGCGCCCAGTGCCACAGTTTGGAGCCGCCAGGCCACAGGCACACTTTTTTGCCTTTAAGGCGCTCTCTGTACCAGTCCAGTTCAGGTTTCCAGCGGGCTACTTCAGCATCAATAATGGCCTGAGCCCGGTCTTCGATACCAAAAAACAGGCCAATTTTGCGTAATGAATCCGACAGCGGGCCAAAGCCAAAACCATCGATATCCAGGCGTGGAATGCCGTAACGCACACGCAGTTCGTTACAGATATATTCTGCAGAGCGTGCACATTCCAGCACGTTCAAGTGTGCGCGGTGCATGGCACGCAGGTCGTCATAAGAACCATTACCGGTGAAGGTGGACAGTACCTGGATGCCCATGCGGTGAAAGTAATCCGTCATCACCTCCTGGTCGCCCTGAATGTTGTACTCGCCCACATAGTTGATAACGTAATCACTGGTGATTGTGGGCTCTACTGTGCCAACCTTTTGGTTGATCCAGGCAATATTAATTTTGTGGTGCCCGCCAGACTGGCTCGGGCCGGCAAAACCCGGGGAGTTACAAACAAAGATGTCGACATCCGGCCGTTCATCCATCACTTCCTGAGCGATAGCGGCAATGTCATCACCAATCAGTGCAGAAGCACAGGTTTGGTAAATGGTCATGCGTTTAATATTGGGGTGGGCATCAAAAGCTTCATTGATATTGTTCTTCAGCACCTTTTCGGCACCAAACACAATATTCTTTTCTTTCATGTCGGTGGCAAAGGTATATTTCAGCTGGAAGTTATCGTTATCGCTGATATAACGCTTGGTTTGCCAGGTATCGTACGTACAACCAACTGGCCCGTGGCTGATGTGAATCACATCTTTCATGGGCGTGCCAATAACATGCTTCGCCCCACAGTAGGCGCAGCCGCGTTCGGAAATAGTACCTGGAATAGTATTCAGGTAACCCAGTGGCAGTGCCGAGGTCAGGTCTTCACCTTCCCCTTTTTGCACGGCATGTTGTTTACGCTCGGGTATGCATTTGCTGCAATCAAACTCATGGTACGGCATGGTTATTCCCCTGTATGAAATAGTGGAATCAGGCAAGCGCGAGGCAAAAAAGGTCTGTTGCAGGGCACAGCAACCTCACAGGAAATTGCCCTGCAACACCAATAACAACGCGCTAAGGTAAAAAGATAATTAATCGCTCAAGCCATATTTCACGACCATTTGTTCTAACTGGTCCATGGAAAGTGGTTGGGGAATAACCAGGTCTTCGTTTTCGATAATTTTCCGGCCAAGTTCACGGTACTCTTGAGCCTGGTTTGCATTCGGGTCGAATTCGGTGACAGTTTTTTTATTAAATTCCGCTTTCTGGACAATATTGTCGCGCGGAACAAAATGAATCATTTTCGTGCCAATTGCGGCAGTAAACTCTTCAAGGAATTCTTTTTCACCATCCACATTACGGCTATTACAAATAATCCCACCCAGGCGAACACCACTTTGCTTGGCATATTTCACCAGGCCTTTGCAAATATTATTTGCTGCGTAAATCGCCATCATTTCCCCGGAAGCAACAATATAAACTTCTTGTGCTTTACCATCACGAATTGGCATGGCGAACCCACCACATACCACGTCGCCCAGAACATCAAAGAAGATAAAATCCAGGTCATCGGTATAGGCTTTGTTGTCTTCCATCAGGTCAATTGCCGTGATAACACCACGCCCGGCGCAGCCTACACCCGGTTCCGGGCCACCGGATTCAACGCAGCGAATATCAAAGACACCTTTCTTCACCACCATTTCATTAGTGATTTTTTCTGCCCCCTGGTCGCGCAGAACATCCATTAATGTTTCCTGCGGTTTACCACCCAGTATTAAACGGGTTGAGTCAGCTTTTGGGTCGCACCCATGAATAAATATTTTCTTTCCGTGGAAATACGCCAGTGCAGCAGCTGTATTTTGTGTGGTGGTGGATTTGCCAATCCCCCCTTTACCATAAATAGCCAGTTTGCGTGTCATCAGTATCGCCTCCAAATAAAATGTGTTCTGCAATTTATTTATTACAGAGCCAGATTTAAACAACGTTACCTGATGGATATAGCAATACAGAGGCCAGCTTCACGCACTAAATTTCAGCCTGATGATTTTATTGGGTTTTATTTTTTAACGTGACGTTAATCCCAGAAAATATCCGAATAAAAGCAAGAAACCGGGAAATAAAACGTTCAGGAAAGTACAGAATTAACCGGGAATAGTTCCAAAAGGTAACGCTGAGATTATTGGGTAAAAAAAACCCCGTAACACGGGGTTAAGCAAACCAATAGCAGATATTACGAGGCTCAGGCAGTTCCCTTAATCATGATGATGGTGCCCGCCACAACAACCTTTGTGAGCAATACCCGTGATATTGATTGGCGTATGTGTGGTTTGCACGGGTTTGCCATGGCAACAGGCATGGCCTTCGCCATGGTGACCCTGTGCATGTTCACACTGGCCGTGGTGTTCCCCATGGTGCAGTGATGGCCGGCCTTGTTCAGCGGTTGTCAGTTGCACCATTTCTGCGTTATCCGTTGCCAACAGAGCCAGTGTTGCCGGGATATCGCGCGTGGCGGCCTGCAATACGCGCATGCCTGCATCCAGTAATTTTCCCAGCATATGCTGGCCTATATTACGGACAACAATGCAGGTCACCTGTTTATCCTGCAATGTGCTGAACAATGCGCGTTTTGCTTCACAAGTGCACTCTGCAAAGGCCGGATTGGTAAATTCACCCAGCTTTTCGCCCTGGTCTGTGTAAAGCGCAAATGAGTCTGCTTTGGTGAAGTGGGGAGATAACTGCCCTTTCAGGCGGGGAATAGCAATTGTCATGGTGGAGTCCTCAGTAAGCGCGCAGGCCTGGCCATACGCCATTAATAGCATATGCCATATATAGCACTATTAATAGCATATGCCAATTACTGAAAGCTCGGTTAAACGGAGAACGCTGCCACTGAGTCAGTCGCGCTCTGCAAGATCCAGCGCCTTGCCATTTACCAGGCAGTCTGCCACTTTGGCGCGCGCACGTTTCACCAGGTTTGCCAAAGTTTGCCGTGACACCTGCATTACTGCTGCGGCTTCCAGTTGCTGCATGCCGTTAAGGTCAACCAGGCGCATTGCTTCAAATTCATCGGCACCCATTGCCACCCGTTCCAGGTTGTTCATCGGGATACCGTTAGGCTTAAAGCAACTGTTTGCCGGGCGCCCGCAGATATTACGGGGTATTTTCGGTCGGGCCATGGTTCTCTCGCAGAAACAGGTTAGTAATGGCCTGGTACTATACCGGTCCAGAGTGAGCAGATAAACAGCATGCTTATGCTGATGAAGAGCCCGGCCCGCTTTCCCCTGCACTACGGGAAATTTTCTGGTGCAGGGTTTTGCGGGTAATCCCCAGCCGACGAGCCGCCTCACTTTTATTGCCCCCGGTCACTTCCAGCATACGGGCTATCGCCGCCTGCTCTATCTCTTCAAGGGACATGTCATCAAATACCAGTGGCGAAGATTCCTGGCCATCACCCGGATTGAGTGTGGGTGGCAGTACCTGTAAACCCACATAGTCGCCTATTGCCAGTACCACTGCCCGCTCTACCGCATTTTCCAGTTCACGAATATTGCCCGGCCAGCGGTATTTCAGCATGCGGTCCATCGCCTGCGGAGTAAATCCTTTGAGTTGCTTGCCGTTACGTTTGGCAAACCGGGTAAGAAAGGCATCGGCTAATAACGGGATATCTTCCACGCGCTCGCACAGTGGCGGTAGGGTAATCGACACCACATTCAGGCGGTACCACAAGTCCTGGCGAAACTCCCCGGCAGCCACCCGCTCTTGTAAATCACGGTTGGTTGCCGCTAATAACCGCACATCAATCTTCTGCGGCTGGTCTTCGCCAAGGCGCTGTACTTCACGCTCCTGAATCACCCGCAGTAATTTGACCTGCATCGGCAATGGCATTTCGCCAATTTCATCCAGAAATAATGTGCCTTTGTTAGCCGCGGCAAAACGGCCCGGACGCGCTTTTTCTGCCCCGGTAAAAGCACCTTTCGCGTGACCGAACAGCTCAGATTCCAGCAGGCTTTCACTCAGTGCGCCGCAGTTAATGGCGATAAACGGCCCGTTACGCCGGGGGCTGTTGTCATGAATCAGCCGGGCAATGCGTTCTTTTCCGGTTCCTGATTCGCCGCCAATCAGCACGGTAGCTTCACTGGGGGCCACGGCCTGTACCAGGTTCATTACCTGGCGCATGGCATCACTGCGCGCCACCATGCCTTCCTGTAACTGAAGCTGGGTTGCCAGCTCATTGCGCAGTTGCTGGTTTTCGCTACTGAGCGCCACATGGTCCAGTGCCCGCTCAATGGTCATTTTCAGTTCATCAAAATCGAGCGGTTTGGTGAGGTAGTCCCAGGCACCTGCTTTCATTGCTGAAACGGCTGTTTCGGTATTAGCCCAGGCGGTCATGATGAGCACGATAATTGCCGGGTTCCAGGCTTTGATTTGCGTTAAGGCTTCAATGCCATTGAGCCCGGCCATACGGATATCCATCAGTACCAGGTCGAATGGGGTTTCATGGCACAGACGAATAGCGGTGGCGCCATCTTCCGCGCCCTGAACCTGGTAGCCCCACTCACTGAGTAAGGTAATCAACATGATGCGGTGCCCCGGGTCGTCATCCACCACCAGCAATGTTTCAGGGTTATTTTTCATGGTGTTCGCTCCGGTAAATCGGTAACCAAAGGGTGAAAACACTGCCTGTGCCAGGCTCGCTTTCTACAGTGATTTCACCCCGGTGTTTTTCAATAATTTGGTGAACAATGGCCAGCCCCAGCCCGGTTCCACTGGGTTTGGTTGTGAAGTAGGGTGTGAAAATTTCACTTAAATGCTGTTTGTCGATACCGCTACCGTTATCCGCGACCGAAACGGCCAGTTTGGTGCCAGCACTGGCCACCCGTACCGCCACTGAAATGGTGCCACCTTCTGGTGTCGCCTGGATGGCGTTAATAACCAGGTTCAACAGGCACTGAGCCAGGCGGTCAGCGTTATGTTCCACTGCCGGTAATGGCCCACAAGGTAAAAAGACCAGGGAGAGGTGTTTATTAGTGGCATCGCTTTGCACCAGGCGAAGTGCCCGCTCAATAACGGGAGTGATGTCGCCCGGTTGTAGCGAGAATTCACCTGGCCTTGCAAAATCCAGCAACTCCGAAACTACGCGGTTCAGCCTGTCCACCTCTTCGGATAAAGTGCGCGCAGCCAGGTGCTCGGGGGCATCAGGGGAAAATTTACCGCCCAGATAGGTTGCCAGGCCTTTAATCGAGCTAAGTGGGTTGCGAATTTCATGGGCTACACCGGCCGCCATTTCGCCCAGTGCGCTCAGGCGGGCCTGGCGTTCAACCTGCGCCTGCAGTTGCTTCATTTCTGTCATGTCGCGCAACACAAATACCGTGCCGGTAATTTGCCCGCTACCGCCACGCACTGGCGAAGCACTGATACTGACCGGGATTTTATTCCCCCCGGCGCTGTTGAGCTGATATTCCCGCTCCAGTAAGCGCCCACTATCTGCCATGGCGGTGCGTATCGCGGCCCAGTCCAGCCCTTCCACCTGTGCCAGCGGGTGTTTCTCCCAGGGCGCGGGTAAGTGCAATAAGTCAATAGCCTGGCGATTAGCGGAAATAATACGCTGCCGGGTATCGCAGGTGAGCAAAGCCAAAGGCAGGCTGGCAATCACTTCATCGGCCATCGCCCTGGTGTCGCGCAGGAGTAACTGCGAACGCCGGTAATTATGGGCCCAGAACAGGGAGATAAACCCCGCCATACCGAGCAAAATCACCAGTACAGCCAGCAGGTAATTGTTACGCCGGGTTTGTGCAAAGGTGGTTTCAAAACTGGCCGGGTCGATACCCACGGCAACCCATTGTGGCAAGGCGTTGTCTGCCCCATCACCGTAGCCGCGCATCATGCGCATCATCCCGTTGCCGCCGCCCATCATGCCGCGCCCGCGCAAGGGGTTAAACCGCTGCCAGACCTGGAAAACCTGCCTGCCATCACTCAGTTTTATATGCCTGCGCCAGCTATCAGGCTGTTGAGGCAAGGGGCGTTGGTCTGCTGGCAATTGCTGCCCTACCAGGCTGGCATCGCTGTGCGCCAGGATATTGCCGTTATCATCGGTCATCATCAGAAAGATTACGCCAGGCTGGTGAGCCGTTTGTTCAACCAGGGTTTGCAGGCGGTTGTCCTGGCTGCCACTCATGCTCATTCGCGCCCCGGTTTCCAGCGCCCAGACAATGGCATCTGCCCGGTTATTGAGGTTTTGTTGCAGGTACACCCGCTCCTGTTGCGTACTGCGCAGGGATAACCCCAGCACGGCAAGCCCGAGCACAAGTGATAACCCCACCATCAGCCAGGGAGACAGGCCAAAAAAGCTGCGTCTGGAATCACTCCACATTGTTATCCCCCTGGCGGTGACGTAGTGAGTATTAACCCGGTCGAAGCAGTGTAACTTTTTTACCCACTCTTTTTATGATCTGGGTAAATAATTCACACGCAAATATCAGAATTTATTTTTTATTCAATAAAAACAGTAAATTAAATATTGGCACAGGGTATGCAATATGAAAATCAGAACCGAAACAAAACAGATATTGCCAGGCTGCATGTTGAGCACCCAGGCCTGTTGACTACCAGGAGATAAATTATGAAACGTACAACATTACGCAAACTGCAGGCGGCGATGGTCATCGCCACACTGGTTGGCGGTTTTTCACTGGCCAATGCGGCAACCGAAACGCCTCAGACCGGTAATGCCGTAATTACCGATGCTCAGGCACAACAGCATTTCCAGACCATGAATACCCTGCGCCAGAAAGTTTTTGATACCCAGCAGGCACTGGATAACGAGTACAACCAGGCGAAACCTGATCAGGCAAAAATTGCCTCGCTCACCCAACAACTTGGTCAGTTAAATGCCCAGTGGTATGCCAGCCGCAGTGCATGGCATACGCAAATGATGAATGCGGGTTACGCCCGTGGCCCACGTGCCGGGAATGATGGCGACCGGGGTTACGGAATGGGTTATGGCATGGGGTATGGCATGCGTAATGGCGGTGGTTGCGGGGGTTATGGTATGCGTGGCTGGTAAACACCAGGTTTATATGCTGTGTGTGGTTTGGCGGCTCCATTCATACCAGCCGCCATCATACAGCGCGATATCCTGCCAGCCCATGGCCCTGGCATAAAATAATGCGGCACTGGCCCGCCAGCCGGTACCGCAATAAAACACCACTTTTTGGCGCGGGAAAATACCTTCGCCAGCCCACAAAGCAGCCAGCGCATCTGCCCGTATCATAGTGCCATCGGGGTTAAGAAAATCCTGTACGGAGCCATTATGTTCACCAGCATGCCCCCAGTGCGCGCCCGGGATATCCCCTGCGGCTTCAATATATGTATAACCGCTGGTTTTCCCCCGGTGTTCCGCCAGGCTGCGTACACTGACAAGGGTGACAGCCGACTGGCTCCGCCATGCACTCACCTGGCTTTGGTCAACAAACAGCGCAGTATCTGGCGTAAAGGCTGGCATAGTCTGAAGTGGCGCTGGCTTGTTTCTGGTGCCAGTTTCTACAGGCAGCCCGGCCTGTTGCCAGCTATGCCAGCCACCATCAAGCAGGCGCACATCTTTTACTCCGGCATACAGCAAAATCACTGCAACTCTTGCCGCCGCACAATCACCCCGGCTGTAGAGAATAACGGTGGTGTCGGGCTCAATACCTTGCTGGCGTAGCATTTCCATGAGTTGTGCATCAGGTAATTTATTCCACAGTGGGCCACCTTCCACTTCACGGGTATCAAGAAAAGTAGCTCCCGGGATATGGCCTTTGGCATACTCACTGGCCGTATCAAAGCCCGCTTCCAGTAACACCCAGTTAGTCTGAGGAGCTGCAAATAATTCCGGCGATCCATGCTGTAATGCCACCAGCCAATGGGGGTAAACCAGGCTGGGAAATTTCGCCAGGGTGTGTAACCGTTCAGGAACCTGGAATGCATCATTCAGGTAATACAGGTTGTTGATGCCACACTGTTTCAGGCGCAATGCCACTTGCTCATTGCCCGGTTGAGTTCCACAGAGTGCGACAGGCGTGTCGGGCCTGATATTCTGGCTACCCAGCCAGTAGCAAAGCTGGTTATTGCCCATTACTGCAAGCCAGCTGACATTGAGGTTAACCGCACCCGGCTCATGGCCTTGTGTTCCCCCGGCTTCCTGTGGCCAGCCGTTATAGAAGGCGCTCTGGCGGGTATCAATCATCACTCCGCTATGGGCGCTGACAGAGGTAAATGGGCAATACACGGTTATCCCCTTTTCACTCTTTACCAGATTCACGTTGACCAGCTATTTCAGCCAGTACCGATGCACCGATATCAAGATTATTCAGTGCCGCCAACAATGCATCCACTTTAGGGAGCAGTTGTTTACGCCGCGGCCAGACCAGGTTTAGCGCCAGGCCGTCTGGCTGAATACCGGGTAATATTACACATAGCTCACCGGATTTAAGTTGCTGGCGTATCAACCAGGTAGGCATCTGGCCTATTCCCAGGCCAGCACACACCGCCTGAACCTGTGCGTCGACATCCCCCAGAGCCATACGGCAAGGTGCCTCACACCAGTCTGCATGGCCGTCTTCCGTGGTCAGTAACCAGGGTTTGGCGCTGCCATCCACACGCTCATATAAAATCGCTTTATGTTGCAGCAGCTCAGCCCGGTTAGTGGGTTGCCCGTATTGCGCCAGATAACCGGGAGATGCACAAAATACCATTTTTTCCCGCCCCAGCAGGCGGCTGCCCACAGAAGCTGGTAAATCAGCCGCGTGACCGATACGCACCGCCACATCGATACCTTCTTCAAATAAATCTACAAAACGGTCTGAGAACGCCATGCTGATTTCCAGTTCAGGGTGGCGCTGGCAAAAAGGCAACAGAACAGGCATCACTCCCAGCCGCCCATAGGTTGTTGGTGCAGCAAGGCGCAACCGCCCGGCGGGGATGGTGCGCTGTGCAGCCAGCACCGCTTCGGCTTCCAGTAACTCTTCCATGATACGTGTGCAGGTCTGGTAATAGGCCTGCCCGGCATCGGTCAGTGCCAGGCTGCGTGTCGTTCGTTCCAGTAGTTGTGAACCCAGGCGGCGTTCCAGGCGGGAGACACTCTTACTGATTGCAGACCCTGTTACGTGCAGGCGCTCTGCCGCTGCGGCAAAACTGCCGCACTCTACGCTGGCAACAAAGGGAACAATATCTTTCAGGCGCTGATCATGCATGTAATTCGTTCCTAAATTTCACGAATAACATGAATTAATACCAGAGATAAGAAATTAATTCTCCATTAGTCTGAACAGAGAACAATAGAGGAGAGTTTCCATGGCAAAAACCGCATTGATTGTTGGCGTGAGTGGCGTAATTGGCAGCGCCCTTGCCCAAAAACTGATACAGGATGGCTGGCAGGTGTACGGGCTGTCCCGTGGGCGCAGTACTATTCCGGCAGGGTGCACCAGCCTGACAGCAGACCTGACCAATGCCAGTTCAGTGAAAGAAGCCCTGGCTGAAACCATACCAGATGCCGTTTTTTTCAGTGTCTGGGCGCGCCAGGCAACTGAGAAGGAAAATATCCGGGTAAATGGAGCAATGGTGAGTAATGTCATCAGTGCTCTTGGTGAGCGCCTGAGGGGAAAACATGTTGCACTGGTCACCGGGTTAAAACATTACCTGGGCCCGTTTGAAGCCTATGGTAAAGGCGAGGTGCCGGTCACTCCGTTTCGTGAAGAACAGGGCCGCCAGCCAGTGGAAAACTTTTATTATGCCCAGGAAGATGCCGTATTTGACGGTGCGAAAACCTTTGGCTACCGCTGGAGTGTTCACCGCCCGCATACCATTATTGGTTTTGCACTCGGCAATGCGATGAATATGGGCCAGACACTGGCGGTCTACGCCACGTTGTGTAAAGAGAAAGGCTGGCCGTTTATTTTTCCGGGTTCAAAAGCACAGTGGAATGGTATATCCGATATGACAGATGCCAGCTTGCTGGCAGAACAACTGGAATGGGCGGCACAAAGCCCGGCCGCAGCTAATGAGGATTTCAATGCCGTTAATGGTGATGTTTTCCGCTGGAGTTGGATGTGGCCGCGTATTGCCAGTTATTTTGATATTGAAGCTGCTCCGTACCCGGCACAGATGATGCCCCTTGAAGGGCGCATGCAGGAAGCGGCTGTGGCATGGCAGGAGCTGGCCCAACGCCATCACTTAGCTGAACATGATATTTCCCGCCTGGCATCCTGGTGGCACACAGATGCCGACCTTGGCCGCCCGATGGAGGTATTCACCGATATGAGCAAAAGCCGCAAAGCTGGTTTCACAGGTTACCGCTGTACTCTCGATTCCTTTGTTCAGCTGTTTGATACCCTGAAGCAACACAATATCATTCCGCAATAACAGGAAACCGGCACCTTGCTGCATGCACCTGGTGCCGGTTAGGTTATATGTGCCGCCTGGTTAACCCTGGTGGTGGCGTTCCCGCCAGTCTTTAATCATGTCCTGTGTCACTTCTTTCTTGTAGCAAATAGGGGAATAACCACCAGGTTTACTCCATGCGCTACGCCTGCCGCACGAGCTTCCGTTGCGTGCGCTGTTGTACGGGCACGCACAGACACCCGGGTAATCAGCAATAGATTCATCAATAATTGCCTGCTTTACCTGGTCATCAGAAACGCTACTTTTCGCTGTAGCTGGCAGGCAAACAAAGCCCAGTGCCAGCAATGTGGCAACAGCAGATACCCTTGCAAAAGTGATCATCATTCCGGCCTTTTTAAGAATATTCTTAAAATAATTGCATATCTGCACCTGGAAGCAACTGAAATCACTTTTTAGCCACAGCGCTACAGATTTGCTTTACGGTGCCGATAAGTTATTTCACTTAGGGAAACCTTGAGCCTGGTGGGTGGAAGATGAGTACTGATATTCACGGTGAGTTGTTTGCACAATCAGCCATGCCAATGGCGCTTCTGGATTTACGTGGTGTTTTCGTGCAGGTTAACCCCGCTTTCAGTGCTGTTCTTGAACGTGAAACACACCAATTAATAGGCCACTCCTTTCGTGAGTTCACTGATGTGCATGACCTGTCGCTCCATGCATCATCATTTAACCGCCTGCTTACGGGCGAAAAGAAAAGTGTCACTTATGAGCACCATTTTGTACGCAATGATGGTGAATCTTTAGTTGCTCAGGTAGATATTGGCGTGCTGACCAAACAGGGGCAACTGGTTAATTTTTATGTTTATGCCCGGGATATTTCGTCCTTCAAGAAAAAAGAAGAAAAGCTGTATGCACGCAACCAGTTTCTTGAAGCCAACCTGCAACAGCAGGAAGATTATTTCAGTATTTTCATTAACAACAGTAAAGATGCATTTATTGAGTTCAACGAATCTGAACGTGTAACCCGCATTAATACTGCGGCTAAAACGTTATTTTCTTTGGATGACTCGGTTATTAATAAGACATTGTGTGAAAAGATTTTCCTGCAAAAGCATACCAGCCCGGCAGGTTGTGCATTTCATGATGTTTTTTATACCGATGCCGGAGAAGCGCTGAGCACCCGCAAGCGGCTGTATGGGCGAAATCATAATGGGCGCACCTTCCCGGTTGAGTTGGCTATCAGCTCCTACCGGCTGGATGAGCAAGTCTTTTACTCCGTCTTTGTGCATGATATTAGTGAAAAAATAGACACACTGAAAAAGCTGATTGAAAGCAAACTGCGGCTGAATGAAATCACTGACAACATTCCGGTATTGATTGCTCACGTAGATAAACATATCAATTTTACTTTTCTCAACAAGATGTATGAAAAGTACTTCCCCTGCAAAATTGAGCAATTGCTGAACACATCAGTATTTAATTTATATGACCGCAAGTTCTTTGCCCCACAAGACTTTAAGATTAAGAAAATTTACGAAAAAATGACCTATTCATTTGAGAAAGAAATGAATATTAATGGCAAAACGGTTGTTTTTAATAACACGGTGGTTCCTGCCAGAAAGCTCAATGATGGTTTTTATTTGCTCACCACCGATATTACGGAATTTAAAAAACTACAAGATATCTACAAATACGATGCTAACCACGACCGCCTGACCGGGCTGCCCAACCGGCGTGCAGTTGATCACTACCTGGAGAACTACCGAAATCCGTCATTCAAAAAGTTTTCTGGCATCAGCATTCTGTTTTTTGATCTCAATGATTTTAAACAAATTAATGATAACTACGGCCATGATGTGGGCGACAAAACATTGATAGCCTTTGCACGGATTGTGAATGGATTATTGCGCCGCGAGGATTTCTTTGCGCGCCTGGCTGGTGATGAATTTTTGCTGATTACTGAAGGTTTTAAAGATGCTCAGCAGGAAACAGACAGCCTGGTTGACAAAATCCGCCAGGCTCTGGATGCCCCGATTGTCATCAATGATACCCCAATAACTTTACGCGCCAGCATTGGCGTCGCTGTGGAAAAACAGATAAAACAAATTGATATCGATAAATTAATCATCGAAGCCGATAAAAACATGTACCTGGATAAAAAACAGCACAAGGCTGGCCCCCTGGTTTAGTAGGGGCTTGCCGACATTCGTGCTTAAACCTCGGTCCAGGTGCGTAATAAGTTGTGGTACATGTTGAGTAATGACAGAAGCTCCTCGCTGTCGCCATGGCGGGCCTTCAGGCACTGAATAGTATTATCCAGCTCATATAACATGGCGCGTTGCTTTTCATCGCGCACCATTGACTGGATCCAGAGAAATGACGCCACCCTGGCACCCGATGTCACCGGAGTCACGCAGTGCAGGCTGCTTGAAGGGTACAGCACCAGATGGCCTGCGGGGAGTTTTACCCGGTGCTCACCATAGGTATCTTTAATGACCAGTTCTCCGCCTTCATAACTCTCTGGTGCGCATAAAAACAAGGTGGCAGATAAATCTGTCCGCATCCAGCCAGCATTACCATTTTGCCTGACAGCTCCATCCACATGAAAACCATAGGTTTCCCCCTGTTGATAGCGGTTGAATAATGGCGAAGACATAGCGCGGGGTAATGCAGCGGAGAAGAATTGCGGGTTGCGGTTAAGGGCCTGCCTGACAGCATTTTGCAACGCATCATACAACGCAGTTTGGGTATTAATTTGCTGGTTATGCTTAACCTGTGCCCCCTGGTTGCCTACCGTTACTCGTCCATCCACCCATTCAGCCTGGGCAAGCTGTGCACTGAAGGTGGTCAGTTCGTCTGACGTCAGGACATCAGGAATGTGGTACATCATGATGGTGTTCTCTTCTGTATGTGGGGCCGGAGCCCCACACAAGTCAGTTAAAAATGCACGTTGGCAGTCAGCAGGAATGTACGGGGTTCACCCGGGTGATAGCGATAGCCGCTCTTATTAATAGAAGCGACATAATCTTTATCGAACAGGTTATACACGTTCAGTTGCAAGTCGAGGTTGCGGTTTACCCGGTAACCCAGTTTGGCATCTGCCACCCAATAACCTTCAGTGTGGTCCGGTGTACCCACCGCGCCATCACTCCCCCGGCGCAGGCTGCCCACATAGCGCGCACCTGCTCCAACAGAAACCGCGTCCGTTGCCTGGTACTGGCTCCACAGGGTGAACGCATGTTTAGGTGTATAGGCCAGGGCAGATGAACCATCCTGTGCCACGGTATCCCCTTCTTTCACAGAGGCATGCTGCTGGGTATAGCCCATGCTGACCTGCCAGTCAGGCGTAATATTGCCAATCGCAGAAAGTTCATAGCCTTCTACCCGTTTCTTACCGTACTGGGAATAAGTGCCGTCATCATTGCTGGCAACTTCATTCTCGATATCGGTACGGAACAGGGCTGCGTTCAGCAACAGGCGCTTATCAAGAATTTCCCACTTGGTACCAATTTCACTGGATTTGGCTTTCTGGGGTTTAAAATCTGTACGGTTCGCGCTGTTACCACTGCCACCAGCAGCCAGGGCGAAGGTGCTGCCACCCGGTGGTTGCTGAGAAATAGCATAGTTAGCATACAGGTTGCCCTGCGAAGTCAGGCGATACAGCGCCCCTGCTTTCCAGTTAACCAGGTTGCCAGATTTCGCGGTATCAACCGTGGTGACAGGCGTTCCTGTTGCCGCACCTGCCGGGCAGGCAACGGCCCGGCGCCCCGTGCCCCCACATGCTGTGGCACTGTCGTAATCAGTGTGGTAGTTATCAAGGCGGATCCCACCATTAACCTGGAAGCTGTCGGTCAGTTCCAGTGTGTCAAACGCGTAAATCCCAAACGTGTCTGTCTGCCCATTGGCATTTGCACCATTACGTGACAGGCCACCCACAGAAATACTGCTGATGGGGTGGTAAATATTGACCGCTGGCGGGGTGATAGCATCCACGCCGTAGTTGGTCTGTTTCTCTCGGGTAAACTCAACCCCGGCACTGACATCATGCCCCACAAAACCGGTGTGGAATTTCGAGGTCAGGTTGGTCTGGTTGGTAAGAATACTGTTGCTGACATCTTTGGTATTAGCCAGACGCGACCATTCCCAGGTATCCACATTGTTGCTGTCTGGCTGGGTAATATTACTCGCGCCACCCATCACTGCAGTCAGCAGATATTTCTGCTTCACGCGCGACCAGCGGGTGGTATTACGCAGCGTGGTGTTGTCAGTTAAATCATGCTCGAAACGCAGCGTGAAGCTGTCGGTTGTGGACTTATCAAAGTCAGAATCAGTACCGTAGTAATTTTTAGTGTTCACTTTCCCGGAACTATTCAGGGCGCTGGTAGCCGAAGAAGGCGCTGAGTAACCAGGCAGACCAATAGTTGGGATACCGCCATCCGGTGTATTGTTCTGGTGAACGTGCAGGTAATTAATATACAGGCGTGTTGGTGTATCCAGGCCAAATGCCAGTGATGGTGCAACGCCGTAACGCTCATTTTCGACATTATGCCGGCCAGCATCGTGGGTTTTCTCACCCATCAGGTTCAGGCGAAAGGCGCTGTTTTCCCCAAATGCCTGGTTGTAATCCAGCGTGCCACGGCGCATCCAGGCGCTGCCAATGCTGACGGACGCATCTAACCCTGAATCCAGACGGGGTTGTTTGCTGATCATATTGATGGAGCCCGAAGGTGCGCTGCGGCCATAATCAGTACCTGCCGGGCCTTTAATCACCTCTACCTGTTGGGTATTGAAGGTATCACGGGTAACACTGCCAATATCGCGAATACCATCAACATAAATGCTGTCAGAGGTATCCACTCCGCGCATATACACCGCATCACCTGTAGAAGAGCTGCCGTTTTCCCCCGCGTAAAATGCTCCCACACCCGGCACATTTTTCAGCGCATCAGTCAGGTTTGTGACACCCTGGTCCTTAATCATTTGCTCCGGAATTACGGTTACTGTGCGGGTTGTATCTACCAGTGGTTGGGTAAATTTAGGGTCTGCAGATACACCGGGTAAATAAAGTGAAGGTGCCTGAGCCTGAATGACCAGAGTCTCTTCTTTTTTCTGTGCCGTGTTATCAGCGGCATGAGCGACAGATGTTGACGCACCAAGGCATAACCCGGTGAACAACGTAAGTGAATTAAAGCTGCCAAACGGCTGGTTGCGATTTTTATCCATGTGAAATAAAGGTTTTTTATTGTTATGCAGGTATCACCGGGCTCCCTGACAGCATGCTGGCAGGCTCTCATTCCATACTACATAGCCCGAACATCAAATGATAAGGATAATAATTATCATTTTGATTATCATGCTTACACATTTTCTCCATTTTGTGAATACATTTCATTACATAAATTCACATAATCAACAATTTCGAATGAAATATGGAGGAAATGTGTTGCCCGGTTGAATAAGTCTGGTTAAGTGAAATATGCAGCCAAAACCCCAAAACACGGTCGCCGTTCACTGGGTTACCAGGCGCTGTTACTCAGACGGCACCAGAGGGAGCCCCCTGCCACCAGCGGTAATATCTGAATGTGATTAAACCAGCACACCAGACTGAAACCCCAAAATATGGAGAACCGTTAATGTGACCGTTGCCGCAAGCTGCACATATAAATGAACAGTTCAGTTAATGATTGCTAATGTTCTGCGTGGTCTTGCTGAAGTAACAAATAATCCACTTACACCTGGAACACCGCATCATTTGGCCATTTTTATAGATTAATACGCTAAAAATAGCGTTGTAGTAACAAACCAATAACCTGTCGCAACACTGAAACTTTCACAATGATTAAAATATATTTTTAAATCTCCATCACCACTATTAACAAAACTCAATAATTCACTATAAAAATAACTTGCATAACGAAGGCACAATGATTTTTGCGATAAAGATCAATGTTAATTACGTTGAACAGTGTTTTTTGTGCAAAGATACAAATATCACCAATTACATTCATTATTTCTTCCAGTGAGATTTAAATTAACCAGGTCTAGTTTTAAATCTCCTGTTCTCTTTTTAGGTAAACTTATGTCTAATCTGACGAAACTTTTCCTCGCCATAGGAATAGGCGTTATTATTTGGCTATTGCCGGTACCTGAGGGTATATCTATTGACGCATGGCATATATTTGCAGTATTCATTGCCACCGTAATTGGCTTTATTCTACAACCCTACCCTTTCAGCGTTATTTCTTTGCTGGCACTGGGTGTGGTTTCCGTACTTAAAATAATGCCAATTGGTGCTGTGTTACATGGTTATCAGTCTACTGTTGCCTGGCTAATTTTAGTTGCCTTTCTGTACTCAGCAAGCTTTGTTAAGACAGGCCTGGGTAACCGTATTGCGTACTTATTAATAAAATACATGGGCAGTAGCTCATTGCGGCTGGCCTATATTTTAGGGTTAGCCGACATTATTATTGCCCCGGCAACACCATCAAACACAGCGCGTGCGGGAGGGATAATCTACCCAATAGTGAAATCAGTAACTGAAGGGTTTGAGTGCTATCCGGATAAAAACCCGCAAAAAATTGGTTCCTACCTGATGATGTCGACTTTTTATTCTAATTCAATTTCATCATCAATGTTCATGACATCCAGCGCATCAAACCCGCTCCTGGGGTCACTGGTCTTATCAACTATTGGCGTCCATATAGGCTGGGGGTTATGGTCACTGGCAGCATTTATCCCTGCGTTAATCTCTTTTATTTTCTTTCCCCTGTACCTTTATTTTTTCTGCCCGCCCGAACTGAAATCAACACCAGAAGCACGAAAAATGGCAGAGAAAAAGCTGAATGAACTCGGCCCTGTCAGTAAACACGAGACCATTACAGTGGTTATTTTCCTGTTATCTCTGCTTGCCTGGAGCACCTCCTCATTAACCGGCGTAAACCCAACGGCAATAGCAATACTGTCTGTCGCTATTATGCTGCTCACCAAAGTTATCGACTGGGCTGACTGTTTAAAAGAAAAAGCAGCCTTTGATACCTTTGTCTGGTTAGGCGCCATGCTCTCCCTGGCAGACGGAATGAGTTCACTGGGTTTGTTTAAGTGGTTCGCAGATAATATGTCTGTTTTATTCACCAATGTACCGTGGCCACTTACGCTGGTGTTACTGGCCATATTCTATTGCTATACCCATTATTGTTTCACCGGCATGACAACACATATTGTCGCGATGTTTGTTGCTTTATTAAGTATTGCTGTGGGCGCTGGCACACCACCAATGCTTGCAGCATTAAGCCTGATTTTCCTTGATAACCTGATGGCAGTGTTAACGCATTATGGTAACGGGCCTGCCGTTATTTATTACGGCTCAGGTTATATCAAGCAATCAACATGGTGGAAACACGGGTTTATTTCCATGGGGTTATTACTGTTTATCTGGATTGGCCTGGGTTCAGTATGGTGGAAAATATTAGGTCTTTGGTAAACCCCGCCAAATAACTTTATATAAAACGCGATAATTCAAGTTTTCCAGGAGTGAAATCTCTGCTTATGAAAGAAATAAATGTAGTAATTGCCGGCAAATTAAGTGACCGGCTGATGTCTAAAGTTGAAACGGCCTTCACTGCGTACCGTTTATGGGAACAACCCAGCCAGGAAGCGTTTTTTAAGGAAAAGGGTAACGACATTCAGGCGATAGTAACCAGTGGTAACCCTGTAATGGGTGCATCGAAAGCGCTGATTGAGCGTTTCCCTAACCTGAAAATTATCGCCAGTAATGGCGTGGGTTATGACTCCATTGATATAGCGGCAGCCAAAGCCCGCAATGTGATTGTCACCAATACCCCGCAAGTGCTCAATGACTGTGTGGCAGATATTGGTATGGGGTTATTACTGGATGTCGCTCGCGGCATTACCAGTGCTGACCGTTATGTTCGGGAAGGCCGCTGGCCTGTTGAGGGCCGTTTCAGAATGGCGACTAAAGTCAGTGGTAAATGCTGCGGTATTGTTGGGTTTGGCAATATTGGCAGTGCGGTAGCCCGCCGGGCAGCTGCGTTTAATATGGATATTCACTTCTACGACCCCAGTGCCGCTCACAAAGTTACCGGCACTGCCACCTCTCATGAATCGCTGGTTTCCTTAGCACAGGCGGCTGATTTCCTGGTTCTGACCCTGCCTGGCGGCGAAAAAACCCGCGGTGTTATCAACCGCGATGTTTTCAATGCACTGGGTAGCAAAGGCTTCCTGATCAGTATTTCGCGCGGCTCTGTAGTTAACGAAGACGACCTGATTGAAGCACTACAAAACCAGACTATCGCCGGTGCAGGGATGGATGTCTATGCCCATGAACCGCATGTGCCAGAAGCATTGATGGCAATGCCTAATGTGGTGCTGACACCTCATATCGCCAGCGGCACGACCGAAACCTTTAACGCAATGGCAGACCTTGTCTATGACAACCTGGCTGCCTTTTTCTCTGGTAAACCCACACTGACCCCCGTGAAATAACTGGCAGGAAGTTTTGCCAGTTCTGCGCCCGCACCTGTGTGCTGCGGGCTGCTTCGCGAAGCGAGTACATAAAGAGGATTATTATGATTTACGGCTCACTGTACCATATCAGCAGTACACAGATGTCCGCATTCTGCCCGGCAATCAACAGGGCTATCACCTGGTTGCAGGCCCAAAACCTCTCTGCGTTACCATTGAATGAGAAGATTTTTATTGAGGATAAAATATTTTTGTCTGTGGTTGAAAAGGAAACTAAACCCCTCTCTGAGTGCCGCCCAGAGGTGCATCGCCGCTATCTTGATATTCATGTATTGATTGAAGGCGTAGAACGCATTGGCATCGCCTTTGATGACGGGCAAAACGAGATTCTTGAACAGCATCCTGGCGAACGCGACGTTATTTTCTATAACGACGCCAAAATCAATGACAGTTTCCTGGCGCTACACCCGGGGCAATTTGTGATTGTGTTTCCTGAAGATGTTCACCGGGCATTGTATATGCGCGATATACCGCAAACCGTTCGCAAAGCGGTCGTGAAGATTGACATAAGCCTGTTATAAAACTGAGAGGGTTGAAAATGACGAAAATTGCCTTGGTAACTGGCGGAAGTAAAGGTATTGGGTTCGCAGCCGCAAAAGGGCTTTATGAAATTGGCTATACCGTCGTTGTTGCGGCACGTAATCAGGAAAATTTGCAGCAATGCGCTGCAGAGTTTTCCCCGGAACGCTTCATTCCTGTGGTGGCGGATGTCAGCAATGAAGAGCAGGTAATTAACCTGTTTCAACAGATAAAAGACCGCTTTGGGCGGCTGGATCTTCTGTTTAATAATGCCGGAAACAACAGCCCGGCAAAAACCATTGAAGAGATCCCTTTTGAAGAGTGGTTGCGGGTGTTTAATGCCAATGTCCACTCAACGTTTCTCTGTGCCAAAGAAGCGATTAAGGTAATGAAAGCACAAGTGCCGCAGGGAGGAAGGATCATCAACAACGCCTCAATTTCGGCGCTGACACCACGTTTATATACTGCGCCGTACACTGCATCAAAACACGCCGTAACGGGCCTGACAAAATCCATATCTCTGGACTGCCGCCAGTTCAATATTGCCTGTGGGCAAATCAATATTGGTAACGCGGAAACCACATTATCTAACCGGATGCGTAAAGGTGTTTACCAGGCTGATGGCAGCATCAAAGCGGAAGAGATGATGAATGTCGATGATGTAGCAGAAGCCATAAAAATGATGGCGGAGCTGCCCATCAGCACCAATGTACTGGAAATGACCATTATGGCCAACCAGATGCCTTATGTTGGGCGTGGCTGATTGGTAACACAGCACCAGAGCAATACAGAGTTGTTCGTTGCTCTGGTGCATTCAGCTACCAATAATTGAACTACCAGCAGCCAGATAACCAGAAATTAAACTATCAATACCTGAAATTTAATCGGCCTTACGAATTACCCGTGCCGGATTGCCTACTGCCAGCATGCCAGGCGGAATATCTTTAGTTACCACACTCCCGGCCCCGATTACGGCGCCATCACCAATGGTGACACCCGGTAATATAGTGACATTCCCGGCTATCCACACATGGTTGCCAATGGTAACAGGCAAAGTTGTACCGATATGCTCGTCTCGTTTTCCTGCATCCATAGGGTGCAATGCGGTATACAGCGACACATTCGGGCCAATGAATACGTGGTCACCAATAGTTACGAACCCCGGGTCCAGCAACGTGAAATTAAAATTGATAAACACGTGATTACCGAGTGTTGTGGTACAGCCATAATCCACACGTAACGGTTTCTCAATATGAACATCATCGCCAACTTTGGCGAAAATTTCCCGAATCAACGTGTTCTTTTGGGAAACCTCTCTGGCTCCACACTGGTTAAACTGGTCCACCCGGTCACGGGTGCAATAACGAATTTCCACCAGCTCAGCATCGTTAATCCAGTATTCCCGGCCTTCCACCATGGCCTCAAATGCAGCACCCATTGTCATCTCCCTCATTGCCATCTGTTCCACCTGACGGGCAACGCCAGGCTACGTTAGCCTTACAACGCACATGTGCGATACCTTTCCACAGTTTATTGCGCGCCGGGAGTGATTTAACAAGAGGGGCAACATAGCAGGAAACCGGTTTAGCGGTTTCCTGTATGTTTTCAGTGTGTTTATCCATGATTCAGTCAGATGAACCGGTGGTTTTTTGTTATTCAGGTTTCGCGGTACCGGTACCGGGTTTCTCGGTATTGTCTGGTACGCCACCACTGGTTTTTGCCGCATCATTGTTTTTTGCTGCGCCATCGCCCTGTGCGGTTTCATCCTGATTCCCCGGTTCACCCGGCTCTGCTTCTTCTCCGGTGGCCGGTGAAGCGCCCGTTTGCTCTTGCAGCGCTTCCTGCTCTTCCTGCTCTTCCTGCTCTTCAGAGAGTTCAGCTTCTTCGTCTGTATTGACCATCGCAGCCTGGATATCTTCTTCTTCCAGAACCGGGTTAAGCGCAGCGCCAATTGGCGAAGTAGCCAGGCTGTCTGGCATCACCACATGGGGTAAAGGCACTTCGGTAGTCGGAACAGGGTGTAGTTTTACCGGGCGGTTGAGCAGCGCGATAACCACTGCACAAACAGCAAAAAAGATATACAGCATATTGCTGCCAAGCGGTTGCATCACCGCACCAACCATTAGCGGCCCAATACTGGCACCAATCCCAAAGGCCATTAACAGGCAGGCTGTGAGCGAAACCCGCCGCTCCGGCATCACCTGGTCATTCGCCAGAGCAACCTGGAGTGGATACAGGGAAAACTGCATCATGCTGACGGCAAAGGCCACTCCCAACAAGAACTGATAAGGCAGGGATAACAGCACACCCGGAACTAACGCAAAAATGGCATACAGCAACGCAATAATAAACAGCAGGCGCTGGCGGTCAAAACGGTCTGAGAGCCAGCTTAAAGGGAACTGGGAAACCAGACCGGCAAAAATCGTCAGGCTCATAAACATCCCCGTTTGCTCTGTGGTGAAACCTTTCTCACTGGCAAATACCGGGGCCAGGCCGTAAAACGCACCAATCGCCATGCCACTGACCAGCGTTGTCGCCAGTAATTTGGGAATAGTGCGGACAAAATACCCCAACTCCATGGGAGCCGGTGACATCGCTTTCGCATTGGTTCGGGTTGTCAGAGCAATGGGCACCAGACAAAGTGCAAAACACAATGCCACTATCAGTAATGTACTGATACCAAAGCCAGTTTGTGTTGCAAGAATCACCTGGCCGCCACTCAGCCCCAGGTAAGTTGCCACCATATACAAACCAAAAATAACACCACGCTGAGAAGATTCAGCCTGATCGTTAAGCCAACTTTCCAGCACCATATACTGGCACATCATGCACAGGCCAATTATCAGGCGCAGGAAGATCCACAAAGGAATGAAATTAGTTAACCCATGGCCTATCACCGAGGCTGTGATTATCCCCGCGCAGGCCACGTAAGCACGGATATGCCCCACTCTGGCAATCAGGTTGTGCCCGACTTTTCCCCCTACCACCAAACCTACATAGTTTGCAGCAATAATGGCGCCAATCAGTGTGCCACTGACCTGCTCATGGGCGAGGCGTAACGAAACATAAGTGGTCAATAACCCGGAACCCAACAGCATGAGTAAGGTCGTAACATACAAGGGTAAAAACGCATTAAGAACTTTTCTCATCAGGCTCCCTGTCACTACGTCGTTGGACAATAAGCAAATATATAAAGATAGTCTCTTTGCCAGTATGTATTTACCGGTTATGCCCTGTCACCCCCTTTGTTACCAGTTTTAACAATACCTTCCATGCCAGAAATACGGGCAGAACCGGGGAAATTTGCTGTAATATTAATATGATTGACCTTCGCGTTACCTCACCCTGCCGGGTTACATTGTATGAGGACGATGATGATTTCACGCTGGCAGTTTGTACTGACACAAATGTTCCATAAACTGTGGTTCAGGGCTACTCTGTTCGCCATCGCCGCCATTCTCACGGCGCTGATTTCTATTGCTGTAAAGTCATTTATTCCCCCGGCATTTTCCGGGGTAGTCGGTGCCAAAGCGGTCGATAATATTCTGAATATTCTGGCGTCCAGCATGCTGGCCGTAACGACTTTTTCACTGAGCATTGTTGTCACTGCCTATGGCTCAGCCACAACCAATGTCACGCCACGTGCAACCCGCCTGGTAGTAGAAGACACTACAACCCAAAATGTCCTCGCCACTTTTATTGGCTCGTTTCTGTTCAGCCTGGTGGGAATTATCGCGCTGAACATGGGAGCGTATGGTGAACGCGGGCGGGTAATTCTGTTTGTCGTAACGCTGGTAGTGATTGCACTGATTGTTCTGACGCTTTTGCGCTGGATTCAGCACCTGACTTCGCTGGGGCGTGTGGGGGAAACTACAGCCCGGGTGGAAGATGCAGCTTTGCGGGCGTTTCAGGCCCGGGCGCAATCCCCTTGTTTAGGTTGTTTCCCGTGGACAGAAAGTGGTGCGCAACCCGAGGGTACCCAGGCAATTTATTCACCGCAAGTGGGGTACGTTGAACATATTGATATTGGTAAGCTGGCGGCAGTGCTCACAGATAGCCCAGCCCATGTCTACCTGGTTGCCCAACCCGGGAGCTTTGTGCACTCCTCCCAGGCAGTCATGTACACCACTGAAAAATGTAGTGATGAATTGTGCCAGCGCCTGTTATCCGCGCTGAGTATTTCCGATGCGCGTTCTTTTCACCAGGACCCGCGCTTTTGTTTGTGCGTAATGGCAGAAATTGCCTGCCGGGCACTGTCACCGGCCGTGAACGACCCGGGCACCGCTATTGATGTTATTGGCCGTGCTGTGCGGGTGTTGTCGGTGTGGGCTGAACAAACTGAGCGAGCCAAACAAAGCACACAGGTTCTTTACCCACAAATTCATCTTGCGCCTCTAAGCCCGGGCAACCTGTTCGACGATATTTTTTCACCCGTGGCGCGCGATAGCGCCGCCATGCGTGAAGTGCAATTGAGGTTGTTAAAATCACTGGCAATGCTGGCTAAAGCCTGGCCAGAACGCTATGCCAGTGTGGCTCGCAAGCATGCAGAAGAAGTGATGAACCATGTCACACGAGCCGGGCATATTCAGCCAGATTTGGTGTTACTGCGCAGCACTTTTGACACGCTGTTTGCCGGGCAGTTAGCCAAAGATGAGAAAACGAGTGCAGGTTGATAATATGTACCACTCACTTACCACTTAACCAGGGATGCCCGATGTCTGTAAACCGCCTTTTACCTTTGTTTAAATATCATCCAAATCCGCTTAAAACCGGGGTATTCAAACAAGATAAATCAGTTACCTGCTCTTCCTGCCTGCAACCGACCAATGTTTACTACACCACACCATTCTATAGCCGTGAAGATGTCGAGTTCCTCTGCCCCTGGTGTATAGCAGATGGCTCTGCCGCACTGAAGTTTGGCGGAAGTTTTCAGGATGAGTCCAGTATTGAAGGCGTTGAAGCTGAGTATGACAGCAATGGAGAGTTTGCCAGGTTTCATAACCCTTATAGCGATGATCAATTGTTAACCCTCACGGAGCGCACGCCCGGCTACCCTGGCTGGCAACAAGAATACTGGCTTGCTCACTGTGGGGATTTTTGCAGTTTTATCGGTTTTGTTGGTTGGCCGGAAATTAAAAACCGTCTGGATGAATTTGCCGATTTACCTGGTGACTGTGCAAATTTTTCTATGGCAGTCCAGGATTTAGAAAAATATTTGCTAAACAACGGCGATTGCCAGGGCTACCTCTTCCGCTGTCTGAATTGTGGAAAATTACGGCTCTGGGCTGATATGTCCTGATACGAGTTCTGCGGGCCTTGTGCTCTCACCTAACCCAGTCAGAATCACAAGGGCAGTTCCCTGCCCTTTACACGATTTACAGATAGCATCGCGCCAGGTTTAATCAATGATGCGATGAAGACACAGGGTGTTGGTTATCCGTAACTGGCGTACGCCGGTTAGCTGTTGCTGGCCTGCCATCGGGTTCTTCCCGACCGGTAATGACCATGCCCTGGGTTTCACGCCCAAATGCCACCAACACACAAATCAACACAGCAACTGCCCCGGCGACACAGGCCATCGCAAGGCCGTAATTACCCTGGTGCGTTTCAGCAATACGCGCCTGGAGAGTTGCGTTAACTGACGCCAGCAGATTACCCAGTTGGTAGACAAAGCCGGGCAATACTGCACGGGCATTGGCGGGTACCAGTTCATTCAGCCAGGTTGGCACCACACCCCAGGCACCCTGCACCATAAACTGCATCAGGAAAGCCCCTAAACCAATGGTGAAAGAACCACTGGAAAACGCCCACAGCGGTAATACTGGCAACGCCAGAAACGCCGCAATAATAATGGCTTTTTTACGGCCAATATGTTCGGAAAGCGCGCCAAATAAGATCCCGCCCATCATTGCCGCAATGTTATAGCAAATGGCAATAATGCTGACGGTATGGGGAGAGAAGCCATGCTGAACTTTCAGGAAGGTGGGGTAAAGATCCTGTGTGCCATGGCTGAAGAAGTTAAAGCACGCCATCACCACCACCAGATACAAGCAAAGTTTCCAGTGCATGCGTAATATTGGCATCAGCGCGGTACTTTCTTTACGTGCGCGGGCAGACAGCCACACCGGGGATTCCGGTACTTTAAACCAAATGTAGGGCAGCATAAGCACAGGTAATGTGCCAATCAGGAACATACCGCGCCAGCCAACCAGGCTGTAGAAAAGGCCAAAAATAATCGAAGAGAGTAAGTAGCCACAAGGGTAGCCTGCCTGAAAGATCCCGGACATCAATCCACGGGAACGGTCAGGAATCGTTTCCATCGCCAGCGACGATGCAACGCCCCAAATCCCGCCCATCGCGATACCGTAAATCAGGCGGAAGGCCATAAAAGCACCGAATGTAGGAGACCAGGCAGAAAGTAATTCGAACAATGAAAACATAGCGACATTGAGCATCAGCACCGGTTTGCGCCCATAACGCTCCGCCAGGCGCCCAAACAGCAACGCACCAATTGGCCGTACAGCAAGGGTTAACATGATTGCCAGCGAGACTTCAGCCACACTGGAATGGAAATAGCTGGCTAAATCACTCAGTACAAAGACCAGGATAAAGAAATCGAACGCATCAAGAGTCCATGCGCCAAAACAGGCAAAAGCAACATGACGCTGCACTGGCGTCCAGGTAAGAGGTGTAAAAGACATGGGTATTTCCTTTCTGTATTTGCGCACCGCGCTGTGCTGGCGAGCGCAAAGCCAGGCAAGGAGGCAGGGAAAAACCCTTGTCGGATTGGCACTGCCAGCCCCTGTGATACCACGAAAAGCAGAATTGTTACTAATTTGTTATAGCAACAAAAATACAACAATTAATTAAAAAACTTGTTTCATATTGTAATAATAGGCTGCTTAGTATTTCTGGCTGAAAGACCAGGCTGAAGGGGGTTTTGCCGGAAGAATTTATGAGTATTGTCCCGGTACACGGGTTCTGTTTTTTGAATCAATAACCACAGTTCAGAGGGAGCAGCAAAACAACGCAGAGAAGAACAGGATGTGGCTGTAATTATTTGAAATTTTGCTTAAGTCTGGCCTTTGGCACCAATCCATTTGGCTGAATATGCACGGCGAATCGATGTGATTTTTGGCAGTCACGACACAAATACGACACAAGGAGAAAATCAGGCGGGTTTGAGAATTGCGTAACTGTTTGATTTTGATTGGTACGCCCTACAGGATTCGAACCTGTGACCCACGGCTTAGAAGGCCGTTGCTCTATCCAACTGAGCTAAGGGCGCATTACTGCAAGTATCTCCGGCGCAGACACCTGGAAACGCGAGGAATTATACGGTCAGGGCCTTGTGAGTCAATGGCTTTTGTTCCGGGTGCTGGCTAAATGAGCATATTACTTGCAAACGCATCACAAACAGCGAGCCACAGCCGTTAACCACCAGGCAAAAACATCACTGCGGGCTGTTGATACGCCTGGCGCTACCCACGCCAGGCCGACACACCGTTAGTGGCGATCGCGTTTATCCGCACGCTTCGCCAGCCAGTCGCCCAGAACCTGAACCACCTGGACCAGCACAATCAGCGCGACTACCGTCACCACCATAACCTGGGTTTCATAGCGGTAATAACCATAGCGAATAGCAAGGTCGCCCACACCGCCCCCGCCAACAATCCCGGCCATTGCAGAATAGCCAATCAGGCTGACCAGAGTAATTGTCAGGCCGCGCAATAACCCGGCGCTGGCTTCTGGTAGCAGGACGGTGCAAATAATGCGTAGCGGGCTGGCGCCGAAAGCTTCAGCCGCTTCAATAATCCCTTTATCCACCTCACGCAACGCGCTGTCTACCAGGCGCGCATAAAACGCAATGGCAGCGACAGAAAGCGGTACTGAGGCCGCAATGGGGCCAATGGTATTTCCCAACAAGAACTGGGTGAGCGGCAATAACAGCACCAGCAAAATCACAAAGGGGACGGAACGAATAATATTAACCAGTACAGACGTTACCAGGTAAACCGCCCTGTTTTGCCAGAACAAATGCCTGTCGGTAACAAAAATCAGAAACCCCAGGGGCAGGCCGCCTAAAATCGCCAGCACCGTGGAAATGCCCAGCATTTGGAAGGTTTCGCCAAACGCTAATGTTAAATCAGCCAGTAAATCATCCACGGATCACCTCCACTTGCGCAGTCCGCGCCTGAATCTGAGCGACTGCGTTTTCTACCGCCTGCGGGGTTGCAGCCGTAATTTGTACTACCAGCACACCCAGAGCACGCTCGCCAATATAATCAATTTTGCCGTGCAGAATATTTACTGCCACACCGAACTGTACTGCCACTTCCGACAAGACGGGCTGCTCAGCGCTGTCGCCAATAAACTGAATTTTGAGCAGAGTACCCTGCAAGTGTTGTTGCAGGCGTTCAGGCAGAGCCAGGTTCAGCGTGTGCGCCACCAACTGGCGGGTGAATTCATGCTGTGGCCGGGCGAAAATATCGAACACATCGCCCAGTTCCACCACCTTACCCGCCGACATAACCGCCACCCGGTCGCAAATCGACTTGATAACGTTCATTTCATGGGTAATGAGCACAATAGTGATGCCAAGCTGTGCGTTAATCTGGCGCAATAATTCAAGAATATTGGCCGAAGTTTCCAGATCCAGCGCCGATGTTGGCTCATCACACAGCAAGACATCCGGGTGATTGGCAATTGCCCGGGCGATACCCACCCGCTGCTTTTGCCCGCCACTCAGTTGTACAGGAAAACGGTTAGCTTTATCGGCAAGGCCAACCAGGTGCAAAATTTCAGCCACTCTGGGCGCGATATCGGCCCGGGCCCAGCCAGCGGCCTTCAGGCTGAACGCGACATTCTGCGCCACAGTGCGCGTATGCATTAAATTAAAATGCTGAAAAATCATGCCAATCCGCTGGCGTGCTTTACGCAATGGCGCACCACGAAGTGTCGAGAGCGTAACGCCGTTGACAGTGACCCGCCCTTCACTGGGCTGTTGCAGAGCATTCAGTGTGCGCAGCAAAGTGCTTTTCCCCGCACCACTGGTACCCACAATGCCAAAGATTTCACCGGCAGCGATTTTCAGGCTCACGCCTTCAACTGCTCGCGTGTGGCGCCCCTGTCCCGCATCAAAATCTACGCAGACATTTTCAAGCTCAATCATTTGGTACCTCAGAAACACCAAAGGCAGGTCATCGCCTGCCATGGTTAATCGAATATTGAATTATTGCTGCTGTGTTTGTGCGGCTGCCGCCATCCAGTCTGGTTTTTGGAAGCTGATGAAATTATTTTTAGGATCATCAATTACAGCCCGATAAGCCGGTGACTTCACAACCGCAACAATATCTTTGGCAAAGGGCTTATCCGCATCGTCACTGCGTACCGCAATGATATTTTTCAGGTTGTCATCCAGGTGTTCTTGTTTCAGCGCAGATGACAATTTCAACCCTGCGGCAATGGCAAAGTTCCCGTTGACCAGTGCGCCGGTTACGCTGTCAAGGGTGCGTGGGAGTTGTGCGGCTTCCAAAGGCTTAAAGACCAGGCCTTTCGGGTTTTCAGCGATATCGCGCTCAGAAGCTTTGGTTGGGTCAATATTCGGTTTAATGGTCACCAGGCCTAATGATGCTAAAAACCGCAGGCCGCGCGCCAGGTTTGTCGGGTCGTTAGACAGCGTGATGATGTCGCCTTTTTTCAGTTGATCAAGGCTGGTGATTTTATGGGAGTACAGCCCCATACCTGCGGTAGGCACCGAAATCAACCTAGTGAGTTTCAGCCCTTTATCTTCTTTGAATTTATTAAAATAGAGGGTGTGCTGGAATAAGTTGGCGTCAATACTGCCGTTTGCCAGCGCCATATTGGGTTGCACATAATCACTGAATTCGCGTACTACGACTTTGTAGCCTTTTTCTTTCAGTGAAGGTGCAATGGCTTCTTTTACCATGTCGCCATATGGGCCGGGGGCAACACCAAATACGATGGTGTGCGGGTCGCTGTTTGCCTGTGCGGCCTGGATACTACCGGCTAATAACAAGGCGCTGGTCAGTGCGCTGAACGTGAGGCGCAGTTTCATAAATATTCTCCCCCTGGATGAAATGTGTGTGTGGTCCTGACGCGCCATTCGCTGTGACGCATTCTGTAAAATTCGGAAATAGTCGGACAAATAAAATGGCATAAACCAGCCCGGCCTGTAATTGAAAAAAATTCAACTTCCTAATTTGCCGCCACTTCCGGGTGAGTAAATGGCACTCAGAGTTGTCTGTTCCCGCAGCCGAAACCACCCTAAACTCCCTGATTTACACCTGCAAACCAAACGAAATATGTTCTGGTGACTGACAGCGCGCCTCGCTTCTGACAAAATATACACATTCCCTTCCCTTTCTTATTACAGATGGAATTCTCACGCTGATGGCAGCAACAATTATTGATGGTAAAACGATTGCGCAGCAGGTACGGCGCGAAGTCGCGGAAAAAGTACAGGCTCGCCTGGCCGCTGGTAAACGTGCGCCTGGGCTTGCTGTTGTGCTGGTCGGGGAAAATCCGGCGTCGCAAATTTATGTAGGCAGCAAACGCAAGGCCTGTGAGGAAGTCGGTTTTATCTCCCGTGCATGGGATCTGCCGGAAACCACCACTGAAGCGGAATTGCTCAGCCTTATTGATAAGCTGAATGCTGACCCGAGTATCGACGGGATTCTGGTTCAGCTCCCGCTGCCTGCAGGCATTGATAATGTCAAAGTGCTTGAGCGTATCGCGCCCGATAAAGACGTGGATGGCTTCCACCCTTATAACGTTGGCCGCCTGTGCCAGCGTGCCCCTCGCCTGCGCCCCTGCACCCCTCGCGGTATTGTTACCCTGCTTGAACGCTACAATATTGACACCTATGGCCTGAATGCTGTGGTGATTGGCGCTTCAAACATTGTTGGCCGCCCAATGAGCATGGAGTTATTGCTGGCCGGGTGTACCACTACTGTGACTCACCGCTTCACGAAAAATTTACGCCATCATGTGGAAAATGCAGACCTGCTGATTGTTGCTGTCGGTAAGCCGGGTTTTATCCCAGGTGAATGGATTAAGGAAGGCGCAATTGTGGTTGATGTGGGCATCAACCGGCTGGAAAGCGGCAAAGTAGTGGGCGATGTGGTGTTTGAAGATGCTGCCGCCCGGGCCGCTTACATTACGCCCGTACCTGGTGGTGTGGGCCCAATGACAGTTGCGACCCTGATTCAAAATACGCTACAGGCTTGTGAAGAATACCACGATGGAGAAGTGCAATAATGGCAACGTTTTTTCTGGGTAAACACCCCCATGTTGAACTGTGTGACTTGTTAAAGCTGGAAGGCTGGGCTGAAAGTGGCGCACAGGCCAAAATTGTTATCGCCGACGGCCAGGTTCAGGTAGATGGCGCAACAGAAACCCGCAAGCGCTGCAAAATCGTTGCCGGGCAGACTGTCACTTTCGCCGGTTACAGCGTTACAGTAGAAGCCTGATTGTTGCAGCCAGCGGTTGTTCATATAACCGTGCTGGCAAATATCAAAGACAAAAAAGCGGCATAAAGCCGCTTTTTTAATTGCTGAAAACAAACTGTTATTTTCTGCGCCAGGTGGTTCCCTGCGGGCCATCTTCCAGCACAATACCCATTTCATTCAGGCGGTCACGCGCGGCATCTGCAGCAGCCCAGTCTTTTGCTTTACGGGCATCCAGGCGCTGCTGAATCAGTGCTTCAATTTCAGCCACTTCGCCGTCATCTGCCTGTGCGCCGCCTTGCAGGAAGGTTTCCGGGTCTTGCTCAAGAATCCCAAGGACAGACGCGATATCACGCAACGCTGCAGCCAGGCCATTGGCCGCAGCTATATCTTCGCCTTTCAGGCGGTTCACTTCCCGGGCCATATCAAACAGCACAGAGTAGGCTTCAGGTGTGTTGAAATCATCGTCCATTGCTTCACAGAAGCGTGCTTTGAATGCTTCGCCACCTGCCGCAACAGCCGCTTTATCTGTACCGCGCAAAGCAGTGTATAAACGCTCCAGAGAAGCACGCGCCTGTTTCAGGTTCTCTTCGCTGTAATTGAGCTGGCTGCGATAATGCCCGGACATCAGGAAGTAACGCACTGTTTCTGCATCGTAATATTTCAGTACATCACGCACGGTGAAGAAATTGCCCAGGGATTTGGACATTTTCTCACGGTCCACCATGACCATCCCGGAATGCATCCAGTAATTCACATAGTCGCCGTCGTGAGCACAGGTAGACTGGGCTATTTCGTTTTCATGGTGAGGGAACATCAGGTCCGAACCCCCGCCATGAATATCGAAATGGCTGCCCAGATGCTTGCAGTTCATGGCAGAACATTCAATATGCCAGCCAGGGCGCCCTTCGCCCCAGGGTGACGACCAGCTCGGCTCACCTGGTTTGGACATTTTCCACAGAACAAAATCCATGGGGTTACGCTTGGCATCTGCAACATCAACCCGCGCACCTGCCTGGAGCTGTTCCAGGTCCTGGCGGGATAATAGCCCGTAAGAGGCATCGGTTACGACAGAGAACATGACATCGCCGTTATCAGCAACATAAGCATGCCCGCGCTGAATCAGTTTCTCGACGATACCGATGATTTCATGAATATGGTGCGTTGCCCGCGGCTCGCTGCTGGGGCGCTGAATATTCAGTGCATCAAAATCAGCGTGCATCTCGGTTATCATCCGGTCCACCAGCGCGGTAAAACTTTCACCATTTTCCGCCGCACGTTTGATGATTTTATCGTCAATGTCAGTGATATTACGCACAAAGTTAACTTCATAGCCCAGGGAACGCAGGTAGCGCACCACCACATCAAACGCTACAAAAGTTCGCCCATGGCCAATATGACACAGGTCGTAAACAGTTATCCCACACACGTACATGCCAACTTTCCCGGCATGAATAGGTTTAAATTCTTCTTTTTGACGGCTCAGAGTATTGAAAATCTTTAACATCAGCGATTCCATGTATGTGTGTGGTAAAAAAGCAATAATCTATATTACCCCAAAAAACCTTTGTAAAGCAGCACGCATTGCAAGGTGATCGAACCTGATGAGTGTGCTATAACAACGGGCTATTGTGGCCTGCAGCGCAGGCTTAAGCACTACATGGCAGAATAGGATGCACAGCATGGTTACTTTTCATACCAATCATGGCGATATCGTTATCAAAACTTTCGACGATAAAGCGCCGGTAACAGTTAAAAACTTCCTGGACTACTGTCGCGAAGGGTTCTACAACAACACTATTTTCCACCGTGTTATCAATGGCTTTATGATTCAGGGCGGCGGTTTTGAACCGGGCATGAAGCAAAAAGACACCAAAGACACCATTCAGAACGAAGCCAATAACGGCCTGAAAAATACCCGTGGCACTCTGGCAATGGCGCGTACTCAGGCTCCACACTCCGCAACTGCACAATTCTTTATCAACGTTGTTGATAACGACTTCCTGAACTTTAGCAGCGAAAGCCTGCAAGGTTGGGGCTACTGCGTGTTTGCTGAAGTAGTGGAAGGCATGGATGTGGTTGATAAAATCAAAGCCGTTTCTACTGGCCGCAGTGGTATGCACCAGGATGTTCCGAAAGACGACGTAGTAATTGAAAGCGTGACTGTCAGCGAGTAATCGTGGCAACACTCTTTATCGCAGATTTGCATCTGTGCACAGAAGAACCGGCGATAACCGCCGGTTTTCTGCGTTTTCTGGCACAGACAGCCCCACAAGCCGACGCACTGTATATTCTCGGGGATTTATTCGAAGCCTGGATTGGCGACGATGACCCGGAGCCACTTCACCAGCAAATAGCCGATGCCATTCGCATCCTGGTTAATCAGGGTGTGCCTGTCTATTTTATTCATGGCAACCGTGATTTCTTGTTGGGCAAAGCATTTGCCCGGCGCAGCGGTATGGTATTACTGCCCCAGGAACAGTGCCTGTCACTGTACGGGCGTCCGGTCATTATCATGCACGGCGATACATTATGTACTGATGACCAGGCATACCAGGATTTTCGCCGCAAAGTTCACAAGCCCTGGATCCAGCGCCTGTTTCTTGCCCTGCCGCTGTTTATTCGCCGCCGTATCGCCCGGAAAATGCGCGCCAACAGCCAGCAGGCGAACCAACACAAGTCGCTGGCGATTATGGATGTTAACCCACAGGCAGTACAGGAAGCGTTCACCCGCCATCAGGCACAATGGCTGGTGCACGGGCATACGCATCGCCCGGCTATTCATGAGCTTGAAGCTAACGGTCAACCCGCATTACGTGCCGTTTTAGGGGCCTGGCATACAGAAGGCTCAATGATTCGTGTTAGCGCAGAAGAGATGGCACTGATCAACTTTCCGTTTTAACCCATTTCGTTATGGTTGAATGCCCATTTCATCACCACGCAACCGTTTTCCTTGCCCGTTTTACGTGCTATTCTCTGAGCCCTTCTCCGCAACAGTCTGTCGTTGTTTTTGTTTATTCACAGGAGTTTTGAGACGCATGTCTTCCACCCAAAACCCGGCGCGTATCGCCATTGTGATGGGGTCCAAAAGTGACTGGGCTACCATGCAGTTTGCCGCTGAAGTCCTGACTGCTCTGGACGTTCCTCACCATGTGGAAATTGTCTCCGCCCACCGTACTCCCGATAAGCTGTTCAGTTTTGCCGAACAGGCACAGGGTAATGGTTTTCAGGTTATTATCGCCGGTGCTGGCGGTGCAGCGCACTTGCCAGGCATGATTGCCGCCAAAACTCTGGTGCCGGTGTTGGGCGTGCCTGTACAAAGCGCGGCACTGAGCGGTGTGGACAGTCTGTACTCCATTGTTCAAATGCCGAAAGGGATCCCGGTAGGTACGCTGGCAATTGGCAAGGCTGGTGCCGCAAATGCCGCGTTACTGGCAGCACAAATTCTGGCCCAGCATGATACCGCTCTGCTTGCCCGCCTGGAAAACTGGCGCAAAACACAGACTGAAGAAGTGCTGAATAACCCGGACCCGCGGGAGGCTGAATAATGCAAGTTTGCGTACTGGGTAATGGCCAGCTTGGGCGTATGCTGCGCCAGGCCGGGGAGCCTCTGGGGGTCACTGTCTGGCCAGTTGGTCTGGACGCAGACCCGCAAGCCGTTCCCTGGCAGCACAGTGTTATCACCGCTGAAATTGAACGCTGGCCGGAAACCCCGTTAACCCGCGAGCTGGCAAACCATGCAGCATTTGTTAACCGCGATGTTTTTCCGGTCATTGCTGATCGCCTGACACAAAAACAGTTGTTCGATAAATTGCAGTTACCTACCGCGCCCTGGCAATTACTCGCCTCTCAGCAGGAATGGCCTGCCGTTTTTGCCCTGGCGGGTGAGCTGGCAATCGTTAAACGCCGCGTGGGTGGCTATGACGGGCGTGGCCAGTGGCGCCTGCGCCCGGGTGAAACAGACAACCTGCCTGCTGAGTGCTACGGCGAGTGTATTGTTGAGAAAGGCATTAAGTTCTCTGGCGAGGTGTCGCTGGTTGGCGCTCGCGCTAAAGATGGCACAAAGGTATTCTACCCTCTCACCCACAACCTGCATCAGGACGGGATCCTGCGTGCCAGTGTGGCGTTCCCTTCCGCCAGTGCTGAGCAGCAGAACCAGGCTGAGTCCATGTTGTCTGCCATTATGGATGAACTGGGTTATATCGGCGTGATGGCCATGGAGTGTTTTGTCACACCTGCCGGGTTGCTGATTAACGAACTGGCTCCCCGTGTCCACAATAGTGGCCACTGGACACAAAATGGTGCCTCCATCAGCCAGTTTGAGCTGCACCTGCGTGCAATACTGGATTTACCGTTGCCGCGCCCGGTGGTCAGCGCGCCTTCAGTAATGATTAACCTGATTGGTACACCACGCAGTTGGGAATGGCTCAAATTGCCACTGGTTCACCTGCACTGGTATGAAAAAGAAGTGCGGCCGGGCCGCAAGGTGGGGCATCTGAATCTCTCTGATACCGATAAAGGGCACCTTTCTGCCTCACTGGAAGCGCTGGTCCCGTTATTACCGGAAGAGTACGCCAGCGGCATTGCCTGGGCACAATTGCAGTTGCAGTAACCGTTAAAGCGGGTTCAGTGCACAGCCGTCAGTTTATCTGTTGGCGGTTAGCAGGAAGTAGCAGTAGCCTGCAGAGTAAAGACAAGCGCATAACGCGCTTGTCTTTTTTTTATCAGAAGTCGTAACGCAGACGTACCACGTTCATATCACCCAGCGTTTTATCGGTGCTGGAGGTAAATACGTGTTCGTAATCAACCCGGAAACCATAATCCAGTTGGAAACTAACACCCAGGCCATTATCAATGCGCTGATAATTTCTGTCGTTGACGTATTCCAGGCGGTCGCCCATAAAGTATGGCTGAACGGACTGCAGGCCATACTGGCCAATCGGGAATTTGTACCCGGCAAAGTATTCAATACCCCAGGCGTCGCCAGCAAAGTAGTCATTAACAGTGCTCTTCTTGGAGACCAGGAAGTTCTGATACCAGCCACCACCGAAGGAGAACGTCCAGTTATCCGGTTTCCAGCTCAATGCTGTACCTAAAATATTCTGGTTCTGGGTTTTGCTGTCACCGTTAGAAGGGTCACGCATTTCTGCACGGGTCATGTTCCACGCAGTACCCCATGTCAGGTCTTTGGTGATGTGATAATCCACACCCAGTGAGCCGCCGCCTTTACGTTTATAGCGCAGGCCATTGCCTGGCAAATATTCGTCATCGTCAAACAACCAGGCGCCATACAGGTCAACATTACCAACTGCTTTTTTGTATTTCAGCATGCCGCGTGAGCGGTAAGAACCATCGTAGTCGCCACTGATACCGTTACCTGGTGCCTGGGCGAGCATGTCGTAATCCCAGATATCAGTTTTTGCACCAACCACATCATAATAAATACTGTTTTGTTTACCGTAAGTCAGTGTACCCCAGGTATCACTTTTCAGACCGGTATACAGCATACGGCGGTTAGTATTATTTGCGCCTTTGGCATAATGGTCATCCCAGTTAAATACCGCCGGGATATTAACGCCCAGTTCGTAATAACTTATCCAGCTAACATCATCGAACAAATAGTAGTCAGCGGCAAAACGAAAACGAGTACCACCGTCAAAACCATTACGTTTGTAAGAACCTTTATCGCCATCACCTGTCATATTATTAAACTGAGGACGAATACTCCCGCCCACAGTGAAATTTAACCGGCTTAATGGATCTCCAGCAGTAGGATCCTGTTTTAACAATGTAATTTCTGCATGAGCAGGAACTGCCATTGCAGCCAACACCACTGCGGTGCTGACTGCCTGCGCCAGCACTGTTATTTTTTTGTTCATCTCTATTCCTTACCAATAGGTGCTAAAACCACTTTAGCAAGGAGAAGATTACCTGCTATTTATGAAATTTTATTTATTAAAATTATCAATCCGTGCTACTGAAAATAACAATATTATGAATATTTATTACAGAGAATGAAAAAACAAAATAAGTATTATCATTTAGTGCGAAGGTATATAGATAATTATTAATACTCATCACAAAAAAAGAAAAACACTGAATAAAGCAGTGCTTTTCTTTCACAATTTATTTTCTTTTTATTTACCCCTGAACTTGCCGATACAGGGCTTTTCCTTTGACTAAACGCACACCCAACCAGCCACCGAATAGTGCCAAAACCAGCGCACCACATACTGGCAGAGCGAGCCATAAACGCCAGTCAGGTGACCAGGGGAAATCAAATACCCGGGTTTGTAATAAAGCCAACGCACTTTCGGCCCCCCCCGCGGCAACAATGCCCGCCACTACGCCAAGGGCAATAAACTCCCACCACAGCGACTGGCGTAACAGGTTTTTTCCCGCCCCTAAAGTGCGGTAGACCAGCAATTCCTGGTGGCGCTGGCGCATGCCAACCTGCACCTGAGCCAGGAGCAGCAATACACTACACAGAGTTACCAGTACCACCATCACTTCCAGTGCCCGGCTTACCTGCTGCAATACTGTTCCCACCTGGCTTAAAATGGCGCGGATATCCAGCAGGCTCACAGTCGGGAATTCACGGTTAAGCTGTGTCAGCAGCGCGTCCCCCCGATCCCAGCGGAAACTGGTAAGCCAGGTTTGTGGCTGGTTATTTAATTCGCCTTGTGGAAAAATGAAGTAAAAGTTAGGCCGCAGGCTTTCCCAGTCTACTTTACGTAAGCTTGATACCGTTGCCGTGAAAGTGTCTGTATCGCCGGTAAATGTCAGTTTATCTCCCAGCTTCAAATTCAGCCGTTTAGCCAGCCCTTCATCAACAGACACCTCCCCTGCCGCCGGCGGCCAGTTACCAGCGACAATCGGATTATGCGCCGGTTTTTCACGCTGCCATGTCAGGTTGAGCTCGCGGTTAAGCGCTTCATCTTTATTGCCATCGGTGGTATTGCCATTAATTCCGGTTAAACGCGCCCGGACAATGGAATAAAACCGGTCAGGGATAACCTGGTGCTCGGCCAGGAAGCTTTTCATTTCACCTAACTGTTCTGGCGCGATGTTTATCAGGAAATAATTAGGGCTTTCCGGCGGCAATTGTTGCTGCCAGCGATCCAGTAAGTCACCCCGCAAAACCAACAACAGCGCGAGCAACATAAACGACAGGGAGAAAGCCGCAATCTGGCTCAGTGTTGTCAGTGGCTGGCGCAGCAGGCGGTTCACCGCCAGGCGCAGCGATAACACCCGGGTAGTGAAACGCTTTAACACCCACAGAGCCAGCCAGCCTGCCAGGCCGCACAACAATGCCACCACGCAGCTTCCCGCCAGAACTGACCACAGCAACATATTGTTACCCACCAGCAATGCCAACAGTGCCACCACCACCAGCACCATAACAGGCAGATAAATAGCAAGCGGCCAGCGGCGGGCTATGGCATCGCGCCGCAGCACGCGCACGGGCTGGGTCGCCAGCAGGATATGGTACGGACGCGCCCCAACCAAAAAGGCTATCACCGCCATCCCACCCAGTGCCCAGATTAATGGCATCAACCCCGGTTCAGGCAACGTTGCAGGTAACACCGGGCGCAGTAATGCCAGCAATATGGATTCACACAATTTGCCCGCCAGCAGACCCGTACCGGCAGAGACCAGCAATAATAATGACCACTGACCAATAATCAGGCGGCGCAAGGCCTTACGCCCTGCGCCAAGGGTTTTCAATACTGCGACTAAATCGTAACGTGACCGGCAGTAATGATTCATTGCCACAGTAACAGCAGCAATCGCCAGCATTAACGTCAATAATGCGGACAAAAGCAAAAACTGGCGTGAGCGCTCAAGGGATTTGCCCAGCGCGCTGTCTTCCTGATCCGGGCTGTACCAACGGTATTCAGCCGTTAACTGTGGTAATAATGCATTCTCAAAACGGGTAATTTGCCCGGATGTACCGGCAAATTTATACAGCCAGCGCACCCGGCTGCCTGGCTGAACGGCGCCGGTCGCCGGAACATCAGCAAGGTTAATCATCAGGCGTGGTGCAAGCTGGAAAGGGTTAAATCCGGCATCAGGCTCCTGAATAACCTCGCCAGCCACCCGTAAGGTGGCATCGCCCACATCCAGTTCATCGCCCGGTTTCAGGTTGAGCAATGCCATCAGGCGGGGAGCCAGCAAAACAGTGCCAGGCACTGGTGTAAGGCCTTCGGGGTGAGTACTGAGTGAACCATACAGTGGGTAATGCCCGTCAACGGCTTTTACATCAGCCAGTTGTGGCGTATTGCCAGCAAAAGTCATGGTCGAGAACAACAGTTGGGTACTGACCTTAACGCCTTCTTTCTGTGCCAGCGCCAGCCAGTCATCAGGAATAGGGTGGGAGCTGCGTAATGCCCGGTCGCCTGCCAGGAAATCCCGGCTCTGAGCGCTCAGGCCCTTTTCCATTCGCTCGCCAATACTGCTCAGTGCAAAAACACAGGCAACGGCAAGGCTCAGGGCCACCCAGACAATCAACAGTGATGGCGTACGCCATTCACGCCAGAACCAGCGAGCTATCATAGCTCCTCCTGCAATTTGCCATCCCGTAGCCGTAACCGCCGGTCACACCGTGCCGCAAGCTGTAAATCATGAGTAACCAGCAGGAGTGTTGCACCACTTTCCCGGTTCAGGGTAAACAACTGGTCCGCTATACGGTCCCCGGTTTTGCGATCAAGATTGCCGGTTGGTTCATCCGCAAATAATACAGCGGGTTTGCCAATAAACGCTCTTGCCAGCGCCACGCGCTGCTGCTCACCACCAGAGAGCTGGGCAGGAAGATGATGAAGACGCTTTTCAAGCCCCAGTTCGGTTAACAACTCCCGGGCCTGAGAAAGGCTCTGCGCAGAATTTTCACCACGCAACAAAGCAGGTAACTGCACATTTTCCAGTGCAGTCAGTGTAGGTACCAACATAAATGACTGGAAGACAAAACCGACACTGGCTGCGCGCAATGCCGCCCGCGCCTCTTCATCCATCTGGTGCAGCGGTTTACCCAGCAGCCAGACCTCACCTTCAGTGCCATCATCCAGCCCGGCTAAAATTGCCAGCAGAGTTGACTTTCCTGAACCCGACTCGCCAATCAGGGCGATACTTTCCGCTGGTTTGACAATCAGCTCAACTCCGGTGAGGATGTTGAGCTCATGTTCACCCTGACCGACGGACTTACAAAGACGATGTACTTCAACACTATTTTCCGCTGGCATGTGCCCTTCCTGTTGTTGTTCCTGTTAACGTTCCGTGCCGTGGCTGCGGACACGCTATTAATTCTGGGTGACAGTCTGAGTGCAGGTTACAGAATGTCAGCAAACAGTGCCTGGCCTGCAAAACTTAATGAAAAATGGCAGGCAAAGCAGATAGATGTTGTTAATGCCAGTATCAGTGGCGACACCGCCGCTCAGGGCCTGGCCCGCTTACCTGGTTTACTGGCGCAACACCACCCGCGCTGGGTGCTTATAGAGCTTGGCGGTAATGACGGGTTGCGTGGTTTTGCTCCACAAACCATTAGTGAAACCCTGGGCAAAATCATTACACAAGTTAACGCCGCAAATGCACAACCGGTGCTAATGCAAATACGTTTGCCACCCAATTATGGCCGCCGCTACACCGAAGCGTTTCAGGCTATCTACCCACAACTGGCGGAAAAATATGCCATTCCATTGCTGCCTTTTTTTATGGAAGAGGTCTACCTGAAGCCACAGTGGATGCAGGATGATGGTATTCACCCTAACCCGGATGCTCAGCCTTTCATTGCCAACTGGATGGCAGAAAAACTGGCACCTTTGTTAGTTAAACATGAGTCATAAACAATCAGCGCTTTTAACGGGTAAAGTTATGCAAAAATCAGTATTTATCACAGGTAGCTCCAGTGGAATTGGTCTGGCCTGTGCTCATGCGCTGAAGCAACGCGGCTATCATGTTCTTGCTGGTTGCCGTAAACCTGAAGATGTCGAACGTATGTCATCTCTGGGGTTCACTGGCATTCAACTTGATGTTGATGATGAAGCCAGCGTCAGGCAGGCTGCACAAGAAGTGATTCGCCTGACAGGTAACAATCTCTATGGGCTATTTAACAATGCCGGGTTCGGGCTCTACGGGCCGTTAGAAACCATTAGCCGCTCACAACTGGAAAAACAGTTTTCCACTAACTTTTTTGGCGTGCATCAACTCACAATGTTGTTGTTACCCGCCATGAAAGCGCAGAGTGAAGGGCGAATTGTGATGACCAGTTCGGTAATGGGGTTGATTTCCACACCAGGCCGTGGCGCTTATGCGGCCAGTAAATACGCTCTGGAAGCCTGGTCTGATGCGCTGCGTATGGAGTTGCGCTACACCGGTATTCAGGTCAGCCTGATAGAACCCGGCCCAATCCATACCCGTTTTACCGATAACGTTAACCAAACCCAGGCAGATAAACCTGTCCAAAATCCGGGCATTGCCGCACGCTTTACCCTTGGCCCGGAGGCCGTTGCAGCAAAAGTGTGCCATGCTTTTGGCAGCACCAGGCCGCGACTACGCTACCCGGTAACTCTGGTCACCTGGGTGGTTGGTTTCCTGAAACGGCTGTTGCCTGGCCGCATTATGGATAAAATTTTGCGTACCTGAGTTGAAGCCCGGCGTCTCACCCCCATGTACATTAGAAAGTCCTGACTGAGAAAAAAGCATGTCCGTACAGAATATTGTTGAGATTACTGAAGCGAATTTACATACCACACTGGAACAATCAGTTACCACGCCGGTATTGTTTTACTTTTGGTCTGACCGTAGCCAGCAGTGCCAGGAAATGACACCGGTGCTGAAAGGGCTGGCTGCGAAGTATAACGGCCAGTTTATTCTTGCTACTGTGGATTGCGACAACCAGCAGATGGTCGCATCGCAATTTGGGTTGCGCGCTATCCCGACGGTGTATTTGTTCCAGAACGGCCAGCCTGTGGATGGTTTCCAGGGGCCGCAGCCCGAAGAAGCCGTACGCGCGCTGCTGGATAAAGTCCTGCCACGCGAAGAAGAAGTGAAAGCGCAGGAGGCCATGGCATTAATGCAGGAAGGCAAACATGCCGAAGCTCTGCCGCTGCTGGTTGATGCCTGGAAATTATCTGAACAGAACAGCGAAATCGGCCTGTTACTGGCAGAAAACTATATTGCTCTGAACCGCTCAGATGATGCGCAAACTGTGCTGGCCACTATCCCGCTGCAGGATCAGGACACCCGCTACCAGGGGTTACAGGCGCAAATCGATCTACTGAAAAAAGCGGCCGACACCCCGGAAATCCAGTTACTGCAACAGCAAGTTGCAGAGAACCCGCAGGATGCAGAGCTCGCTACCCGCCTTTCTTTGCAATTACACCAGGTGGGGCGTAATGAAGAAGCACTGGCGTTGTTGTTTGGCCACCTGAAACAGGACTTGAGTGCAGCAAATGGCGAAACCCGTAAAGTGATGCAAGAGATCCTCGCAGCCCTGGGCACCGGGAATCCACTGGCTTCACAATATCGCCGCCAGCTTTACTCGCTACTCTATTGATTATTCGGGATTACGCCGTGTAAACCCTCGAATATAGTAGCACCTCCTGTTTATTTTTTAGGGTAGACTTACCGCCACAATTAAACAGGAGGTTTTTTATGCTAATCGTGATCCCGGTTCTTATTGTTGTTGCACTGGTGATCGTCTCTGCCGGGGTGAAAATTGTCCCGCAGGGTTTTCAATGGACAGTTGAACGTTTTGGTCGTTATACCAAAACACTGATGCCTGGCCTGAACCTGGTTGTGCCGTTTATGGATCGTATTGGCCGTAAGATCAATATGATGGAGCAGGTTCTGGATATCCCTTCCCAGGAAGTTATCTCTAAAGATAACGCCAACGTCACGATAGACGCCGTTTGCTTTATTCAGGTGATTGATCCGGCACGTGCTGCCTATGAGGTCAGCAACCTTGATCTGTCTATCATGAATCTCACCATGACAAATATTCGTACTGTGCTGGGCTCAATGGAGCTCGATGAAATGCTCTCGCAGCGTGACAGTATCAATACCCGTCTGTTGCACATTGTTGATGAAGCCACCAACCCCTGGGGCGTGAAAGTAACGCGTATTGAAATTCGCGATGTTCGCCCACCAGCTGAACTGATTGCCTCCATGAACGCGCAAATGAAAGCTGAACGTACCAAGCGTGCTTACATTCTGGAAGCTGAAGGGGTTCGTCAGGCTGAAATCCTCAAAGCTGAAGGGGAAAAACAGTCTCAGATCCTGAAAGCAGAAGGTGACCGCCAGTCTGCGTTCTTGCAGGCAGAAGCGCGTGAGCGTTCTGCGGAAGCAGAAGCACAGGCAACGCGTATGGTTTCTGAGGCCATTGCAGCGGGTGACATCCAGGCTGTGAACTACTTTGTGGCACAGAAATATACTGATGCTCTGCAACAGATTGGTTCCGCAGAAAACAGTAAAGTCGTGCTGATGCCACTGGATGCCAGCAGCCTGATGGGCTCTATCGCAGGTATCAGCGAGTTAATTAAAGACAGCCAGGTGCAACGGAAAATAAAATGATTCCACTGATTGCTGCACATCCGCATGCATTCTGGTTGAGTCTGGGCGGCCTGTTACTGGCCGCCGAAATGCTCGGTGCCAGTGGTTACCTGCTATGGAGTGGCATTGCCGCGCTGGTAACCGGCCTGATTGCCTGGCTCCTGCCGGTTGGCTGGGCGTGGCAGGGCACCAGTTTTGCCGTGTTGACTGTGCTGTGTGCTTTTTTATGGTGGCGTTGGCTGAACCAGAAAAACAGCGACCAGCCCGGTCAGCAACTTAACCAGCGTGGTAACCAACTGGCAGGCCAGGTCTTTGTGCTGGAAAATAACCTGGTCAACGGGCGCGGCCAGGTACGGCTCGGGGACAGCGTTTGGCCAGTAATGGCCGATACCGATTTACCCGCCGGAACGCGTGTGCGCGTAGTGCGTGTTGAAGGAATTACTTTGCGTATTGAGGCATCGGGTTCCCCTGTGGCATGAACCCTGATGCCTGTGTTTCCCTGTGCAGCAAGGTTAGCGCTGCGCAGGGGTACTGTGGTGGCAACACCCGGCAAGATTATCAATGATCGGGCAATCGGCCGTGTCATCGCCAGGGCAACTTTCCGCCAGCGCCTGCAGGCGTGTTTTCATTTCCAGCAATTCCTGAATATGTAAATCGATCTCGTCAATTTTTTGCAGCGTACGCGCTTTCACATCAGCACTGTGCCGTGCAGGATCATTAAACAAATGTACCAGTTCACGGCACTCTTCCAGGGTAAACCCCACCTGGCGTGCCTGGCGCAATAATGTCAGCTCTTCCAGGTGCTTAGGGTTATAGCTCCGGTAGCCATTTTCACCACGCAGCGGCGGCGTCACCAGCCCTTTTTCTTCATAAAAACGAATCGCCTTGCTGGTTAAGCCTGTTTTTTTCGCCACATCGCTGATATTCACATTGCCTCCTTGACCTTCCCCTTAATGGAAGGTTTAACCTTAATCATAACGCAATATCATGCTAATGATTTGCGCAAGATAACTTAGTGCTTCGCTCTGCCAAAAATTGGCGTGAATGCGGGCAATTACAAACAGGAGTGGTTATATGTCTCATATTACTCTCGCACTCGATGGCCTGTCTTGCGGCCACTGTGTCAAACGTGTCAAAGAAAGTCTGGAAAAACGCAGCGATGTAGAAAGCGCTGAAGTTACGCTCAACCAGGCAGAAATCACCAGTAGCGCAAGCGCAGAGCAGTTAATTGCCACCGTGAAAGAAGCCGGGTATGAGGCTCAACTGGCCAGCCACCCAAAATCTGAGCCGCTGGCAGAGTCAAACACTCAGCCGGAAGTACTGGCAGCGGCAGATACCGAGCTTCCGGCAGACACTACCACTGATGACAGCCAGCATTTGTTAATAAGTGGCATGAGCTGTGCCAGTTGTGTTTCCCGGGTGCAAAATGCGCTGGCGCATGTGCCCGGCGTAACCCAGGCACGGGTCAACCTGGCAGAGCGCAGTGCACTGGTTCTGGGCGATGCGCCTGCCAGCGCACTGATCCAGGCGGTACAACAGGCCGGGTATGATGCCGAAGCCATAGAAGATGACCAGCAGCGCCGTGAACGGCAACAACAAACAGCGCAGCATGCGATGTCACGTTTTCGCTGGCAGGCAATCCTTGCGTTGCTGGTTGGTATCCCGGTGATGGTCTGGGGCATGGTAGGCGACCACATGGTGGTCACCGATGCCAACCGCCAGCAGTGGCTGTGGATTGGCTGGCTGACACTGGCCGTCATGGTTATTGCTGGTGGTCACTTCTACCGTAGCGCCTGGAAAAGCCTGCTGAACAAAACCGCGACCATGGATACGCTGGTGGCGCTGGGAACAGGTGTTGCCTGGCTTTACTCCATTAACGTCAATCTGTGGCCCCACGCATTTCCGGACCAGGCCCGCCACCTTTACTATGAAGCCAGCACTATGATTATCGGGTTAATTAACCTGGGGCATATGCTGGAACAACGTGCCCGCCAGCGCTCTTCCCATGCACTGGAGCGCCTGCTGGATTTAACCCCGCCCACCGCACGGGTGGTCACGGAAAAAGGTGAAGAAACCGTTCCGCTTGCTCAGGTCACGAAAGGGATGACCCTGCGCCTGACTACGGGTGACCGGGTACCGGTTGACGGAGAGATAACTCAGGGCGAAGCCTGGCTGGATGAAGCCATGCTCACGGGTGAACCCGTTCCCCAACATAAAAGTGCTGGCGAAGCAGTTCACGCAGGGACACTGGTACAGGATGGCAGCGTGCTGTTCCGGGCCGACGCCACCGGTAACCAGACCACTCTGGCGCGGATTATCCGTATGGTGCGCCAGGCGCAGTCCAGCAAGCCACAAATTGGGCAGATGGCGGACAAAATCGCTGCGGTATTTGTGCCAGCGGTTGTCGCGATTGCCTTGTTCAGTGCCGCCATTTGGTACTTCTTTGGCCCGGCACCACAAATTGTTTACACCCTGGTGATTGCCACTACGGTATTAATTATTGCCTGCCCTTGTGCACTGGGTCTCGCAACCCCCATGTCGATTATTGCGGGTGTTGGCCGGGCCGCTGAATTTGGCGTACTGGTTAAAGATGCCGATGCACTGCAACGTGCCAGCGAAGTCGATACTATCGTGTTTGATAAAACCGGCACCCTGACGGCAGGCAAACCCCAGGTAACGCAGATAGCCACTTTTAGCGAGTTGGATGAATCAGCAGTGCTGCGGTTTGCCGCCAGCCTGGAACAAGGTGCCAGCCACCCACTGGCAAAGGCGATTGTTGATAAAGCCGGAACCCGTGCGTTACTGCCCGCCAGTAGTTTCCGCACTCTGGGTGGTAAAGGTGTGCAGGGTGAAATTGAAGGGCGTCGCGTCACTCTGGGTAACCAGGCGATGATGGCAGAGTCTGGTGTAGATACCCGGCCTGCTCGCGAGGCGCTGGATAACGTGGCAAGCCAGGGGGAAACACCTGTATTACTGGCTGTAGACGGCATGCTGGTGGCGTTGTTCGCCATTGCCGACCCACTGCGTGAAACCAGCAAGGCTGCACTTGAACGCCTGCATGGGATGGGATACCACCTGGTGATGCTGACAGGCGATAACCCCGTTACCGCTGGCGCTATCGCCAAACAGGCCGGTATCGATACAGTGATTGCCGGTGTGCTGCCTGATGGCAAAGCAGAGGCCATTACCCAATTACAGCAGCAAGGCCGTCATGTAGTGATGGTTGGCGATGGCATCAACGATGCCCCTGCGCTGGCACAGGCAGATGTTGGTGTTGCCATGGGTGGCGGGAGTGATGTCGCCATCGAAACCGCTGGCATGACATTAATGCGCCACGACCTGCAAGGGGTTGCTGATGCTATGTCGATATCCCGGGCCACCTTAAAAAATATGAAGCAAAACCTGCTGGGTGCGTTTATCTACAATGCACTGGGGATCCCGGTTGCTGCCGGGGTACTCTGGCCACTGACCGGAACACTGCTCAACCCGGTAGTTGCCGGGGCGGCAATGGCACTTTCTTCTATCACGGTGGTCAGTAACGCCAACCGGCTGTTACGTTACAAACCCCGGTAAAGCGAGGTAAACAGGTGGTTTGCCATCAGCCGCAACACCCCGGATAACGGGGTGTTCATCTTGATGAAAAAGAAGGAAAAAACGTGGTTTTTCCTTCTTTTTAGTTAGCTGCCGAAAATCAACAAGTTAATTTTCCTTGTTTTTTATTAGGCGACACCCGCTTGTTCTGTGCAAACATAAGGTTTGCCATCAGCCGCAACACCCCGGATAGCGGGGTGTTGCTTTTTTTGCCTGCCGGGTTAGCATGGTGTTTTACCGGGACGTGAACGAATGCCATTTTTCAGCCGTTTAAAAGCATTATTGAATCAGTGGGTTAATCAGGGTTATCCCTGGCCCGCGCTTGATGTTGTTCTGCCCGGTGGCCGTTACTTACATCTGGTTGGCAGTATTCATATGGGAACGCCCAATATGGCTCCCCTGCCCGCCAAACTGCTGCGCAAACTGAGTAGTTGTGATGCATTAATTGTTGAAGCCGATATCCTGACTGGCGATTCCCCGTTTAACAATGTTCCCTGGTGTGACCCACTGGCAAGCCGCCTTAGTACCGAACAACTGGCAGAAGTAGAGAAAGTGGCAAATGAAGCAGGTGTCACTATGGGGCAGTTGGATGCCCTGCCATTCTGGCAAATAGCGCTGGTACTTCAGGCACACCAGGCACAACGCCTGGGGTTACGCCCGGAATACGGCATAGACTGGCAATTACTGAATGCCGCACAGCAAAGCGGGCGCAAGATTTTAGAGCTCGAAGGTTCAGACCAGCAAATCGCCCTGCTCAATACCCTGCCAGAAGATGGCCTGCCTCTGTTACTGGATACTCTCACTCACTGGCGAACCAACGCACATTTACTGCAAGTGATGATCAGCTGGTGGCTGCAGGCGCCTCCGGCAACCGGCAACGCGTCGTTGCCAAACACCTTTGGCGATCAATTGTATGATGTATTAATGAACCAGCGTAATATCACCTGGAATGACTATCTGCAGCAGTTGCCTCCCGGGCGCTATGTCGTCGCAGTTGGGGCGCTGCATTTATACGGTACAGGGAATCTGCCTGAGTTATTGCAGGCAAAAAAAAACGGCCAGTAACAGGGTACTGGCCCGTCAAAGAGGAATTCAAATAGTTATTTTTATGATGAGCCCAGGGCTCATATCAGAATTGTCTCGCAGCACGAGCATAATGGCTACGGTTGTTTAGCAATCTGGTACTATTTTTTTTCCCGTCCCCATGTTTATTATCCCTGTAGTTCACTACTAACCAGACGAAACGCCTTATGACTCCGGCAATTAAACTACTCGAAAAAAACAAAATAACTTTCACTCTTCACAGTTATGACCATGACCCGAATGAGACCAACTTTGGTGATGAAGTGGTACGCAAACTGGGTCTTGATGCCCGTCAGGTTTATAAAACGTTACTGGTTGCACTGAACGGCGACATGAAACATCTGGCGGTAGCAGTAACACCGGTCTCCGGGCAACTTGACCTGAAAAAAGTCGCCAAAGCGCTGGGTAGCAAAAAAGTCGAAATGGCCGACCCAATGGTGGCGCAGCGTGTCACCGGGTATTTGGTTGGCGGAATAAGCCCTTTGGGGCAGAAAAAACGCCTGCCAACGGTGATTGATGCGCCTGCCAACACCTTTGCGACGATGTACATTTCCGGGGGTAAGCGTGGGCTGGATATTGAACTGGCGCCGGCAGACCTGGCTAAATTACTGGATGCAACCTTTGCTGATATCGCGAAAGTCGATTAAACCGCGATTGCAGTAATCAGTGACTTTTAGAGGTAGCTGTTAGCCTGATAATTATTTCATCATCAGGTGAAATCAGCTACACTCTGCTTCTTTTCTCTTCACTTGTTATGGTTTTGTTACTCATGAGCCACAACCCTCAGGTGTTACCGGCAACTCCCCAGAATAATGCGAAAGCACGTACTTCATTTAGGATCCTTGGCGCTATCAGCCTTTCGCATCTGCTTAACGACATGATTCAGTCGTTAATTCTGGCTATCTACCCGTTATTACAAAACGAATTTTCCCTCAGTTTTGTGCAAATTGGCCTGATTACACTGGCCTTTCAGTTAGCTTCTTCATTGCTACAACCGGTAGTGGGTTATCTTACCGATAAATACCCCATGCCCTGGTCTCTGCCTGTTGGGATGTGTTTCACTTTATGTGGGCTGGTATTACTGGCACTTGCTGGCAGTTTTTACACGGTTTTGCTGGCTGCGGTGCTGGTGGGTACGGGGTCATCAGTTTTCCATCCTGAGTCATCCCGTGTGGCGCGCATGGCTTCTGGTGGGCGTCATGGGCTGGCACAGTCGCTGTTCCAGGTTGGCGGTAATTTTGGCAGCTCACTGGGGCCATTACTGGCAGCGATTCTGATTGCCCCTTATGGTAAAGGCAATGTGGCGTGGTTTGTGCTGGCAGCATTACTGGCAATCATTGTACTGATTCAAATCAGCCGGTGGTATGCCCAGCAACAACGTACAGCTAAACAGCGCCCCAAAGTACACATCACCAGTACCCTGCCGCGTAATAAAGTTATCCTGGCGGTCTGTGTACTGCTGTTGCTGATTTTTTCTAAGTACTTTTACCTTGCCAGTATCAGCAGTTACTTCACTTTTTATTTGATGGATAAATTCGGCCTGTCAGTTCAAAGCGCTCAGTTGCACCTCTTTGCATTCCTGTTTGCGGTAGCCGCCGGTACAGTAATTGGCGGGCCGGTAGGCGATAAAATTGGCCGTAAATATGTGATTTGGGGTTCGATACTGGGGGTGGCGCCATTCACCCTGCTGTTGCCCTGGGTTTCATTATTCTGGACCGGCGTTCTGGTCATGATTATCGGCTTTATTCTGGCTTCAGCGTTTTCGGCAATTCTGGTGTATGCCCAGGAGTTATTACCCGGGCGCATCGGTGTGGTTTCCGGGCTGTTCTTCGGGTTTGCATTTGGTATGGGCGGGCTGGGAGCGGCGGTTCTGGGGATTGTGGCGGACCACACCAGCATAGAGCTGGTTTATAAAATATGCGCTTATTTACCACTGATTGGGATTATCACGGTTTTCCTGCCTGATAACCGTGAAAAAAAGTAAAAAACAGCAAGATAATTATTAATCAGGAAGAGCCAATATCAGGTTTTTCCTGATATAAAAAAGATAACTTAGTAATACAGGCAATTAAGTATCAGAAAAATATCAAACCTCAAAAACAGACCAATAACTTATCTATTTTTTGGCAAATGCAGGGTGAGTAATTGGTCTGGTGGTTATTATTTAACACCACAGTTACATTCTGATAAAAGCCTGGCTCCGGCCAGGCTGTACTGACAAAAACGATTTACCGCTCCCAGTATGCTTCTTCCAGGCTGTCTTCCCGCTCCGGCAAACCCCGCGTCAGGCGTGGAGAGTGCTGGTTGAGCACCTGGTAGCTGACCCGGTTGGCATATTTACACACCTGCGCCAGTGAGGAATAAGTCAGCCAGGCGCGGCTGTGTTTACTGGAATTGGGTACTTGTTGGCGGTGGTAGTTATTGGCAGTAATATCGTGCAACAAGGCTGCCAGCGCGCCATCTCCGGCACCATTGGTATTCATGATTTTTTCTGGCCCCCCCATATAAGGTGCAATATGGGAGAAAACCCGTACTGGAGAAACACAATCGTTCTGGCGCATTGCCCGGCTGAATTCGTACTGGTTAAATTCGGCTATCGCGCCCGGTAACAGCGGGTGCTGAGTTTTACGTTTGTTGTCATCTTCGGTGTAACCTGCCATGAACAGGCCAACTGGCCCGGCAGTACACAACACCAGGTCCACCCAGTCGAGCGCGCGGTTTGCTGCCAGCAGTGGGTCACGCTCGCCAGTCAGTGCTTCACCCTCTTCTTCATTCATTGCCAGGATGTCGACATTGTCGCGCAGAAAATCCTGCCACCACTGTGCCTGTTCAGTAATGACATACTTGGTTCCAAGGGTAATCACTACCGGGACATTATGTTTTTTGGCGTAAGCAATAGCCTGCATAGTGGCATCGCGCATAGGTTCATCTGGCGCACAGCGCACCAGGTAGGCCGACAACACCAGTGCCGAGGCCCCGGCGATTACCGCTTCAGGGATACTTTCCGGGCGCAGGTGGTTCATCATGCCAGGGCTGATGGCAAATGTCCGTTCGCCATTGTCGCTTATCAGCGTAAAACAGCGCCCGATGGCACCATCCACCCCTTGCAGATAATTCAGGTCTGTTCGGCTGGATGTATTACACAAGTAACGGTATGCGTAACTGCCGGGCGTAATGGAACTGCACATCACCCCTAACAAGACCGAGCGGTCATCAGCCAGTACTGAGTGGTTATGCATCGTGTTGCCAATCGTCCCACCAGCAAATTGATGAGTGATTAACTGATTCTGGGTAAGCTCCTGGTACAACGCTTCCGCTTTGGCATCATCAATCACCAGCGAGTGGCCCTGGCTCAGGCCATAGCGGGTAATGAAGTCATCATCAACCCGGGCTTCAATATCGACCAGTGTCTGGTCAATACCGACAATCCAGGCGTTTGTCTGGTCGCTTTCAGTTTTAACCTGAGCCAGTAACGGATCACGGGCACTGACGGGAAAATAGTGTTTGGATTTACGTTTACCAGGAAATTTCATCGTGTTTTTGCGGGGGAGAGAAAACAAGCCGGAAGTTTAGCACACCCGGCCCGTTTTCTGCGATCACCGATAATGCGCGGTGAGGGCCGACATCATAGTGATATGCGCGGCATCATCATTCAGTGCCGGAATATAGTGGTATGTTTCTCCACCCGCTTCCAGGAAGATTTCACGGTTCTGAACAGCCACTTCTTCGAGCGTTTCCAGACAGTCAGCAGCAAACCCCGGGCACATGACCTGGATATTCTTCACGCCTTTTTTCCCCAGTTCTTTCAGGGTTTCATCTGTATACGGAGTGAGCCATGGCTCGCGCCCAAAGCGCGACTGGTAAGTCATCATGACTTTTTCTGGAGCAATGCCAAGTGCAGAAACCAGTGCCCGGGTTGTGTCACGGCAGCGTTGCGGGTAGGTATCGCCCTGGCTTGCATAACGTTGTGGGATGCCATGGTAAGACAGTAACAGCAGTTCAGGTTCACCAAACTCGGCAAAACTGGCTTTCACCTTCCCGACCAGTGCGGAAATATACTGGGTATCATCCGCGTAATCACGAATAAAGCTGACGGCAGGAATTGACCGTTTGGTGGCGAGAATACGTGCCAGCTCATCCCAAACAGCAGCGACAGTCGAACAAGAATATTGTGGGTAAAGTGGCAGCACAATCAGGTGATCAACCCCCTGAGCCAGCAGGCTGTCAACGGCATCACACATAGCGGGCTTGCCGTAGCTCATTCCCAGCGCAACAGGTGTGTCAGGTAATTGTGCCTGCAGTGCCTGAGCCTGGCGCTTACTGTAAACCATCAGCGGCGAGCCTTCTTCCATCCAGACCGACTGGTACAGCTTTGCCACCCGTGGCGAACGCACAGGCAGAATCACGCCTCGCAGCAGAGGCCACCACAACCAGCGTGGGGTATCCACCACCCGGCGGTCGCTCAAAAACTGGCGTAAATAACGTTTAACAGCGGCAGGGGTTGGGGCATCCGGTGTGCCTAAATTAACCAGTAAAATACCTGTTTTTTGCTGAGTCATTTCCATCTCTCTTACGACTAACGGCCTGATAATTGTAACCGAATGCCGTGTTTTGGAAACCAATCACAGTAACAGGGTAAAACTCGCAGATAAAGCACTGAGGGAAAAGTGCCAGCCCGGACAGGCTGGCAGCAGAATACTTAACCGAGGATGCGTTCCAGTTCAGCACGCACATCGTTCACGGACTGGGTACCGTCGACTTTGGCATAACGGGTATTACCAGACTCGGCTTCTTTGCTGTAATAACCAATCAGCGGCGCAGTCATTTGGTGGTATTCCACCAGGCGTTTACGTACGGTGTCTTCCTGGTCATCTTTACGGATGGTCAGATCTTCGCCAGTCACGTCATCTTTCCCTTCCACTTTCGGCGGATTGAATTTCACGTGATAAACGCGGCCAGAAGCGGCATGAACACGACGACCAATAATACGGTCAATGATAAGCTCATCCGGTACGTCGAATTCCAGAACATAATCAACGTTGATACCGGCTTCTTTCATGGCATCAGCCTGAGGAATTGTGCGCGGGAAACCGTCTAACAGGAAACCATTATGGCAGTCTTCCTGAGCAATGCGTTCTTTAACCAGTGCAATTACCAGTTCGTCAGTGACCAGCTTGCCTGCGTCCATCAAGTCTTTTGCTTGTTTACCAAGGGCTGAGCCGGATTTTACTGCGGCACGTAACATGTCGCCGGTAGAAATTTGTGGGATCCCGTACTTCTCCATAATGAATTGAGCCTGAGTTCCCTTACCAGCGCCAGGGGCGCCGAGCAGAATAATACGCATTGCGTAATTCCTCTTACGAATGGATTTTAATACATCAAAATGAGGCGAAAACCATACCACTAAGGCTGCATCACCACAAGAAAGCCAGCGCTACGGAAGCGATTCCGCCAGCGAATAACCTTAAAAAAAGAAAAGATATGAACGCCTGCAGAAAAAATACCGCCCGGCCAGGACTGGCAGAGCGGTATTGATATCAGGAAACCAGTAACTGGTTCATACGGCGGATGAACTGGTTCGGATCTTCCAGCGTGCCACGTTCAGCGAACATAGCCTGGTCGAGCAACAATTCAACCCACTCTTTGAAAGCGTCTTCTGAAGCAGTATCTGAAGCACGTTTAACCAGTGCATGGTCCGGGTTAAGTTCGAAAATGTATTTCACTTCCGGCACTTTCTGGCCCGCAGCGGCAAACAGTTTTGCCATCTGGGTGCTCATTTCGTCGTTATCGGTTGTGACAATAGCTGGCGTATCGGTCAGGCGGTGAGTCAGGCGCACATCTTTAACACGTTCACCCAACAGCGCTTTTACGCGATCAACAAACGGCTCAAGGGCTTTTTCAGCTTCTTTGGTTTGCTCATCAACTTCATCTGCCAGTTTATCCAGCGACTCATCAGCTTTTGCAACAGACTGGAAGGATTTGCCATCGAACTCCGTCAGGTAGCTCATCATCCACTCATCTACACGGTCTGAAAGCAGCAACACTTCAATGCCTTTCTTGCGCAGCAGTTCCAGATGCGGGCTGCTTTTCGCGGCAGCATAGCTGTCTGCGGTGATGTAGTAGATTTTATCCTGGCCTTCTTTCATCCGGCTAACATAGTCTTCCAGAGCAATGTTTTGTACCGAAGAGTCGTTATGTGTTGAAGCAAAGCGCAGCAGTTTGGCAATAGCCTGCTGGTTCGCCTGGTCTTCTGCCGGGCCTTCTTTCAGTACCAGGCCAAACTGTTCCCAGAATGTCTGGTATTTTTCGCTCTCATTTTTCGCCATTTTCTCCAGCATTTGCAGCACACGTTTTGTCAGTGCGTTGCGCAGGTTGCGGGTAATGGCGCTGTCCTGGAGGATCTCACGAGAAACGTTCAGTGGCAGGTCGCTGGAGTCTATCAGGCCGCGCACAAAGCGCAGATAATTCGGCATGAACTGTTCAGCATCGTCCATGATAAACACGCGCTGAACATACAATTTCAGGCCATGTTTGTGGTCACGGTTCCACATATCCCACGGAGCCTGTGAAGGGATATATAACAGGCTGGTGTATTCCTGCTTACCTTCAACGCGGTTATGGCTCCAGGCCAGCGGGTCAGTGAAGTCATGGGCGATGTGCTTATAAAACTCAGTGTATTCTTCGTCTTTTATTTCCGCGCGGTTGCGCGTCCACAGCGCCTGTGCTTTGTTGATCTTTTCCCAGGAAACAACGGTTTCGCCGTCTTTCTCTTCCTGTTGTTCAATTTCTACCGGCAGCGCGATGTGGTCGGAATATTTGCTGATAACCGAACGAATACGCCAGTTATCCAGAAACTCATCTTCGCCTTCACGCAAATGCAGCGTGATTTCAGTACCGCGGTCGGCTTTTTCAACATCGGCGACAGTGTATTCACCTTCACCAGCAGATTCCCAGAAAACTGCTTCACTGGCAGCAGCACCAGCCGCGCGCGTGCGCACTGTTACTTTATCGGCCACGATAAAAGCAGAATAGAAACCAACACCGAACTGGCCGATTAACTGGCTGTCCTGCGCCTGGTCTGAGCCCATGGATTCCAGAAATGCCTTAGTACCGGATTTAGCAATCGTCCCGAGGTGGTCAATAACCTCATCGCGGCTCATACCAATGCCGTTATCTGAAATAGTGATGGTTCTTTTTTCTTTGTCGCAGGAAACTCGCACACGCAGTTCGCCATCACCTTCATAAAGTTCTGGTTTGGAGAGTGCGCGAAAACGCAGTTTGTCTGCGGCATCGGATGCGTTGGAGATCAATTCACGCAGGAAAATTTCTTTATTTGAATAAAGAGAATGGATCATCAGGTGCAGAAGTTGTTTTACTTCCGACTGAAAGCCACGGGTCTCTTGTCCTTTCATGGTTGTGATACCTCAACAGTTCAGGCAACAAAATAAACAATTTGTGTTGAGGGAGGAGATGGGGACGGGGAAACAAGATTTCAAGCAGAAACCCTGAAACAGGGCTTCTGTTTGGTTAAAAGCTAATCTTTTGGCGGCCAATCAGAGAGTGCGACAGCGTTGTGCCATCCACCATTTCCAGTTCACCACCCACCGGTACACCATGGGCGATACGGCTGGCTTCAACACCATATTGCCCACACAGGCCGGCAATATAGTTGGCGGTTGCTTCCCCTTCCACTGTTGGGTTAGTGGCAAGAATAACTTCTGTTATTTTTTCTGACTCCAGGCGTGCTTCGAGCCTGTCCAGACCAATGTCATTCGGGCCAATGCCATCCAGCGGAGACAAATGCCCCATCAAGACAAAATAACGGCCGGAAAACTGCCCGGTTTGCTCGATAGCGTAGATATCAGCCGGGCTTTCAACGACACAAATCTGGCCATTTTCCTGGCGACGAGGGTTGGTGCAAATTGGGCAGACCTCCTGCTCGGTAAAGGTCCGGCAATCAGCACAGTGACCAATTTCCGACATCGCCCGTGTCAGTGCCTGCGCCAGGCGCATTCCCCCGCTGCGGTCACGCTGCAACAGCGTATAGGCCATACGCTGAGCAGACTTTGGCCCCACGCCAGGAAGGCACCGAAGTGCCTCCATTAACTGCGTTAACAGTGGGCTGGTTTGCATCAGAACGGCATCTTAAAGCCAGGCGGCAGTTGCATACCAGAAGATACAGACGCCATTTTTTCTTTCTGGTTTTCTTCCACCCGACGTGCGGCGTCGTTGAATGCTGCAGCAACCAGGTCTTCCAGCATGTCTTTGTCGTCTTCCAGCAGGCTTGGGTCGATTTCAACACGGCGGCAGTTATGTGCACCATTAATGGTCACTTTTACCAGGCCGGCACCGGATTCACCGGTCACTTCCATGCTGGCGATCTCTTCCTGCACTTTTTGCATTTTTTCCTGCATTTGCTGGGCTTGCTTCATCAGATTGCCCAGACCACCTTTACCGAACATACGCTTCTCTCTATAGGCTGTGGCCGCAAGCCGCCATGCGGTTTACGGCAGTTAAGGTTGACTTATGCAGGCATCCTGCACATCAAATGGGGCGGATACTATCTTCATCAAGATCGGCATCGAAGAAACGCCGAAGTGTCTGGATATTATTATCCGCCAGAATCGCCTCGCGCGCCTGGGCCAGTTTTTCTTCATAAATGGCCTGGCGCCACTCCAGTGGCGTCCGTTGCGCGAGATTATCATCTTCTGTAATGGTCAATTCAATGGGTTGACCAGTAAGAACCTGCATTGCCTGCTGCAGGCTTTGCTGGGCAGACGCTGAATTCAGGTGACGCTGGCCCGGTCGCAGGTGCAACAAAACCTGATTGCCGTCCTGCTCGCGCCATGCATTCAACGCCAGTTGCTGAACCAGTTTCGGCACATTAAGTTGTTGCACTTGTGCCGCCCATTCATCGCGCTCTACTGCTTCTTGCGCAAGCTTTACAGCCAGCTCTGGCGTTTTCTCATGCTCAAGAGCACTACGCAATGCTTTTGGTGTCGCAACGGGTTCAACTGCTGCTTCTGGCACACTTTGCGCTTTCCAGCGATATGCTTCTTCTTTGGCCGGTTTCGCCGCTGCATTTTCTGCTGCGGGGCGAGCCTGTACACGATCCGTCACTGCAGCCAGCCGCTCAAGGGCTGACGTGTTCACCGGCCGCGCTCTGCCTGACGCTGCCGGTTCACGCTTTTTTGACGGGTTATCTCCCTGCTGGCGTTGCAACTGATTGCGTGCCTGTAACACCTGGCTGACAGCACTGGAAACCTGCCCACTGGCAGGATCAGGCGCTGGCGGCACGGGTGCCTGGGGTTGAACTGGCGGCACAGAAGCCCCGGCAGGTGAAACCGGCCGGGCTGGCTCAGTTTGTGGGTAGTGGCTCAACGCCTGGCCTGGCTGCCCTGAGGGTTCAGGCTGCGCGACTGGTGCCTGAGGGTGAAATGCCAGGGCCCGCAGCAGCGCCATTTCAACGCCCATCCGGCGGTCTGGCGCCCAGGGCAGTTCTTTACGCCCAATCAGCAATGTTTGGTAATAAAGCTGCACATCACCTGGTGGTATCTGGCGAGCCAGTTCGCGCAGGCGCTGCTCCTCGGCATCGTTTTCCAGAGGCGGCACTGAAGGAGAAAGCTGCAACATGGCAATACGGTGCAAGTGGCTAAGCATATCCACCAGTAACGCTTCCCACTCTACGCCGCGGGCTCCTGCTTCTGCCACCTGGCTCATCACTCGTTGCCCGTCTGCCTGTAATAAGGCATCGAGTAAATTCAGCGCCTGGAAATCATCCAGTGTGCCCAGCATAGAGCTGACAGCAAGTGTGGTGACTTTACCCTCGCCACTGGCAATTGCCTGATCTGTCAGGCTCAGTGCATCACGCAGGCTACCATCTGCTGCGCGGGATAACAGCTGTAATGCGCGGTTTTCAAATTCCACCTGCTCAGCTGTAAGAATTCGCTCAAGCTGATGGCGGATCTGTTCAACATCCAGCGCTTTAAGGTGAAATTGCAAACAGCGGGACAGAATCGTCACCGGCAATTTTTGCGGGTCAGTGGTTGCCAGCAAAAACTTCACATGCGGTGGTGGCTCTTCCAGCGTTTTCAGCAACGCATTAAAACTGTGGCGGGAAAGCATGTGCACTTCGTCTATCAGGTAGACTTTGAAGCGACCACGCGTTGGGGCGTACTGAACGTTGTCCAGCAGGTCTCGTGTATCTTCAACTTTGGTGCGGGATGCGGCGTCAATCTCAATCAGGTCGACAAACCGCCCTTGCTCTATTTCCCGGCAGTTTTCGCAGACACCACAAGGTGTTGCCGTAATACCTTTTTCGCAATTCAGCCCCTTCGCCAGCAGGCGGGCAATAGAGGTTTTCCCCACGCCTCGCGTGCCCGAAAACAGCCAGGCGTGATGAATACGGCCCAATGACAGACCATTGGCCAGCGCAGTCAGGACATGCTCCTGACCCACCACATCAGCAAATGTTTGGGGGCGCCATTTACGCGCCAGTACCTGGTAACTCATCAGAGATAGGCTCGACTTCGCGGGAAGGTGAATTCAGGTTGGATAATGTAACATAAGCCCCGCCGAATGAGCGAGGCTCCGTCTCACGAATTAGTGCCCCGGGAAAGGCACCAGGCTAAATGAGGTCACGCCAACATCAGCAAGGCGTTGTTCCCCACCTAAATCAAACAGGTTAATAATAAACGCGGCATCAGTTACTTCACCGCCAAGCTGGCGAATCAGTTTTACTGTGGCATCAATAGTGCCGCCGGTTGCCAGCAAGTCATCAACCACCAGCACACGGTCGCCCGCTTTGATTGCATCAGTGTGGATTTCCAGCTTGTCAGTGCCGTATTCCAGCTCATAGGTTTCACTGAGGGTTTTACGTGGCAATTTTCCAGGCTTACGCACAGGAACAAACCCAACCCCCAGGCCCAGTGCTACAGGCGCACCAAACAAAAAGCCACGGGCTTCGGTCCCAACGACCTTGGTAATACCGGCCTGTTTGAAACGCTCAACAATCAGATCAATGCTGAGGGCAAAAGCTTTCGGATCTTCCAGCAAACTGGTGACATCACGGAACAGAATCCCCGGTTTTGGATAATCCTGAATGCTTTTAATGCTGTTTTTAAGATATTCAAGCTGCTGCGCAGTTGCGGTCATAGGTAGTTGCCTATAAAAACGGTGTTACTCACAGAACGCAAACAGGCTGATGCCTGGCTGGTTACACAATAGCCAGCGCGCCCTGTGCTCGAAAACGCTCGAATTTACTGTCTGCGGGGCGTAATTGCAACTCCTGCGACAGGCGTTTAGCTTTTTTGTTGTTTTTCATCAACAACAGGGATACGGGCGAGAAAAATAAAAAGCAGCAGCATCACCACTACTAATATTCCTCTTACCCACCAAAGCTTAACCACCCACAGCGAAATGGCAAACGTCACAGCAACCAGCGCGATAGCCCGCGGCTTTGCACCCGGCGGCATGGCCCGGTATTGCTGCCAGTGGCGTAAATAGCTGCCAAACCAGGAACGGTACAGCAGCCAGTGATGAAACCGGGGAGACGAGCGGGCAAAACACCAGGCAGCCAGAAGTACAAAAGGCGTGGTTGGCAACAACGGCAATACGACACCCAACACAGCAAGTGCTACCGATAACCAGCCGGACATGATTAAAATAAGCCTCAACATGTTCAACCTTTCCTTCTGCGCAGTGGCGTTTGTAGAGGGCCGGAGAATTTATGAAACAGGACGCCCTGCTCCGCCAGCTTGAAGACCAGTTTGCCGGGTTAGCCCGCCACCTGGCACCGTTGGCCACACACCGTTCATTGTCTGCCCGCTTTGATAAGCAGTTGTTCTTAACCAGAAGTACACAAATAAGTGATTATCTGGGCGAAGCGCAAGAAAATTTACGCCATTTGCGCACTGTTGCACAGGAAGGGAATGTGGTTCAAACCGCCTGGATTGCCGAACGGTTAGTTGCCCAGATTGCGGCATTGCAACGCGAAGCGGCAACCTGGCCTTTACGCCAGTACGATACCGCTCACAAAGGTGCGGGCGCACTGCGTAACAGTCTTCTTAAACACCAGGACTACGAAAAACGCCTGGTCGAAATGCTGCAGGCACGCGAAACTCAGTTAAACCGCACCACTTTGCTCACCGAACAACAACAATTATTGCGGGAAAAAACGGCGCTGGAAGGCAGGCTTGCCCGCTGCCGCACCGCACTTGAACGTATTGAAGATGCGCTGGACCGCGTTGTTCGTTAACACATTTACATTTATTGCACACAGATTAACGGTGCCGGGTTAACCGGGCCTGAACATCGGGAGATAACATGTCACTGGAAACTGCCCCTGACGATGTCAAACTGGCTGTCGATTTAATTATGCTGCTGGAAGAGAGCGGGGTAGCGCCACAAGTGGTGCTTTCTGCACTGGAAATGGTACGCAAAGATTTTGAACGCAAAGCGCAGGAAGCATAAGCCCCCTGCGCATCAAGGTACCAGGTACCTGCGTTAGTCGGCCAGTTTCGGTGTGGCGTTACCCGCTGCGTTATTTTCAATAGTACGGCTGACTTCCGTTACTGTATCGCCGCTATTGTTATACAAGTGAACATCTAACTGGTTGAAGGCTATTTCTATTCCATTTTCACGGCACAGCCTGTCAATAGCCCGGTTCAGTTCGTCTACGGTATAACTACGATCACGTAATTCGCGCACATACAGGCGCAATTCGTGATCCAGCGTGCTGGCACCAAAGGTCGTGAAGAAGACCGAAGGCTCCGGATCACGCATGACTTTAGGATGCTCCATTGCCGCCTGTAATAACACCGCTTTCACTTTATCAAGATCCGATCCATAAGCTACACCCAGGCTTATCACCACACGGGTAATGGTATCTGACAATGACCAGTTGATAAGCCGCTCGGTGACAAACGCTTTATTGGGGATGATCACTTCTTTACGATCAAAATCCGTAATAGTAGTGGCACGAATGCGGATCTTACTCACTGAGCCGGAAAACGATCCAATCGTAATGGTATCGCCAATACGTACCGGTCGTTCAAACAGGATTATCAGGCCAGACACAAAGTTACCGAAGATCTCCTGTAAACCAAAACCGAGGCCAACGGACAATGCCGCCGCCAGCCATTGCAGTTTGTCCCAGGATACGCCCAGCGCACCAAACACGGCCATGGTACCCACCGCGATTATCACGTAATTCAAAATGGTGGTAATAGCGTAGGAAGAGCCCTGGCGCATATTCAACCGCGACAGCACCAGCACTTCCAGTAAACCCGGTAAGTTGCGAATTAACGCCCAGGCCACCACTGTGGCAATGACCGCAAACAACAGACTGCCCAGGGTAACATTTCTGATAACCGCACTACCTGCCTCTGTGCCACTGGAGTGCCACAAAACAATGCTGTCCAGATAAGCAAAGACGGTAATTAAGTCTGACCAAATCATCCAGAAGAACAGCCCAAACAACGCAAACATCAACAATGTTGTGATACGCAATGTCTGCTGGTTAATTTGGTCCAGACCCAGCGGTGGCTCTTCAACAGGTTCCGCGCCTTCCGCCCCTTCTTTCACCATATTCTGGCGGCGCGCCAGTGCACGCCGGTAGGCAATACGCCGCGCGGCCACACTCAGCCCACGCAGCACTGTCTGGTAAAGTAAGTTCCACAAAATGACCAGATAGACGGTATCAATCCAGCGGTTAGCCAGACGCAGTGTGGTATAGAAATAGCCCATCACTGTCAGTACCAGTAACCCGATTGGCACCAGAGCCAGTATGGATACAGTAATCAGCCTTATTGAGTGCGATTCTTTATCGCGCCAGCTGTCACGGCACATCGGCCAGACCAGCCCGGCAATCAGCAGTAAATTAAGCAGAATGATGGACTGCCCAAGGACGTCATCCATCAAATGCAGTGGAGACAACTCACCCACCACTGACCAGAACAGTAAAGGCAGTAAAGCAATGCTGATACGAATTATCTGGCGGCGATAATGGCTGGTAAGGTTTACCGGCATCATAAAGTGTTTTACTGCTACACCATCTGTATCCAGAATGCGCCAGCTCAGGCCAAAGACCAGCAAATAAACCGCCAGCTCTTTACTGAAGCTCCATATCAGCTCACTGATATTGAGTTGTAAAAACAGGATGCACCAGCCACAGGCAATGATAACCAGGCATAAAGGCAGTGCCTTGAACAAGGTAAGCAGTATGGCTTTGGGAGTATGCAACTGGCTGTCGTTACGCAGTTGGCCAACGTTGGCGCTTAGTTTTGCCAGGGTGTTATTCACCCAGCGGAAACGCCAGCGAATAATCCCTGCCAGTAACAACCATGGAAGGCTGGCAAGCAATGCAACCAGAGCAGTGGTAAGGCTCCAGTTGTTTGCAGTAATTTTCATCTGGCCAAGTTGCGTTTTGAGTGCTTCAGGGAAAGCAGTCACCCAACTCCAGTTCATGGGCTTATTACTGTTCACCCAAAAGATCTGCTGCGTTACCGTTTTCTGCAGGCGAGAAGATACGCTCATCAGTTGTTGCTGATTTATTTGCAATGCAATCGCCATCATCAACTGGTTACCCAGTTGTTTATTTAGCTGATCCAGCAAATCTTTACGGGAATCCAGAACCTGATTCAGTGCGTCATTAACTTCATCGCTTACTTCATCTTTATGGCCAGCTTCAATTGTCGCAATATAGTTATCGCTTTGCATCAGCGCATCACGCTTCTGGCCAACATCAAACTGCTCAAGGCGCAAGTCGGCAATCTGGTTGGTCATATCTTCAAGGTCATCGGCCCGCGGCAGAGACTGTTGCTGCTGATACAGAATACGCGAGAGCAACAAACTCCCTTTCAGCATGGCAATTTGCTCTTTCAGGTTGTGTTCAGCCTGAACAGCACGGTCGAGCCAGTTTTTCACCCGAATATTTTGCTGGACCAGTTCGTTACCATCCTGGGTTGCTTTGATTAACCGGTCACTCAGTTGGCGGTTAATTGCCAGCTCTTGTTTTACCAACGGGTTGTTCTGAATGGCACTGGCTTCGTCCGTCGTGGCCGCTTCCTGAGCGGTTTGCTCAGTGAGTGACAGGCGTTTATGGCTGATTGCGGTCTGAATCAGTTGCAGGTCGTGCTCAAGCTTATTGATATACTGCGTGTTGTAATCACGCTGCTTTTGCAATGAATCCTGCAGAACCGTATTGCCAGACAGACTTTTACGCTGCTCATCAATTTGTGCATTTAATAATGCCTGTTGCGCCAGTAGCAGCCCTTGCTGAGTTTGGCGCAGTTGGGTGCCATCCGGGCCATTCCCGCCCAATTCGGCCTGAATTTGCTGTAACTGTTGAGACGCATTAAACAGGGCATTCTGCACCCGCTCAGGCTGGGTCTGTAATGCAACCAACTGGCTGTTAATACTGGATAACTGCGTTTGTGCTGACTGCAGGTTATCCAGCAGGCTCCCCATTTTGCTTTCAAGAGAGCGCATGGAGAGCTTGTCGTAATACTTCGCCTGGTCTTCATCACTGGTGGTATTTGCCAGTGCGGCAAGGGATTCTTCCGCTTTGTTCATTTTGTCCGGCGCCTGGGCAATTTGCTGGCGCAGGTCATCTGAATCCTGTTTCACCTGATCAATCTTCGCCAGGACATCCAGGGTTTTATTCAGGTCAGCAAGACTGAGCTTTTCCTGAGCAGACAAGCTCTTTTGTTTGTTAAGTGTATTAATCTGATTTTGTACATCTGTTTTTGTCGGTACATCACTGCTCGTTTGCGCACTGGCAAACGGCACAATACCGGCAAAAACGCCGCAACAAAGCAAAAGAACAACACAGGCTGCTTTTCTGACAATTCGTGTAAGTTGCATAATTTCTGGATGTGTAATAGATGAAACGTCTGGCGGAATCGCACTCAAGTTTCTATGATAAGACGCGCAGGATAGCACGCCTTCTGCTTATGGAATAGTGAATGCTGCGGTGTTACTGCCAGGCGAAGTCTGAAACTTCACCTGTAGCCGGGTTGCGTCACGAAAAGGTCATAACCCAGGCGTAGCATGCCGAAATTTATGTGAAGAGATCAGTGCTTTTGGGGCTGCGATTGTAAACCTGTACAATGCTGGTACATTTCCAGTAATACATCGACATAGACACGGGCTTCAGCTTTTAAATCAAAGGTTTCCGGTGCAAACAACCAACTTTCCATTAACCCGCACATATAACTACGCATTAAAATAGCGGCGCGCCTGGAGAGTAAGTTTGCTGGCAGTAACCCGGCATCCATGCACTGGATAATTGCGTTTTCAATACGCTCATATTCCTGAACATAGAGTTCGCGTTTCGCCTGATGGGCGTTAAGCATCTCGCCCACAAATTCGCATTTATGGAAAATGATTTCCATCATGGAACGGCGGCGTTCATCTTCAACCGTCGCTTCCAGAAGATAAACCAATAGCTCACGCATTACAGAAAGTGGATCGTCAGGAAATTTTGCCCGATACTCAATTTCTAAGTCATTTATTGTTGAATCGGTTAACGCCCAAATTTCATTAAAAACATCTGACTTATTTTTGAAATGCCAATAAATCGCCCCCCGGGTGACACCAGCCTCTTTGGCTATATCAGAAAGGGATGTTGACGATACGCCGTACTGTGAAAACAAGCGAATTGCTGCATCCAAAATCTGCTGCCGGGTCTCCATCGCTTGTTGTTTGGTTTTTCGTGCCATATGTCGGTGAATTTACAGGGGTAAGACTTACATACATTTTTGAATGTATGTAACATAACATGTTCTAAATAGAAACGCAGCAATGGGATTATGGACAAGCGTTAGCGTTCCATTGATCAACTTTGAAATCGGACACTCGAGGTTTACCTATGAACAAAAACAGAGGGTTAACGCCTCTGGCGATGGTTCTGATGCTTTCAGGCAGCTTAGCGCTTACAGGATGTGACAATAAACAGGATCAGCAACAAGCGGCAGGCGCGCCTGCAGTTGGTGTGGTAACGCTGAAAACTGAACCCTTGCAAATCACAACCGAACTCCCAGGCCGTACCAGTGCGTTCCGGGTTGCTGAAGTTCGCCCACAGGTCAGCGGGATCATCCTTAAGCGTAATTTTGTTGAAGGAAGTGATGTTAAAGCGGGTGAATCGCTTTACCAGATAGACCCAGCGACTTATCAGGCCACTTACGACAGTGCAAAAGGTGATTTAGCCAAAGCAGAAGCTGCGGCCAATATCGCCAGACTGACCTTAAAACGTTACCAGCCTCTGCTGGGTACCAAATATATTAGCCAACAAGACTACGACACAGCACAGTCAACCTTACAACAGGCTAATGCTTCGGTACTGGCAGCTAAAGCCGCTGTGGAAACGGCGCGCATCAACCTGGCCTACACTAAAGTCACCTCACCTATCAGTGGGCGGATTGGGAAATCCTCTGTGACAGAAGGTGCGCTGGTACAAAGTGGGCAAACCACTGCATTGTCAACGGTGCAACAGCTTGACCCTATTTATGTAGATGTCACGCAATCCAGTAACGATTTTCTGCGCCTGAAACAAGAGCTGGAAGACGGTACGCTGAAACAAGAAAACGGCAAAGCAAAAGTCGATCTGACAACAACCGAAGGTTTCACATACCCGCAAAGTGGCACGCTGGAATTCTCTGACGTCACTGTCGACGAAACCACTGGCACCATTACTCTGCGCGCTATCTTCCCTAATCCGGACCACACATTGCTCCCGGGTATGTTTGTTCGCGCACGTCTGGAAGAAGGTGTTCGCCCCGATGCACTGCTTGTTCCGCAACAAGGCGTAACGCATACACCTCGTGGTGATGCTACCGCCATGGTTGTAGATAAAGACAACAAAGTGGAAGTGCGCCAGGTAACAGCAAGCCAGGCTATTGGCGATAAATGGCTCGTTACTAAAGGGCTTCAGGCTGGTGACCGCGTGATTATCGAAGGGCTGCAGAAAGTCAGACCTGGTGCCACTGTGACTGCGCAAGAAGTCACAACTGACGAGAAAGCCAGCGATAAAGCTCAGGGAAAAACGTCAGAATAAATCCGTCTTAACTAAAACAGGAGCCGTTAAGACATGGCTAAGTTTTTTATCGATCGCCCAATTTTTGCCTGGGTAATCGCAATTATCATCATGCTCGCAGGTGCGCTTGCTATCCTGAAACTGCCTATAGCGCAATATCCAACGATTGCGCCTCCGGCGATTCAGGTTACAGCAAGCTACCCGGGTGCGGATGCTAAAACGGTACAGGATACAGTCACTCAGGTCATCGAACAGAATATGAACGGTATCGATGGCCTGATGTATATGTCTTCTACCAGCGATTCCTCTGGTACCGTGCAAATCACCCTGACATTTGATTCTGACACTGACCCGGATATTGCTCAGGTACAGGTGCAGAACAAACTGCAATTGGCAATGCCGCTGCTTCCGCAGGAAGTACAGCAGCAAGGTGTGAGTGTTGAAAAATCGTCCAGTAGCTTCTTGATGGTAATGGCGATGATCAGCACTGATGGCTCAATGACGCAGGATGATATTGCCGACTACGTAGGTTCAAATATTAAGGACCCTATCAGCCGTACTTCTGGCGTGGGTGATGTTCAGTTGTTTGGTGCCCAGTATGCAATGCGTATATGGATGGACCCAAACAAATTGAATAACTTCCAACTCACACCTGTGGATGTTATCAGTGCTATCACCGCACAAAACGCCCAGGTTGCTGCTGGTCAGTTAGGGGGTACACCTCCGGTTAAAGGCCAACAACTCAACGCTTCTATCATTGCGCAAACCCGTCTTAATTCTCCGGAGCAATTCGGTAATATTCTGCTGAAAGTTAATCAGGATGGGTCACAGGTTCGCCTGAAAGATGTGGCAAAAGTTGAGCTGGGTGGTGAAAGCTATGATGTTATCGCCCGCTATAATGGCAAACCAGCCGCTGGTCTGGGGATCAAGCTGGCAACCGGTGCCAACGCACTGGATACAGCTGCGGCCGTTCGCGCCACTATCGATAAACTGCAACCTTTCTTCCCGCACGGGCTGAAAGTGGTTTATCCCTACGATACAACGCCGTTTGTAAAAATCTCCATTAAAGAAGTGGTTAAAACGCTGGTAGAAGCCATTGTGCTGGTGTTCCTGGTTATGTATCTGTTCCTGCAGAACTTCCGGGCGACACTGATTCCTACCATCGCGGTACCTGTCGTCTTGCTGGGGACATTTGCCATTCTTTCCGCTTTCGGCTTCTCGATAAACACACTAACGATGTTCGCCATGGTTCTGGCGATAGGGCTATTGGTGGATGACGCCATCGTCGTGGTGGAGAACGTCGAGCGTGTTATGTCGGAAGAAGGGTTGCCGCCTAAAGAAGCTACAAGACGTTCAATGGAGCAAATACAGGGTGCACTGGTCGGTATTGCACTGGTGCTGTCTGCTGTATTTATTCCGATGGCATTCTTTGGTGGTTCCACCGGTGCCATTTACCGCCAGTTCTCCATCACTATTGTTTCGGCGATGGTTCTGTCGGTTATGGTGGCCATGATCCTGACACCAGCACTGTGTGCCACCATGCTCAAGCCGATTAAAAAAGGCGACCATGGGTCCACAAAAGGTTTCTTCGGCTGGTTCAACAATATGTTCACGAAGAGTACGCACCACTACACCAATAGTGTGGCGAATATTCTTCAGAGCACTGGCCGCTACCTGGTGCTGTATTTAGTGATTGTTGTTGGTATGGCATGGCTGTTCTTGCGCCTGCCCAGTTCATTCCTGCCTGATGAAGATCAGGGGGTATTCCTCACCATGGCGCAATTGCCAGCCGGGGCAACTCAGGAACGAACTCAGAAAGTACTGGATGAAGTCACTAACTACTACCTGACCAAAGAGAAAGACAACGTGAACTCTGTGTTCACGGTGAATGGCTTTGGTTTTGCTGGCCGTGGTCAGAATACCGGTATTGCGTTTGTTTCACTAAAAGACTGGGATGAACGCCCGGGAGAAGCGAATAAAGTTCCTGCAATTACCGCACGAGCCAGTGCTGCGTTTTCGCAGATCAAAGATGCGATGGTCTTCGCGTTTAACCTTCCGGCAATTGTGGAACTGGGGACTGCAACAGGCTTTGACTTCGAACTTATTGACCAGGGTGGCCTGGGGCACGACAAACTCATGCAGGCTCGTAACCAGTTGTTCGGCATGATTGCTCAACACCCGGATACACTGGTTGGTGTGCGCCCTAATGGTCTGGAAGATACGCCGCAGTACAAAATCGACATCGATCAGGAAAAAGCGATGGCGCTTGGGGTAACTATCAGCAACATCAACACCACGCTTGGCGCTGCCTGGGGGGGAAGTTATGTTAACGACTTCATCGACCGCGGGCGCGTGAAGAAAGTGTATGTAATGTCTGATGCCAAATACCGCATGCTGCCCAGTGATTTGAATTACTGGTATGTGCGAGGTAGCGATGGCCAAATGGTGCCATTCTCTGCGTTCGCGACTGCACGCTGGGAATACGGTTCTCCACGCCTGGAACGTTACAATGGTTTGCCTTCAATGGAAATCTTAGGGCAGCCAGCGCCAGGTAAAAGTACCGGTGACGCCATGGCGCTGATGGAGCAACTGGCAAGTAAATTACCTGCTGGTATTGGCTATGACTGGACGGGGATGTCTTACCAGGAACGTCTGTCTGGTAACCAGGCTCCGGCACTGTACGCCATTTCACTGATTGTGGTGTTCCTGTGCCTTGCCGCTCTGTACGAAAGCTGGTCTATACCGTTCTCGGTAATGCTGGTCGTACCGTTGGGGGTTGTCGGTGCGTTGCTTGCAGCTTCTCTCCGTGGCCTGAATAACGACGTTTATTTCCAGGTAGGCTTGCTTACCACTATCGGGGTATCGGCGAGGAACGCCATCCTGATTGTTGAGTTCGCCAAAGACCTTATGGAAAAAGAAGGCAAAGGTCTGGTAGAGGCGACTCTGGATGCAGTTCGTATGCGTCTGCGTCCCATCCTGATGACCTCGCTGGCATTTATCCTCGGGGTTCTGCCATTGGTGTTAAGTTCTGGTGCAGGTTCCGGTGCGCAGAACGCCGTAGGTACCGGGGTATTTGGTGGGATGATTTCTGCCACGCTGCTGGCTATCTACTTTGTTCCCATGTTCTTCGTGGTGGTTCGCCGCCGCTTTAGCCGCAAAGGTGAAGATGTGGAACACCGCCACGAGACACCGCAGTCACACTAGTTACGTACCATGTGTTCGTATCGTTAAAGGCCGCCTTGTGCGGCCTTTATTTTTAACTAACGCCTGCACGTTCTCTGGTATGTCTCAGTACCTGTTCACGCCAGTATTGAGCCGGTTTAAGCCCCCTGCCCCATAAACATAGCCCCAGGTGTTTTACCATTAATGGCTGAATATCCACCAACAGGTCGCGGCTGGCAGACTTGTTATGGTACAGTCAGCCCCCATATTAGTTTGTGAGAAAGCGAATTAGCGGTATTTTTGCGCCATATTTCCCCGGTTGCGTTACTCAATATACGCCTATATTTAACGATATCGGGTGGGGTTGTTGTACAGAGCAAAGCAGTACGCAGGGCTTGATGGTGAGGCCCGAAAGCAGCAAATCAGAGCTATGTGCCGTATTGGTTGTCTGTTTTACTGCTGCCGGCACAATGCACAGTACACAATGCACAGTACACAATGCACAGTAAATGTAGTTACCAGGCATGTTCTCGTGTATCCATTGAGGTGGAATGACGCTAAATAGCCTAATAAGAAAGCACGAAAAACGTAACGTTAAATTGCCATTTGCTTTGGATGAAAAACCAGGATTATTCCGACATTATTTATAATTCACAACAAAAACATAATTACTCAAGATTTAACCTGTATATTGAGTCTGAAAGAATCAGCCACTACCCACTAAGGGTAAGCTGTTTTAAATCATCTGTTTTTCGAGAAAGCAGCGTTACGCAGGGGAATTCTCATTATTTAGAATTTTTCACACTATTAAGATGAAAATTACTTAAGTGTGACTTATAGTTAAATCATTAACCCGGTGATGTAAAACACAAGTGCTCTCTTTTGTCAGCCCCGAAGTATTGTATTTATCAGAAAATTTTCGATAATAAGGGGGTATCATATGGACGAATACTCGCCAAAAAGGCATGATATAGCGCAGCTCAAATTCCTCTGTGAATCACTTTATCATGATTGCCTCTCGAGTCTCGAGGGTAGTACCCAGACCTGGGTTAATGATCCTACATCTCCAGCCAGCCTGCAGATGAACGATCTGATTGAGCACATCGCAACCTTTGCACTTAATTACAAATTAAAGTACGAAGACGATAGTGACTTGATAGAGAAAATAGATGAATATCTGGACGACACTTTTATGTTGTTCAGCAGTTACAGCATTAATGCGAAAGATTTACAGAAGTGGCGCAGAACAGGCCTTAACCTGTTTCGGTGTTTTTCTACGGTGAGTAAAGAAAATCCCGTCAGCCATTCCTGTTAGTATGAATATTTCTTAAGGTAAAGTTATGTCTATCACCAAACCGTTAACAAAAACCGATTATTTGATGCGTTTAAGGCGTTGTCAGACCATCGACACCCTCGAAAGAGTTATTGAAAAAAATAAATATGAACTTTCTGATAGTGAGCTGGCAGTATTTTATTCAGCAGCAGATCATCGCCTTGCAGAACTGACGATGAATAAATTGTACGATAAAATCCCATCTTCAGTATGGAAGTTTGTCCGCTAAGTGACTTTCTGATTCAAACACAATTCTGAACCTGAAGATAACACACTTCTGGTTCTGTTCTGTTATGGTTCAAAAAACCGGTTTCCCGGCGGCGTGGTTACATCCGCATCTCTGCATCGCACTGGCTGTGTGAGGCTGAGTTCTGTTCAGCAATCGGCAACTGTTATGCAAATATTCCGGGAAACTGTTACTGGTTACTGAGCCCCACCCCTCTACAATCCAGAGGATATTTCCAGAATTGTTTTCTGTAGAGGCTTGTATGACGGAAATTCAGCGCCTGCTGACCAATACCATAGAGCAACTGAACCACCACGAAAAGCGGGATAACCGGCCGCGTTTTAGCATCAGCTTTATTCGCCGTTACCCAGGGTTGTTTGTTGCCATGTACGCAGGGTGGCTGGCGACACTGATTGTTGTCGTGAAATCACCAACGCTTGAGGATTTTGTCTGGCTACATGTCGGGCTGTTTGTATTACTCAACGGTTTCTTCTTCTTTGATGTCAACCCACGTTACCGGTATGAAGATATAGACCTGCTGGATTTTCGCGTATGTTATAACGGCGAATGGTATAACACACGTGATGTACCGGGCGAATTGATCAGTAACATCCAGGCTTCCTCACAAGTCAGCAACCAGCAAAAAGATTTACTGGCTAAGATGTTGGTCAATAAAAAACGCCTGACATTTTACGATATCTACAGTCTGGATAACCAGGCGTCGTAGCCCGGCAGAGTAACTACACTGAGCTGCTCCATTCCGGGCTCCTGGCTCGCTACGAGCTCAGTTGCTGTGCAAGCTGGCGCAGTGTATCGGCAATTTGCTGCAAATCACGGGTATCATCCTGTTTCGGCCCGGTGGAATTACGTACCACCAGTTTCGCAGGCAAAACAGAGGATGAACGCCCGTCTTCTTTCTGCCCCGCATTGAGCAAACGCCGCACCGCTTCTTTCCCCTGTAAATCTAAATCCAGAGAAACTGTGGTCAACGCAGGGTAAAAGAACGAGCTTTCCCAGGTATCATCATACCCAATCACCGATTTCTGCCCAGGAATGCTCAGTTGATGCTGATGGAACGCACTCAGTACGCCCAGCGCCATTTGATCATTACCGACCAGTACCGCAGAAAATGAAGGGGTTTCACGCAACATCTGGAGTGCGCCAGCGTACCCGCTACGGGCATCCCAGTCGCCATGCAGAACTGTCACGGGTTTTAGCCCATAACCGTCCAGCGTCTCGCACCAGGATTTCAAACGTAAGCGCGCTGACACGGAGTGTGCTGGCCCCGCCAGTATCGCAATCTCACGATGCCCTTGTTCATAGAGGTATTTCACACTGGCGCGGGTACCATCTGCCGGATTAAACGAAACGTTAAACACAGAGCTGAAAGGATCCACATCCAGAAACAGGCAAATGATATCATCGTTCTCAATAGCGATTTTTTCTGCATTTTCGCTTTCCAGAGGCACGTTAATTATCACTTTATCAACCCACTGAGACTTCAGTTCATTGATAGCACTTTGGATGCTTTGTTCTACGTTCTCATCAATCATGGAAATCAGCACCTGATACCCATCCTGGTTTGCGTAACGTTTCACCGCTGCTGCCACCTGCGAAGGGGCGTGTAACGCCAGTGAAGTAGTAACCAGGCCAATCGTATTACTTTGCTTCCCTACCAGTTGCTGCGCCAGACGATTAGGTACATAGCGCAGCGCCTCAATAGCTTCCTCCACTTTCCGGCGTGTAGTTTCAGATACATTGGCTGATTTATTCAAAACCCGGGAGACCGTCTGGTATGAGACGCCTGCATACCGGGCAACATCCTCTAATGTCGCACTTTTAGACTTCATCTTTCTTATTCCACGTAGGCTACTAATCAAATTGTATCAGGCGTCCGTCTGAAATACCTGTGGAAAAACCACCCCACCAACGCCAAACAAAAAAGTAAGACGCTCACATAACAAAAACATGTGAGCAACCTCACCACGTGATAACAAAACTAGTTGTTTTATTTGCGTCAAATCACATTACCGCTTGTTCCAAATTGAAAGAAATCATAATTAGGCATTTTATTACATCGATTATGTGAACGTAATACAAACAATAAGAGGGTATCATGAATACGACGCTACGCACACTCACTGTCGCGTTGACAGCTGCGCTGACTTCAACCTGGGCGATGGCAGACAACGCTATCGATTTTCACGGCTATTTGCGTTCTGGTATAGGCGTTTCCAGTGATGGAGGTATGCAGGAATGGCAGAAAAACAAACTCGGCCGTTTGGGTAATGAAACAGATACATATGGCGAACTTGAACTGGGTTCAGAAGTGTATAAAAAGAATGATGTCAGCTTCTACCTGGACAGTATGGTCAGCATGGTTTCTGATGGTTCCAATGACAATGAAACCACAATTGGCGATGATGCAGAATTCGGTTTACGGCAGTTAAACCTGCAAATCAAAGGTCTGGTACCTGGCGATAAAGATGCCGTTATCTGGGGTGGCAAACGTTACTACCAACGTCACGACCTGCATATTATTGATACAAAATACTGGAACATTTCCGGAGCAGGTGCCGGGATTGAAAACTACAGCGTTGGCCCGGGTGCAGTTTCCTTCGCATGGATAAGGGGTGATGCCAATGATGTCGACTACCGCGTGGACAACGATAATGACGTCAACATCAACTACCTTGATTTACGTTATGCCGGTTTAAAACCCTGGCAGGGCTCCTGGGTGGAAGTCGGTATCGACTACGCCATGCCTAACCCAACCAACAAGCAGAAAAGCTATGGCGGGTTATATGATGCAGATAACGGTGTCATGCTGACAGGTGAAATCAGCCAGGATATGTTCGGCGGATACAATAAGTTGGTAGTGCAGTACGCCAACAAAGGCCTGGCGCAGAATATGGTTTCGCAGGGCGGTGGCTGGTATGACATGTGGAATGACACCAGCAGCGCCACGGGCTACCGTATTATCAACACGGGCCTGATTCCGATTACTGACCGTTTCTCGATAAACCACGTACTCACCTGGGGTTCAGCCAACAATATTACCGCCACTACAGATAAAACCCGGATGGTCTCGTTGGTTGGCCGTGCACAGTATCAATTCACTAACTACGTGCGTGGGATTGGTGAAGCGGGTGCCTTTTACCAAAAAGATACATATAACGATGGGTCAAATTACAAGCAAAGCGGCGAGAAATACACTATTGCTCTGGCACTGGCGGATGGCCCTGAATTTATGTCGCGCCCGGAGCTGCGTATTTTTGCTTCATACCTGACGGATGGCGAAAAGCGCGATACCTTCCGCGACAATACAGCCAGCGATACCTGGAACTATGGCGTGCAGGTGGAAGCCTGGTGGTAAGCATTACCTGACAGAATCATCATCATTATATCTCTTTTTTTGATGTTATTTTCTCCGACATCATAGCCACTGCATGTTGTTTTTTTAAGGCAATCATTATTTTGATTGCCTTATTTTTTTAGATAAATAATAAAAAAGCTGGTCCCTGGCCAGCTTTTTTATTATCGCTTAATAACCCATCATAACTGTGAAAAATGTTTTTCCAGAAGTTGGCGCAAATTGTCTGACTGGGTACCGAAAATAGCATGAACCTCGTGACCAATAATAATCACACCAAGTGCTCCTTCACTCTGCAGAGCCTGTGAGTCAACCTGCGATAGCTGCGCCACGGTAACCCGCAGGCGTGTCATGCAGGCATCAATATGGCAGATATTATCCCGGCCACCAAAGCCACTGACCAGGCGCTCAGCCTGCGCTTTATCTGTATCATTCATTGTACATTCCACTTCATGGCGAAAATACTGGAGAAAGGATTTCAGGCTTACCATAGGCTGTTCCTTATGCTGATAATTACAGGAAAGAAATAAAAACACGCCCACTATTCAGGGCGCAGGATGGCACTATAAGAAGGGCATATTCCCGCCCCAAAAAGGCAGGCGGGAATAAATTACTAACATGCGCAGGAGAGTACCCGGCAATCCCATGCTGTGAGGTTTACCGTGCCAGAAACCGGCAACCCGGTCAGCATATCGGTATACCCTTGCGGCAGGACGAGGTTATGCTGCTTGTCGCTGTAGTTTTCCAGGAAGATGTAATTCTGTTCCCCGTCAGTGCGTTGGTGTGCGGTAACACCCGGCGGCAATGGCACAGGCAGAGGCCCGCATAAGCCTGATTCAGCAATGATATTGCCGAAAAAATCACGCTGGAAAGCCAGATCATTACGCGATGCGATATACCATGCTTTACCCCGACCAAACGCATTCACAGTGACCGCCGGCCTGCCTGCATAGAAATCTTCCCGGTAACAGGCCAGTGGCCTGGCACTTTCGGTATTAATAAGCTCACACAAGTGTCGAACACGATACGGCCCCTGCAAGCCCGCCTCATTACCGGCAAGCCCCTGAATCAGGTTGCTTTCACCTTCAGCCAGGCTGTCAATTTCCTCAGCCCAAATCCCCAGCACGTTACGTAATGGGCCAGGGAACCCGCCTAAATGGCACAAGTCACTTTCGTCAACAATGCCACTCCAGTACGTAGCAACAAATTGCCCGCCCTGTTCAACAAAGGATTCCACCCGGCTGGCAAACCCATCACGAACCATGTAGAGCATCGGAGCTATAACTAACTGATACTGGGATAAATCAGCATCAGCATTGATCACGTCAACACTGATTCCCTGCTCCCAAAATGGACGGTAATGCTCTGCAACCGTCTTTTCATATTCAAGCCCCAGGTTACGAGGCCCCTGGGCGTTATCCATTGCCCAACGGCTTTCCCAGTCGAAAATTATTGCGACATGTGCTTCAACCCGGCACCCAACCACCGGCGACAGGTGCTGAAGGATATCGCCCAGTTTGCAGACCTCGCGGCCAACACGGGTATCAATATGCCCTACGTGATCCACCACGGCGCCATGGAATTTCTCTACCGAACCCCGGCTTTTACGCCACTGGAAATATTGCACCGCATCCGCGCCATGAGCGACTGCCTGCAGTGAAGAAAGAATATGCATACCCGGTTTTTTGAGCTTACTGGTCGGCTGCCAGTTAGTCACACTGGGTGTTGACTCCATTAAAACAAAGGGCTTGCCCTGTTTTAATGTGCGCATCAGGTCATGGTACATCGCGGTATAACAGGCCAGAGTGGTCTCATCTTTATCCTGGTGCCACATGGGGTAACTATCCCAGGAAATGAAATCGATGGCCTGCGCCAGTTTCCAATAATCGTAGTCGTAGAAATATTCCATGAAGTTAGTCGTGACTGGCAATGCCGCATTTGCCGCTTTGAGCGGTGCCACTTCATTACGGCAAAAATCAACGACCTGGTCTGTAGTAAACCGCCGCCAGTCAAGGTTCAGCCCATGAACAGACTCTTCGCCCTGGGGAGCGGGAGACTCGATCTGCGACCAGTCTGTATAGGTATGGCTCCAGAACGTACTCCACCAGGCATGGTTTAGCTCATCCAGTGACGAATAGCGTTGTTGCAGCCATTCACGAAAGCGCGCCTGGCAAGCCGGACAATGGCATTCTCCACCGTATTCATTGGAAACATGCCAGCCAATAACGCCCGGGTGATGACTGTACCGCTCAGCCAGACGGGTATTTAACTGGCGAACTTTTTCACGGTATACGGGCGAAGTCAGGCAGTGGTTATGGCGGCCACCATGCAGAGCTGGCACCCTGTCGCGCCCCACCCGCAATACCTGAGGGTAAGCCTGTGATAACCAGGCTGGCCGGGCACCACTGGGGGTGGCAAGAAAAACGGATATACCACTGGCATATAATTTATCCAGCACATTATCCAGCCAGCCAAACTGGTATTCACCTTCTTTTGGCTCAAGCTTCGCCCAACTGAAAATACCCACCGACATAATATTGCACTTTGCCTGTTGCATCATGGCAATATCTTTTTCCAGAATATCGGGGTAATTATCCCACTGTTCCGGATTATAGTCGGCACCATGCAATAAGGTAGCGACCTTTGAACTCAAAGGTGGAAACTTATTCATAAAAAACCCTTAGAATGAAATGAAAACTTAATTAAAAACTTTTATTGATGGCAGCACCTCGCCCTGGCAATTAAATAGCGCCTGGTTTTCACGCGCATTACCCAATTTCCAGTGGTCATTGATATATTTCATCCCAGCCTCTGTTGCCCATGTATTTCCCGGAGGCGTTATCCAGGCTGGCTCCCAATAAAATATGCCTTTGCCACGTTGTTGCGGTACATCAATCACACTTTGCATTAAATCATGTAAATAATCTGCCTGGCCCTGCAATGTTGCCGGGTAGCCTCCGGCCGTTTCTTCTTTTTGTTGAAAACTGTTCTCGGCTTTATCGCAATTTGCCAGAGTCCAGGCATATGCAGCTTCCACGACAATGACATCTTTATGGTAACGCTTGCTGATATCATCCATATTGGATTGCAGCGCGCTAATCGGGCCATTCCAGTAGGTGTACATTGATAAACCAATGACATCAAACGGTACATCGCGTTTAGTAATTTCATCAAACCACCAGCGGAATGTGTCATTTTTGGTGCCTTCTGCCAGGTGCAACATAATTTTGACATGGTCGTCCGGCCCGAGGCTGGATTTCATCCCACTAATTGCTGCTTTTAATAGCCCGGCGAGCCGGTCAAATTCGCCGCCACCCTCTCCCCAACTTTTGCCTTCCGGCCACAATATACCGCTATTAATTTCATTACCGATTTGCACCATATCTGGTAATGCACCTGCCTGCCGGAACTGCTGCATGGTGTCACGGGTATAATCATGGATAGCCGTAACCAGTTGGTCGTAGTTCATTCCTTGCCAGGCTTTAGGCTTGAACTGTTTTCCCGGATCAGTCCAGAAATCACTATAATGAAAATCCAGCAACACTTTCATACCCAGCGCTTTTGCACGCTTTGCCAGAGCAAGAGTGGTAGCCAAATCATTGTCGCCACCACCATAAGGATGGCCAGCGCTGTCTTTCGGATCCACCCATAACCGCAGCCGAATATAGTTAAAACCATTGGCTTTTAAAATCGCCATCGCATCTTGTTGTTGATGCTGTGCGTTATAAAACTTCGCGCCCTGATGCTCCACCTCATATAAAGTAGAAACATCCGCACCTTTAATAAAATCAGTTGGCTCATTACGCAATGGTTTAATCACCACGGTTTCACTGGCATAAAGCGGTAAACTGGTTGCAGCTGCCAGTCCCCAGATAACAAAAGAAAGCACGGTCTTTTTCATAATAATTACCCTTTGGTACTCCCTGAAGTCAGGCCAGAAACAAAATACTTCTGTAATGCCAGGTACAATATGGCAACAGGCAATGCAATCAACACAGCACCTGCCGCATATGTGGTGTAACTGGCCCCCATTTTTTGTGCTACCAGGTTATATAACCCAATAGGCAAAGTGTATTTATCCGGTGTGCGTAAAATCGTACTGGAAAGGATAAAATCCCCCAATGGGCCAGTAAAAGAGAACAGCGCGACCACCGCAATAATTGGCTTTGATAACGGCATAATAATTTCCAGGAAAATGCGTAAATTACTGGCACCATCCATTCGGGCCGATTCATCCAAATCTTTCGGTATCGCGTCCAGGTAACCTTTCATCAGCCAGGTATTCATCGGGATCATGCCAGCGACATAAATCAGTACTAACGCCAGATGGCTGTTAATCAGCCCCAGCAGCTGCGACAACACGAAGATGGCAATTAATGCCGAGAACTGCGGGATCATTTGCAGTAACAAAAACAGCATCAGTCCGTTCTGACGACCTTTAAAACGAAAACGCGAAAAAGCATACGCGGTAAAACTGACACTGATTAACGTCAGCACCATGGTCATCAGGCTTATCTTCATTGAGTTCCAGTACCATGTCAGGTAATTTACCTGGCCATTAAATAAATCCTGATAATGCTGAAAAGAAAGATTATCTGGAATAATAGAGGTACTGAGCAGGCTGTTTCCGGCATTCAATGATGCCCCCACAGTCCAGATCAACGGATAAATAATAATCACCGAAACCACCACTACAACCAGCCAGGATAATGACAGGCGTATCCATTTTTCACGCTTAATACTTTGTGTTTTCACCCTGAATACTCCTTACGCCATCTCGTCATTTTTGAATGATTTCGTGGCACGGAATTGCCACAGTGCAACACCCACAACAAAAATCGACAAAAGAATAGTGATAGTTGCAGCAATAGCGTACTGAGACGATGACATCGTTAGCTTATAAATCCATGAAACCAGAATATCTGTGCCACCCGCATTAGAGCCGGCCACTGCCGGGCCACCATTGTTAAATAAGTAAATGATGTTGAAATTATTAAAGTTAAATGTGTATTGAGTAATAATAATAGGTGCAATGGAATAGAGAACCAAAGGCAAAGTAATGGTGCGTAATTTGGTAAATGTACTGGCTCCATCCATAGTTGCGGCTTCATATAAATCGTCCGGAATTGCCTGCAGCACGCCAGTTGTCATGGCAAAGACAAATGGAAAACCGAGCCAGGTTTGCATCATGATCAATGCCGTTTTAGTCCAGAATGGATCCGTCATCCAGGCTTTGGGGCTTATCCCCAGAAAAGACAGAATAGAGTTATTAATCACACCAAAAGAGTCATTAAACATCCCGGCAAAAACCAGAATCGTGACAAATCCGGGCACAGCCCACGGAAGAATGAAAATAGTCCGAATCACCGGTTTAAAGCGCAGATCTTTTTGATTCACCAAAATCGCCAGCATGACACCCACGGTGCATTGCAGCGTTGTTGCCAGCAAGGTCCACACTACCGTCCACTGCAACACATCAAAAAAAGTATTACGCCAAATTGACAGGGTAAAAATATTGATAAAGTTTTTAATTCCCACCCAGTCCACCAGTTTTGCAGGTGGGGTGTGATACAGGTTGTAATTGGTAAAAGCGATAGCAAAACCAAATAAAATCGGGAAGATAACCACAAACACTAACAGGATAAAACCTGGTGTTATCATTAAATACGGGAACCCTTCATTGAGCAGGATCTGGTACTGGCGGCGCACACTGTGTAACGGTATACCGCTATCCCGACGGCGGCCATTTACCCAGGCATCACGTAATGAAAGCAGATAAACCGCCACCCCGAAGCCAATGATCAACAGGCTTAATATTCCCTCCGCTAATAAGAAGACAGAATTATCACGGGGAACCTCTTCACCAAGTGTCCATAATCCCCACAGACCTTCACCCAAAAAATCATGGAACACGCCCAGGAAACTACTGAGTAGCACCAGAAAAATAAGCCCTTTTGCCCACTGGCGGTTATAAAACTGACCGAATCCAGGCAGGCAGGCCAGCAACAACGCTGCCCACGCATGACGACCCGGCCCGGTTGATGCGGATAAACTTTCACTGGAACTGATAATCACACCTGGCTCCTTCTGCTGTACGGGGAAGCCCCGCTCCCCCGTAACAAAACAATACCTGGAATTACTGGTTACTGGCCTGCATGGCTTCTATTTGCATTTTGATTTGTTTAACTGCGCTATCGAGCGCATCTTTTGGCGACTGCTTACCCGTCATACTCAGTTGCAGTGCCGCATTCGCAGGCCCCCAAACCTCACCCATTTCAGGAATGCCCGGCATTGCGACAGCAAACTTTGACTGTTCAGCCACAGCACTGGCGCGCTCATCATTTTTAATCACCGGATCATTCATAACAGCCAGCAATGGTGGGATCTCTTTCGTCACTTCATAACGCGTTTTCACGTATTTCGGCTGGTTAATAAAGGTGATGAATTTATCGGCAAGCGTTTTATCTTTGCTCCAGGTGGAGACCACATAACCTTTCACGCCCAGAAACGCGCTCATCGGTTTACCATTTTCCAGCAGGGGTAATGGTGCCACGCCGTAATTCACACCAGCCGCTTCATAAGGCTGGAACGCCCAGGGGCCATTAATAACTGCCGCAGCTTTTTTCTCTGTGAACAAGGAATCAATTGCATTGAGGCCGTTTTCCCCAACAATACCGCTGGGAAATAACTGTTCACTGTAGAATTTTTTTAACGTAGTGACGGCATCCACAGCACCTGGTGTGTTCAGCCCAATATCCAGGGGATTGAGCTTACCGCTGCTGTCTTTACCGAAGATATACCCGCCCATAGGGCTGACAGCACCCCAGCTATAATAGAGCTCATCGAATTTTGCCAACAGGCCAATCTTGTTCTGTTCATGTTGCTGGCGAGAGAAGTTAAACCACTCATCCAGTGTCTTGAATGGGGTTTTTACGAGATCTTTGTTATAGATCAGTACCAGTGTTTCAACCGCTTTAGGTAAACCATACTGTGTGCCATTCATCTGGAAAGCATCTACCGATGAAGGTGTAAAACCCGCAAGTATCGATTTATCCAGCGTTAGCGGTGCCAGAAGCCCCTGCACCACCGCACCACCGAGCTGATCATTTGGAATGACCAGGACATCCGGACCAATACCTGCGGGCCCGTCGAGGCGTAATTTTTCCAGTTGCTGAGCAAATGGCATCTCGAGGACATTCACTTTCACCTGATACTGCTTTTCAAAATCACTGATAGCGACTTTGATACCGTCTGATTTCTTAATATCTTCCCAAACAGTAAGCTGCTGTGCGGCGGCGGATGCCTCAAATGCAACGAACTGGCTGCCTGCCAGCGCGGAAAGTAACAGGGCGGAGCATAGCGTAATTTTCATTATTGACCTCTTGTGAAGGTATTACATTTAAGATGTTCTGCTAACTTTTTTGTTTTTTCTCGTAACTGAGTCATTTCCATAATTTAAATGCTTTTTGATGATGATACAGCTCACCATCAATGATGTTATACGTTACTCTTTGAAAATAATGTGAACCATCACTTAGTGGTTATTCTGTGATCATGATTGCAGAAATGAAACAGCAGCATACTGCCTGCTATAACTGAGATATATAGTTTCAGCATCTCAAAAAACCACCCTGCTCTTGCTTGCTTTCATGGTATGTTATACGTACTACATTAAAACCATAAAACAGCATTAGCTGCATTCATTAAGCCAGGAGAAGTGGATGTCCAGCATACAGCTCAGAAACGTCACCAAGCGCTTTGGCAAAACCGTCACGCTGCACAATATTCAACTTGATATCGAAGACGGAGAATTTGCGGTATTCGTCGGCCCGTCAGGGTGTGGTAAATCCACGCTGTTGCGCATGATCGCGGGCCTTGAGGATATTAGTGAGGGCGAGATAATGATTGGGCCAACGGTTGTCAATGATATTGCCCCGGCCCACCGTGGGGTGGCAATGGTCTTTCAGTCCTATGCCCTGTATCCGCACATGACCGTTGCTGAAAATATGGGTTATGGGCTGAAGGTAAATAAAGTTCCCAAAGCAGAGATCCGCCATCAGGTAGAGATGGTGGCAAAAACACTGCAACTAACCCACCTGCTTGAACGCAAACCAAAACAACTTTCAGGTGGCCAGCGCCAGCGTGTCGCTATTGGCCGGGCAATTGTGCGTAACCCACAAGTGTTTATGTTCGATGAGCCTTTATCCAACCTGGATGCTGAACTGCGGGTTGAAATGCGTCTGCATATTGCCCGGTTGCATCAGGAAATGAAAACCACAATGGTGTATGTCACCCATGACCAGGTAGAGGCCATGACGCTGGCAGACAAAATTGTGGTCATGAACTATGGCAAGGTGGAACAGACAGGCTCACCAATGCACCTCTACTACAACCCGGTTAACCGGTTTGTCGCAGGGTTTATCGGGTCGCCAAAAATGAATTTTCTGCCTGCAACAGTGAAGCACTGGCAGGAAGGCGAACTGGTGGTGGACATTGCCGGGCAGCAAACGCTGACACTCGCATTGCATACACAGCAATTACATCCAGGCGATAACATCACATTGGGTATTCGCCCTGAGCATTTGCAGGTGGGTGAACAGGTGGGTTGCCAGCTTCAGTTCCAGTGCGAAGTGGTGGAACGCCTGGGGAACAATACCTGGCTGTTTGGCCAGTGCTATGGCCATGACAACTTCAAAGTACTTATTCCGTCAGATATTCATTTCAGCCCCTGGCAGAAGATAACAACGTATTTTGAAGCCCGGCAATGTATGGTCTTCGACGAAGCCGGGCTGCGTATCAGTGCTGAAATTCAGGTTCCGGATAATACCCTGCCCACACACCAGGCAGAGGCACAGGCGATCCCCGCCTGACACTGGGCTATTATTTACGTAACAACTGCTGCAGGCGTCTTTGCCTGCGGCGCGCCAGCCAGTCGTGCAGCACAAATAACCGGCACCCACGCACCAGTAACAACCCGCCCCAAATCCCCAGAGGCCAGAGAAACCACAATACTTCGTGGCTGGTGAGCAGGTTTATTACAGCAAGCCCCCCGCAAATCACCGCCCAGGTAAATAATGAACGCAGAAACCCGCTTTCTTCATCCAGCCGGGCATTGGCGGCTATAACGCGCTGGTCGGCCCCTTCTTCAGTTGGCTCACTGTGTTCATCCGCCGGGCTCATTAATTCAGCAACCGGGCACTCAAATACCGCCGCTAACGCACTCATGGTTTCAATACTTGCCTGTTCACCATTCTCAATACGCTGAATAGTGCGGACACTCAGTGCCGATAATGCCGCCAGTTGCTCTTGCGACCAGCCCCGGGCAAGGCGCAGGGCTTTAATATTGTTATGCTGCATCCTGTTTCTCCTTTGTTCTGTTGACGATAAAGACTGTCCGCCAACCCCGGCGAAAACACCACGACAGGAACCTGACAGCAACCCGACAATCACCCGCCACCCACCGGACACCCGGCAACAACGCCCTGTTTGCGGGCAACCACGCAAGTATCTGGCAAACAACCTCACGCCCGGCCAGGAAACGACTATTATCCTGTATAACAAGCCATACAGGAGGCAATATGAAAAAGTACCCTTATCCTGTTAGTGAGGTGCGCCGTTTTTTGGAGCCCGGCCCCATCGTGCTGGTCAGTTCTCACTGGCAAGGGAAAGACAATATCATGACGCTCGGCTGGCAAACTGTCATGGAGTTTTCACCTTCACTGATTGGCTGCATGATTTCCGCAGGCAATCACAGTTTTGAGATGATAAAGGCCAGCAGAGACTGTGTTATTAATCTCCCGGAAGTAGGATTACTTGATACCGTTGCCCAAATAGGGAACTGCTCAGGGAGTAACACCGACAAATTTACCCGTTTTGGTTTGACGCCAGAGCCCGCGCAAAGTGTTGGTGCGCCAGCGGTTGCCGAGTGTTTTGCCAGCTTTGAATGCCAAATCTATGATGATGTTCTGGTAGACAGCTATAACTTTTTTATTTTCGAAGTCGTTTGCGCACGGGTAAAAAGCCTGACTGACTGGCCTCAGACCATGCACTATACCGGCGATGGCATTTTCCGCCTCGACGGTGAAACGGTAAACCGCCATCAGTGGTTCACCAAAGTGAGTTGATGGCGGTGGTTGTTCTCACACCGTCGTGGTCTTACCCAGGTATAGTCTTACCCAGGCAGGGACCAGCTAAGCTGGTAACGCAGGGTTGATGTGGCGAGGATGTCATCCTGGTGCACACTCGGTCTCCAGGAGTCATCACCACCAACCCCCATATGAAACGCATCCAGATTCAGCCATACCCCCGGCTCTTCTGCCAGTAAATGCACATGGCTGGCCGCACGCAGTTGTTGCAGGCTGTAGCGGCCAATCCCGAAGTGGAACATCCCCTGCCACTGGTGGCCTGCGTAACGTAGCCAACGGGTGTCACAGCGCAGGCCATTTTCACTGGGGAAAATATAAGGGGTATGCAGTTCTGGCAATGGTAAAGTCCAGCGCCCCTGGCAGGCAGCCAGTTTTCTGTCCGGGTAGTTTTCATAAGGACCAAGCCCGTCCCAACTGACTACAGGCGCCAGGCCCGCCAGGTGGCACACCAGGCCAATACGCGGCGGTGGTGGAATATCTGCAGCCACGTCAACCCGGACATCAAGCTGCAATTGCCCGCTGCCATCTATCTGCCAGCGTTTTTCACTAATAAAACAACAGTGTTGCAGGTGTAACCAGGCATGCCGTGTTTTGATAACCACACCCTCAGGTGCTTCATGGGCTTCGCACTGTAAAACCTGCGCCTGTAAATCATAAAGCCCTGCTGCTTTCCAGCGCTCCACCCAGGCATTCGGGTCAACCCGTGCGGCTTCACTGGTACCAATGTCGTTATCCAGTGGTGCGCGCACAAACTGATCTTCAACAGGGCCAAGCAGGTGCGCTGTCTCGCCGGTAAAACACTGCGCCAGTGTGCCCAGTTTGCGGTCAAACACCCAGCGGTTATCCCCGCTGGTGACCTGGTACAGCCCGTTTTCCTCCACCAGCTGTGGGCGCGGAAGTTGAGGCTCAGATACCGCTAACTCCGGTAACGGAAGTGAACCCGTAACTGGCCACTGTGCCCAGGCACAACGCTGCCCGGCCTGAGCCCACTGTGTATCGGCTAAATATTCAACCCAGACGGTAAACCAGCGCGGCTCACAGCCATGACGTTCAGGGAATGGTGGGACAACCAGACACTGGCTGGACTCCGGAGCCAGCGTCAGTGACTCCCGCCCCTCAAGCAACACATCACCAGCTTGTGTCAGAGCCCAGCACAGGCATTCGTTATCTGTGGTACGGAACAGATATTCGCTGGTAACCTGCAACTGCTGAGGTTGGCTGGCATCCCAGTGAAACTGGAAAAACTGCTGAGCGCGTTGTACTTCATATAATGCCGGGTGTGGGGTGCGGTCCGGAAATACCAGCCCATTCAGGCAAAACTGGCGGTCATTGGGTTTATCCCCGAAATCCCCACCGTAAGCCCACCATGGTTTGCCCTCTGGCGTATATTTTGTCAGCGCCTGGTCAACCCAGTCCCAGATAAAGCCCCCTTGCAGGCGCGGATACTGCCGGAAAGCCTGCCAGTATCGGTAGAACCCGCCCAGGCTATTTCCCATCCCATGAGCGTATTCACATAAAATCAACGGACGATGTTCGTCTGGCATCCCCACCCATTTTTTAATTGACCACTTGGGAACCTGTTCAAAAGGCTGGTCTTCATCTACGCGGGCGTACATCGGGCAAATGATATCAGTGGCCGCAGTATTGGCACCGCCACCTTCATACTGCACCGGGCGGCCGGGGTCGGTACTTTTCACCCAGCGCCATAACGCATCATGAGCCGCGCCATGGCCGGACTCATTGCCTAAGGACCAAATAATAATGCATGGATGGTTACGATCCCGCAGGACCATGCGGGTAACCCGCTCACTCATTGCAGCAAACCATACAGGGTCTTGTGCAAGGCGTGACATAGGCTGCATGCCATGGGTTTCAATATTGGCTTCGTCCACAACATACAAGCCGTACTCATCGCATAACTGATACCAGAGCGGGTGGTTGGGATAGTGAGAACAACGAACTGCGTTAATATTGTGTTGTTTCATCAACACAATATCCTGGCGCATGGTGGCTTCGTCCATTACCTGGCCATGCTCCGGGTGGTGCTCATGGCGGTTCACACCGCGAATGAGCAGTGGCCTGCCATTTAACTTCAACAACCCTCCGGTAATGGTGACTTCGCGAAATCCTACCTCGCAGGCTTCGGCATCAATACAGTTGCCCTCGCTATCCACCAGTGCCATTACCAGGCGGTACAAATGTGGCGTTTCCGCACTCCAAAGCGCGGGCGTGGTAACAGATAAAGTAAGCCGGGCCTGTTCAGGGTAATGGCCACGTTCATCAATCACTGGGCTGCCCACGGGCTGTTTTTCGCGAGTGATACACTCCCCATGCCGCCACAGGCTGGCCTCAACCTGGTATTGCTGTGGATGGTCACCGGCCATACTCACATTCAGCATTAATTCAGCACGGGTGTAGTCACTATTGAAGGTAATTTGGTGGTGATAATCCGCAATATGCGCATCGGGCTTATGCAGTAGCGTAACATCACGGAAAATCCCGCTCATGCGCCACATGTCCTGGTCTTCAAGCCAGGTACCATCGCACCAGCGCAGTACCATCACGGCAAGCCGGTTTTCGCCCGCCTGCAACCAGGGAGTCAGGTCAAACTCAGCAGGCAGGCGGCTGTCCTGGCTGTATCCCACCCAATGCCCGTTGCACCACAGGTAAAATGCAGAATTCACGCCATCAAAAATAATGCGTGTTTGCCCGCTATCAAGCCAGTGCTGGTCCACAGTAAACACGCGCGAATAGCACCCGGTAGGGTTATCCACGGGGACTTGCGGCGGGGTTGTGGCAATAGGGTAATTCACATTGGTGTACACCGGCACATCAAACCCCGGAAGCAACTGCCAGTTTCCCGGAACCACCACCTCTATAGCTGATTCCAGTGGCCGGGCAACCCATTCTGCAGGCACCGCTTCAGGGCGGGGAAACCAGGTAAATTGCCATGCCCCGTTCAGGCTTAACCGGCCATTACCCGGTTTTTTATGCACAGCGCTCACTTCATCAGGCCAGCCCGCAAGTGGAGCATGGCTCGCCAGGCGATGCCAGTGAGTAACCGATGGATTCTCCCAGTCACGGCGTGCAACCAGGGCAGACAAAGCAGAAAGCTGTTCAGAACAAGGCGTGGCAGACATAGTTCCCTCATAAATTGCGAAGCGCTCACATTCACAATAATGTGAATTAATCTGAGCACACCGTAAACCTGAATAAAGGGAATAAGCGAAGCGGATCACATCCAGTTTACGAAGGCAATTTCGCAACCTGTTCCGCCAGCACATGTAACTGCTGTGCCAATGCTGCTGGCTGAGGCCTGCCCTTGCCAGCCTCACCAGTCGATTCACGAACCACCAGCGTAACAGGCAGGCATTGTGATGCAGGCGTTTTTTTCCCGGCCACACTGTTCAGCCAGAACACACAGGACTCACCCAACTGGCGAAAATCCTGGCGGATGGTGGTTAAAGGCGGGGTGAACCATGCGCTGTCTGCTGTATCGTCGAAACCAACCACACTTACCTCACCCGGCACAGAGATACCACGCTCAGCGCAAGCGCGCAGCACACCCAGGGCCATTTGATCATTGGCAACCAAAATACCCTGCGGCTGGTAACTGAGTAATACCTGAGCCTGCAAATAACCACTGGCCGCACTCCAGTCGCCTTCGCCCTGAGCAACGGGTTGTACACCGGCCTGTGCCAGCGTATCCACCCAACCGGCACGGCGTTGTACAGCACTGACAGAAGATAACGGCCCATGAAGTAACGCTATGCGGTTTAATGACTGCGACAAAAGATGCTTCGCCCCCAACGCAGCACCCTGTGCGGCGTCAAAAGTGACACTGGGCACCTGTGCGCTGGCTGGCACATCTAAAAAGAGTATCGGGGCATGAGCATAACGAGCCACCAGTGCCGATGCCTGGCTGGCGGACAAAGGCAAATTAACCGCTACAGCTTCCACTCGTTGTGCCAGCAGGGTGTCCAGTGCCTGGCAACACGCCTGTTCACTCAACGCCTCCAGCATGGCAATAGAGACATCCACGCCAGCCTGTGAGGCCTGGGACTTAATCGCCGCCGCTATTTGCGAAGGCGCGTGCAGGGATAAGTCTGTAGTTACCAACCCCCATATACGCCGCCTTTTCCCGGCGAGCTGCCGTGCTGCGGGATCTGGCACATAATGGAGCGCCTGCATCGCCTGTTCAACATTGTGCCGGGTACGAACCGATACATTTGCCGCCCCATTGATAACACGAGAAACGGTCTGATAAGACACGCCCGCTCGCGCCGCGACATCATATAAGGTTATCGTTTTATTGCTCATAACCGGCCTCTGAGGGTAAAAACGCTATACTACCTCAGAGCGGGCTTTTGAGATCAGAAAGTGTATTACCTTGTGATTTTTCGCCAGTTTCAACCCTGGGTTGCTGTGAACTTCGGGCAGAAAACCAGGGGAGTGTCAGTTGAATAAGTGGCCCAATACTCACGGCATACAGCACGGTGCCAATCCCCAGGCTGCCACCCATCAAGAAACCCACAAGCAGTACTGTCAGTTCAATAACTGTGCGGATACGCCGTATTGGCCAGCCCATTCGGTTATGCATGCCGGTCATCAACCCATCACGAGGGCCAGCGCCAAACCCGGCGCCAATATACAAACTGGTTGCCAGAGCATTAAGCACTATCGCAATAACCAGGCACAGGCTGCGTAACCACAAATCAGTTATTGGGGGGAAAACAGCCAGTACTGCATCGGCCACCAGCCCCAGCACCACCACATTGCTGATTGTCCCCAGGCCTGGTTTCTGGCGCATCGGCCACCACAACAATAAAACTAACGCTCCCACCACAATGACGGTTTGCCCAAGCTTCAGCCCGGTCAGTTGGGCAAGCCCCATGTGGAACACATCCCACGGATCCAACCCCAGGTTGGCACGATAGAACACCGCAATTGAGATGCCATAAAACACCAGGCCTGTGTACAACTGAATTAACCGGCGCAACATAAGGATTTCCTGTTTTTTGCAGACATGTTTATACTTTGCGCAACAATGGACTTAATAATAAGGTCCAGTTTATAAAAAGTGGACTGCTATGACACAACGACAACTGCGCAGCGCCTCGTTACTGAAAATACTGGGCCAGTGGCATCATCCGGACACGCGTATTCCCGTTTACCGGCAACTGGCTGAAGGGCTGCGCTTGCTGATACTTGATGGCCGGTTGCCTTTAAACAGCCGGTTGCCTGGGGAACGAGAACTGGCAGATTCACTGGCACTGAGCCGCACAACCGTCGCGAATGCACTAAACCAGTTGCGTGAAGAAGGTTACCTGCAAAGCCGCCAGGGGTCGGGGTCAGTTACTCGCCTGCCTGATACTCAGGTAACCCAACAGGCCTATACGGTTCCCGGCGATACACTGGACCTTGCCACCGCGGCCCTTCCCGCCAGCCCGGCAATCCACCAGGCTTACCAGCGAGCCATTACCGGGCTGACAGAGCACCTGGGCTCAACTGGCTATGATTCACAGGGCCTGCCGCGCCTGCGAACAGCGATTGCACGGCATTACTGCCAGAGAGGCCTGGCAACCACACCAGACCAGATAATGGTGGTCAACGGCGCGGTCAGCGGGCTGGCATTACTATTGCGGTTGTTCACCGGGCCCGGAGACAGAGTGTTGGTTGACCACCCCACGTACCCAATGGCGCTGGATGCCATCCGGGGTGCTTCCTGCCGCCCGGTAGGCGTCAGCCTGCCGGCAAATGAAGGCTGGGACTGTGATGGTTTCGCCGCCACACTGGCTCAAACATCTCCCCGCCTTGCCTACCTTATCCCTGATTTTCATAACCCAACCGGGCGTTGTATGAGCCTTGCAGAGCGCCAGAGCATTGCGGCCATTGCACAACGCAGCCACACCCCGCTGGTGGTTGACGAAACCATGGCGGAATTATGGTATGACGCCCCGCCACCACCACCTTTGGCCTGTTTTGGCGATGCAGAAAACATAATTTCTCTGGGTTCTTGCGGCAAAAGCTTTTGGGGTGGTTTACGGCTGGGCTGGATACGAACGTCTCCAGGGGTGATAGCCCGCCTGGTACAACAACGTAACACCCTCGATTTGGGTTCTCCGCTGCTTGAGCAACTCACTGCGGCTATTTTGATAGAAGAGGAAGAGGCGATTTTACAGGAAAAACGCCACCAACTGCGGGTACAACGCGACCAGTGTTTGGCACTGATACAGTCATATTTTCCTCACTGGCAAACCACTCCACCACCCGGTGGGTTATCGCTGTGGGTAACGCTGCCTTCCCCTGCTGCAACACGGTTTGCAGCCAGTGCAGAGAATATTGGCATCCACCTGGGGCCTGGCCCCCGGTTCGGTATTGATGGTGCTTTTGAACGTTTCTTGCGCCTGCCTTTCACGCTGGAAACGGTCAGAATGGAGATGGCACTGATGCGCCTGCTTCCGGTGTGGCAACAACTTGCTCTGGTTCGCTCACCAGCAAGCAATATGATGATTTAACCTGCACCAGCCAGCCACACAACAGCACCCAAAAGAGAACGGCGAGCCGCAAAGCTCGCCGTTTTTAATATCATCCATGATGCACATTACCTTTGAGGCAATGCCACCTTAACAAGTGGTTATGAATACTCCAGGTAATTCCGGTTGCATAAAAATGATATTTTTATGACACTATTATTTCATATAAATTTCATTTTCATGTCAGTAATATGACAATCAGCATTAAGTCCCAATTAATATTCATGCCGGACAGTTACAATCATATATCTGTATAACATGAAAAAAAGTGGGGAAATCAATGCTGACGTGGAACCGGAAAACCTTTTACAGAAATAACAAACCCATTATCTCTGCGTTTTATTTTTGCACCGGCGTCACACCAGTCTGAAGCTATGCGAAAAAACTCATCACTCCCCACATTCCAGTCAAGGCGAACATGCTTAACAAAACCGGAGCGCAATAATTCACATGCCTCATTATAACTGTGAGCCACACTCACATTATCGTCAGCCATTATTTCCTCTTTTTAAGAAGTTTTCTCAATGCTTTGATTTCTTTAGCATTTAATGGTTGAACTCCTTCTTCTTCTGTGTGCTGGTTATCAATATCATCTTCCTTAACCCCAGCATCAAGGCTTTCAAAAGCCATTCTCAGAAACTGCTCTGTTACCGCACCCAATGTTTCCCCATGCAGTTCAGCATAACTACGCACTTGTTCTTTAAGTTCACTGCTAATTTTTACATTTAGCACTGCGGTTTCCATATGCTTTCCTTCGAGTTTATTTAGCGCAATAATATAATTCTTATTACACGAATCGACAGGAAAAATCCATCACTATTCAGTTGCAGAAAGATGACCTGCAATTCAGGATGGAAAATAAATGTGACCAGGAACTCATTCTGTAGCAATAAATTTCATTGTTACATTGACTGCCATTAAAGCGTGTTATTTCGGCTTAACAGGCAATGGGAAAACAATCAGTAAACACGCAGACAGAAGAATAGCCACTGCATTACGCCTGCTCACTACTTGTTATTCAACCAGCCTGGCGGACTATACAAGTAACATGCCCACACCCGGCGGAAGTACTCCACCAGGTGTTAACAACCAGAGGCTGCGCTATGTTCAGGTATCCAGGCTAAAGGCAGATCCAGGGTCACTTTGAATACCGTCACTACCTTCAAGCTGTTCAATGTTGAAAAATTTCACCACATTGTGGCTATCCAGGCATATTAATAGCACATTCATCTTTCTGACTGGCGTTGCTCCCCCCTGAGCCATTAGCGGGTTTTCGTGCCAGACATACATCATGATTTTATTACCGTCATCATCAAACAAGTAGTTACGAGGTTCCCCTAAGCGGGCAATAACCCCCGTTTCAGTGGAAACCCCTTTGGTGATGATTTTATTCAGATGTAGCTTACTGTCTGAACTCAAAAAGCTGTTCTGCATACCTACAGGGTAGCGATGGACCCAATGCTTCTCGACGACATCACCATTAATTAATGCCGTCAGTTGCGTTGTCTGTGCAGCTTGTTGCCCCTGCGGCCCTGCCCAGTTCTGCATCCAGACTGCTATTTGTTTACCTTGTGGTGACCAGAGCGTGCGCGACGGTACACCATACTGTTGAATCAGCCCGGTTAATGAAGTGGTCCCGTCGATAATCCCGGACTGCGTTGCCGACACAGTGTTTGCGCTAAGAGCAGGAACAGCTGGTGGTTTTGCCACACAGCCAGCCAGCCCAATTACGGCAATGACATAAAGTGTTTGTGTTATTTTCATCGTTCTTTCCCAAAAAACGGCCAGGCCTGGCTGGGTTGCAGATTGCCGGCACTGACAACCAGAGCGATTTCCTCATCGCCTGTCATTAGCGCTGTAACCCACACCCGGCAAAGAAGTGTCTCATGAATGAGACTAACAAAGCCCGCACACTGGCAATTTAAATAAAGAGCCCGCAAGCAAAAAATCGCTTTCAAAGCTACCAAAGAAAATACCTAAAAATGAAGCCGTAAAGTCTCATTTTATCAATTAGTAATACGATTATTTTTTACTTTTAAAATACTTCACCACATATAACACAGAGTGAGACCTTTCCTAACATACCCACCAAAGCAGGTTTTACCAACGATTAACTTTATTCATCCCAATGAGCTTTCGTTGAAGTTCACTCCAATACACTACACAGACAATTCTTATTTGATTTATTTTTAAGCTGTTGGGGCATTTATGTCTGTGAATGAAACACCGTTACACACCGCTAATGAGCAAGGCATTGGCACCGGATCACTGGTTTTTGCTATCGCCCGGGGGCTGGTTGTTCCTCCCGCTGCTATCTGGCAGAAAAAGCGCTACCGGTTAAAATTTTTGCTGCGTTCGCTATGGTACTGGAAACCTACCAACAGCATGCTGGCAGCTTTAGCCCGGTTACCTGAATTCCCGGCATTGCTGCGGGCACAGGTTACGCTGCCCAGTAAACCACACCGCCATTATCTGCGGCTTGGTTTGACTGCCTCACAACGCGCTCAGGCCGTTGTGGATCACTACCATTTCTTGCACCAACATACCGGAGCAACACTTTTCCAGGCACTGACAGCCAGCGAACCGACTCTGCTGTTTAACTTCTCCGGGCGTAACGATGAAGTGTTTTCACTTAAGGCATCCACTGCCCGCACGGCAGAGCGCGAAGGTGAAAGCACGCTGTGGTTGTTTATGGGCGACGAGTTACTGGCCAGTTTAACCTTCTGTATTACTGAGCCTGCACAGTGCCCGGTACTATTTATTGGTGGTGTTCAGGGCCCACGCCGCCAGGTTACCAATGACACGATTAAACAGGCCACCAAAGCCTGCCATGGCCTGTTCCCCAAACGTATTTTGCTGGAAGTTATCTGGCAATTATGTAGCCAGTGGCAGCCAGAAAAGATCTATGGTGTGAGTGATGCCGGGCATGTATTCCGCGGCTGGCGCTACCGTTTCAGTAAGGCACGCCATCTGCATGCCAGTTATGACGAATTCTGGGAATCGGTGAGTGGGATTAAAGCCGGGCAATATCAATGGCAGCTTCCGCTATCCTTACCGAGAAAGGAACTTGAAGACATCGCCAGCAAAAAACGCGCGGAATACCGCCGCCGATACCTGTTGCAGGATGAGATTGAGCAAAAAACGCTCGCACTGATAACAAGTGGCCCGCAAAGCAATTCATAATTCCCGGGATCACCGCCAAAAGCACGCCCAAAAGAACATAACCCGGCATCGCAGGTTGGGCGGAAGATAGTCTCAGCCTGCACACGTTATTGCGCCAGAGGTGTTTAATTAAAACCGGGGAAAAAACCAGAACGTGCAGAACGCACAAATGGGTGGGGGCCCTGCCAGCTACATCCCGGCACACACGTCGCCTGCTGCGGCTGCTTCCTTCCGGACCTGACCGAGTTCACAAGTTAGTGTTGCGGGAGAACCAACAGGGCCCCCATTGAGAGCGTTGTATTCCAACGCGCGGGGCGCATTATCTCTGTTGATTCCGCTAATTGCAAGTCAACAGGGTCCGGATGACGGTTTATTGCGCAGTTGCCTCAGTTTCTTCCTTACTGGCCACCGGGTATAGTCGCATGGATGGAGAACAGGAGTAACACATGGCCTCAACAGACAATTTCGCCCAACGGGTATACCAGATAATTGCGGCAATTCCTTCCGGCAGGATAACTACTTATGGTGATGTGGCTCGTATGGCAGGTTCGCCACGTGCGGCTCGCCAGGTAGGCGGCGTGCTCAAACGGCTCCCGGAAGGTTCACGCCTGCCATGGCACCGGGTTGTGAACCGCACAGGCCAAATATCACTGACCGGCCCGGACCTCAGCCGCCAGCGCCAGGCATTACTGGCTGAAGGCGTGCAGGTATCCGGGGATGGGAGAATTGATCTGCCACGCTACCGTTGGCCTGAATAAAAGAAAACAGCGCCCAAAGGCGCTGCAAGATTAATGAAAAAGAAGGGAAAAGCATGGTTTCCCTTCTTTTTAGTTAGCGGGCGAAAATCAATTACCGGTTTGCATTTGAGTTTGCTGCTGTTGCGGCAAGAAGTGCGTAGGTACCGGATACGCTTCAGTCACTTTTGCTGGTTGTACAGCAACTGCGGTATTTTGCAACGGAATCAAGTGCAGGTCGGTACTGTTCACACCATTGGTGATAACCGGTTTAAAGGAATCAGACCGGAACATCAGTTTGCCGTCCACGGTGATTGCAGCACTTAATAAAATCCGCGCGTTCTGGCGGATATCGGCCAGGTCGTAAGGCAGCACATAGCTGAATGGCGCCTGGTGGCCTTCAAGATTGACCACTTTTTGTGACAAGACTTTCGCCGGAGCATCCGCACGTGAAGCATCAGACAAAGTGACTGTCAGTACTGCATTCTGTGGCAAGGCAAAACGCTGGTTAATGACAACATCACCAGACAGATGAGGTTTCTGCATATCGGCCTGTGAGGCCAGGCGAGAATAGGCAAAGTCCGGGTTTGGCACTTCATAAGTATTGCGAAATTGTTGTGCACAGCCAGCCAGGACAAAAGCAGCAGCCAGACCGAAAATTACGGGTGTCAGTTTCATCGTTTTTCTCCTTCTCCTGCCACCACACCAATACAGTTAATATCGTTGTGGTGAGGGGTTGGTTTATTGCTTATCAGGGTAAGTCTGGCATATTACCTGATTTTTTGCTGCTAAAAGACAGGAAATTCAGATAATTGAACCCATCGGACCAGTTAGAAATCCAGGTTATACTTAACAATATGTGTCGCATTGCAGCTGTGCGAATCACCTGGATTATTGGCACTTACCCGAACTCAGGGCGATTACGCTACAACGTTTTGTCGCAAAGCCGCGCATCAGGCCATATGGTCACTACACACACCGACTAAAAACTCCGCAGCCAGAGGGTGTACTATGAGTCAGGCGTTAAATAATTTGTTAGCCCTGTTAAATCTTGAAAAAATTGAAGAAGGCCTGTTTCGTGGGCAAAGTGAAGACCTTGGCCTGCGCCAGGTATTTGGCGGCCAGGTCGTTGGGCAGGCGCTGTATGCAGCAAAAGAAACTGTTCCTGCAGAACGCCTGGTGCACTCCTTTCACAGTTACTTTTTACGCCCCGGAGACAGCAAGAAAGCCATTGTTTATGATGTTGAAGTGCTACGTGATGGCAACAGCTTTAGTGCCAGGCGCGTGTCCGCCATTCAAAATGGTAAGCCAATCTTTTATATGACTGCATCATTTCAGGCACCTGAGCCTGGTTTTGAACACCAGAAAACCATGCCAGAGGCCCCGGAACCGGAGTCACTAAAATCCGAAACGGATATCGCCAAACTGTTTGAGCATATGCTCCCGCCACTGGCTAAAGAAAAATTCTTAAGCGATAAACCGCTGGAGATCCGCCCGGTAGTGTTCCATAACCCTCTGAAAGGCCATGTGGATAAACCTGAACGCCAGGTCTGGATGCGGGCGAATGGCACAATGCCGGATGATTTACGCATTCACCAGTACTTACTGGGTTATGCGTCTGACTTTAACTTTCTGCCCACCGCGTTGCAGCCACACGGAATAGGGTTTCTGGAGCACGGAATGCAGGTTGCCACTATTGATCACTCTATGTGGTTCCACCGCCCTTTCAGCCTTAACGAGTGGTTGCTCTACAGCGTGGAAAGCACATCAGCATCCAGTGCCAGAGGTTTTGTACGCGGCGAGTTCTATACGCAGGATGGGGTTTTGGTGGCTTCAACAGTGCAGGAAGGCGTTATGCGCCAGCGGGGTTAACCCACGCTATTTATCTAAAAGCAAAAAAGAGAGACACAAGTCTCTCTTTTTTATGCCTGGCTATTACACCAGGCACTCAGCAACCAGCGGGATTATGCGTTGTAAGCATTTTCACCGTGGCTGTTAACATCCAGACCTTCACGTTCCTGATCTTCCGGAACACGCAGGCCAACAGTCATATCGGCAATTTTGTAACCAATGAAGGCAACAACGCCAGACCAGACAATGGTAATCAGCACGCTTTCCAGCTGAACCATCAGCTGATGACCCATAGTGACACCTTCTGCGAAACCAACACCACCCAGTGAAGAGGATGCGAAGATACCAGTCAGGATACAACCTACGATACCGCAAACACCGTGAACGCCGAACACATCACACGGGTCATCAACACGCAACCAGCGTTTCAGTGCAGTTACGCCCCACAGGCCAGCGATACCCGCAGCGATACCAACAATAAGCGCGCCGCCAACACCGATGTAACCACAAGCAGGCGTTACCGCAACCAGACCCGCGATAGCACCGGAGCAAGAGCCCAGCAGAGACGGTTTACCGCGAATCGCCCACTCGCCGAATACCCAGGCAAGGATAGCAGCACCCGTTGCAACAACGGTGTTCAGGAAAGCCAGGCCAGCGATTTCATTCGCTGCACTTGCAGAACCGGCGTTGAAGCCGAACCAGCCAACATACAGAATCGCTGTACCAGTGAAGACCATTGGCAGGTTATGCGGTTTGAACGCTTCTTTGCCGAAGCCAACGCGTTTGCCCATCATGTAGGCACCAACCAGGCCTGCAACAGCTGCGTTGATATGCACCACTGTACCGCCTGCGAAATCCAGCGCACCGTGGCTTGCCAGCAGACCGCCACCCCATACCATATGCGCAATCGGCACATAAGACAGGGTCATCCACACAGCAACGAAGATCAATACTGCAGAGAAACGGATACGTTCAGCCAACGCACCAACAATCAGGCCAACGGTGATACACGCGAAGGAGCCCTGGAAGGAAACGTGGATGTACTGATAGAAAGTACCCATCAGATCGGTAATTTTGATGCCTTTCAGCATGGTCCAGTCAAAGCTACCGAAGAAATTGTTACCAGTGCTGAATGCCAGGGTATAGCCATAAACCACCCACAGCACGCATACCAGTGCGAAAGTTACAGAAACCTGAGTCAGCATAGACAGCACGTTCTTGGAACGAATCAGGCCACCGTAAAACAGTGCAATCCCAGGAATCGACATGAACAGCACCAGTGCGGTGCAAATCATCATAAAAGCGTTATCTGCTTTATCAGCTACTGCTGGTGCAGCCATTGCAAGTGATGGCAACAATGCCAGCGCCCCGAGGCCAAGTTTAATGCCAAATTTACTCATTTTATCCATCCCTTTCACCATTGCCAGGAATCAGAGGGCCGCTTCGTCGGCTTCGCCCGTACGAATACGAATAACACGTTGTAATTCAGCAACGAAAATTTTGCCGTCGCCAATTTTGCCTGTGTAGGCAGCTTTACTAATTACATCAATAACTTCGTCGAGTTGATCGTCAGCAATGGCTACGTCAATTTTCACTTTTGGGAGAAAGTTAACGCTGTATTCTGCTCCGCGGTACAACTCGGCGTGCCCTTTCTGGCGACCAAAGCCTTTTACTTCAGTCACTGTCAGCCCTTGAATGCCAATAGATGAAAGCGCTTCACGGACGTCTTCCAGTTTGAATGGTTTAATTACCACGGTAACCAGCTTCATAAATCCCCTCCAGTAAGAAATCGGTAAGTGCCGCAGCGAACAGGGATTATTAAGCAATCAACGTGCCAAAAGTATAAATCAGCAACTTTCAGCGTCTTAACGAGGTGAGAGGCGGGTTAACTGAAAAGACCGGAAACAATGTTGTCGCCAGGAACATTCCTGAAAAACAAAAACGCACCTTTTTGGTGCGTTTTTATAAAAACCACTGCACCATTAGTGCAATGGGTTAAATGTTCGCCAGATAATGGTGCATCACATAACAGCGGACTCTTCGTAGCCGCTGGAGGCTAATTCTTCGCCAGCCAACTGTAACTGATACATTTGCCAGTACCGGCCACGTTTCGCCAGGAGTGCCTCGTGCCTGCCACTCTCAACCGCCTGCCCACGGTGCAGCACCAGAATGGTATCAGCCTGAGTAATAGTGGAGAGCCGGTGCGCAATCACGACCAAAGTGGTTCGCTGGCGTAGCGCACTGAGCGCATGCCCTATTGCCTGCTCGGTACCGGAATCAATATTAGCAGTCGCTTCATCCAGAATAAGTATTTCCGGGGTATCAACCAGCACCCGGGCCAGCGCCAGCAGTTGTTTTTGCCCAACCGACAACGTATTGCCCTGCTCACCTAATTGGGTATGGATACCGTCAGGCATTGAGCGCACAAGCTCAGCCAGTTGCACGGTTTCCAGCGCCTGCCAGACACGCTCTTCACTGATATCCCGCCCCAGTGTCACATTCATATATAGCGATTCGGCCATCACCACCGGGTCTTGCTGCACCATCGCCACACCTTTGCGCAGGACACTATGGCTCAGGCTCTCTAACGGGCGGCCATCGAGGCGAATCTCCCCCTGTGACAACGGGTAATAACCCATCAATAAATTTGCCAGTGTGCTCTTGCCGCTCCCGGTATGCCCTACCAAAGCGATAAAGCTTTTCGCCGGTGCCTGCAGGTTAATATCACGCAGCACATACTGGCCATCACGGTAAGCAAAAGAGAGTTCAGAAACATCAATGCGCCCGGACGCCAGTGGTTGGTTATCTGAGCCATAACGCTGCTGCTGGCAGTCCATTAACTCAAACACGCGCTCCCCGGCCACAACCGCCTGTTGCAGCATCGACTGCTGGGTTGTTAACTGAATTAAAGGCTCATTCAGCCGCCCCAGATAGCTGATAAAGGCGTACAACACCCCAACTTCAATTGCGCCATTACCGGCATAGCCGAACTGGAACAGCAGGCCGCATAGAATAAGGGCTGAAAACAGGCTCAACAAAGGGCGGAGCAGAAAACCTTCCAGCTTCAGAGTTTGCATGCGCGCGTCATAGTGCGCTTCACTGGCATCCGCCAGCTTTTTACCAAAGCGCATCTGCTGGCGAAATTGCTGGATAACGCCCATGCCATTAACCGCTTCATTAAAGCCGTCGTTGATATCCGCGAGGTAACTGCGCACCCGCCGGACAATGGGCGTACTCAGGCGTTGGTAAACCAGCATAACCACCAGCACGGCAGGGAAAATAACAATAGCTACCAGCGCCATACGCCAGTTTAGCGAGAACATCGCCACCAGCATCGCGCCAATTAACGCAGCACTGCGCAATACAGTCGCCACCACCGTGACATACAAATCGCGAATAACTTCGGTATCGTTTGTCACACGGGAGATAAGTTGACCAACAGGCTGGGTGTCAAATGCACTCACTGGCTGGCGCAACGCTGCATCCATAACATCAGTGCGCAATTGCTGCACAACCCCCACGGCCGCTTCGTTAAACAACAAGGCCTGCGTGTAATGCAGCAATGCGGCCAGCCCCTGTAGCAGAATATAAGCAGCAGCCAGCCCACAGACCATCGCCAGCGGTAGCTGTTTTTCTGCAACCAGGTGGTCAATAAAATAACTGATTAAGGCCGGGCCGCTCACTTCCGCCGCTGAAGCCACCCACAGCATAATCACCGCTTTGACAATAGATTTACGCCAGGGAGAGCCATAAGCCAGGAGACGTTTTAGCGTCGGCCATAATGCAGGTTGAGATGGATTACGCATGGGCCTGCTCCCCGGTGTCATCTTCTTCATCCAGCGCAGCTTCCAGTTGCTGGTAACGGTACATATCACGATACCAGCCCTGCTGGTTCGCCAGTTCAGGGTGGCGGCCACGTTGCACCACATTCCCTTGTTGAAGAACCAGTATTTCACTGGCTTCAGTAAGCGCAGATAAACGGTGAGCACTGATAATCAGTGTGTGCCCTGAACCCCATTGCCTCAGGTTGTGCAGAATTTGCTGCTCAGTTCTGCCGTCCACCGCAGATAACGCATCATCAAGGATGAGTATTTCGGCATTAAGCAGCAGTGCCCGAGCAATAGATATACGCTGTTTTTGCCCACCAGAGAGCATTACCCCACGCTCACCCACTTCTGTTTCATAGCCTTGAGGCAGGCGCAGAATATCGTCATGCACACTGGCAAGTTTCGCAACTGCTTCAATTTCAGCGCGGCTGGCGCCGGGCTTGCCGAGCGCAATATTGTTCGCCACCGTGTCAGAAAATAAAAAAGGTGTCTGATTGACGACAGCCAGCCGTTGGTGCCAACTGCTAAGCTGCAACTGGCGTAACGGCATGCCGTGAAACGAAATATCACCGTCATCTATGTCGAAATGGCGTTGTACCAGTGATAACAACGTGCTTTTCCCACCACCGGTAGGGCCACATAAACCGAGGATTTTCCCTGGCGCCAGCGTAAAACCAGCCTGATGCAGTTGTGGGTGCTGGCTCCCCGGCCAGGTAAACGAATTGATCTGGCAAACCAGTGTTCCCGGCCCTGTGGGTAATACCTGCGAGCCATCTTCCACAACAGGTTTTTCCGCCAGTAGATCACGAATACGGCTGTAGGCAGCGCTGCCACGCTCAACAATATTGAACATCCAGGCAAGCGCCAGCATCGGCCAAATCATCAGCCCCAGGTACATCGCAAAACTTGTCAGCTGCCCAAGCGTCAACATTCCCTGACTGACCATCCATGCTCCCCCGCCAATGGCGAGCATATTCGCCGTTGCGATAGCAACATAAATAGTTGGATCAAAACGGGCATCCACCGTCGCAACCCGCATATTTTTCTCGCCCGTATCCCGGGCATCTTCAGCAAATAAGGCAGACTGGCGGTCTTCAAGACCGAAAGCTTTAATCATGCGGATACTGGTCAGACTTTCTTGTGTCCGATCATTGAGGGAGGAAAAAGCAGCCTGAGCCAATTTGAAGCGTTGGTGTAACTGTTCACCATAGCGCTTGATAACCAGCGCCATCACAGGCATTGGCAACAACGCCAGCAATGTCAGTTGCCAGCTAATCTGGGTACACATCACTACCAGCACGGCACAGCCCATCACCAGGGAATCCACCAGGGTCAATACCCCTTCGCCAGCAGCAAACACCACCCGGTCAACATCATTGGTTGCCCGCGCCATCAAATCACCAGTGCGGTGGCGCAGGTAAAATGCCGGGCTCTGGCGGCTCAGTTGCCGGTAAAAATCCGCGCGTAGCTCAACCGCAAGCCGGTAAGATGCGCCAAATAACAGCACCCGCCAGACATAACGCAGCAAGTACACCACGACAGCGATAGCAGCCATCACGCCAATCCACAGCAGTAATTTGCTGAGCGTGAAATGTTCCAGCGTAACACCATCGACAATAATCCCCACCAGCTTAGGTGGAGCAAGTTGCAAAATCGCAATCACAATGAGTAGCGTCACCGCACCCAAATAACGGCGCCATTCCCGGCGGAAGTACCAATGAAGTTGAGCAAATAATCGCACAGCAACGAGTCCTGAAACTGGCCTTCATGAGCCAGTTTGTTGTATGAAATGGTTCAAAGAGTGAACGAGTGCCTACAGTGGCAATGATGTGGTGTATTTTATCTGTTCCATGGCAAAACTCGAAGTGACATCGCTCAGCCCAGGCACATTGTTGACCAAACGCTTATAAAAATCATCAAACCGCTTCATATCTGCCACCTGAACACGCAACAAGTAATCGTATTCACCTGCCATGCGCCAAAAACCCAACACCTCAGTCATTGCAGAAACAACGGTAACAAACTGGTTATACCATTCACTGCTGTGATTCTGCGTTTTTATCAGCACAAATGCGGTGAGATTCAGCCCCAGAAGTTCCGGGTTCAGCAACGCCACTTTACCCAGAATATACCCTTCATCCTCAAGGCGTTTCAGCCGTTTCCAGCAGGGTGTTGTGGTCAGATTAACGGCATCCGCCAGCGCCTGCAAAGAGCATGTGCAATCTTCCTGCAGTAGCGCCAATAAATGACAGTCCGTTTTATCTAGCATAACCACCTCAAAGAGAAATATTTTCTCCCAATACTGAATATGACAGAGAAAATAGCAACTTTTTTTTCTCCAGGCTGCGGTACGCTGAGCACAAATAGACAAACGGGCCAGAGCCATGAATAACTGGGTAACACACGCCATTCGTGAAATTAATGCTGATTACCAGCGTTCCGCCGATACACATTTAATTCGCCTGACACTTCCTGCGTTTCCGGGAATACATATTTATCTCAAAGATGAAAGCACACACCCGACAGGCAGCCTGAAGCACCGGCTGGCACGTTCACTGTTTTTGTACGGGTTATGCAATGGCTGGATCAAAGAAGGCACCACGATAATCGAGGCCTCTTCGGGTTCCACCGCTGTTTCGGAAGCCTATTTCGCCCGTTTGCTTGGCCTGCCTTTTATTGCCGTTATGCCAGCCTGCACGGCCAAACGTAAAATTGAACAGATTACGTTCTATGGTGGCCGCTGCCATTTTGTTGACAGCCCTTGCCAGATCTATGATGCCTCAGAAACACTGGCCCGCGAACTTAACGGCCATTATATGGACCAGTTTACTTATGCTGAGCGGGCAACAGACTGGCGTGGTAACAATAATATTGCCGACAGTATTTTCCGCCAGATGGCAAACGAACCTTACTCTGAACCTGAATATATCGTCATGAGCGCGGGTACTGGCGGGACATCAGCAACCATTGGGCGTTATCTGCGCCACCAGGGGCATCAAACCCGCCTGATGGTTGTCGACCCGGAAAACTCAGTGTTCCTGAACTACTGGCGGGATGGCGACAACCAGCGCAGGAGCGATACCGGAAGCCGTATTGAAGGAATTGGCCGCCCGCGCGTGGAACCGTCGTTTATTCCCGGTGTGATTGATGACATGATGCGTGTGCCAGACTGCGCCACAATTGTCGCCATGCAATGGCTTGAAACCGTTCTCGGCCGCAAAGTGGGGGCTTCCACAGGTACCAATATGTGGGGAGTACTGAGCCTCGCGGCGCAAATGCGAGATGCCGGGCAAACAGGTTCAATTGTTACCTTACTGTGCGACAGCGGTGAGCGTTACCTGGAAAGTTACTACAACCCTGAATGGGTTGCGGCCAGCATTGGTGATCTGAGCGAAGCCCGCCAGGCTTTACAGGCCTTGTTGAAGTAACAGGCTGCCGGCTTCCATCATGCTGATGCATGCCGGTCACACCCACTGAAAACCAGCAGTGAGCGTGGTGCGGGTTTCATTTTTATACAAACCCGCACCTTCCTTGTTATGAAGCTGGTGAGCCAGCGGCAGGCGCGTTACCATACCCCATCTGTTTTCACTCATTACAAGGTTTACTATGAAACGTGCTGTTGTCGTGTTCAGTGGTGGGCAGGACTCCACTACTTGCCTGATTCAGGCACTACACCAGTATGACGAAGTGCACTGCGTCACATTTGATTACGGGCAGCGCCACCGGGCGGAAATTGATATTGCCCGTGAACTGGCACTGAAACTGGGTGCGAGAGCACACAAAGTGCTGGATGTCGGTTTGTTGAATGAACTGGCCGTTAGCAGCCTGACCCGGGACAGCATCCCGGTGCCGGATTATGACCCAAATGCCAGTGGCATCCCTAATACCTTTGTCCCCGGGCGTAATATCCTGTTTTTAACTCTGGCCGCCATTTATGCCTGGCAGGTAAAAGCTGAAGCAGTTATCACCGGCGTGTGTGAGACTGATTTCTCCGGCTACCCGGATTGCCGCGATGAATTTGTGAAAGCACTTAACCACGCGGTTAACCTGGGCATGGCCAGTGAGATTCGCTTTGAAACGCCACTGATGTGGATAGATAAAGCACAAACCTGGGCACTGGCTGATTACTGGGGCAAGCTTGATTTAATTCGCACCGAAACGCTAACCTGCTATAACGGTATTAAAGGCGATGGTTGCGGTGAATGTGCATCCTGTAACCTGCGGGCCAATGGCCTGAAACGCTACCTTGCCGATAAAACCGCTGTCATGGCGGCGATGAAGCAAAAAACAGGCCTGCGTTAAACCGGCACAGCTACTGGCATGCTGATGCATGCCAGTGCTATTCAGCCAATCATCTGCATCAGTTTCTCTTTTAACTCCCCTTCTACTGGCAGCGCTTTCTGGCTTTTCAAATCGACGCATACAAATGTAATCAGTGCATCTGCTACCACCTCGCCCCCAGGCTTGAGTGTAATAACCTGGCTCAGTACACCACTTTTCCCGTTGAGTTGTTGAAGTGCGCTGGTCACCAGTAAACGCTCCCCCAGCAAGGCCGGGCGCCGGTAGTTGATATTGATATTGACGACGACAAAGGCAATATTTTGTGCACTCATCCAGCGGAAGCTTTCTTCTTCTTCCAGGGCGGCCCAGCGGGCTTCTTCAAGGAACTCTAAATAACGCGCATTATTCACATGCTGGTAAACATCTAAATGGAACCCGCGAACAGTGATTTCGGTCTGCATAACCATAGCCTGTATGCCTTTATGTTGTTATGAGGTAAGGAGGCCACACCAACTGGTATGACCTCCTTATTGTGGCAAAAATTAACAGTTATGCAACATTCACAATGTGATGCGCTCGATATTCCGTTCAACCAGTGAGTGACCGATACCCGGTACATCACTCAGTTCGTCAACGGAGGAAAAAGCACCGTACTGCTCGCGCCATTCAACAATGGCCTGCGCTTTCTTCAGGCCAATACCACTCATGGCACTGGCTAACTCCTGAGCGCTGGCCTGGTTAATACTGACTTTTTCTGCTGTGCTGGCCGTTGCCTGAACAGATGACTCTGGTTGTGCCCAGGCTGGCGCAATCCCAACGCTCATACCCAAAGCCAGAACTAAAGCTGCAGATTTAAAACTGGTCTTCATGCCGTTTCTCCTTGTGTTTTAACAGCCCGGGAACAGTAAACCGAACAAAACTGGAGGACAAACGGTGAATGATGGAAATGGAAAGGGCCGCGAAAGCGGCCCTTGTCTGTTGCAATTTATTGCAAAAGGATGCGATCAGGTTTGTTATTGCTGCTGTTGCACAACATCACTGACTTTGATTTTCGCTTCCTTACGCAAGGTATTAAGCAGCGATTCCAGCGCAATTTGCGCATTGTTACTGGCGACCTGGCTTGCCATGGCAGTTTTTTGCGCTTCTGGCATGTCACCCGCTTCAGCGGCATCCAGAGCAATAATCAGCACATTGCCCTGCAAATCATTACTGGTGCCATAAACCGGCTGATCTTTCGCCGGTAACGGCAGCTCAAAAGCAGCGCGTGTAACCGGGTCCTGACCACTGCGCGTCAGGGTTTGCTTTTCACCAAAAGCAAGGCCTGCTGCTTTCATGGCATCATCGCCTTTACCGGCTTTTAATTCAGTAAGCAGTTTGCTGGCCTGAATACGCGCCTGCTCACTGGCTTTCTGCATTTTCACCGCAGCAACTACCTGGTCTTGTACCTCTGCCAGAGGTTTCGTGCTTTCAGCTTTATGTTGTGCAATACGCACCACAAACGCACGGTCGCCATCTACAGTAATGATGTCAGAGTTGCTGCCTGGCGCACCATCCTGCCCCAGCAAGCCGCCGTTAAAGATGGCATCGGTCACCGGCTTAAAGTTCAGCTCAGCCGGAACAGAATCCTGAGTGAACCAGCCGGTTTCAACAGCTTTAACACCAGCAACCTGCTCTGCTGCTTCCAGAGACTGGTTGTCGTTACTTGCTGCATCACTGACTTTCTGTTGCAGCGCATAATAGGCATCCAGCGCTTTTTCGCCTTTCACTTTTGCTGTGATTGAGTCACGCACATCTGCCAGCGGTTTAACCACGGCTGGCTGAACGTCATCAAGGCGGGCAACCAGGAAACCCACAGAAGATTTGATAACGCCTGACAGCTGCCCTTTCTGGGTCAGCCCTGCGTTTTTCAGCTCATCTGGTGTGGTTGATTGCTCCAGCCACCCCATATCACCGCCAGTACGGGCAGAAATAATATCTGTGGATTTCTCTTTCGCCAGGGTGGCAAAATCAGCACCCTTTTTCAGTGCATCCAGCACGTCCTGCGCATCTTTTTCCGTTTTAGTCTGAATCACGCTGTAGCGATCACGCTGCGGCTGAGTAAACTCGCCACGGTGTTCGTCGTAATAGGCCTGGATATCAGCGTCTGTCACGTTCGCTTGCATATTCGCAGCATCAAGTTTGATATAACTGACGCGGAATTGCTCAGGAACCCGGTAGAGTGACTGGTGCTGGTCATAATATGCTTTAACCGCATCGTCTGGCGCAGTCTGTTTATCTGCCAGCGCTTTCACATCAATAGTGGCTTCGCGCACAATGCGTTTCTGAGAAACCAGTGCAGCAAGGCGGTTTTCTTCACCCGGCAGGATGAAACCAGTACCTTCCACCGCATCAATCAACTGCTGCGTTGTCAGTTGGTGGCGCAGAATTTCTGCATAGCGTTCCGGCGTATACCGGGCATTTGCCAGCACGGTGTTAAAACGGTTGTTATCAAATTTACCGTTATTCTGGAAAGCCTGGGTGTTAAAAATATTCTGTTTAATCTGGTCATCGCTGATGCTCAACCCCAGATGTTTTGCATACTGGTCAATCAGCGCTTCATCAATCAGGCGTTGCAGAACCTGTTGACGCATTTCCTGCATATAGCCTTCATTGGCGGCCAGCACTGAATACTGGTCTCCCAGCTGTTGTTGCAAGTTGCTGCGCTGTGCAGTTACTGCATTTTCAAACTGCGCACGGTCAATCTTCTGCCCGTTAACTTTTGCGGCAAAATCGTTGCTACCGCCAATTAGGTAGCTGCTTACACCTGTCAAAACGAATGACAGGATAATTGCCCCCAGAATGATCTTGAGTACGACATTGCTGGATGCCGCACGTAACGTGTCCATCATGGTGTAACAACACTCCGCTGTAATGTGACAAAAACCTGGTGTAATAGCATGTTGCTCATGGGTAACCTTCCCAAAGCCATTACACGCGAAAGCGTATTGTGAAAGAAACTGGGGCGGTTGTCAGCCCGTATCACACAGAAAGTCATACAGAAAAGAAAAAAGGCACATCTTAGATGCGCCCTTAAGCTGTTTACTTGCCAGCGCCCCGCCCTGACGGGGGTGCTAATCAGTTAACCGCGTCTTTCAGCGCTTTACCTGCACGGAAACCCGGAACTTTTGCAGCAGCAATGGTAATTTCTGCACCTGTCTGTGGGTTACGACCCGTACGGGCAGCACGTTCACGAACGGCAAAAGTACCAAAGCCAACCAGTGCTACGTCGTCCCCGGACTGCAGGGATTCAGTAACGGAAGCAATCAAAGCGTCTAATGCACGTCCAGCCGCAGCTTTGGAAATATCAGCATTTGCGGCAATTTTGTCGATCAGTTGAGATTTATTCACTCTTCTCTTCCTCTGTTTATTTTTTTTGTATCGCACCTGAATCCTTCGAAGTACGACCGCGAAGCAGTTATATCAGGCCTGCCATGCCCTTACAACTCCCAACCCGATGTTTATTTGGTCAGGAGAAAGACATATCCCCAGCCAGCGTCCTAAAGTAGCCAGACAAAAAAAGGCTGGCAAGTGACAATTCACCTGCCAGCCCTGTTTTTCCTGGTACTCTTTGCGTCAGGTCACTATTTTGCGCTAACGACTTCCATTCCAAACGGTGAGTTTTGCAAAGCCAGAGTCAGAACTTCTTCAATGCGTTTCACCGGATGAATATCCAGATCAGCCAGAACGTTATCAGGAATTTCTTCCAGATCGCGTTTGTTCTCATCCGGGATAAGCACCGTTTTAATACCACCGCGGTGAGCTGCCAGTAATTTCTCTTTCAGCCCGCCAATAGGCAGCACCAGACCACGCAGAGTGATTTCCCCGGTCATAGCGACATCAGCACGCACCGGGTTACCTGTCAGGCAGGATACCAGTGCTGTACACATCGCGATGCCCGCACTTGGGCCATCTTTTGGTGTTGCACCTTCCGGTACATGCACATGGATATCGCGTTTCTCATAGAAATCGCTGTTGATACCCAGTTTTTCAGCCCGTGCACGCACAACAGTTAACGCAGCCTGAATGGATTCCTGCATTACTTCACCCAGTGAACCGGTATAGGTCAGTTTGCCTTTACCCGGGACACATGCGGTTTCAATGGTCAGTAAATCGCCACCAACTTCAGTCCATGCCAGACCCGTTACCTGGCCAACACGGTTTTCGTTATCGGCACGCCCGTAGTCAAAACGCTGAACCCCAAGGAAATCCTTCAGGTTATCGCCATTGATTTCAATTTTCTTCAATGACTTATCCAGCAGCAGTTGTTTCACTGCTTTGCGGCACAGTTTGGAGATTTCACGCTCCAGGCCACGCACGCCCGCTTCACGGGTGTAATAACGGATAATGCCGACAATCGCACTGTCATCAACCTTGATTTCGGTTTTCTTCAGTGCGTTACGTTCAACCTGTTTCGGTAACAGATGCTGTTTGGCAATATTCAGTTTTTCATCTTCTGTGTAGCCAGAAAGACGAATCACTTCCATACGATCCAGCAACGGTGCCGGAATGTTCATGGAGTTGGATGTAGCAACGAACATCACGTCAGACAGATCGTAATCCACTTCCAGGTAATGGTCGTTGAATGCGATATTCTGTTCCGGATCCAGAACTTCCAGCAATGCTGAAGCCGGATCACCGCGCATGTCAGAAGACATTTTGTCGATCTCATCCAACAGGAACAGTGGGTTTTTCACCCCCACTTTTGCCATTTTCTGAATCAGTTTGCCCGGCATTGAACCAATGTATGTCCGGCGATGCCCACGAATTTCAGCTTCGTCGCGCACCCCACCTAATGCCATACGCACGTATTTACGCCCGGTGGCTTTGGCAATGGACTGCCCCAGAGAGGTTTTACCTACCCCCGGCGGCCCAACCAGACAAAGGATTGGCCCTTTAATTTTATTAACGCGGCTCTGAACAGCAAGATACTCAAGAATACGGTCTTTAACCCGTTCCAGACCATAGTGGTCGGTATCCAGAATTTCCTGAGCCTGGCGCAAATCTTTTTTCACTTTGCTGCGTGAGTTCCACGGAACCTGAACCATCCAGTCGATGTAACCGCGAACCACTGTCGCTTCAGCAGACATCGGCGACATCATTTTCAGTTTTTGCAGCTCAGCTTCCGCTTTTTCACGCGCTTCTTTCGGCATTTTCGCCGCTTCGATTTTGCGTTTCAGCGCTTCGGTTTCGTCTGGCGCGTCATCCATTTCGCCCAGTTCTTTCTGAATGGCTTTCATTTGCTCATTCAGATAGTACTCTCGCTGGCTTTTTTCCATCTGCTTTTTGACGCGGTTACGGATACGTTTCTCAACCTGTAACAGGTCAATTTCCGATTCCATCATCGCCATCAGGTATTCGAGACGTTCGTTAATATCAGACATCTCAAGCACAGACTGCTTATCTGCCAGTTTCAACGGCATATGCGCAGCTATGGTATCAGCCAGACGCGCCGGATCATCGATGCTGTTCAGTGAAGTCAGCACTTCCGGCGGAATTTTTTTATTCAGCTTGATATAACCTTCAAACTGATTGATGGCGGTACGAACCAGGACTTCTTGTTCACGCTCTTCAATAACTGGCGACTCAAGGTATTCAGCCTGAGCAATGAAATGCTCGCCGTTATCAGAGAGCGTCGTGATCCGGGCGCGCTGTAAACCTTCGACCAGCACTTTTACCGTACCATCCGGCAGTTTGAGCATCTGCAGAATAGAAGCCACAGTGCCGACAGTGAAAAGGTCGTTTATACCAGGCTCATCCGTCGAGGCCTCTTTCTGCGCCACCAGCATGATTTTCTTGTCGTTATCCATCGCCGCTTCCAGGCAGCGGATAGACTTTTCCCGTCCGACAAATAACGGAATAACCATATGCGGATAGACCACCACATCGCGCAATGGCAATACGGGGATTTCTATGCGTTCAGAACGCTCAGGATTCATAGAGCTCTCTCTTAGTTTTAACCTGTTCATACCACCATGATACAGGCGATTGTTTCCGCCAGGTGATGAGGCGCTCGTGAACCCTCTTCACGGCATCACCAACAAGTGAAACAGTATATGGGGATAATTCCCGGACATTCAACGGCAGGCAGGCAGGAAAAATAAAAGGGGGATTAAATCCCCCATTTTTTGGTAACTGCTTGTTGACGAATGATTAATTATTCGCCAGATGCTTGCTGCGCTTCTGGCTTGCCATAAATCAGCAACGGTTCTGACTGCCCCGCAATAACAGATTCATCAATCACAACTTTCTCGACATCATCCATGGACGGCAAGTCATACATGGTATCGAGCAGTGCAGCTTCAACAATAGAGCGCAGGCCACGGGCACCGGTTTTACGCTGCATTGCTTTTTTGGCAATGGCGTCCAGCGCATCATCACGGAACTCCAGCTCAACGCCTTCCAGGTTAAACAACGCCTGGTATTGTTTGGTAAGCGCATTCTTCGGCTCTTTGAGGATTTGGATCAACGCCTCTTCACTCAGCTCGCTCAAGGTTGCGACAACCGGCAGACGGCCAATAAACTCCGGGATCAAACCAAATTTGATTAAATCTTCTGGCTCAACCTGACCTAACAACTGGCTTTCACTGGCTTTCTGCGACTTACCTTTTACCGTCGCGCCAAACCCGATACCGGAACCTGTTTCAACACGGTTGGCAATAACTTTATCCAGCCCTGCGAATGCACCGCCACAGATAAACAGAATTTTTGAGGTATCAACCTGCAAAAATTCCTGCTGCGGATGCTTGCGCCCGCCTTGAGGTGGAACAGCTGCAACCGTACCTTCAATCAGTTTCAGCAATGCCTGCTGCACACCTTCACCAGACACATCACGAGTGATGGACGGGTTATCAGACTTACGTGAAATCTTGTCGATTTCATCGATATAAACGATGCCACGCTGCGCTTTCTGCACATCGTAGTCACATTTTTGCAGCAATTTCTGGATAATATTCTCAACGTCTTCACCCACATAACCAGCTTCGGTCAGTGTGGTTGCATCCGCCATGGTGAAAGGAACATCCAGCAGACGAGCCAGCGTCTCAGCCAACAGTGTCTTACCACTCCCGGTCGGCCCGATAAGCAGAATGTTACTTTTACCCAGCTCAACACCATTACTGGTATCGCCGTTACGCAGACGTTTGTAGTGGTTGTACACCGCTACAGACAGCACCTTTTTAGCCGGTTCCTGGCCTATGACGTAATCGTCAAGGTGGCTGCGAATTTCATGGGGTGTGGGCAGCGCACTACGCTCGCGATGCGGAGCCACTTCTTTAATCTCTTCGCGAATAATGTCGTTACATAAATCGACGCACTCATCGCAGATATACACTGACGGCCCGGCAATCAGCTTACGCACTTCATGCTGGCTTTTGCCGCAAAAAGAGCAGTACAGCAATTTGCCTGAACCGTCTTTGCGCTTATCTGTCATCAGTAAAACCTCTTTTCTGTTACTTTGTGCCGCACACGACGACGCAGTTGCCACTCTCAGGCGCAGCTGGCTACACGGGCTGAGCCACTAGAAACTTATTACAGTATAGCGGCTCAGCCACTCCTGGGCGTTAATTACGGTGAGTTAATATTGAGTCAACTAAACCGTACTCTACCGCTTCTGGCGCAGAGAGGAAACGATCGCGCTCAGTATCACGCTCAATTTGCTCCAGCGGTTTGCCTGTATGTTCTGCCATCAGCTCATTCATCCGGGCCTTAACTTTCAGGATTTCACGGGCATGGATTTCGATATCCGTTGCCTGGCCCTGATAACCGCCCAGTGGTTGGTGAATCATGACACGTGAGTTAGGCAGACAGAAACGCTTACCTTTGGTGCCTGCTGTCAGCAAAAATGCGCCCATTGAAGCCGCCTGGCCCATACAAATGGTGCTGACATCAGGTTTAATAAATTTCATGGTGTCGTAAATAGACATCCCGGCGGTAATCACGCCACCTGGTGAGTTAATGTACAAATAGATGTCTTTTTCCGGGTTTTCTGCTTCGAGGAACAACATCTGCGCCACAATCAGGTTCGCCATGTGGTCTTCAACCTGACCCGTCAGGAAGATAACTCGCTCCTTAAGCAGACGGGAATAGATATCGTAAGAACGTTCACCGCGTGATGTTTGTTCCACAACCATCGGCACCAACGCCATATGGGGTGCAAATTGTTCTTTTTCGCCACTGTATGACATTTTCCGTCTCCTTTTTCGTTGTTAGAACTGACAGGTCGTACTGATTTTACTTGAGCTCACCTGGTATAACTATGTAACTATGCCCGGCTACCCAAAGGCTTTTTACAGACGGATTATCAACCAGTATTCCAACAGTTACCCACAAGAGATGGGGCCAGCCCCATTTATTTTCAAGCATAACAATCTTTCAGCGTTACGCTACCACTGAAAACAGGATTACGCACGTTTCGCACTGACAAAAAAAAGCCCGCCACCAACCGGAGACGGGCTTTAATACTGACAGATGTACCGGCAGTATTACGCCTGCTGGTTCATCAAATCATTGAAGGAAACAGCTTTATCGCTAACTTTGGCTTTTGCCAGAACAGTTTCAACAGCCTGTTCTTCCAGCGCAACGTTACGCATATTTTCCATCAACTCTTTGTTTTTACCGTAGAACTCGATCACTTCAGACGGATCTTCGTAAGCAGAAGCCATTTCTTCGATCAGAGCTTTAACACGGTCTTCGTCAGCTTTCAGCTCGTTGCTGCGAATCACTTCGCCCAACAGCAGGCCAACAACAACACGGCGTTTAGCTTGTTCTTCAAACAGTTCACGCGGCAGTTCCAGCGCTTGTTTTTCGTTACCACCGAAACGCTGAGCAGCCTGGCGACGCAGTACGTCGATTTCGCTGTCGATCAGTGCGGCAGGCACGTCAATTTCATTCGCTTTAACCAGACCGTCGATTGCCTGAGACTTAATGCGGTTACGCACAGCGCCTTTCAGTTCGCGTTCCATGTTTTTACGCACTTCAGCGCGCAGACCTTCAACAGAACCATCGTCAACGCCGAAACGTTTGATGAATTCAGGAGTCATTTCTGGCAGTTCGCGCTCTTCAACTTTTTTCAGGTTGATAGCGAATTTCGCTGCTTTACCTTTCAGGTTTTCAGCGTGGTATTCTTCCGGGAAAGTCACGTCGATAGTGAACTCTTCACCCGCTTTATGACCAACCAGCGCTTCTTCAAAGCCTGGGATCATGCGGCCCTGGCCCATAGCCAGAACGAAATCAGACGCTTTACCGCCTTCAAACTCTTCGCCGTCAACAGAGCCGGAGAAATCAACAGTAACGCGGTCTTCAGCAGCCACTTCACCGTCTTTGTCTTTCCAGGTAGCCTGTTGTTTACGCAGGGTTTCCAGCATGGTGTCTACATCTGCGTCAGTCACTTCAACAACCGGTTTTTCAACTTCGATTGCTTCAATACCTTGCAGTTCGACTTCCGGGTACACTTCAAACTCAACAGAGTAAGTGAAGTCTTCGCCCAGTTTGTATTCGCCCGGAACATAGTTCGGTGCGCCAGCCGGGTTAATTTTTTCTTTGATGATAGCATCAACGAAGTTGCGGCTCATCAGGTCACCCAGTACATCCTGACGCACAGATGCGCCATAACGCTGAGCAACGATATTCATCGGTACTTTCCCTTTACGGAAGCCGTCAATACGGACTTTTTTAGCCACGTTGACCAGCTCGCTTTTCACCGCATTCTCGATGTTATCCGCAGCGATAGTGATAGTTACACGGCGGCCAAGGCCCTGAGTGGTTTCTACTGAAACTTGCATCTTGTTACCTCAAAAAATCACAGTGCTCGGTCAACTCTGGAAGCCCTAATGTATTTCGCTTCACAGAACCGGGATGGTTTCTGTATCCAGAACGCACTCCCTGTCACCAGAATCATCCCGAATACATTCCGAAAATTAAGACGCAGCATTATAGCGGCATCATCTGAGGGAGTCGAGAACCGCAACCAACGGATAACCGCACCGATTCACATTCTCGACATCCACCCGGCTGTTTACCCGAATTTCTCCGGCAAACAGGCAAAAGAAAACGGCCCTATGGCCGTTCTGACTGACAACAACTAACAGCCCGGTTAACCAACCAGGTCTGCAATCAGGCTGCGCAAATAAAGAAAATCAATTGATTGATTTCAAGCCACTGAGCCCGGGCAAAGAGAAAATACCTGTTTCTCTGTGAATACCTGCTAAGGCTCAATAAAAACAAACGGCCTGCAGGCCGTTTGTTGGCAGCCGGCTATCACCATACCGGATAACCGCCATTATTGACAATAACCCTGTCAGGCCAATGTGCCTGCCCCACGACAAGGAGGAGATGGTAAAACGGTGTCCTGCAAATTTTCCCACTCAGAAACGGAGTAAGTATGCAACGCCAGTGCATGAACCTGACCGGCCAGTTCGTCGGCCAGCACTGTATAGACCTGGCGGTGGCGCGCTAACATGCGTTCAGCGGAAAACTTATCGCTGACAAGCACAACCTTAAAGTGGCTTTCTGAGCCTGCCGGCACATTATGGCGATAACTTTCATCAAGAATATCAATAAACACAGGGTCAAACGCCGCCTGTAACTTGGCTTCAATCTGTGCGCGCATCATAGTAAGTTCTCCCCGACAACAACAGGTTGCCCGTCCCTTTAAATGTTAGCCGCTTTTACCTGTTAGCGAAGCATATGGCAATAAAATTTTCCCTCAAGTCTGATTGCTCTGAATGCAGACAACAGGTCTAATAGCCGGGGTTCTGGTGCGCGAACCTCTGGTTTTTTCTTCCTTATTACAGGGAAAAAGGCCGAAGCAGCAGATAAAACAATTTTCCCTGCTGCCTGCTTCCCCCTGTCACCAGCAATGTTATGATGACGGGGACTTTTTTGGATAGAAAATGGTACTTGAGAGATAATCATGTTAAAAAAACTCTTTTTCCCGTTAATGGTGATGTTTGTCCTCGCAGGCTGCGCCACGCCGCCCAGCACCATTGATGTTACCCCGAAAATTACATTGCCTTCCCAGGATCCCAGCCTGATGGGTATCACCATCAGCATTAATGGGGCAGACCAACGTCCGGACCAGGCGCTGGCTCGAATCAACCGTGATAACCAGCTCGTCACGCTGACCGCCTCCCGTGACCTGCGTTTCCTGCTGCAGGAAGTGCTGGAGAAACAAATGTCGGCCCGCGGTTATATGGTTGGCCCGAACGGCGCAGTTGACCTGCAAATCATCGTCAACAAACTGTATGCCGATGTCTCTCAGGGTAACCTGCGTTATAAAATTGCCACTTCAGCCGATGTCTCTATCATTGCAACCGCGAAGAACGGCAATAAGATGACCCGTACTTACCGTTCCAGCTATTCCGTTGAAGGTGCCCTGCAGGCCAGTAACAAGAATATCGCGAATGCAGTTAACTCCGTGTTGAGCGACACTATCTCTGATATGTCACAAGACACCAGCATTAATGAGTTCATCAAACAGAACGCTCACTAATCATCTATTACAGCCAGTTTGCTACGGTAAACTGGCTGATGAGTAAGCCATGCCCACGCAATATTTACGGATATTTCAACAGCCCCGGTCTGCAATTCTGTTGATACTGGGGTTTGCTTCAGGACTGCCACTCGCACTCACCTCAGGTACACTTCAGGCCTGGATGACGGTTGAAGGTATTGATCTTAAGACCATCGGTTTTTTCTCTCTGGTCGGCCAGGCTTATGTATTCAAGTTTCTCTGGTCACCGGTCATGGACCGCTATACCCCTTCTTTCTTAGGGCGCAGGCGGGGCTGGCTGGTTATCACCCAGGTTTTTCTGGCTTTCGGCATCGCCGCTATGGGTTTTCTTGACCCTGGCAGCCAGTTACGCTGGATGGCAGCGCTCGCGGTCTTAATTGCGTTTTGTTCTGCCTCGCAAGATATCGTGTTTGATGCATGGAAAACCGATGTTCTCCCGGCCGATGAGCGTGGCGCAGGTGCGGCGATAAGTGTGCTGGGTTACCGCCTGGCTATGCTGGTGTCTGGCGGTCTGGCTTTATGGCTGGCAGACAAATGGCTCGGCTGGCATGCTATGTACTGGTTGATGGCTGCACTGCTGGTGCCCTGCATTATCGCTACGCTGCTGGCGCCAGAGCCCCAGGATTCCATCCCGGTTCCCCGTTCCCTTGAACAGGCCGTGTTACACCCTCTGAAAGACTTTTTTGGCCGTAACAACGCCTGGCTTATTTTGCTGTTAATTGTGCTCTACAAACTGGGTGATGCATTCGCCATGAGCCTGACCACCACTTTTTTGATTCGTGGGGTGGGGTTTGATGCGGGTGATGTGGGCCTGGTGAACAAAACCCTTGGCTTACTGGCCACGATTATTGGCGCGTTGCTGGGTGGGGTGCTGATGCAGAGGCTGACACTATTTCGCGCGTTGTTGATTTTCGGCATCCTGCAAGGGGCATCTAACGCGGGTTACTGGCTGCTGTCTGTCACTGATAAGCATATCTACACCATGGGTGCCGCCGTTTTTTTTGAAAACTTATGCGGCGGTATGGGTACATCCGCTTTTGTTGCCCTGCTCATGACGCTGTGTAACAAGTCATTCTCCGCTACACAATTTGCCCTGCTCTCCGCACTTTCTGCTGTTGGCCGTGTTTATGTTGGCCCACTTGCTGGCTGGTTTGTTGAACTGTACAGCTGGCCCACATTTTATCTTTTCTCCATTTTTGCAGCCATTCCGGGCATTGCTCTGCTGTTGGTGTGCAAAAAAACACTGGAGCACACCCAACAAACCGAACAGTTTTTGCCGCGGGAATTTTTCCCTGTGGCGTATGCCGTTGCACTTAAAGCATTGCTGCTGGGTTGCCTGATGTTGTTGTTCGGACTAGGGTTACTGGGCGTTCAGGCTTATGGCTGGCTGGTTTTCTTACCTGGCGCGCATATCACTGAATGGGGAGCTGTGTTGATGGCTGTTGGGTTGTTCGGGGGAGCCATTCTGGATGTGGTGGCATTGCGTAAATCAGCCCTTATTTAAAACTCAATATCAATTCAAATGATTAACGGGCTGGTATTATTTCGGCATATAATTACGTGGTGTAACAAATATGTTTATTTTTGCACCAGTTTCCCACAAAACTATATTGCTAATTTGTGCTGAATCGACAGAAATAAATTAATGTTCTACGCTTTTTTATATTTACATTTTATCGATTCAGCTAATTTTTCTTTAATATTAAGTTTTCTTAATGTCTGTAATTTGTCTTATGCATGTTAATCAGTTGTTTATTTTTTAAATTGGTTATACCATTTACCCTTACAGCGACAGGCGCATGATCTGTTTAGGTTATAACAGGTGCCACTCAGCCGCCTTTTACTGTCTCTGTCATACTTAGCAACATATGTGACATGAACAGCAGAACCCGGTAACACCTTACTGACACTAAGCCAATCATGTTTACAGTAATGTAACCATCCCGTAAAATGCCAGCACACTTTAAGCGCCACCAGATCCCGTGGAATTGAGGTCGTTAAATGAGACTCAGGAAATACAATAAAAGTCTGGGAATGCTGTCATTAGTTACAGCCACTGTATTACTCAGTGGTTGTGACTCGGCACTTCTCAACCCTAAAGGACAGATTGGCCTGGAACAACGTTCATTGATACTGACAGCCCTGGGGCTGATGTTGATTGTCGTTATTCCTGCCATCGCAATGGCAATTGGCTTTGCCTGGAAATACCGGGCATCGAACAAGGATGCTAAGTACTCGCCCAACTGGGCACACTCAAATAAGATTGAGGCAGTCGTCTGGACTATCCCCATTCTTATCATCCTGTTCCTTGCCGTACTGACATGGAAAACCACCCATTCACTTGAGCCAAGCCGCCCAATTGCCAGCGACCAGAAACCGCTGAAAATTGAGGTTATCTCAATGAACTGGAAATGGTTCTTCATTTATCCGGAACAAGGTATTGCGACCGTCAACGAGATTGCCTTCCCGGCACATCGCCCCGTTGAATTCAAGCTTACCTCTGAAGACGTGATGAACTCGTTCTTTATTCCACGTTTGGGCAGCCAGTTGTATACCATGCCAGGCATGCAAACCAAACTGAACCTGATCGCAGATGAACCCGGTACTTACGATGGTATCTCTTCCAGCTACAGCGGCAAGGGGTTCTCCGGGATGAAGTTTAAAGCGATTGCGACGCCTGACGAAGCCGGTTTCGACCAGTGGGTTGCCAAAGTTAAACAGTCATCGCTGACAATGGATGATATGGCGACGTACAAAAAGCTGGCACAGCCCAGCGAATACAACAGTGTCGAGTACTTCTCCAGCGTGAAACCTGATCTGTTCGCCGATGTGGTTAATCAGTACATGCAGTACATGTCCCACGGTGAGCACATGACGCAAGCTGAAGGTGCAGTAATGCATCATGAAGGCATGCAGGGCATGGACATGGGCGACACGGAAACCTCTCACAAGGGCGCCGAGGAATAAATACGATGTTCGGAAAACTTTCACTGGATGCAATCCCCTACCATGAACCCATTATCGTGGTTACGGTCGCAGCCATTATTATCGGTGGTTTGGCGATAGTCGCCGCCATCACTTACTTCGGTAAGTGGACCTATTTGTGGAAAGAGTGGTTCACCTCAGTCGACCACAAAAAACTGGGCGTTATGTACGTCATCATGGCAATTGTCATGCTGTTGCGTGGCTTTGCTGATGCCATCATGATGCGTAGCCAACAGGCGCTCGCCTCCGCAGGCGAAGCCGGCTTCCTGCCGCCTCACCACTACGATCAGATTTTCACCGCTCACGGTGTGATTATGATCTTCTTCGTGGCGATGCCTTTTGTTGTCGGTCTGATGAACCTGGTTGTGCCATTGCAAATCGGCGCTCGTGACGTAGCCTTCCCATTCCTTAACAACCTGAGCTTCTGGTTCACTGTTGTTGGTGTGGTGCTGGTTAACCTGTCACTGGGCGTGGGCGAATTTGCACAAACTGGCTGGCTGGCTTATCCGCCACTATCAGGAAGCGAGTACAGCCCGGGGGTTGGGGTCGATTACTGGATATGGAGCTTGCAGCTCTCTGGTATCGGGACCACGCTAACCGGGATTAACTTCTTCGTGACTATCCTGAAGATGCGCGCGCCGGGCATGGATATGTTCAAAATGCCTATCTTTACCTGGGCATCTTTGTGCACCAACGTACTGATTGTCATTTCCTTCCCGATTCTGACTGCGACTATCGCACTGTTGACGCTGGATCGTTATCTGGGCACCCATTTCTTTACCAATGATATGGGCGGCAACATGATGATGTACGTCAACCTGATTTGGGCATGGGGCCACCCGGAAGTGTACATTCTGGTGCTGCCGGTGTTCGGGGTCTTCTCCGAAGTGACCGCCACCTTTGCGAAAAAACGCATGTTCGGTTACACCTCAATGGTGTGGGCGACCGTATGTATCACCCTGCTTTCCTTTATAGTCTGGCTGCACCACTTCTTTACCATGGGCAGCGGCGCGAACGTGAACGCCTTCTTTGGTATTACCACGATGATTATCGCCATCCCGACCGGGGTTAAGATCTTCAACTGGTTGTTCACCATGTACCAGGGCCGTATCACCTTTAACTCCGCAATGCTGTGGACCGTTGGTTTTATTGTCACCTTCTCTGTTGGTGGTATGACCGGGGTTCTGCTGGCAGTGCCTGGCGCTGACTTCGTTCTGCATAACAGCCTGTTCCTGATTGCCCACTTCCATAACGTTATTATCGGTGGTGTGGTATTTGGGTGCTTCGCTGGCCTGACTTACTGGTGGCCGAAAGCCTTTGGTTTTACCCTGAATGAGAAATGGGGCAAACGCGCTTTCTGGTTCTGGATTATCGGCTTCTTTGTTGCCTTTATGCCGCTGTACGCACTGGGCTTCATGGGGATGACTCGTCGTCTGAGCCAGCACATCGACCCGGCATTCCATCCGTTACTGATGGTAGCGGCTGGCGGTGCGGCACTGATTGCTCTGGGTATTCTGTGCCAGTTGACTCAGTTCTACGTTTCTATCCGTGACCGTGAGCAAAACCGCGATCTGACGGGTGACCCGTGGGGTGGCCGTACACTGGAATGGTCAACTTCTTCTCCGGCTCCGTTCTATAACTTTGCCCACGTACCGCACGTTCATGAACGTGACGCGTTCTGGGAACTGAAAGAGAAAGGCGAAGCATATAAAAAACCTGAGCATTATGAAGAAATTCATATGCCGAAAAACAGCGGTGCGGGCATTGTTATCGCAGCATTCGCAACCGTGTTTGGTTTTGCCATGATCTGGCATATCTGGTGGCTGGCGATTGTTGGCTTTGCTGGCATGATTGTCACCTGGATTGCGAAGAGCTTCGACGAAGACGTGGATTACTACGTACCGGTTGCCGAGGTCGAAAAACTGGAAAACCAGCATTTCGAGGAACTCAACAAAGCAGGGCTGAAAAATGTCAACTGATACTCTGACTCACTCAAAAGCCCATGACCATGGGCACCACGATGCAGGGCCGAATAAAGTCTTCGGTTTCTGGATCTACCTGATGAGCGACTGCATTCTGTTCTCGTGCCTGTTTGCCACCTATGCAGTGCTGGTAAACAACACCGCAGGCGGCCCGTCCGGGAAAGACATTTTCGAACTGCCGTTTGTGCTGGTTGAAACTTTCCTGCTGTTGTTCAGCTCCATTACTTATGGCTTTGCTGTCATTGCCATGAACAAAGGTAACAAGAGCCAGGTTATGTCCTGGCTTGCCCTGACCTTCTTGTTCGGTGCTGGCTTTATCGGGATGGAGCTCTATGAGTTCCATCACCTGATTGCCGAAGGCTTTGGCCCGCAACGCAGTGGCTTCTTGTCCGCGTTCTTCACGCTGGTAGGCACCCACGGTCTGCACGTGACCTCTGGTCTCATCTGGATGGCGGTCATGATGTTCCACATTTCTCGTCGTGGGCTGACCAGTGCTAACCGTTCACGTATCATGTGCCTGAGCCTGTTCTGGCACTTCCTTGATATCGTGTGGATTTGTGTGTTCTCGGTTGTTTATCTGATGGGGGCAATGTAATGAGTCATTCAACTGATAACAGCGGCGCTCATCACGGCAGCGTAAAAACCTACCTGACCGGGTTTATTCTGTCCGTTATTCTGACCGTTATCCCCTTCTGGATGGTGATGACTGGTGCGGCATCTCATGGCGCGCTGGTTGGTGTTGTCATTGTTACCGCAGTGGTGCAGTTACTGGTTCATCTGGTGTGCTTCCTGCATATGAACACCTCTTCAGAAGAGCGCTGGAACCTGGTTGCCTTTGTCTTTACCGTGCTGATTATCGCCATTCTGGTGGTGGGCTCGATTTGGATTATGTGGAACCTTAACCACAACATGATGCTGGACTAAGAGCGGCTAAAATGATTAAGCAATACCTGCAAGTTACCAAGCCCGGCATTATTTTCGGGAACTTGATATCCGTGATCGGAGGCTTTTTACTGGCCGCAAAAGGGAATATTGATTATCCCCTGTTTGGCTTTACGCTGCTGGGTGTAAGCCTGGTGGTGGCCTCAGGTTGTGTGTTCAACAACGTGATTGACCGTGACATCGACCCTAAGATGGAACGCACCAAAAATCGCGTAATGGTAAAAGGCCTCATTTCTCCGGAAGTGGCGTTGGTTTACGGCAGTTTGCTGGGTATTGCTGGCTTCATGATGCTGTTCTTTGGCGCTAATCCGCTGGCTATGTGGCTGGCGGTAATGGGGTTCGTTGTCTATGTAGGCATTTACAGCCTGTATATGAAACGCCATTCAGTTTACGGTACCTTAATTGGCAGCCTGTCTGGTGCGGCTCCGCCAGTTATCGGTTACTGTGCTGTGACTAACGAGTTTGACACTGGCGCGTTGATCCTGCTGGCTATTTTCAGCCTGTGGCAGATGCCGCACTCTTATGCCATTGCGATTTTCCGCTTTAAAGATTACCAGGCCGCCAACATTCCGGTGTTGCCTGTAGTAAAAGGCATTTCCGTCGCGAAAAACCATATTACGCTGTATATCATTGCGTTTATGGTCGCAACATTAATGCTCTCTTTAGGTGGTTATGCCGGGTATAAATACCTGGTGGTTGCCGCGGCAGTCAGTGTGTGGTGGCTGGGCATGGCGTTATCAGGTTATAAAACCGAAAACGACAAAGTCTGGGCGCGCAAACTGTTTGTGTTCTCCATTGTTGCAATTACCTCACTCAGCGTGATGATGTCGGTGGACTTCATGGTCCCGGACTCACACAGCCTGCTGACCTATGTCTGGTAATTTTCCCGCTTCAACACAAAAGGTGCCCCTGGCACCTTTTTTTATTCATATTATTCGTATTATTTGTAGTATCAGCCGCACGTTACGTGATCATCTTTGTAATATTTGCTAAACAAGCTGGCATTTACCCCACCGGACACCCCGCTCTACACTATGCCCGGCTTTTCTTCAGAGGTAACAATGAACGATAACAAAATGACACCGCTTGAATTGCGGGCAACCTGGGGGCTGGGTACAGTATTTTCCCTGCGTATGCTGGGCATGTTTATGGTATTGCCGGTTTTGACAACATGGGGCATGGCTCTGCAAGGTGCTAACGAAGCGCTGATAGGCCTGGCAATTGGTATTTACGGCCTGGCTCAGGCTGTGTTTCAAATTCCTTTTGGCCTGCTGTCAGACCGCATTGGCCGCAAACCGTTAATTGTTGGCGGGCTGGTTATCTTTGTCATCGGCAGCGTGATTGCCGCAACCACACACTCCATCTGGGGCGTGATACTGGGCCGGGCACTACAAGGTTCAGGCGCCATCGCCGCAGCAGTGATGGCTTTGCTGTCAGACCTGACCCGGGAACAAAACCGCACCAAAGCCATGGCATTTATTGGAGTCAGCTTCGGTGTTACCTTCGCCATTGCCATGGTTGCCGGGCCAATAGTAACGCACCATATAGGGCTTAATGGCCTGTTCTGGATGATTGCCCTGCTGGCAACCCTGGGGGTTGTTATCACGCTACTGGTTGTACCGGGCAGCAAAGACCATGTACTGAACCGTGAATCCGGCATGGTGCGTGGGTGTTTTAAACAAGTGCTCGCCAACCCCAGCCTGCTAAAACTTAACGCCGGCATTATGTGCCTGCATATTTTGCTGATGTCCACATTTGTCGCCCTGCCAGGCGAACTGGAATCCGTTGGTTTTCCCGCATCTCAGCACTGGAAACTCTACCTGGGAACCATGGTTATCGCATTTATCGGTGTGGTGCCCTTTATCATCTACGCCGAAGTAAAACGCAAAATGAAGCGTGTCTTCGTGGGTTGTGTGGCAACCCTGGTCGTTGCAGAAATCGTCCTGTGGGGCGCTGGCGAGGGTTTCTGGGAACGCGTTATCGGTGTTCAGCTGTTTTTCCTCGCTTTTAACCTGATGGAAGCCATACTGCCTTCACTTATCAGTAAAGAGTCACCCGCTGGTTATAAAGGCACAGCCATGGGCGTTTACTCCACCAGCCAGTTCCTGGGCGTAGCGCTGGGTGGCACGCTGGGTGGCTGGCTGGACGGGCACTTTGATTCACAAACCGTCTTCCTGGGTGGCGCATTAGTAGCTGTATTGTGGTTATTACTCAGCACCACGATGAAAGAGCCGCCTTACGTCAGCAGCCTGCGTATTGAATTACCAGACTACGCAATTGATGGCGATGTACTGAAAGCACGGCTGCTGGCCAAAGAGGGTGTGAAAGACGCACTGATAGTCAGTGAAGAGCGCAGTGCCTATGTGAAGATTGACAGCAAAGTCACTAACCGGGTGGAAATTGAATCCCTGGTGAAAAGCGCCTGATTCCCGGCAAACTCAGGTGGGCTGCAGCACAGCCCACCGGGTTATCAGTCACGGAAGTTATTGAACTGGAATGGCTGCCCAAGGTTACCGCCACGCACCAGTGCCATAACGGACTGCAAATCATCACGAGATTTGCCAGTAACCCGCACCTGCTCACCCTGAATTTGTGCCTGGACTTTCAGCTTACTGTCTTTAATTAATTTCACGATTTTTTTCGCCAGCGCCGCATCAATCCCCTGTTTCAGGCTGGTTTCAACACTCCAGGTTTTACCACTGTGCTCAATGGTTTCAGGTACTTCCAGTGAGCTGCCTTCAATACCACGTTTAAGCAGTTTGGCACGCAAAATATCCACCAACTGGCTCACCTGAAAATCAGACTCGCTCTCAACTTTAATGGTGTTATTTTTGTCATTGAACTCAAAACTGGCTGTTACGTTGCGAAAGTCAAAGCGCGTTGCCAGTTCGCGGGTGGCGTTTTCCACCGCATTACGTACTTCCTGAACTTCCACTTCTGAAACAATATCGAATGACGGCATGATTCTTCTCCCCTTTCTTCTGTTGCCAGCATGATACCCAGTGAAACGCACAAAACAACCCGCAAGCAGTAACTAAGCTGCCGGACAATGCCCCTGATTGCCACTGACAGGCGCTTTTACCAGCAAAAGCATACTAACAGGGGATGGTGAGGCACAGCTATTCACTGCAACATGAACATTTTCAGGTATATAATCATATCATGTGCTTTGAACTGTTCTTGATACAGGATAAACCTGTCAGGATCCGGTGTTCATGCGGCCATTAAGGGCAACATGATGTATGACGAGAAAACCTGCCAGGAGGGAAAATGAACATTACTGTACTGGGTTGTGGCGCGTTAGGTCAGGTTTGGCTGGCGGCTTTATTATCCCAGGGGCATCAGGTTCAGGGTTGGTTACGAGTGCCACAAGATACCTTTGTATTCAACCTGGTCAACCTGGATGGAAGCAAAGTTCAGCACCGTGTTCAGGCGAACTCCCTCCCCCAGCTTGCTCAGTGCGATCTCCTCCTGGTGACGCTCAAGGCATGGCAAGTTTCCAACGCAGTCAAAAGCCTGGCACCACATTTACCCCCATCCTGCCCAATTCTGCTTATTCACAATGGCATGGGTACGCTGGAAGAGCTAAGGCAGTTAGCAAACCCGTTACTAATGGGTGTCACTACTCATGCTGCCCGCAGGGATGGTAACCAGGTGATTCATGTCGCCAGCGGCACCACACATATTGGCCCTGGTAACAAACAAGGGGAAGCCTGGAGTGAAATGGCGGATGTCCTGCAACCTGTTTTGCCTGATGTCGCCTGGCATGATGTGATTCGCGCGGCCTGCTGGCGGAAACTCACGGTAAACTGCGTTATCAACCCACTGACTGCACTGTACGACTGCCCGAATGGTGGTCTGAAAGCCTTCCCTGAGCATATCAATGCTATTTGTAGTGAAGTGGCGCTGGTGATGGAACGCGAAGGGTTCCATATTTCGCAGGAAAACCTGGTAAGTTATGTAAACCAGGTTATCGACAATACCGCAGAAAATATCTCTTCCATGCTGCAGGATGTCCGTATTCAACGCCATACGGAGATTGATTATATTACTGGCTACCTGCTGCAACGCGGGCGTGCCCACGGCATTTCTCTGCCTCACAATAGCCACCTCTACGAGCAAATCAAACGCAAGGAGAATGATTATGAGCGCCTCGGCACTGATATGCCTGGCTCCTGGAACTGAAGAAACCGAAGCAGTCACAACAATCGACCTGCTGGTTCGCGGTGGAATTGCAGTGACTACTGCGAGTGTCGCCAGCGATGGTGATTTAACCATTACCTGCTCCCGGGGTGTAAAACTACTGGCTGATGCGCCGCTGGTTGAAGTAGCTGACAATCCCTATGATGTCATAGTCCTGCCGGGGGGCCTCGCTGGTGCAGAATGTTTCCGCGACAGCCCGTTACTGGTGGAAACAGTACGCCAGTTTCACCTGTCCGGGCGCATTGTTGCTGCTATTTGCGCTGCTGCTGGCACTGTACTGGTTCCGCATAAGATTTTCCCCATCGCAAACATGACGGGTTTCCCGGGCCTGAAAGACCGGATCCCTGAAGAACAATGGCAGGAAAAGCGCGTGGTATGGGATCCGCGCGTAAATTTGCTGACCAGCCAGGGGCCGGGCACCGCAATGGATTTTGCCCTGAAGATTATTGATTTATTGCAGGGGCCGGAAAAAGCCCGTGAAGTTGCCAGCCAGTTGGTTCTGGCCGCAGGGATTTATAACTACTATAGTTGATGGCTAAAGCACGCGGCTGAACCCGCGTGCTTTACATTACGTAATTACTGGCACCAGAGACCCAGTATAAATATCCGTTTCTCAGGTGCCCATTTGTTATTGAGTATTATTGCGCTGAACCTTTACCCGGGCCTGCATAGCGTGACAGCCAGTAGCCATATTGCACCGGCAGCACAAACTGAGCTGGTTTTTCAATACCCAGTTCACTTGCCATTTGTACCGGGTAATGTGGGTTTGCCAGGTGCGCACGCCCAATCATAGCAAGGTCAATTTTCCCTTCATTGAGTACTGTTTCCACGGTTTTGGCGTCATCAAGGCACCACCCGGTCGCCACCGGCAAGCCCGTTTCATGGCCCACTTTCTCCGCTACAGGTACCATAAATGCTGGCCCCCAGGGCACATTACCCTGCGTAGTAGAAAAGCCCATTGAAACATTCAGCATATCCAACCCGGCCGCTTTGAAAGCCTTCACCAGTGCAATAGATTCTGCCAGGTTCTGCTCATCATTGCCGTCAAACTCAACCACCCCGAAACGGGCTGTCAGTGGTAAGTTTTCTGGCCATACTTCGCGTACTGCCGCCAGCGTTTCAAGCAAGAAACGGCCACGGTTTTCAGCGCTGCCGCCATACTGGTCAGTTCGCTGGTTTGCCTGTGGGGAAAAGAAGCTTTGAGCCAGGTAGCCATGGGCAAAATGCAACTCAAGCCATTCAAACCCTGCAGCCAGAGCCCGTTTAGCGGTGGCCACAAAATCCGCTTTAACACGCTGGATATCATCAATGCTCATTGCTTTCGGTACTTTCGGCAAATTAGCCCCAAACGCAATGGCTGAAGGTGCCAGTGTCTGCCAGGCATCTTTCTCACCGTCCGGGATATGGTCATCCCCATCCCATGGGCGGCGGGCGCTGGCTTTGCGGCCTGCATGGCCAATCTGAATGCCCGGAACAGCACCAGCCGCTTTAATGGCACGGGCAATATTCGCCATACCGCCAATTTGCCCGTCTTCCCATAAACCGGTACAACCAGGGGTGATACGGCCTTCCGGCGAAACAGCGGTAGCCTCGACAATAACCAGGCCCGCGCCACCACGCGCCATTCCTGCATAATGGCTTTCATGCCATTGTGTCGTGTAACCATCTTGCGCGCTGTACTGGCACATGGGTGGTATCGCAATACGGTTACGCAACACCACATCTTTTAGTTTGAACTCGCTAAATAACGCAGTCATATTTTTTATCCTGGTAATTTCAGAATCATACACAGCCTGCTTCGGCATTCCCGCTAGCAGTCACCTGAATCACTTCACACGCGCACCAGCGGCTTACCCGAAAATGCCCGGGCTTTCAGTTCACTGAGCAAATCAGGTAATTCACTAAATGGGCGAATGACCACTTCTTCAGCCTGCAGGCGCCCTTGAGATAAATCAGACAGCATCGCTTCCCCGGCAGAGGTCAATGCCTGCCAGTCTGCGTCATCGCCCCAGGTATGTAATGCGCCCAATGCCACTTCGTGCATAGATATCGCCATACCGAAAGCAGGCAATGGCCAGCCGGGTAACCGCCCCTGGATGCAGAGAATATGGCCGTTAGCACGTAATGCCGGCACCAGTTTTTCGGCATGTTGTTCACTGACAGCATCAATCACGCCATGAAACTGACGGGACAACGTGGCCGGTAATAACTCATCTTCACCACGCAGGTTAGGGAAACAGCGCTGAGCCCCTAACCGGGCCAGGCGCTCATGGTGGCGGGGATGCGCCAGTGCCGTAACACGCCACCCGGCACGCACAGCCAGTTGAACCAAATACTGCCCTACTGCGCCCCCGGCACCGCCAATTAGCAAATGCTGCCCGGCCTGCAAAGGCAACTTGCTCATTGCCTGCCAGGCGGTCAGCCCGGGGCAAGGAAAACTGGCAGCAGTTTCGAAGGACAAATTACCCGGTATCGCCATTAATGCCCGGCTTTGTACCGGCGTAAACTGGGCATAGCTGCCATGGCGCAGTAAGCTCTGGTGCCATACCACACGCTTACCAAGCCATGCTGGCGCCACTCGTTTACCTGTGGCGACAACCACACCGGCACCGTCCACCCCAGGCACATGCCCGGGTTCCCAGGGGAGATGCCCCAGTACTTTCCAGTCAACGGGGTTGAGGCCAATCACCTTATTCGCCACCAGTACTTCGTCATCGGCCAGAGGGGATACAGCCCGGCTCACCTGAGTTAACGATTTGGCATCATGGCCTTCACGCCATACCCATGCCTGATACTGTGCCGGTAATCCCTGTTGCGTTTCACCCATAATGAATTGTCCTGTTACTTACTGGTAAGCCCCGGCTGAATAGGTCAGTTCATAGCTGTGGCTGTAAATTTCGATAATATTGCCGAATGGATCTTCCATATACACCATACGATATGGTTTCTCGCCCGGATAATACTCACGTACAGGCATGCGTTGTTTACCACCAGCGGCAACGATTTTAGCGGCCAGCCCTTCCACATCCGGGTCCTGCACGCAGAAATGGAATACACCCGTTTTCCAGTATTCAAAGTTATTTTCCGGCTTTTCTGCGGCGTTAAACTCGAAGATTTCAACACCTACCCGGTCACCGGTAGAGAGATGAGCAATGCGGAAAGAAGACCAGCCGGCACCAAAGACATCGCTGCACATTACGCCAATAGCGCTGTCATCTTCTGTAATTGTGGTGGGTTGCATGATCAGGTACCAGCCCATCACTTCAGTGTAAAACTTCACGGCGGCGTCCAGGTCGGTTACCGACAACCCAATATGCGAAAAAGCGCGTGGATAAGTTTGACTCATGTTAATGCTCCGTAATTTATCTGCCACAAGACTACGCCCGCAAAGCTATAATAAGAACCATCAACAACTAATGGTTTCTATAAGAGTTCGTAATGGTTAATCCACAATGGTTACGCTCATTTGCCGCACTGGCGCAGCAGGGAAACTTCACCCGTGCAGCTGACAGCCTGTTACTGACGCAGTCGGCTGTCAGCCAGCACGTTAAACAACTGGAGGCCGAGTATGGGCAATTGATTATTCGCCACTCCCGGCATGTTGAATTAACCCCATCAGGACAGGTGCTGTTGCGTTTTTACGATGAAGTCAGTTGTGCTGAAAAACGCCTGAACGCGAGCCTTGCTGCCCGGAATGATGACCAGGGCGAAATCAGCGTGATAAGCCCAGGCAGTATTGGATTATCGCTGTATCCGTTGTTACTGGATTTACAGTTGCAGTGCCCGGCACTGACAGTGCGTTACCGCTTTGCGCCGGATAAAGAAGTGGTGGATGCTGTGCTGAATAACCATTTCGAACTGGGCATTGTGCCATTAAAACCCGACAACCCCAGCCTGAATGCCGAGTTCTTCGCTAACGAACACCTCGAGTTGATTGTCCCGGCTGGTGTCAGTGTGCAAACCTGGCAGGATCTTGAAAAACTTGGTTTTATTAACCACCCGGATGGTGCTGTAATGGCAACCCGGTTACTCAGCCGCTGGTTTCCCGGTAACCCGGGCGTGGCCAGCCTGCCAGAAAAAGGGTTTATTAACCAAATAGGCCTGATACTTGAACCTGTCGCCCGGGGCATGGGCTTTACTGTATTACCCCGCTTTGCCCGCACGGCATTTTCCCGCCAGGACGCTATTAAGACACTGGAAATTGGCCCGGAAGTGGTTAACTCACTGTGGTTAATCTTCCGGGCAGAATGGCCGCTCTCTCGACGAGCAGAACGGGCCTTGAGCGTATTACGCACCGCCTGTGAAACAAAACGGGCAACGTCTGCGTAATGCGCCACGCTGTTTGGGTACCCGCACACCCGGGGCAACCAGCCAGCCAGAGTGACTTATTTTCCCTGCCAGACAGTGGCTGATACACCCGGTAAAGCCAGTACCATGCCATCAATAACGCCACTACCTTCAAGGCATTGCCAGCTTTTCTCTGCCAGCAAGGCAGAGAAAGGCAGCGTACAAGTGGTTTTCTCCCCACGGTTCAGAGCCACCAGCACGCGTTCCTTTTGCCACACACGGGCAAACACCAGCACGTCACCGGCCGCAAAAATCACCTGGCAACCACCATGGCGCAGAGCCTTACTTTTTCGGCGTATCACTGCAATACGCTGGTACAGGCTTAACAGTTCCAGGTCCTGCTGTGCTTTATCCCACGGGAAGGGTTTACGGCACATAGGGTCGTTGCTGCCATCGAGCCCCACTTCATCGCCATAATAAATGCAGGGAACGCCCGGCCAGCAAAACAACCAGATAACCGCCAGTGGCAGGCGGGCAACATCTTTTCCCAGCAATGTTTTAAACCGCGCTGTGTCATGGCTGTCGAGTTGGTTAAACATACGTAACTGCTGTTGGTGAGATAACCCGGTCCGGTAATCTTCCAGCCAGGCCGCACAGGTTTCGGCATCAATATGATTAGGGTCGTACGAGATATCCGTATTAGCCAAAAAACCCCAAACCGGGAAGCTGAACCCACGGTAATTCATCGCGCTGTGTTCAGCATCGTTGTGCAACCATTGGCGAGCGTCACCAAAGTGTTCACCAAACACAAATGCCTCTGGGTTTGCCTCACAGGAAGCCTGAGTGATACCAGCAATATGCTGCTGATTATTTTTAGCCCCTCCCGCCTCACCCAACATTTGTACGACATCCAGCCGCCAGCCATCCATATTCCAGGGTGGCTGTAGCCAGTGGCGCACCACGCTATCCTCACCCCGGTAGATTTCATCCACTACACCAGCGCTGCGGTAGTCAAGCTTGGGCAGGCTGCTGTAGCCCAGCCAGTTCAGCGCCTGCCCTGATTCATCAAAGTGATACCACTCACGCCAGGGTGAATCCGCATTGTGGCAGGCACCCTGTGAATGCTGTTGGTAACGGTCAAACCAGGGGTGTGTATCTCCGGTGTGGTTAAAGACACCATCCAGAATCAGGCGCATTCCCTTATTTCTGGTTTGTTGCCGCAAACGCAGTAAAGCATTATTGCCGCCGAATGCCGTATCCACCTCGCGGTAATTTTGGGTATCGTATTTATGCACGCTGGGGGCAGTGAACACCGGGTTAAGGTACAGAGCGGTTACCCCAAGTTTTTGCAAATAAGGCAATTTTTCAGTGATGCCATCCAAATCCCCACCATAAAATGTCGACCCGCCCGCCTCGTGTGTCAGAGGCTCGTGCCAGGCTTTATGCCGGGTTTCAGTCCCGGCCGAGTGGTGCCAGTAAGTTCCGTCAGCCTCTGGTTTGCGCTGGTGGCTGCGGGCAAAACGGTCGGGGAAAATTTGGTAAAACACCTGGTCTGCAACCCAGCCGGGCCCGGTATCAGGGTAATCAAATGCGAAAGTTTCCAGCCGCGGTGGCGGGAAAGCCCCCATTCCCCGTGGCGAAAACCATTGCTGGCGGTCGGCCCATAACAATTTAAAGCTGTAGCGGCGGCGAGGCTGCCCCTGAGAAAGGCTGATTCGCCCGCGCCAGGCCACCACACCCCGGGCTGGAGCCACACTCTGCCGTTTCATCGGCATCATCAGTTCTTCGTTATCTTCTTCATAACGGATAACAACACGCTGCGGTAAATCATTGCCAGCAAGCCACAAGGTCACGACCAAATGGTTATCATGAACCGTGACAAACGGCGTAACTGGCAGGTGCCAGGCTGTTAACATAATCGCTCTCCCCTCTCTGGAATTGCGCCACCTTGCCATAATCGTTACACAGGAAACTCACCATTGGCGACTTTATTCGGGGAGGATAACGGGGGAGGAGAAAACGGAAAGGGAAACAGACTTACCCCGGGGAGAAACCAGACGCCTCCCCGGAGCAAAAAAAGCTAGTCGTTATCTGATACAAGCACAGCTTTACGGTTATCTGCACGGCATTTAATCACCCAACCTGCCAGCAACAGCACAATCCAGACGATACCGACATAAAGCGAAATGCGGGTTTCCGGGTGGTAGCCAATCAACCCTATAATGAAGACCAGAAATACCAGCCCGACCACTGTAGTGATTACGCCACCGGGTACTTTAAACTTCAGCGCAGCAACTTCACTGGCGGGCAAGCGGCGGCGGAAAGCAATTTGAGACAGCAGAATCATAATCCACACCCACACAGTGGCGAACGTGGCAAGGGAAGCAATCACCAGGAACACATTTTCCGGCATGATGTAGTTGAGGTACACCGCAACCAGCAGTGCCCCGGTCATCACCACAACCGTTACCCAGGGAATGCCTTTGCGCGACGTTTTCGCGAAGATTTTAGGCGCGCTCCCCTGCTCCGCCATCCCATGCAGCATGCGCCCCACGCCAAAAACATCGCTGTTAATGGCAGACAGTGACGCTGTCAGCACCACAAAGTTCAGGATGCTGGCCGCAAAGGTAATCCCCATATGCTGGAATGTCAGAACAAACGGGCTGCCGTCTGTACCCACTAAATTCCACGGGTAGATGGACATAATGACAAACAGCGTACCTACATAGAACACCAGAATACGCATCGGGACCGAGTTAATAGCACGCGGGATAGATGTTTCCGGGTCTTTGGCTTCACCTGCCGTAATGCCGATGATTTCAATCCCGCCATAGGCAAACATCACCATTTGCAGCGACATAATCATCCCCAGCCAGCCATTACTGAAGAACCCGCCATTACTCCACAGGTTATGGACCCCGGTTGGTTCTCCACCATTGCCGATACCCCACAGAATAATCCCCACCCCGGCCACAATCATGATGATAATCGTGGCGACTTTAAAGAATGAGAACCAAAACTCCAGTTCCCCGAAGACTTTGACACTCATCAGGTTGATGGCGCAAATAATCAGCACCACACTCAACACCCAGATCCAGTGCGGCACAGTCGGGAACCAGACGCCCATATAAATACCGAATGCGGTTACATCCGCAATGGCGACAATCAGTATTTCAAAACAGTAGGTCCAGCCAGTGATATACCCTGCTAACGGGCCGAGGTTTTCCTGGGCATAACGCGAAAACGAACTTGCAGAAGGGTTGTGTACCGACATCTCGCCCAGAGCACGCATTATGATGTAAGCGGCAATACCGCCAATAATGTATGCCAGCAATACACTGGGGCCTGCCATTTTTATCGCATCCGCGGAGCCGTAAAACAGGCCGGTACCAATTGCCGAGCCCAGCGCCATAAAGCGGATGTGACGCGTACTCAGACCACGTTTGAGTTTGTTCGCGTTTTCCATGTTTCTCTTACCATCTGACAAAATAAAAAACCACGGAGCAGAACCCCGTGGTTAAACAAATAATTCTGTTTAGTGAGCTGTGGATGCCACTTCACCACCAGCGACTTTATCCCAGACAACAGAGATAAGCAGCATCACAAGCGTTGGCATCAACCAGGCCAGCCCTTCTTCTGCCAACGGCAAATGGGTTGACCATGCGGGCAGAATACCGCTGAAAGGTGAAGCTTTCACGCCATCAATTAACCCAAATAACAGGCTGATTAACATGCCTGGAGCAATAATACGCGTTGGGTTACTCCACCACGGGCGGGTGAAACTTAATATGACCAGCACAATACAAGGCGGGTAGATAGCCGTAAGCACCGGCACCGAAATGTTGATCAAGTGGGTTAAACCGAGGTTAGACACCACCATAGAAAACAGGCCCAGAATAAATACCAGAGTGCGGTATGAAACCGGCAAATACTGGGCAAAGAATTCAGCACAGGCACAAGTCAGCCCTACTGCCGTTACCATACAGGCAACAAAAATGAGTATTGCCAGCAACAGGCTGCCATAAACACCAAACGTATGCTGAACATAAGCATGGAGAATAGCCGCACCGTTTGCAGACTGAGCCACCAAAGAACTGCTGTCAGAGCCAAGGCGGAACAGGCACAAATACAACAGTGTCAGGCCGACACCAGCAATCAGACCAGCCCAAATCGTGTAACGGGTTAACAGGCGTGACTCGGTTACACCGCGGGAGCGTGCAGCATTAACAATAACAATACCGAACACCAGTGCGCCCAGAGTATCCATGGTCAGATAGCCATTAACGAACCCATTAGAAAACGCAGCATTCTGGTATGCCTCGGTTGCGTCACTCAAGCCGCCTGCGGGCCAGAAAATTGCAGCACCGCCCAGAATGATTAATGCGACGATTTTTACGGGAGCCAGAAAGTGGCCTACGGTATCCAGCAACTTCCCGGGGTAGAGGGAAATCCCAATCACCAGCGCAAAATAAATCAGGCTGTAAATCAGTAAAGGGGTGGAACCATCGCCTGCCAGCGGAGCGATCCCTACTTCAAATGACACGGTTGCTGTGCGGGGGGTTGCAAAAAATGGCCCAACAGCCAGATAACAGATAGTAGCCAGCACCAGGCCTGCATGGCGGCCAATAGGTGAACTGAGGTTATCAATACCGCCGCCGACTTTTGCCAGCGAGATAACAGTGAGAACGGGCAAACCCACTGCAGTAATAAGGAAACCAATTGCCGCAACCCAAACATGTGGGCCTGCCTGCAAACCGACCATGGGCGGGAAAATAATGTTCCCTGCGCCAACAAACAACGCAAAGGTCATAAAACCTAATGCGATGATGTCACGGGATGTTAATTGACGGGTCATATTGTACTTGTAGCCTGTGGATGTGGTTATGTTGTTTGCAAAAACGAAAACCTGAATGGCCGGAAACACACTACGCTGAACGCCCCGAAAACCGGTAACGGGTATGACTATGCTGAATAGCGGCCACAGACAGAAAATGTGAATGGCCAACAACATAGCATGTACAGCGGGATATGCTCATGATTAACCATAATTAAGAATAGTTTTCCGGTTAATAACGCAATCCTGGTGCATTCATGCACAAACAGGGGCGCAATTAAAACGCTTATAGCGTTTAAAGGCAAGAAGCGATCCGAAAACAAGCGACTTATTCCGTGATCAAACTAATAAGCAGACATTATCGCTATTTTATCGTCATAAGAACCGCTTATAGTTCGAACAAAAAGTCGCCATCACGATGCATTTGTTTCATTCATTCTGCGAGACAAAAGAAAACAGGCCATAAATATGGCCTGCAGGAAAGTTATGTTTACAGTTGAATCAGGCCTGAGCTGCCAGCACCTTGTTACTTACCAGCAAACGCTCTGGTAACTCAAAAGAAAAACAGCTTCCTTTGCCTGGTGCACTTTCAATACTCAGGCGGGCATCATGATGGGTAAGCGCATGTTTGACTATTGCCAGGCCAAGACCACTGCCTCCGGTCTGGCGAGAGCGAGCTTTATCTACCCGGTAAAAACGCTCTGTCAGGCGTGGCAGGTGCTCAGGAGAGATCCCCGGCCCATTATCCTGCACAGAGAAACGCGCGCCATGAGCCACTTTTTCCCATTTAACCTGAATAAGTGTCCCTTCCGGGGTGTGGTTCACTGCGTTATAGACCAGGTTAGACATAGCGCTACGGAGCTGTTCTTCACTACCGTAAACCTGTAACGCCGGGTCAACCGTAAAGCTTATCTGGTGGCGCCCCTGGCTCAGGGTTTGCGCTTCACGATCCACCAGGCGCAGCATCAGCGGAACGTCAATTTTATCTGTAAGGCTCAGCGCCGGTGCCGCTTCAATACGAGATAACGTCAGCAACTGGCGAACCAAACCCTCCATACGAGAGGTTTGCTCCCGCATAGTGACCAACGCTTTTTCCCGCACCACGCCTTCCAGCGGCTGGTCCTGCATCATTTCCAGGTAGCCCTGCAACACGGTCAGTGGGGTACGCAATTCGTGGCTGACATTCGCAAAAAAGTTACGCCGGGCGCCTTCAAGCTGGTGCATCTGGGTTACATCACGCACCACCATCAACCACTGGCCGTCGGTGTAAGGCATGATACGAAATTCAAGATGGCGGCCATTGTTCAGCACCTGGTTGAAAGGGCGCGCAAAATCGCGTTTTTTGATGTACTGGTTAAATTCCGGGTAGCGCAGCAAATTGACAATGTTTTGCCCGTTGTCATCTGGCCACCGTAAATTAAGCAACTGAATAGCAAGGCCATTACACCAAAATATGGCACCGACCTCTGTCATCATGACCAGTGCGTCCGGCAAAGATTCCGCGCCACTGCGAAACCGCTTGATCAGGTTACCCAGTTCTTTGCGCCGCTTTTTATTGCGCATCTGCATCTGGTGAATACCATACATCAAGGGTTCCCAGCTCCCGGAACCTGTTGGTGGCGTCATACTGCGGTCAACCCACAGCCACCAGGAAAGGCGTAACAGGTTCCAAAAATGCCAGACAAGCAGGCCTGTCACACTCGCCAGTAAAAACCATGGGAGATAACCAAAGAACGCCCCCAGCAATAAAGCAGGTATGCAACACAACGCCAGTTCAAGTACCAGCCTTCGCCATGACAACCGTTCAAGCACGGGTCATACTCCATCCAGATAATTAAAAACGGGCTGAGAAGCGATAACCCGTACCGCGAACGGTTTGAACCATACGATCATGCCCACTGAGTTCCAGTGCCTTACGCAAACGGCGAATGTGAACATCTACCGTTCTGTCCTCAACGTAAACATTCGTTCCCCATACATGATTAAGGAGTTGTTCACGGCTGTAAACCCGTTCCGGGTGTGTCATGAAAAAATGCAGCAACTTAAATTCTGTCGGCCCCATATCCAGTGGGTTCTCACCAGTCATGACACGGTGAGAAGACGGATCCAGGCTGAGCCCCTGAATCTCAATCACTTCTTCTACTGCCATCGGAGAGATACGGCGCATCACCGCTTTAATACGCGCAACCAGTTCTTTGGGTGAAAACGGCTTGGTGATGTAATCATCTGCCCCAATTTCCAACCCTCTGACCCGGTCCTCTTCTTCACCGCGGGCCGTCAGCATGACTACCGGTATATCCCGTGTCATCGCTTCACGTTTCAGGTGCTTGATAAACTGAATCCCGGAGCCGCCCGGCAACATCCAGTCGAGTAAAATTAAATCCGGCCAGGGTTCGTTGAGCTGGTTTACCGCACTGTCATAATCTTCCGCCTCAACAGCCTGAAAACCATTTTGTTCGAGCACAAAACACACCATTTCACGAATGGGTGCTTCATCTTCCACAACCAGAATTCGTCTCGCCATAATCAGCCCTGTAAATATATACAATAATTTAACGCGGCGTCATTATGCGTCAGTTTTATGACAGTTTTATGAAAAAAATGACCATTACATGACCTGTCATATTATTTTATGACAAAGCGTTTCCTTCTGCTGCAAAGCAAGTAGTAACGCGCATTATCGCTGGAATCCGCTACGCAGCTTGCAACAACACACCTGCAACTTAATCCACCACATGTATATAATCACCACTTCGCTTTCTAACCAGGACAGGTTATGCGCATTCTTCACACTTCTGACTGGCATCTGGGGCAAAATTTCTATACCAAAAGCCGTGCTCCGGAACATGCAGCCTTTCTAAACTGGCTAACCGAAATGGTTGAACAGCACCAGGTTGACGCAGTCATCGTAGCGGGCGATATCTTCGATACAGGCTCACCGCCCAGTTACGCACGTGAATTGTATTACCGCTTTGTCGTTCAACTCCAGGCAACCGGCTGCACGCTCGTGGTGCTGGGCGGTAACCATGATTCCGTCGCCACACTGAACGAATCGCGTGAACTGTTGGGTTACCTCAATACCTGGGTTATCGCCAGTGCATCAGATACCGAAGCCCCCATTTTATTACCGCTTCGCAACGGGGAACCCGGTGCGGTACTCTGCCCGGTTCCTTTTTTACGCCCACGCGATATCCAGGTAAGCCAGTCCGGGCAAAGTGGCCAACAAAAGCAGCAAGAGCTGGTCGGGGCCATTCACCACTATTACCAGCAAGGCTACGAGGCAGCCTGTGACTTGCGCGGTAACCGCAAATTACCCATTATTGCCACCGGCCACCTGACAACCGTTGGAGCCAGCAAAAGCGATGCTGTGCGCGAAATCTATATCGGCACCCTTGATGCCTTCCCTGCCAGTGCATTTCCACCGGCTGATTATATTGCGCTGGGGCATATTCACCGCCCGCAAAAGGTCACCAGTAGTGAGCATATCCGCTACTGTGGGTCGCCCATTGCACTGAGTTTTGACGAAACCAACAGCACAAAAATGGTTCTGATGGTGGATTTCTCTGAAGGTGAACTGAGCGCCGTAACTCCACTCCCGGTGCCAGTAACCCAACCATTGTTAATGCTCAAAGGCTCACTGGAAAGCATTAAACAGCAACTGGAAGCCTGGCGGGATGCCCCTTCAACGCCTGTTACCTGGCTTGATATTGAACTCACTACAGACCAGTATCTCCACGACATGCAAAAACAGCTACAGGCACTAACCGCTGATTTACCAGTAGAAATTGTGTTATTGCGCCGCAGCCGCGAGCAACGGGAAAAAATCATCGCTAACCAACAAAAAGAAACCCTGAGCGAACTCAGTACCAGCGAAGTTTTTGAGCGCCGTCTGGCACAAGAAAATCTGGATGAAAGCCAGGCGTCGCGCCTGCGGGGGTTGTTTGCAGAAACCCTGCACCGCCTGGAAGAGGAACCCAAGTCATGAGAATTCTGACGCTGCGGTTAAAGAACCTCAATTCACTCAAAGGTGAATGGAAAATCGACTTTACTCAGTCGCCGTTCAACAGCAACGGTTTGTTTGCTATTACCGGGCCAACCGGCGCAGGCAAAACCACATTGCTGGATGCCATTTGCCTGGCGCTATATCACCAGACACCACGCCTCAGCACCATTTCCCAGTCCAGCAACGATTTGATGACGAGAGATACCGCAGAATGCCTTGCTGAGGTGGAATTCGAAGTTAAAGGTGTTGCCTGGCGTGCCTTCTGGAGCCAGAACCGGGCTCGCAACCAGCCCGATGGCAAACTCCAGGCACCAAGAGTGGAGCTGGCCCGTTGTGCAGATGGCAAAATTGTTGCCGACAAAGTGAAAGACAAGCTGGAAACCATTGCCCGCCTGACCGGGCTGGACTATGACCGGTTCACTCGCTCAATGTTGCTCTCCCAGGGGCAATTTGCCGCTTTTCTTAATGCCGATGCAAAAGCACGGGCAGAATTGCTGGAAGAACTCACCGGCACAGAAATTTATGGGCAAATCTCCGCACTGATTTTCGACACATGGAAACAACACAAACAGCAACTGGAACAGTTACAGGCTAAAGCCAGCGGCGTGCAATGCCTTACGGACGGTGAACGGGCAGCGCTGGAAAACCAGGTTGCCACTTTGGTACAGCAGGAGCAGCAGTTACTTAGGCAACAACGCCAGGTGCAGTCTGCAGTTCAGTGGTTGCAGCAATTAGCGCAGCAACAGCAGCAAATCAGCCAGCTTGAGCAAAAACTGGCTCAGGCAAAACGTGATTCTGAGGCAGCAGAACCAGACCGCGCACGCCTGGCACTCGCTCTGCCCGCCGAAAAGTTACGCCCGGTATGGCAACAATGTACAGGCCAGGAGGCACGGGTTCACCACCTGGAGCAGCAACTGGCTGTGTTGTCGCAACGCCTGAGTACCGCGGGCCAGGTACGCCAGCAGGTATGGCTCTCCGCCCGGAATAAATCCACTTATATAGAAACACAGCGCCAGGCTATTACTGGCTGGCTGGGCGAACACCAGGCCGTGGGTGAATGGCAGCACGAACTGGCTGGCTGGCGCAGTCGCTTTGCCCGCTACCGGGATGACAACAAACAGCTCGCAGCCTTGCAGCAAACCCTGGCAACGCAGCAAGAAAAACTGGCAGCGCAGGCGCACCCGGCACTCTCATTAACCGCAGACGAAACCATTGCACGTCTGGCAGAACACCAGCGCCACCAGGCTAAACGCGAACAACTCAGGCGGCTGGCATTTGAGTTTGCCCCGCTTCGCCAACAGCACCAACAGTTACAACAGCAACGAAATGAGCAACAGCAACGTTATCAACAGGCTGGGGAACAGCTTGCTGAACGGCGCAAAGCCTGGGCTGAAGTTAACCAGCAGTACCAGGATGTAGCCAGGATCTGTGAGCTGGAAAGCACCATTGTTAACCTGAATGCCGAGCGGGAACGCCTGCAGGCTGGGCAACCCTGCCCATTATGTGGAGCAACAGAGCACCCGGCAGTTGCCCATTACCAGGCATTGCAACCGGGCGAAAACCAGCGGCGCAAAGCTGAACTGGAAGAGCGTAAGCGCCTTCTGGCAGAAGAAGGCGCAACGTTAAAAGGCCAGCATGATGCACTGGCCGCACAAACAGAACAGTTAACCCGCCAGCAGGCCAGTGTTGAACAGTCACTGGAACGCTATCAGCAGCAATGGGCTGAATTGTGCCAGGCACTGAATCTTTCGGTAGCTCCGGGGGGCGATATCACCCAATGGTTAAGTGAAAGCGAGGCTTATCAGGCTCAACTTCAGGCTCACCAGGTATGGCTGGGGCAACAGGCACTGGTAGAACAGACCCGGGCACAAGTCACCGAATTATCACAATCATGCGAACAACAACGCCTCACCCTGCAAACCACACTGGCAACATGGCAACTGTCCTGGCCACAGCCAGGTGAAGTTGAAGCCTGGCTGGCTGCGCGTGAAAAAACGCGTGAACAATTCCTGCGGCAACAAGCCCTGCTCGCACAATTGAATACCGACGACGAAGCTATCAGGCAGATTCTCCAGACACTGGAAGACGATGGCAGTGATACACCACTACCAAACGAAGAAACCCAGCAACAACTGGTCCAGGGGTGGTCACGGCATAACAGCGAATGGGTGGCGTTACACAGCCAGTCTGAAGCACTTACCCAACAACTGCAGCAGGAAAAAGAGCAACTTGCACAATACCAACGCCAGTTGGATAACGCCCTGCAGGCCAGCCAGTTTGCATCAATAGACGCAATGACAGCAGCATTGCTCGATGACACTACTCGCCAGCAACTGGCCGACCGGCTGGCCGCGCTGGCCCAACAGGTACAACAGCAAACAGCACTGGCAGAACAGGCTCATCAACAGCTTGCCGCGCATAACGCGGCACGCCCGGAGCACCTTAGCGAACAGGACACCCAGAGCGAACTGGAAGCACAACTGGCGCTGGTTAACACCCAGTGGCGTGAGAATACCTCCGGCCAGGGGGCACTGCGCCAGCAACTGGAGCACGATACCCGCCAAAGGGAACAGCAACAAAGCCTGCTTCTCTCACTTGAACAACAGCAGCAATTAGCCACCGACTGGGGCGCATTGAATGAAATGATCGGTTCCAAAGAAGGTGATAAGTTCCGCAAATTTGCTCAGGGGCTGACACTGGATAACCTGGTATGGCTGGCTAACCAGCAACTGCACCGGTTACATGGCCGTTATCTGTTACAACGTAAAAATAACGAAGCGCTGGAGCTCGAGGTAGTGGATACCTGGCAGGCCGATGCAGTGCGCGATACCCGGACATTATCAGGTGGGGAAAGCTTCCTGGTCAGCCTGGCACTGGCGCTGGCATTGTCTGACCTGGTGAGCCATAAAACCCGTATCGATTCATTATTCCTTGATGAAGGCTTTGGTACCCTGGATGCAGAAACCCTGGATACCGCCCTTGATGCACTGGATACCCTCAATGCCAGCGGCAAAATCATTGGTGTTATCAGCCATGTAGCTGCCATGAAAGAACGTATTCCGGTGCAAATCAAAGTCCGGAAAGTGAACGGGCTGGGGTACAGCAGGCTGGATAAACATTTCGCAGTGGACAGCTAGTGCACAAAAGTAAGTGATGGCTCACTTTTGTGTGGGGCGTGAGTACCGGCAATATGCAGCCGTACTCACGCCTGAGATACCCTTTTAGCAATACCCCTGGTTATGCCAAAAACGACGTTAAAAGCTATGTTAAAAGCTATGAGCTATGAGCTATGAGCTATGAGCTATGAGCTATGAGCTATGAGCTATGTTAAAAGCTATATCAAAAGCCACGCCAAAAGTTATGTCAGTAATGGCTCACTTTCACACTGGCTCTGGCTTACCCGGGTTTGCGCTTATTTCTCTTGCGGCCATAACCAGGCAGCACCCCGGACACCACTGGAATCACCATGTTTGGCCTTGAGAACCGGGGTGGTGCATTCGCCCCCAAATACCCAGTTATTCATTAACCCCGGTACGGTTTGGTACCAACGGTCAACATTGCTCATGCCACCGCCGAGCACAATCACATCTGGATCAAGCAAATTCACTACATGCGCCAGTGATTTAGCCAGCCTCTGCTCATAACGGCATAAAACCTGTTCTGCCAGAGCATCACCTCCTGCTGCCAGGGCAACAATCTCACTACCGCGAAGTGAGTGGCCACTCAGCCGCTGGTAATCGGTCGCGAAGCCTGTCCCGGAGATAAAGGTCTCAATGCAGCCACGCTGGCCGCAATAGCAGGCGACATCATCCCGGTGGCGTAGCTCATCGTCATCCATCCAGGGCAGTGGATTGTGCCCCCACTCACCGGCAGTCCCGTTGCCTCCCGCATGGCAGCGCCCACCAATGGCGATTCCGGCGCCACACCCGGTGCCAATAATCACTGCGAATACCACCCCGGCACCCGCTGCCGCGCCATCAACAGCTTCAGACACCGCAAGGCAGTTGGCATCATTTGCCAGGCGAGCCGGTTGCCCTAATTTTGCGGTGAGATCCTGGTCCAGAGGCTGCCCATTCAGCCAAACAGAATTGGCGTTTTTGACCAGGTGCGTTTGTGGTGACAAGGTTCCCGGAATACCAATGCCGACAGTACCCTGTTGCCCGGTATGGGCCTGAGCCTGGTTAACTAACTCAACAATGACATTCAATGTTTCCTGGTAATCACCGTGTGGGGTTGCCACCCGGTGGCGAAACAGTTGCTCACCCGCGTCACTCAAGGCTATTACTTCCGTTTTTGTCCCACCCAGATCAATGCCAATTCTCACCTGTCACTCCTTATTTTCTGGCCCAATGAACAGAGCCTATGTTGCGTATCAGGAAAAGGCAATGAAAGGCTCGCGCCAATTGGGTATCATGCCCGCTGCCTTTTTACTAACAGCCGGGGAACAAACATGCTGTGGTTCAAAAATTTAATGGTCTACCGCTTAAACCGTGACGTATCACTGCGTGCGGAAGAAATGGAACAAAAACTGGCTGATATGGCATTTCGCCCATGCGGTAGCCAGGATATGGCAAAGACAGGCTGGGTTGCACCGATGGGAGCCAAAGGTGGCGATGCATTAACTCACGCGGTAGCCGGGCAAATTATGATTTGTGCCCGCAAAGAAGAAAAGATTATCCCTTCACCTGTTATCAAGCAGTCACTGGAAGCAAAAATTAATAAACTCGAAGCCGACCAGGGGCGCAAGCTACGCAAAACCGAAAAAGACGCACTCAAAGATGAAGTACTGCAAGACTTATTGCCCAGGGCATTCAGCCGTTTCAGCCAGACTATGATGTGGATCGACAGTGTCAATGGCCTGATCATGGTAGACAGCGCCAGTGCCAAAAAAGCAGAAGACACGCTGGCATTGCTGCGCAAAAGCCTCGGTTCATTACCTGTTGTGCCGCTCAGCATGGCTACTCCCATTGAGTTGAGCCTCACCGAATGGCTGAAAAGCGGTGATGTGCCTCAGGGGTTTCAGTTACTGGATGAAGCAGAGCTCAAAGCCATTCTGGAAGGCGGTGGTGTAGTGCGCTGCAAAAAACAGGATCTGATGACCGATGAAATCACCGTGCATATTGATGCCGGTAAAGTGGTCACCAAACTGGCTCTGGACTGGCAACAACGTGTGCAATTTGTTATTGCGGACGACGGCTCACTGAAACGTTTAAAATTTGCCGATGAACTACGCGAGCAAAATGACGATATCGACCGCGAAGATGTCGCACAGCGCTTCGATGCTGATTTCACGCTGATGACTGGCGAACTCTCTGCCCTGATTGCTCAACTGACCGAAGCCCTGGGTGGGGAAGCAACCAACCAGTAAGCAAACAGAAAAGCCCGTCAGAGCACGGGCTCAGGTGAGTAGCAAATCTGCCCGTTCGCCTTAGCATACAACAGCCAAAGCACTGCCCTGCGGTATTGCTTGAGATTGATGAAAAAGGCAGGGAAAAACGTAAGCTTTCCCTGCCTTTCATTGCTAGCTACTTATAAGTAGCGGCACAAATATGCAGTTGCTTCAGCCACTTTCAGGTGGAATTCGCTGTTAGCAGGAACATTAAACTGTGTACCCGGGCCAAAAGTGTTCCATTCACTTTCACCTGGCAGTTGTACCGTTAACGCCCCGGAAACAACGGTCATTTCTTCCGCCTGCCCGGTACCAAAAGTGTATTCTCCGGGTTCCATCACCCCAACACTGGCCCGGCCGGCACTTTCGCTAACAAAACCAATGGATTTCACATTACCGTCAAAATATTCATTCGACTGAAGCATTTACTGAACCCTTATGAACTGACAAAAAAACACTATAAACAGCAAATTGCAGGCCGTCACCCAAATTCACAAGTCAGTTCATGATTTCACTGGCAAGCCTCGCCACCAGCGAATTAGACAATAATACCGGTACATCAAGTGCCTTTTGCAATAAATCTCTGTGCTTTGTGTGATAACAAGGACTATCCAGCACTAAAACATCTGCACCCTGGTCCAACATTTTACGCCCGGTAGCAACTAAAGCGTCATCATCCTGGGTTAATGGGTTTGCCAGACCATACACTGGCGACATATATAACCGCCCCCATTTTGCTTCCTGGCCTGCCTGAAACTCCGGTTGAGGCAGGATTACACCAACCTGGTGCCCACCCACAATAGAAGCAACCAGAGGCGGGATCAGGCGTTCAGGTTCCAGCAACATCGCATTTGCGGTGTGCAGGCCATGAAAACGCACATGGCTTAACAACAAGATCACTTCAAAACCCTGGTTATCCAGAACCTTAAGGATAGCGTGTAATGCCTGTTCAATTTTGTATCGCGATAAACGAACACGCTGAAAATCAGCCAGTAACGCCAAAATAGTTGGTTCGCTGGCGTCGTCATCGGCCCCGTATTGCGCCAGCACTTCGGCACGTGTTTTGTTACCCAGAAGAGTAAGGTAAGTAATTTGTTGCTCAGAAATATGCTCAGACAGTAAAGGCAGCATTTCACCGACGGGCATAGTGTCGATACACAGTATCGCCATTGTCGACTGCAACACATTTTTACCATGATCTATAACAGCTTGATTTAACATGGTCTTTAACCACTGCATTGGAAAAATTGATCATAAAATGATCATTAATTCTGGCAGCAATTGGCAAAAAATCCTGCGGATATATTTACCAATCGTAACCAAACGTAAACCACGGCATCGGAACATGTGCAGTATGCTGATAAACCAGCAGATAAAACACCATGATCACACACCGCTGTGAAGGGAGATGCTGACTGGTACAGGCACAATGCCAACCGCAAAGAATACAGATTTCTTACCCACCGTATTCTTCGTGTTAACATCTCCGCCACACATAACCAGTATAGCTACAATCCGGCGTGAGCCGGGGAATTAAGGGAAATTAGCTGGCCGCTTTGCTGGCACCGGAGGCCGGGATACGTTGCAGAATATCGGCAACTATTTCAGAAGGGCTCAGAGAAGCATCAATAAAGTGATGAGCAGATTGCTGGTAGAGCGCTTCACGCGCAGCCAGGACTTCAGAAATCTCATCGGTAATTGTTTTGCCTGTTAGCGTAGGGCGCTGGCCTTCATCGGGGAATGCTTCCAGGCGGTGGGTCAGCGTATCCACTGAAGCGCGCAAATAAAGAACCACCCCTTGTTCACGCATGAACTCACGGTTTTCGTCCCGCAGTATAATACCACCTCCGGTCGCGACCACAGCACCTGGCTGGGTTGCCGACTTCAGTGCCTGGCTTTCCCGCTGACGGAAACCATCCCACCCTTCCTGCTCCACAATTTCTGCCACAGACATTCCGCTCGTTGAGAGTAACCAGTGGTCGGTATCAATAAACTGCAGCCCCAGCGCCTTAGCCAGCGCCTGACCAATAGTGGTTTTTCCGCTTCCCCTGGGGCCAACAAGAAAAATGGGTTGCGTCATGGATTTACATTCCTCTTTTTTCACAACGAACAAGTGACAGATATCAGTGGTCTGCCACTTTACCATTAATTACGCCTTGTACACATGTAAATTTTTCATTACAGCTAAGTTTTTAAAACAAGAAATTCCTTACTGCACAAGGATTCTTGAATAAAATTCGCTGTAAACAATTCATGTCAGAAGCGGGCAGTAACCATACTGGAAATGCCCGGTGAAGCACAAGAGCAATGGCCTGCAAACGGTAACAATATTCTGAAAAGCTTTACGTTGTAGCCCCTTTTTACTGCACAGAAATAATGCACACTGAATACTTCACCTGCAGGAGATACATATTATGCAACCCGAAGAAAAAAACCTGATAGACGGGCTGTTTCAGCGCCTTGAAACAGCGGAACACAGTGGCTCACCCCGTGATGAGCAGGCCATGCAATTAATCCAGCAGCACCTCACGAAACACCCCGAAGCACCTTATTATATGGCGCAGACGCTACTCATTCAGGATGCTGCCATTCGCAAACTGCACAGCCAAATTCAGCAGTTGCAAGACCAGGTCAGCCAGTTGCAAACCGCAGCTTCACAGCCTAAAAGCGGCGGTTTCCTTTCAGGGCTGTTTGGTGGCGGGCATACGGCCACACCTCAGCCACAGGCAGGTTACTCCGCACCACACCCGCCTGTGGGGTACCCGCCACAGCAGCCCACTTATGCTCCGGCATATAATGGGCGTAGTGGCGGTGGTTTCTTGTCGGGCGCCCTGCAAACCGCAGCGGGTGTTGCCGGTGGTATGGTGTTGGGGAATATGCTTACTGGCCTGTTCCATTCTTCTCGCCCGGAAGAAATCGTGAATATCATTAATGAACCTGCTTCCGGCCTGAATGGCTTTATGCCCGGCATCCAGGGTAACGACACAGCATTTCAGCCAGATGGCACCCAGGGGTTCACCGATGCCACAGACCGCTTTTATGGCGACCCGGGGCTGGGAGATGACAATGCATTTACGGGCAACGATAATTCCTTTCTGGATAACAACACTGATTTTGGCAGTAGTTTCGGCGACGGGTTTAACAGCGATGACGATAGCTGGGTTTAACCCCGGCCTTCATCTTCCTGCCTTCCTGCGGTTTCATACCCAGTGAAACCGGGGTAATCTATGCTTGTTAACATCAAAGAAACATAAACTTACGGGAGCGACGCGTGGACAGAAAAATAGGCTTTATTGGTTGCGGAAATATGGGGAAAGCGATTCTTGGCGGGTTAATTAACAGCGGCAAAGTCGCGGCCAGCCAAATCTGGGTCTATACCCCATCAGCCGATAAAGTCACCGCACTGCATCAACAATGGGGAATTAACGCCGCAGAAAGTGCAGAAGAGGTTGCTGTACAGGCTGATATAATTTTCGCAGCCGTTAAACCCAACATCATTCTTCAGGCGCTCAGCAACATAAACAGCAGCCTGAATAAAGATGCAGTGCTGGTTTCTGTCGCGGCCGGTATCACTTTAGACCAACTGGCAACTGCCGTAGGCCATGACCGCAAAATCATTCGGGCCATGCCGAACACCCCTTCGCTGGTGAATATGGGCATGACGTCGGTAACTTCTAACGCACTTATCACAGAAGAAGATCTGCAGGACGTTCTGGAGATATTCCGCAGTTTTGGCGAAGCAGAAGTTGTCAGCGAAGCCATGATTCACCCGGTTGTGGGTGTCAGTGGCTCATCTCCGGCTTATGTGTTCATGTTTATTGAAGCCATGGCCGATGCCGCCGTGCTGGGTGGCATGCCGCGCGCCCAGGCATACCGTTTTGCAGCTCAGGCTGTAATGGGGTCAGCAAAAATGGTTCTGGAAACCGGGCAACACCCGGGAGCACTGAAAGATATGGTGTGTTCGCCAGGTGGAACCACCATTGAAGCGGTAAAAGTGCTTGAAGAAAAAGGCTTCCGTTCCGCAGTAATTGAAGCTATGCAGCAGTGTATGGAAAAATCCAAAGCACTCAGTAAAAGCTGAATTTACAGGCGATTGCCGGGTATTCAATACTGGCGCGCAAACACGAATGCGCGCCATTTATTTGCTTGTTGCCCGGGGCGTGGTTACTCAAGGCCTAAGGCGTTTTTCATCGTCCAGAATAAATCGGTCTGGTCTGTCAGGCCCACAACGTTAGCAGCATGAGGGCCGTAAGCCGCCACACGCAACTGTGTACCCGTATGCGCCTGGGAATCCTCTTCCGAATTACCGTAGCTCATCACCATAATGGCGCCATCTTTGGTATTCAGTGCCTGAGTCAGGCCCGGTGCTTTGGTCTTTGGCGGGATAATCTGGCTGGCGTGCGCATGGTCTGCGGTTACAATCACCAGGGTGTTGCCATCCTCACGCGCAAACTCTAGCGCTTTTTGCACTGCTTCATCCAGGTCCACAGTTTCACCAATTTGCCCACATGGGTTCGCCGCGTGATCCTGCTTATCAATCGATGCCCCTTCTACCTGCAAGAAGAACCCTTTTTTATTCTGGCTGAGCAGGTTAATGGCTTTCTCTGTCATTTGAGCAAGTGTTGGCACTGACGCGGTGCGCGCCGGGTTCACTTCACAGGTGACAGGTGGTTTTTCCAGGTTGCCATAGTGCGAGGCTTTTGGGCCATTCCAGCGTACAGGCATATTGCCCTCAGAGAATAACCCCAGCACCGGCTTATCCTGATTAGCGGACTGAACAGCCTCAAGTGCGTTAGCATCCGTTACCACCAGGTAGCCTCGTTTTTCAGCCTGTTCAAGCAAAGACATCCCGGCCCAGTCGCCAGCAACGGCGTTTTCTGCGAAGGTTTTGGCACCACCGCCTAAAGTTACATCGGCACGGGCATTCAATAATTGTTCACTGATAGATCCCGCGCCACCGTTTTGCAGGGCATTCGCTGCGCATTTTTCCAGTGTTGCTGTTGGGCCATAGCACTTACGTGATGTCACATGAGCAACCAGCGCCGCTGGTGTGGCATCCTGAATTTCTGCTGTGGAGACATTACCGGTGGCCAGCCCGGCAGCTTTTGCCAGTTCCAGAATAGTGGGATGAGGTTTGCTATTTACATCTACCCCCAGCGCACCGTTAAAGGTTTTCACCCCGGTACTCCATGCTGTAGCTGATGCCGCTGAATCCGTAACATAGTCAGGTTTATGGGTTTGTTTATCGAGTGAGTAGTGGGTGTACTGGCCAGTAAGCGGGAGTGCGTCAATGCCCTTGAAATAGCCGCCTGCCCCCATCGCATAATTACGTGCAGCGGTAATTTCAGAATCGCCCATGCCATCGCCAATCAGCAAAATTACATTTTTTGCTGGTTTATCACTGAGGGAGTCGCGTAACGCCTGGGTTTGATCCTGAGTAATGCGCCTTGCTCCACCAGGTGCAGATAAATCACCTTGTGCAGCTCTGTCCATCAGGTCAGGGGTTTCTGCAGCGCAAACAGTTGCAGAGATGAGTAATGGCAATAACGCCATACAACAGGCTGGTTTGAACATTTGTATCTCCTTGTAAAATTACTTACCTTTTGCAATACAAGGAGACAATAGTTAATCATTATGACAGTGCCATGACAGGTATATAGCAAAAACCATCGCAGCTTTATTCGCTCCAGCCGCCGCAATACCTGCAGGTATATTGATTAATCACCGCCAGAACAACTTAATAATGCAATATTTTTTTTATATTCTGGCTCAACAGATCAATATTCGGGTCTGGCACATCTTCCCCCGGACGAAGATCGTCAAGCGCTGTCTCAATATTACCAATAAGGCTCTGGCGTTGTTGTTCCCCCATCCCTTTCAATAATGCGGTAACAACCACTTCCAGTGCTTCAACCTGGGCTACAAGTTCTCTTGTAGCGTCTTCTTTCTCAGCCAGCGTGATAAGCAAATCAGCAATTAAGTTTTTCATGCTGCAGCTCCTTGAAGGAATACGCAAACAATTCGCTATATTGCGCGTTCAGTTAGAAGAATAACAACACTATTTTTTGATGACCCGACCATTACCCAAGGATAATCTGAAAAACCAAATGGTAATAAATGATTATTCAGGCACCTTCAAACTGAAAGCGCCATCAGATAAACAAAACTCACAACACAAAAAAACCAGCTTCACCGGAAGATTAGCTTTCACGCCTGGCTGCAGCTAACTGGTTTCGCTTACGCAATACCAAAGCAAACTGCAAAATATTCAGCACAACAACCACACCAGTAACCACAAACACCCAGCGAAAACCGATTAATGCTGAAACACTGGCCCCCATCAATGGCCCCACAACATTGCCCAGGTACATAAATGACTGGTTGTACCCAAATATACGCCCGGTTACCTGCTCAGTGGAATATTTCACCAGCATGGTTTGTACCGCCGGAAGCATAGCACCATCGGCAAAGCCTAATAAAAACCGTAACACCGCCAGTTGCACCGGCGTGGCGACAAAGCTCATAGAGAAAAACAGCACCACAGCAAAGATCAGCGCACCCATTAAAATTTTATCGGTGCCAATCCGGTCGCCCAGGCGGCCAAGGCGTGGCGCGGCGAGTAAAGCAGGAATACCCGGAATAGCGGCAATCAGCCCACTCATAAACGCAATGTTATTACTGCCAGGGTCAAGATACTTAATAAACAGGGCAAGAATCGGCCCAATAGAACCATTACACAGCTGAATTACCAGTGTAGTCACACACAAACTAACTATCAAAAAAGGGTAAGGCAGTGCTTTGAATACGGCTTTACCGCTTAACTGGTCGGCCTTGCTTTGTACTGGCCGGGCCCGCTCTTTAATTAAAAACAGGGTCACTAAGAAGCTGACCATCAACAGAGCAGAGGTAAGTAAAAATACCGGTCGTAGCCCGAAGTTATCCGCCAGGATCCCGCCCATTAATGGGCCAACTATCACACCGCTTATCTGCGCGGTAGATAAAGTGCTAATCGCCCAGCCACTGCGTTCCCGGGGAGCCTGAGAGGCAACCAGCGCCAGAGCGTTAGGGATATAACCCGAAGTCAGCCCCATCAGGCCCCGCAGAATAAAGAGTTGCCAGACATTGGTGGCGTATGCCTGCAGCAAAATAGTGACAGCCATACCCAGTGATGCACGCAGTAGCATCAGCTTACGCCCTTTACGGTCGGCAAGGCTGCCCCACCAGGGCGCTACAATCGCGGAAACCAGAAAAGTAATGCTGAACGTAAACCCGGACCACATCGACAATGCTTCATGGGAATGCACACCCAACTGGGAAATATACAGCGGCAAAAAAGGTAAAATTTGGCTAATAGCCAGCCCGGTAAAAAAGCAGCCAAACCAGACTGAAATAAGGTTAACTTTCCAGGATTCCATACAGAAAACACTGCGAGATAAAGATGATGAAGTAGCGCCAGCATAACAGCGAACTATTCATCGGCTCTCACATAACATGCCATTATTATTATTTTGGTAGTTTATCGGGCAACAAGCGTGATTTGTAGTACAAATATGATAACTGATATGCAAGTATGCTGGCTGTGCAGCATCTCATTCGGCACAACCTGCCCGCTTTTTCCGGATAGCAAAATGGACAAAATAACAGCACTTTGCTCCCCTTTTCACTTCCTGTTCATGAAGCACATGAATCCACCTCGCCAGCGTGATATGGTGTCGTTTTTGATAAGCCTCAGGAATGTGCGACATGGCAAAGTTACGTGTGGGGATCGTGTTTGGCGGTAAATCTTCCGAGCATGAAGTGTCCCTTCAGTCGGCAAAAAATATTGTCGACGCCATTGATAAAACAAAATTCGACGTTGTCCTTCTGGGTATTGATAAGCAAGGCCAGTGGCATATTAACGACGCATCCAGCTATCTCCTGAATGCAAACAATCCGGCATTAATTGCCCTGAACCGTTCAGATAAAAACGTGGCGCTGGTGCCGGGTGTTGACCAAAACCAACTGATAGACTCAGGCAGCGCGCATTCGCTGGGCCAAATTGACGTAATTTTCCCGATAGTCCACGGCACGTTAGGTGAAGATGGCTCCTTGCAGGGCATGTTGCGCATGGCAAACCTGCCGTTTGTCGGTTCCAGTGTACTGGGTTCCGCCATGTGCATGGACAAAGACGTTACCAAGCGCCTCTTGCGTGATGCCGGGTTGAAAATTGCGCCGTTTGTCACTCTGACCCGCACCAATCGCCATCGCTATGATTTCCAGGCACTGGAACAGCAATTCGGTTTACCGATGTTTGTTAAACCCGCCAACCAGGGTTCTTCTGTTGGCGTGAGTAAAGTGACCAGTGAAGCTGAGTTTATCGCAGCCACAGACCTTGCTTTTGAGTTCGACCATAAAGTTGTGGTTGAACAAGGAATTAACGGGCGAGAAATTGAGTGTGCTGTACTGGGGAATGGCGACCCGCAGGCCAGCGTATGCGGTGAAATTGTCGTGAAAAGTGCATTTTACTCTTACGACACCAAATACATTGACGACCAGGGCGCCGACGTAGTTGTCCCGGCAGCGCTTACTGAAGAAGTCAGTGATAATATCCGGGCCATTGCTGTAAAAGCTTACCAGGCTCTGGATTGCCTGGGCATGGCGCGTGTGGATGTTTTCCTGACACCAGAAAACCAGGTTATTATTAATGAAATCAATACATTACCTGGATTTACTAATATCAGCATGTACCCCAAATTGTGGCAGGCCAGCGGGTTAAGCTACCAGGCGTTGATCACCCGCCTGATAGAGCTTGCACTGGAACGCCACCAACAAGATAACGCACTGAAAAGCAGCGTTGCGCATTAATTGCTTTACTCTTGTTCTTCTGCCGCTGCCTGCGGGTGGCGGCGAATAATTTTCCCCGCGAGCCAAAAACTGATAACCCAGGTAACCAGCCCCACAGAATAACTTTTCCACCCTTCAGTGGGGAAACCAGCCAGCCCTATCACACCATTGAGTATAAAAATCAGCCCAATAGCAAACGCATAATAGTGCCAGTCACGGCGAAGTTTCGTGCTCAGAGTCATACACAACAGGCTCCATTTACCCAATAAACAACCATTATCCAATATTCTGTACCGCCGGTCTGTGTCGTGTGTCGCGCCGCAGAAACGTTCTGCCAGGGCACAGAAATATGACAAGTATTACAGTCTGTAAAAACCAGGATTATTCCGTAACCCAAATTACCACTATTCTGATGTCCGGCGTGACACCAGGCTGTAACACTCTTGGTACTTTCTCAATATTTGCCATGCGCGTAACAATTACGGCAAGAGGGTGCACTATGACAGACCTGCCAATTCGTAACCTGCCCCGGGCTCGCCCCAAAGCAACGCTGCCGGGGAATATTGCTTATGCAGTTTTCGTATTGTTTTGTTTCTGGGTAGGTTCACACTTACTCAATATGTTGTCTCATTCGCAAGGTATTTTTGAACACTTGCTACAGACGAACAACCAAACAGACGGGCCGGTTATTGAAATGAGTATGCTGGTCAGCACTATTTTTGGGCTGGTGCCTGTACTGGCGGGCGGTTTTATTCTGGCGGTACTGGCGCTGGTGTTTAAACTGCGCCGTCTGTAATGTTTTTTGCCGGGAGTATTGCGCTCCCGGCAACCAGCCAGGTTATCAGGCTACTTCCACTTCTTCCGGTTCCGGAATGTTATCCAGCTCCCGTTCAAAGCTGCGCAAACGCTTATAAATTGACATCAATTCTACCAGGGTTGTCCAGGAGCTGATCAAATACTGGAATGCCCCGCGAACCTGCCCGAACACATTGGTAATCTGCGTCATCAGCCCCAGTGTGATGGTGCCTGCAGCAATCGACGGAAACAGCAGGAAAATACCAAAAACCGTATCTACCTGCAGATACAGAATGCGCACAATATTGAAGTACATATAGTGGAAATAGAGGCGGAAATAGTTTTTACGCACCCCGGTATACAGCTCTTTTACCGTAGGCGGCGTTGCGCGCATTTTGTCGTCTTCACCGTACACCAGTTCTTTTCGGTAAGCCGCTTCAACGCGCTGGTTTTTAAACTCAAGCCCCGGCAGTTTTATCCCGACCAGAGCCAAAAGACCGGTACCAAACAGAGACCAGACAATAGCCGCGATCACCAGGCCATAGGGGATCTGCCCCACGATGGGTAACTCAGGAACATGGGGCGACAACGCCACCAGCACAGGCAGGAAAGCAATCAGGGTCATGATGGCGTTAATCAGGCTGACACCCATGTCTTCCAACGTGGAAGCAAAGCGCATGGTATCTTCCTGCACACGCTGTGCTGCCCCTTCTATATGGCGCAGGCGCTGCCAGTGCTCCATATAGTGTTCGTTCATGGCGGTACGCCAGCGGAACACATAGTGGCTAATGAAGAAACTATTCAGTACTCCCACCACAACCGCTATCAGCGCAATCCCCAGGACAACGCCCAGTTCGTTATAAAACTGATTGATAGGCACGCTATTGGGTTTTGCCAGCGCTCGCTGGATCAGGTCGTAAAACGGCTGGTACCAGGCGTTAATCGCCACACTGACTTCTACCTGAAACCAGTTAACAAAGACAATTAAAGCAGAACCAAGAATAGACCAGTATTGCCAGCGATGCGGGCTGATTTTAAACCATACAAGAGCAAAGGCACCCACACAAAACAGGTAGTATGCATAAAACAACAAATAGCACCCGGACCAGAAGCGAGCGGCGCTAATCGGTACTTTGTTGGTGACTCCGGCTAAGTGTTCCAGCCAACTCTCCCCTCCCGCCTGCCAGAAAATCACTGCAATCATCGCCCAGATAAAAGCCGACAGGAAAAAGGCTGCCGGTCTGGGGAAAAAAGACTTGAACATGAAAGAACTCCTGAAAATAACTTCTCGTTATTGGGTTGTTGCTTACTGCGACGCTGGCCGGACTTCCGTCTCCATTAACCATAACGCTTTCTGCTACCAGGGCGTTGCAAAACTTGTTTCAAAGCATGAAACAGATTGACAAAATCACGCCCCGGCCCATTGTGCCAGAATGCTGGCGACGGGCTGAACCAGCACCGGGTTGCCCGGCACGGTAAAATTACGCCAGACATCATTGTGATGAGCAATCAGTACCTCTGCATTTGCCGCCGGGCGGTTTGCCGTGGTATGCGCATCTTCCGCCACTGTTACACGGTAGCCAAGGCCAGCAGCACGTTTTATTGTCGCATCGACACAAAAGTCAGTGGCGCACCCACATACTACAAACTCAGTAATGCCAGCGGATTCCAGTTCCTGAGCCAGAGAAGTGTGCCAGAAGGCATCACAGGCTGTTTTAGTCACACGTAACGCACTTGCTGGTTGATGGAGCTCCGGAAGTACCTCAAAAGCCTCTGTGCCTGGCTGCATGTCTGCTTCCGCGTGTTGAATAAAAATAACCTGTTCAGCGGCATCAATCAGTTGATTAATACGCTGGCAACACAAGTCACGCGCGACACGTTCCGTCGCAAACACACCCAACTGCATATCGACTACCATTACTGCCTGACGCTGTACCATAGCCATTCACCCCCGAAGAAAAAAAGATATTACCACAGCACAAATCGCCAAACACAGCGCCATACAAAGTGAGCGAATAACCTGAAAACCAGGCGGTTGACAATCATTTGCATTTATCACTTTGCACATACGCCAGAAGTAGTATAAATACCCATTTTATCGAGTGGTTTTACACACAGGATTCGCCTTGAAACGTTGTCTGTTCGCCGTTACGGCATTATTGATGTCATTACAACCACTGGTGGTAAAAGCCAGCCCATCTCCCGACCCGCTGCTTGCGGCTGATATTGTTGACCGTTATGCCAACCTGATTTACTACGGAACCTCTGCAACCGGCATGGCAATGGTGGTAATTGACGGGAACCAGCGGGTTTTCCGCAGCTTCGGTGAGACAAGGCCTGGCAGTAATGTGCGCCCGCAACTGGATTCAGTGATTCGCATCGCTTCACTGTCCAAACTGATGACCAGTGAAATGCTGGTCAAACTGGCAGAGCAAGGTGTGGTAAAGCTCAATGACCCGCTACAAAAATTCGCCCCTGCCGGTGATATTGTGCCTGGCCACAATGGCGTTCCTATTACGCTGGAAAACCTGGCAACTCACACCAGTGGTTTACCGCGGGAACAACCAGGGGGAGCGGCGCACCGCCCGGTATTTGTCTGGCCGACTTATACCCAGCGCTGGAACTGGTTGTCACATGCCAGCCTGAAAGTCACGCCAGGCAGCGTAGCGGCCTATTCAAACCTGGGGTTTGACCTGCTGGCTGATGCCCTGTCCCGCGCGGCAGGGCAATCCTGGGTTTCACTGTTTGACACATACATTACTCGCCCTCTCGGCATGAAAGACACCACCTATACGCCTTCACCAGACCAGTGCAGAAGGTTAATGGTGGCCGAGAAAAGTGCCAGCCCGTGCAATAACACCCTTGCCGCAATTGGTAGCGGAGGCGTGTATTCAACACCGGCAGATATGATGCGCTGGATGCAGCAATTTTTATCGTCCGATGTCTACCACCGCTCAGCACAAGCAGACCGAATGCAAACTCTGATATACCAACGCGGGCAGTTAACCCGCCTGGTGGGAATGGATGTTCCCGGTAAAGCCGATGCGCTGGGGTTAGGCTGGGTTTATATGGCACCGAAAGATGGCCGGCCAGGTATTATTCAAAAAACCGGCGGTGCCGGTGGCTTTATTACTTATATTGCGATGAACCCACAAGACAATATTGGTGTGTTTATTGTGGTGACACGCTCTGCGTCAACCCGCTTCACCACTATGAGTGATGGCGTGAACGATTTGGTTGCCGCGCTGAGCAATAATAAACCGCTGGTTATCCCGTCATCCTGACACGATTCGCGCCCATTCCCGGTTGTTGTGGGCGCGAATCGTAAAATAACCATTTGCCATTCAGGTATACTGGCATCACTGATAACAACGATGAAGAGCAGAAAGCACTATGTCTGAATTTAATCTGGCTAACCGCCCACGTCGGTTACGCAAATCACCTGCTGTTCGGGCCATGTTCGAAGAAACCACACTGACCCGCAATGATCTGATTCTGCCAATATTTGTTGAAGAAGGCCTGGATGATTACACCCCGATAGAAGCCATGCCAGGTGTAGTGCGTATCCCGGAAAAACGCCTTGCTTATGAAATTGAGCGCATCGCTAAAGCAGGCATTCGCGGTGTAATGACATTTGGTATTTCTCACCATACCGATGCAACAGGCAGCGATACCTGGAATGAAAATGGCCTGGTCGCCAGGATGTCACGTATCTGCAAATCCACCGTACCAGAAATGGTAGTGATGTCTGATACCTGCTTTTGTGAATACACCAGCCACGGCCACTGTGGCGTGCTGTGCGACCACGGTGTGGATAACGATGCAACCCTGGTAAACCTCGGCAAACAGGCTGTGGTTGCTGCTGCTGCGGGTGCTGACTTCATTGCCCCTTCTGCCGCAATGGACGGCCAGGTAAAAGCCATTCGCCAGGCGCTGGACGCTGCCGGATTCAGTGAAACCGCCATCATGGCCTATTCCACTAAGTTTGCTTCTTCATTTTACGGCCCGTTCCGTGAAGCGGCAGGTACAGCCCTGAAAGGTGACCGTAAAACCTACCAAATGAACCCGCTAAACCGCCGTGAAGCCATTCGTGAATCACTGCTGGACGAAGCAGAAGGCGCAGATGCGCTGATGGTTAAACCCGCGGGCCCGTATCTGGATATTGTGCGTGATATTCGCGAACGTACCACGCTGCCACTGGCCGCCTACCAGGTGAGCGGTGAATACTCGATGATTAAGCTGGCGGCAATTGCTGGGGCAATTAACGAAGAAAATGTGGTGCTGGAAAGCCTGGGGGCAATCAAGCGTGCTGGCGCTGATATCATTCTCAGCTATTTCGCACTGGACCTGGCAGAGAAGAATATCCTGTAACAGGCTCATGCCAACAAAAAAAGCAGGAAGCCAGGTTTCCTGCTTTGTGTCACACCGTAACAGACCGGGGCCGGTAGTGTTGTACCGCTTAAGTAACAGCTTCCGGCTCCGGAGTCAGCATGACCAGGTCTTTATCCCAGGCTTTAAAAATCCGGGTATTGGCCTGGCTACTGCAGCGGTCGCATAGCGGCAGAATATACACCCCATCTTCTTTGCCGACTTTAATCACTCTTCCTGCTTCGGTTACTTCGCGGTCGCAACCAAATGCTTCACACTCTGCTGCATGTTTCCCGCGCTGAGCTTCCCAAAACGTCAGCCAACTACGAAAACCTTTTGGTGGCGTTGATTGTGTGGCACCCGACTCAATTTTCAATGAAACCGTCGTCATAAATGTATCCTTACATTTGTGTCACCGGGCAATGTTACCCGCCCAAATTGTGCGGGTAACAGATGGCATTTCAAGCGCGACTCCGTAAAACTTTGCGTGGCTACGCATCCTTACGCAGTGAGTTGTTAATATTTGCAGTAAGGATCACGCAACCACCAGCCACCACCACCGGGCTCACTCACTCAATACCAACCGGGAGCGGGCCAGGTAGCTGCGCAACACGTCCACCGCCAAAAAAGCCGCCAGACTTACACCCATCACCGGAAGGCAATACCCAAGTGCGGCCGCGCACACCGCTACGGCAATACGTAACCCGCCAGGTAACGCAGCCCAGGCAGCACTCAATGGCTGTTCACTTCGGGCCGGGCGGCGTAACCACCACTGGCGGTAGCCCAGTGCAATTAACACGCACAACCCCAGGCCGAATACTACCAGCAGGATTTGGTTAGCCAGGCCAAACAGAATCCCCATATGAGCATCAATTCCCCAGCGGGTGAGTTTCGCCACCAGCGGGAAATTGGCAAAATGCACGGCATCAACAATCTGGAAATTCGACGGGTTTACGGAAACGGCATCTACCTGGGTGGGCCATGCGCGGTTAATTTCCGTCACTGTCCAGGCCGTGCCCATTTTTTTCGGCGGGCGAATTTCAATTTTATTTGCTGATATGCCCGCCTGCCTTGCTGCAGCCAGAACCTTATCCCAGTCCTGGACGGGGCCTGCCATCATCATGCCACCCTGCATATGATGCATGGCATGCGGGTCCATTGGTGTGGGTGTACCATCTGCCGTCAAGGATGTACTGACTTGCGGTGTCATCCAGCCCAGCTCACTACGCAGCGTATCAATATTGCCCCCGGCCCAGCGCGACCAGGTCAGCCCGGTGGCAGAGAAAAACACCATCCCCACCAGCAGGGTTAACCCCAGCATAATATGCCAGTGGCGGGTGCGCGCTTTGGCACCACGCACTGGCCCATTGCGCCGTTTTTTTACCCGGGTTTGCCACCACAGCAGCATGCCACCCACTGCCGCCACCCACATCCAGGAAGCAGCCAGTTCGCTGTAATTACGGCCCAAAACCCCCAGTTGCAAGCTACGGTGAAATTCATCAATCCAGGTGCGTAACGGTAAAATCCCACTGGTCCCGTAAACTGGCATATCACCGGTTACCGCCAGGGTATACGGGTTAATAAACACGGCACGGGAACGTGAAGCACCCAGTTCCGGGTCAGCAAACTGTACCCGGGTGGTATCTTGCGGACCGGGTGCCGGGCGCACAGCATAAAAGGGTTCAGCAGGCCCTGCATAATGCCTGGCCGCTTCCACCTGGCGGGATAATGGCTGAGCTTCACCTTGTGGCGTAACAAACAACGTGCTGGCGTACCAGGCATTTTCCAGTTGCGGAGTCAGGACATAGGCCGTCCCGGTAAGTGCGGCAAGGAAAATAAACGGCCCGACAAACAGACCAATATAAAAATGCAACCGGCGCAGCAACTGCACAACAGCGCCCCGGCCACCAGCCGGTAATATTTCAGAAGTCATGGCTTACCTGTAATCAGTTATCCAGAAATGACACAGCGGTGCAGCTATCAAGAAAGCCGCACAGCAAAATAAGTGTTAGTGGATAACCAAAACAGGCGGAGCCCTGGCCAGGAATGGACGAAACCACCCGCGGAATGCCGGTACACACACCAGCACAACAGCAGGCGTGCGCCGCAATGTAATCAGGCACCACAATAATAATGCGGCAACCCAGAAGATAAGCGGCATATGCAGTAATAACTGGCAATAGCCACAAGCCGCATCATCCATCCAGTTCACTTGCGGTGTGGTTGTGCTGTTGTGCACAACCTCATGATAAGCGGTGTTTTCCCCGGATGATGCGTGGTGCATCCCGTGCTGTTCTCCGGCCTGTTCATGAGCCATTGCTGGCTCATGCTGCATCATCTGTGGTTCATGCTGCATCATCGCCATGCCGGGCATTAGCATGTCGCCCATTTCAGGCGTCATTAACCCTTGTCGCACCAGTGTTTTTGACACAACGGGCGCAACAAACAGCATAAAGATAGCGAGCAGTGCCAGAAAAATACCCACCCGGCCCACTCTGGCGTGGAAATAATGCAACAAAACACGGCCTGCCAGAACAAAATGTTGCGCAATTGTACATGAACAGAAATTGTTTTGTTGCACAAAAATGGCAGTCAGCAGCACGCCACAAGAACGTCACCCCGCTGACATGCACCTGTCATGTTGCCGCTTTAAGGTCAGCCTCAAAATAGAGGAGGAATGACCGTGTTTAGTATCGACAACGTACTGGATGAGTTATATCCCCACCACAAGCCCGGCGAACGCGCCGTGCGTATGCTCAAACGCTTACTTCACGAACAGGATTTCCAGCAGTTTGCGCAAGATTACCGTCACCTCAAGGGGCTGGATATGGTGGAGCAAGTGCTGGAGCACTTGCAAATACAGTGTGATATCCCGGCAAGGGATCTGGAACAAATTCCCGGCCACGGGCCATTAGTTGTAGTTGCCAACCACCCCACCGGCACCGCCGATGGTTTATTGCTGTTGTATGCCATTTCGCGCGTTCGCCGCGATATCAAAGTAGTGGCAAACCGCATTCTTAGCCAGCTTGAACCGCTTTCTTCGTTGTTTATCGCCGTAGACAACATGAACAACCAGGTACGCAAATCGGCAGTGACAGAAATGGATAATCACCTTGCCGCAGGGGGCGTATTAATCTTTTTCCCTGCCGGAGAAGTGGCCCGCTGGCGGCCTGAAGGAATCAGTGACCGGCCCTGGTCTGCCGGGTTTATCAAGCTCGCCAGGCGTTACCAGGCACCGATTCTGCCAGTACAAATTCAGGCACGTAATAGCGCCCTGTTTTATCTCACATCCCTGATTTCACCGGGGTTATCGCTCCTGTTGCTGATTCGCGAAATGTTCCGCCTGCGCGGTAGCAGGTTACCAGTCAGAGTTGGCGAACGCATTCCCTGGTCTGGCTGGCAAGCTAACCAACCATCCCGTGAGCTGGCAGCACGGTTTCGCGAGCATGTCCATGAACTTGGGAAACGCGACACCGGGTATTTCCGTACTGAAAAAGGCATTGCCCCGGCGGAAGACAGGCAAACCCTGCGCCAGGCCCTTAGCCAGGCTGAATGCCTGGGAAATGCCCCCGACGGGAAACGCATTTACCTCTGGCGGCGCAATGGCGCAGAAGAAACGCCCATTTTGCGTGAGCTGGGAAGGTTACGGGAAATCGCCTTTCGGGCTGTGGGCGAAGGTACCGGGAAGCGCCGTGACGTTGACGCCTGGGATGACGACTACTGGCACCTGGTGTTATGGGATGACGACGCACTGGAAATTGTGGGTGCCTACCGCTTTATGCCAGGCAAAGATGCACTGAAACAACGGGGTTACACTGGTTTATACAGCCACAGCCTGTTCGACTACCAGCAGGAAATGGAACCCATTCTGGCACAAGGAATTGAGCTGGGTCGTAGCTTTATTCAACCCCGCTATTGGGGGAGACGCGGGCTGGATTACCTGTGGTATGGCATCGGCGCCTGGCTGGCACGTAACCCGGACTACCGTTATTTGTTTGGGCCCGTGTCTATTTCGGGTGGTATGCCGCTGGCAGCCCGCCACTTGTTGGTGGCTTTTTACCGCTTGTGGTTTGCCCCTGCCTGCCCTTTGGGCGTGTCGCGCCGCCCCTGGCCTTCTTCACTCCCGGAAGTATTGGGTGAGTTTACCGGCACAGATTACCAGCAAGACCTGGCGCACCTGAAGCAACGCCTGAATAACATGGGGTGCGGTATCCCGCCACTTTACAAGCAATATTCAGAACTGTGTGAACCCGGAGGGGTGCAGTTTATTGATTTCGGCAGCGACCCGGACTTCAACGACTGCATTGATGGCCTGGTTCTGGTTGATCTCACTTACCTGAAGAGCAGCAAGTACCAGCGCTATATCGGCACCCATTTATCACAAGAAGCCTGATAGCGGCCATCCCGTCAGCCTGGCGGGATGGCTCAACATTGCAAAAATAACTGATTATAATTATCATTTACCCCCTTTTCTCCGTTTCAGGCTACCCGCCGTATGCGTACCCTGCTTGTTGCTTTATGCCTGCTATTCAGCACACTGGTTTGTGCCAAAACCGTCACTGATATTACTGGCCGCCAGGTCACTATTCCGGATAACCCACAACGCATTGTGCTGGGTGAAAGCCGTATGCTGTATACCCTTGGCCTACTGGAACCCGGTTACCCTGCAGGTAAGATTGTTGGCTGGCCTGGTGATATGGCAAAGTACGACCCGCAAACCTGGTCGGTATGGTTAAAAGCCTTTCCGCAACTGGCCTCGGTAACCCAACTGGGTGATGGTTTTCTGGATCAAAGTAATATTGAGCAGGTTATTCGCCTTAAACCAGACTTGGTTATCCTGCCGCAACTGGCAAAGGGCAGTCATTCAGAAAGCCAGTTCATTGAATTGCTGGCGCAGGCTCACATACCGGTGATTAAAATCGATCTGCGGGTAGATCTTCTGCATAACACCGTACCCAGCATTCACCTTCTGGGCGAAGTATTAAACCAGCAACAACGGGCACAGAGTTTTATTGATTTCTACCAACAACACATGGCTCTGGTGGAAAAACGGCTGGCCACAATGAATGGCTCTAAACCCACGGTGTTTTTACACCTTCACCTCGGCAGGCGTGATACTTGCTGTACCACTGTTGCTCATGGCAATTTGGGGCAATTACTGGATTTCGCTGGCGGGGACAATATTGCAAAACCACTGCTTAAAGGCGTTTTTGGTAATCTGTCATCAGAACAATTACTCGCCAGCCAGCCTGAGGTCTACATTGGCACAGGAATGAGCAACAGTGGGCGCACATTGCAACTCGGCCCGCTGGTTAGCCAGCAACAGGCAGAAGGCAGTATGAAGCGCGCGATAGCCGCTCAACAACCGCTGAGCTACCTCAATGCGGTACGCCAGGGGAATGCATGGGGGCTGTGGCATAATTTCTACCTCAGCCCGTACCATGTTGCGGCAGTCGAATTCTTTGCAAAAACCTTCTACCCACAACAATTTGCCGACATTAACCCGGAACAAACACTGAAAACACTTTACCAGCGTTTCCTGCCCATTCCTTACAGCGGCACATTCTGGGTCAGGCTGCCAGTCGCCAAATAATGCCGGGCGGTCAAAGTATCTGACGGAAACCCGGATAACCCAATCACCCGCGCAATGGGCTCTTCTATTGCGCATTGCCAAATTCCCCCAAGCAACCTTGCCTGGGGCCGCATTTGCACCGCTATTTGCTCCATTGCTTCTTCATAGCTGGTAATCAACCCACGGGCAAAAGGTGATAACAGCACCACCAGTAAACTGTTTTGTTCAGCCAGCGGCAGGCGCGCGGTGATATTTTTTGCCAGGGTTTCCGGTTGGTAATTACGCACGATGCAGTGCTGGAGTGTCCGGCCCGCTTTAAGAATTTGCGAAACATCTTCGCATTCCGTCATGACCAGGCCCGGTTGTAACAATGGCACCAGTAACGTCATTAACCTCGCCTGCAACCCACGCATCAACGGCCCTTGTACCGGCCAGACAATAACGCCTTTGGGTAAATTAGCCGGCGCACCTGCCCCCGCAGGTAACAACAACACCACCAGGCCATCGCACTGTGCCAGAGTTTCCAGTGGAAGCTCCACCCCCGGGAAAACCAGAGTCAGAAAAGCCTGCTGTGAATTTTTCGGTGTCAGGCTGGTTATACGCTGCCAGCATGGCTGCCCACCAAATACAGGCAACTGATTAATTAAGTGGGTATCGCCATCATTCAATATCACATTAATCAATAAAGGCCGCACAAGAGATTGCATGCCAATAAAAAGTTCAGCAAACGATTGTCTGTCCATTTAATACATTCCTGTAATCGTTTTTTCCGAATAATACCTGTTGATTTCGCTTAAAGCGACGATATATCTCTGATCCAGCACAAGTACTTATCGAAAAATGCGACGGCAGAAATCAGCACGGGCCTTGCCTTGTTTAGCCATGGTTTTTGTTACAGCCACTATGCTGTTAAGCTGAAATAATCACAGGGAGAGATACGGCATGTCCATTCAGGAAATAACTCGTTGGGTGAGCGAACTGATTAACCAGCATCACTATTGGGCTGCCCCCATTGTCTTCTTACTGGCGTTTGGCGAATCACTGGCGTTCCTTTCCCTGCTACTCCCTGCCACCGTTATTTTGCTGGCGCTGGGAGCCTTGCTGGCAGACAGCGTGGTGCCATTCTGGTGGTTATGGGCAGCGGCCAGTGCGGGAGCATGGCTGGGCGACAGCGTTTCATACTGGCTGGGGTATCACTTTAAAGACAGGGTAACAAAGTGGTGGCCACTTTCACGCAAGCCATGGTTACTGGCGCGCGGCCACGCTTTCTTCGAACGCTGGGGCACATTGAGTATTTTCTTTGGCCGCTTTTTTGGGCCATTACGCGCCATTGTGCCGCTGGTAGGAGGTATTTGTGCCATGCCACGCCTGCCATTCCAGGTGGCAAACCTGGCATCGGCCTGCGTGTGGGCATTTGCCATGCTGGCACCGGGTGCTTTTGCCATGTCCTGGTTAATGGCCTGGCTCGATTAACGGCGATTGCGGTGCCACCACTATTCCCCGGTTTTGCACATTAAACACGACCCGTTCCGGGTGGTTAACTGACACCAGGTATTCCAGTGGAATGCCCAATCCATCGCTAATGGTGCCCCGATACACCAGTGACGGGCTGTCCGGTGGAACCTGCAGCAACGTATGTTCCTCTTCATTCATGCGGCCAACCTGCACTGAGCCATTGTCTGATGCCGCGTGCAGGTGATAAAACTCAGCCAATAATTTGTACAACGAACCTTGTTGTTCGAGCATATGCCCTGTCATTCCAGGCACTCTGTTCCCTGGTAAATAGCTGGTTTCAAGGCAAAATGGCTCATCATCCGCGAGCCGTAAACGCTTGATAACCACAACAGGGTCACCAGGCTGAATTTGTAACCACCGCGCAATACGTGTACTGGCCGGAGCATGCTGGAAATACAGGAGCTGGCTCCCGGCTTTCGCTCCATTCATTTCGGTTATCTGCCCAATACCTTGCTCTACAGGTGTAGTAAGTGGCCGGGCAATTGTAGCCTGGCGCAGCCATGTACCCTGATTACCTCTGCGCTCAAGAATCCCCCCCTCAACCAGCTCAGCCAGGATCTTGCGTAGTGTCATTCGGCTAACACCTAATAACGCCACCAATTCACGCTCAGGAGGAATTTGATCCCCATTGGTAAATTCTGGGGTATTCAGGTATGACAGCAATGTTTTTTTCGCCTCAATATAGGCTTTGCGTGGCCGACGCTTCCCACCTGCCAAATCACTCATGGTATAAATCACCCGTTATTCAGACCGCCACCGGTTTAGTTTTATCATTTTATAATCAGTACGTTAATCGACAACCTATTTTCTCTCCCATCAGCAAAAATATACCATAACATCATAATATAAATATATATTTCCATTTCAGATAAAATTTTATTGCACAAGAAAGAAACAGTGAGTATATATTTTATGGTATTTTTTATGGTCAACTTAAGGAATCATCATGAAGCGCGTACTGTCTGTGTTGTGCCTGAGTGTTGCCTGTTGCATTGCGTCCCCAGGTTGGGGGGCAGAAGAAGTACTGCGCCTGGGGACTGACCCAACATTTCCCCCGTTTGAATCCAAAACATCAACTGGTGCGCTTACCGGTTTTGACATCGATTTGGGAAACGCCATTTGTGCCCAAATGCAGGTGAAGTGCCAGTGGGTGGAAAACAGCTTTGATGGGCTGATTCCGGCACTGAAAGCCCGTAAATTCGATGCCATCCTGTCCTCACTTTCTATTACTGATGAACGCAAAAAAGCTATTGCCTTCAGCAATAAGCTTTTTAACACCCCGGCATACCTGGTTGCGGGGAAAAATAATGATCTGCTCCCTACGGCCGCGAGCCTGAAAGGAAAACGTATTGGTGTACAGCAGGGTTCAGTATTCGAAGTCTACGCCCAAAGGCACTGGCGTGATGCCGGAGTCGAGTTGGTCTCCTACCCCAGTGCCGAAGCCGTTTACGCCGACCTGGTTGCAGGGCGCATTGACGGAACGCTGGATGATGCAACGGTCGTTACAGAAGCTTTGCTAACTAAGCCTCAGGGCAAAAATTTCGAACTAAAAGGTGACCAGGTAAAAGACCCTGCAATATTTGGCCCTGGAACGGGAATCGGATTGCGCAAAGAAGATACAGGGCATCTGGCGCGAATAAACGCAGCAATCGCGGCAATTCGGGCAAATGGCACTTACGACAAACTGGCAAAAAAATATTTTAGTTTCAATGTATATGGCGAGTAATAAATGAATACCACCACGCTGATTACCGACTTACTGCACTCTCATTTCAGTGCGACCTTACCGTTAAAACACATTGTTCTGGTGGCCTGTGGCGGGTCACTGGTCGATATGTATCCGGCTCATTACTTTTTAAACCGTGAGGCCCGTGAACTGCGCAGTTATATGATGACAGCCAATGAGTTTGTCTGTGCCCCCCCCAGGACTCTGGGCCCGCAAACACTAACTATCGTCTGCTCACATGGTGGGAACACGCCGGAATCTGTAGCAGCAGCACAGTTGGCACAACAAAATGGCAGTGCCACAATTTGCCTTACGCATAATTCTGATGCATCACTGTTACAAGCAGCAACGAGCCACATTCTTTATGAATGGGGTGACACCAGCCAGGTCGTTAATAACCCGATGGCTATCATCCTTAGTCTGTGTGTCAATGCACTCAATCACACTGAAGGTTATGCCAGTAACTCCGCTTTTCACCACGGTATGAGCATGATAGATGCACTGATTAGCCGTGCTCGCCAGAAAATAACTGCTCGCGTTGAAGATTTTGCCCGGCGCTTTGCTGATGAATCGTTATTTTATGTCCTGTCGAGTGGTGCATCCTACGGGCACGCCTATGGTTTTGCTATCTGCTCATTGATGGAAATGCAATGGCTTAACGCCGCCAGTATCCATAGCGGTGAATATTTCCATGGTCCCTTCGAAGTCACCGATCACTCCACACCATGGATTGTGCTGGTTAACGAGGGGCTTACTCGCCCATTGGATGAGCGTGTGGTGCGGTTTCTGGCACACCACGCAGAGAAAACCGAAATTGTTGATGCCCGCGAACTGGGGCTTGGGGCAATAGACGCCAGTGTAGTGGACTACTTTAACCCCATACTGTTCTACAGTGTGATGTGTGATTACCGGGCGTCACTGGCAACAATTCGCCAGCACCCACTGGAAACACGCAGGTATATGGGCAAAATCGAATACTGAGGGCAAAATGAAAGTAATGGGATTGGGCGATAATGTTATTGACCGCTATCAACATACCGGCCTCGGTTACCCGGGAGGTAATGCGCTGAATTTCAGCGTGTTTGCCCATGAACTCAATGCTGATACGGCCTATTTGGGTATTTTTGGTGATGATGCGGCAGCAGCACATATTCGCCAGATATTGGCAAACCGGCAGATCCAAACCCGCCACTGCCTTGATGTCCCAGGTGAGAGTGGCTTTGCCACCCTCACTATTCAGAATGGCGACCGGGTATTTTTGGGCTCGAACGCCGGGGGAGTACGCCAGCGCACTCCCATGGATTTCATCCTGCAACATCAGCCCTGGCTTAGTGAGTTTTCTCTGATACACAGTGCAGCTTACAGCTATACCGAACACCTGTTACCACAACTGGCCCGCCTTCCCGGGTTGCTCAGTTATGACTTTTCAGATGACTTTACCCCAGACAACGCACTGGCCTGTTGCCAGTGGCTGGACTATGCCTTCTTTTCCTGCTCTGAACGCTCATTAAGTGAAACCCGTGAGTTGCTGGCCGAAGCGCACCATAAAGGTGGGGCCATTACTGTGGCAACCCGTGGCGAGGAAGGCGCGTTATTATTCGATGGTGAAACATGGCTGTTCCAGCACCCGACGCCGATTACAGCGGTAGATACTCTGGGTGCCGGGGATGGTTTTATTACTGCGTTCTTGCTGGCGCACCTGAGCGGGAAAAACCTGGTAACCAGCTTACAAGCAGGCGCTGATTTTGCTGCACAGGTTTGCACTACAGATGGCGCATTTGGGGAACCCATACAATTAGCACTGCTATAAAATGTGTTGAGTGAGAATGTGTTGCGCGCGCCAGAAAGCGCGCGATTCTGACCTTGCCCATCCACCCGGATGGGCCTTTTTATCTGCCAGAATTAATGGCGGTGTGCCCCGGCTGCGATGCTTGCGATATCCGCCGGTGTGGTACGGCAACAGCCACCAATTAACCGGGCACCACTTGCCAGCCAGTCTGGTAAATAGTGAGCCAGTTGGTGGCAGGCTTCACCACTGTGATGCCAGGTTTTGGTCACTGCGTCGTATTGTTCGCCTGAATTGGGGTACACCACCAGTGGCAACGCAGTCAGCTCATGAAGCGTAGTTAACGCAGCCGTGGTTTTCTCCAGCGCAATGCAGTTCACTCCCACCGCAATAACCTGCGGGTAATCTTTCAGGAAGCTCACCACTGTTGCCAGCGGCGTACCATCACTCAAGTGCTCGCTGTCACGCAGCGTAAATGAGAACCAGGCGGGCAGCGCAGGAAACTCCTCTGCCAGTAATCCAACTAATGCCTGGGTTTCAGCAAAAGAAGGCTGGGTTTCACAGGCCAGCAGATCCACACCACCTTCAACCAAAGCCGCAATACGCGGGCGGTGAAAATCCTGGAACTCCACAGCTGTACGCTGGTAATCACCACGGTACTCAGAACCGTCTGCCAGAAAAGCACCATAGGGGCCAACAGAACCGGCCACCAGTAACGCCGGGGAGCCGGAGTGTTCTGCCAGGTAATCCTCACGCGCCTGGCAAGCGAGGCGTGCACTTTGGGTAATTAATTCCAGAGACTGACCATGGCTGATGCCGCGAGCAGCAAACCCGGCAGGTGTTGCCTGGTAACTGGCTGTAATGGCAACCTGTGCCCCGGCACGGAAATAATCCAGGTGGACCTGGTAAATCAGTTGTGGGTTTTCCAGCAGAACTTTCGCCGACCAGAGGCTGTCTGTCAGGTTGCATCCCCGGCTTTCCAGTTCCGTTGCCATTGCGCCGTCCAGCACTAAAAAAGAGCTGTGTTGCAACGCGTGTTGTACGGGATCAATCAGTGACATGTTCCACCTCCGGTTGGTTACGTTTTGCCAAATACTGTGTGAGGTAATAAACGCCGTAGCACAGGGCAACAAACGGCAGCCCGCACCATAATGCAATGCGCTGCTCCGGGTCAAACGCCAGGCCAACACAAGCTAACAGACACAAAACAAACCCTAACACCGGTGTCACCGGGAACCAGGGAGCGCGGTAATGTAATTCACTTAACGCCCGCCCGGCGGCAATATGCTGGCGGCGGAACACATAATGCGCAGCACAAATACTCAGCCACACTGCCACCACAGCAAACCCGGAAATCGCCGAAAGTGCCACGTACACGGTGTCGGGAGCCACCACGCTGGAAAACAACGCCAGCACACCGCCCAGCATACTGACAGATAATGCAGTGAGCGGAACACCACGGCGGGTCAGGCGAGAGAAACAGGCCGGTAGCGTGCGTTCACGGGACAACGACCACAGCATGCGCCCGGAGGCATACAACCCGGAATTAGCGGCAGAGAGAATCGCCGTGAGGATGACGAAGTTAAAGATATCCGCAGCCCCCGGTATTCCGACTTTCTCAAACACCAGCACAAACGGGCTTTTCACCACACCAGCCTGGTCCGCAGGGATTAATGCCGCCAGCACAAAAACAGTACCAATAAAAAAGATGATCAACCGGGCAATTGTGGTGCGAATGGCAACCGGAATCACTTTTTGCGGGTTTTCTGTTTCACCTGCTGCAATACCAATTAACTCGGTACCGGAAAACGCGAAGTTCACCGCAACCATCGTCATCAAAATGGGCAAACCACCGTGAGGGAACCAGCCACTGTCGGTAATATTGTGCAGCAACGGAGCCGGTGAACCGTCTTTCATTGGCAGGAAACCGAAGATGGCCGCCGCACCCAGCACAATAAACGCCACAATGGTGATAACTTTAATAATTGAGAACCAGAACTCCCCTTCGGCAAAGAAGCGGGTAGATACCACGTTCAGGCCGAAGATCAGCACACAGAAAACCAGGCACCACACCCAGACTGGCACCTGTGGGAACCAGTACTGCATACAAAAACCGGCCGCGGTAAAACTCGACCCTAATGCAACAGTCCAGGTAAGCCAGTACAGCCAGGCGACAGTATACCCTGTTGCCGGGCCAAGGTAGCGTGCTGAGTACACATGGAATGCCCCCGTTTCCGGCATGGCGACAGAAAGCTCACCCAGGCACTGCATCACCAGCCAGACAACCAGTGCGCCTATCAAATACGCCAGTAACGTGCCCAGAGCACCGGTAGTGGAAATAATATAGCCCGTATTAAAAAACAGCCCGGTACCAATCACGCCCCCTAAAGAGAGCATAATCAGGTGGCGGGTTTTCATGGTGCGCTTAAGCTGCCCTTCTTCCTGCTGCCGGGCTGCGTGCGATGTGGTGGAGTCCTGCATATTACCTTCTGAACGTATAGACGTCTAAACTTCCGAATGGCATCTGTTATACCGTTATGGCGGGTAAAATGCAAAAAACAATTTACAAAACAATACAGAAGGCAGGGAGTTTGGCCAGGCTCCCATTCAATAGCCCCATAAGTTTTACCAGAGTGCACTGGCATGCATACCAGTGCACTCAACAGGTTACCCAGGTCTTCGCGTGCGTTACTGCACTTTTTTCAGTAACGCGGCAGCCACAGCTTCTGAACTTGCAGGGTTCTGGCCAGTAATCAGGTTGCCATCTTCCACAACATACGGCATCCAGTCCGGGCCTTTAGAATAATGAGCACCCGCTGCGATAAACTCATCTTCAATCAGGAAAGGAACCACATGAGTTAATTCAACAGCGTCTTCTTCACTATTAGTAAAGCCTGTGACATTACGCCCTTTAATCAGCAGCTCACCCTGGTTATTTTTCACATGGCGCAATACACCTGGTGCGTGGCACACAAACGCAACTGGCTTCCCGGCACGGTTGAACGACTCAATCAGTTCAATGGATGTGCTGGATTCAGCCAGATCCCATAACGGCCCGTGACCGCCTGGATAAAACACGGTGTCAAAATCCTCTTGCGATACCGTCTCCAGTTTGACTGTATTCGCCAGCGCATTCTGGGCAACTTTATCGGTTTTGAAACGTGCCGTTAGCGCAGTCTGGAAGTCAGGCAAATCACTTTTTGGATCCAGCGGCGGCTGGCCTCCAGCAGGTGAAGCCAGTACCACTTCAGCGCCTGCATCCTTAAAGACATAATAAGGGGCAGCAAATTCTTCCAGCCAAAACCCGGTTTTCTTACCCGTGTTACCTAATGCGGAATGTGAAGTCAGAACCATTAAAATTTTCATGTTTACTCCTGAATATGGACAGTACAGATGGTTTAATTTTTTAGAAATGCTTCGGCGGCAATTACCTTGTCCTGGTAAGGTGCGCGAAGACGAAGATTAGAGTGCCCGGCACTCTCCTGAACAACGACCGGTTTGGCATGGCTGAAACGCCGGAAACCATGCACACCGTGATAAGCGCCAGTACCAGATGCCCCCACGCCACCAAATGGCAGGCTGTCTATAGATGCATGGGTCATCACATCGTTGATAACCAGAGCACCAGACGTTGTGTGTGACCGCAGCTGTTTCTGGCGTTCAGCATCATGGCCAAAGTAATACACTGCCAGTGGACGCGGGCCTGCATTGATATAACGGATAGCCTCACTGACATCGGCAGCATAAGTTTTCACCGGGAGCAGTGGGCCGAAAATCTCCTCCTGCATCACCAGCATCTCTTCCGTTACATCAAGAATAATATGGGGTGCGATTTTCCTGCTCTGGTTATCGAAAGCAGGCTCATTACCCGGTGCCAGGCTAATTACCCGGGCACCTTTGCTCCGCGCATCTTCAAGCAAGTTCACAAGACGTAAGAAATGCCGTTCGTTAATGACAGAGGTGTAGTCTTCATTGCTTTGCAGTGTCGGGAAAGTTTTGCCAACAAATGCCTGTGCTGCCGCCACAAATGCTGATTCCAGCTGTTCCGGGAGCAACACATAATCCGGCGAGATACAAATTTGCCCGGCATTGAATGTTTTTATGGTTAACGTGCGTTCGGCTGCAACGACAGGGTCGGCATCAACGTCAACCACCACAGGAGACTTGCCGCCCAACTCCAGTGTGACAGGCACCAGGTTCTCTGCCGCGGCGCGCATCACATGGCGGCCAACAGCCGTGCTACCGGTAAAGACCAGGTGGTCGAAGGGCAAACGGCTGAATGCCTGCCCGGTATCCGCATCGCCCAGGACCACAGTTAACTCATTTGGCGAAAAATAACGGGGCACCAATTCTGCAAGCAGTTCCGACGTTCTGGGGGTTAGCTCAGACGGTTTCAGCATGGCGGTATTACCTGCGGCGAAAACACCGGCAAGTGGGCCAAAAGCCAGGTTAATAGGGAAATTCCACGGGCTGATTATCCCAACAACGCCTAATGGTTGCGGCTCGGTCCATGCCTGCATGCCGTCAACAGGAACCGCGGCAACCTCCGGTTGCATCCACTGCTCCAGATTTTCGGCGGAATGGGTAAGCATATTGATTGTGGTTATCAGGTCTGCCGCCATAGTCTGGTACCCACTGCGATGGCCAAAATCGTCGCTGATGGCTGTTGTCAGCCTGGCATAGTTTTCACGTATCAGGTTGGCGCTGCGCATTAACCGGTCACGTCGTACCTGGGCAGTAGCAGGCCCGTGTTGCAGATGAAACGCCTTCATGCTGCGAAGAATGGCCGACAAATCCTGGAGTTGTTGTTGAGGCGTCATATTAGTTACCTGTCCCGTCGTCTTGATTATTGATTGCGGTCAGCTTAAAGATTCTGGCGTTCAGGTGGTAACAACGCTATTTTCACAGGGGTATAAATAAATTTATGGGTGAGCTGTGTCTTTAATACGATTGCGTACATTTATGGAAGTTTACCGCCAGCACTCCATTTCTGCGGCGGCCCGCGCACTGAACCTGACACAACCTGCTGTGTCGCAACATATCAGTGGGCTGGAAGTCGCAATAGGCAGGCCGTTGTTTGAACGGCAATCTCAGGGCGTTGTCCCGACAGCAACCGCTGACGACTTAGCGGCAGATATCGGCGATAAACTCGACGCCGCAGAGTCGGCACTGGCCTCTGCCAGGGCGCGCTCTATGGATGTCTCCGGTACATTACAAATTATTGGCCACTCAGACTTTGTGGCTGAAAAGCTGGCAGACGTTCTCCTGCCATTACTCCAGAGTGGGATCCGGGTACATCTGCATACCGGAGATGGTCCGATGGTTACGCAAATGGTGTTAGAAGGGCACTGTGACCTGGGTATCACCGCACACCCGGTTACCGATACACGCTTAAAAAGCGAAGTCATTTTCACAGACAAAATTATTGCTGTCGCTTCGCCAGAGATTGCCGCCCGCCTGAACCAAAGCAACAACTTTGCTCACGACTTACTCAAGGAACCGCTTCTGGCTTACAACCTTGAGTTGTCGCTGATTAAAGAGTGGCTGGATAAAAATAAGATCCCCTGTTCAGCCCTGCTCCCTGCTGTAGTGGGAAAAGATTTACGCGGGCAACGCACTCTGCTGTGCAAAGGTTTCGGCTGGACAGCCATGCCCGGCTTTTTATGCCGCGCCGAGATTTCACAAGGGAAACTCTGCCAATTGCTGGCGCCAGTCAGTAACACAGAGATTCGCTATAGCCTGATCTGGCTACCCAGTGCATTACGCAAACCACGCCTGGCGCACGCACGGCAAACGCTGCTACAAATATTAAACGGCCACGAGTGAAATCACTCGCCGTGGCAGGCAGGTAGCCAGTACCACCAACCAATGCAGGTTTACGCAATTTGTGCCAGAAAGCCGGGCACAAATGGTATTATCACAGCAATGTACTAAACCTGCCCACAGGCACAAACTTAACCTCCGGGGACAACCAATGAACCAGGCCATTCCGCTCAAGTTTTATGACATCACAGATGAGTATTCGACAGAAACTGAACAGGCAGTCAGCGAGGCTGAACGCGACGCGCTGGCGCACTATTTCCAGTTGCTGATTACCCGTTTAATGAATAACGAAGAAATTAGCGAACAGGCTCAGGCAGACATGGCAACCGAAGCCGGTATTAATGCACAACGTATTGATGAAATTGCCAATTTCCTCAACCAATGGGGTAATGAATAACAAACTATAAAACATGCTGCACAGGCTATCCCCCCTGTGCAGTTATCCTGTTCAGGCCAAAGAGCCAGCCACAAAACCCTATTAATTCTTTATCTGGCCTGGGAAAGTACCACATAGCCAGATAACGAATTCACACACGTCCAACTCATCCGGGCTGCGTTACTTCTACTTCTGCTTGTCGCTGCATCCATGGCTGTGCAGTGCAACAGGATTTGATATTTATCAACAACCCACCGCAATTCTCTTTCTGACGCTGGACATCCTGCGCCACCATTCTTATAAATACAATTGATTATCATTTGCATTTATTCTTTTGCAAATGAACACATAGCAAAAAGATGAAATATCAATATGTTGAAAAATAACTCAGTTCTGGATCTTACCCCCTGGTTTGCCCGGGCAGGCGGGCAACCATTTGAAGACCGGAGTGCAACCATGCCCTGGCGCGGTTCTGCACCGGTCGCCAAAGAGAAAGTACATGAAAGCTGGCAACGCCTGATAAACCACCCTGCACCGCCACGTAAGCGGCTGGTTTATCAGCATATTCCTTTCTGTGCAACACACTGTACCTTCTGTGGTTTTTACCAGAACCGTTACAATGAACAGCTCTGTGCGCACTACACCGAGCGCTTATTGCAGGAAATTGAGCAGGATGCAGACAGCGCATTGTGTCAGTCGGCACCTGTTCATGGCGTTTACTTTGGAGGAGGCACACCTTCTGCACTGGCTGCGGGTGATCTGGCACGTATCATTACCACCCTGCGTGAGCGGTTACCGCTGGCACCAGATTGTGAAATTACCATTGAAGGGCGGGTACTGAATTTCGATGATAATCGAATAGACGCTTGTCTGGATGCCGGTGCAAACCGTTTTTCCATTGGGATTCAGTCTTTTAACAGTAAAATTCGCAAAAAAATGGCTCGTACTGCCAGTGGCCCGGAAGCCGTTGCCTTTATGGAAAACCTTGTTCGCCGGGATAAGGCCGCTATTGTCTGTGACTTAATGTTCGGCCTGCCCGGGCAGGATGCTGATAACTGGGGGCAAGACCTGGCTATAGCCCGGGATATCGGGCTGGATGGTGTTGACCTCTATGCGCTTAACCTGTTTGCCGATACCCCGCTGGGCAAAGCAGTTGCCAATGGGCGCACTCAGGTAGCATCACCTGCAGAGCGACGCGACCGTTACCTGCAGGGTTGTGATTTTATGCAACAGGCTGGCTGGCGCTGTATCAGCAACAGCCACTGGGCAGGCACTCCCCGGGAGCGCAATATCTACAACCTGCTGATAAAACAGGGCGCAGATTGTCTGGCATTTGGTGCCGGGGCGGGTGGCTCGGTGAACGGCTGGTCATGGATGAACCAGCGCAATCTGGATGCCTGGCATGGCATGGTTGCAGCCCACGCAAAGCCAGTCATGGTGATGATGCGCCCAATGGAAGCCAGTTACCAATGGCGGCATCAGCTCCAGGCTGCAGTAGAAACCGCACGTATCCCGCTGCCAGAACTGACGGCTCACGCCAGTGAACTGGCACCATTATTACAACAGTGGCATCTCGCCGGGCTAACGCAGGATGCCTCAACCTGCATCCGGCTCACAAACGAAGGGCGTTTTTGGGCAAGCAATATCCTGCAAGCACTACAGGCTCTCCTCCCACAGTTAAATACCCAAACAACAGCCAATGAACAACCCGCACGGAGTGGTTTATGAGTCTCAATACATTAACGCAGTTTCTGGCAACTCAGCCAGAAGGCACACTGGAGTCCATTGCCAGCCAGTACAACACATCGCTCAGGGAGGTTATCAGCCATCTTCCCGGCGCGGTTATCGTACCAGGCAGCCATTTTGATAATATCTGGTCACAAGCTGGTGAATGGGGCACCGTTACCCTGCTGGTACATACCGAAGATGTTATTCTTGAATTTTCAGGGGTTCTGCCTTCAGGATTTCACCGCCAGGGGTATTTTAACCTGCGCGGCAAACAAGGTGTTTCAGGGCATATTCGGGCTGATAATTGCCACCACATAGCCTTTATTGAACGCCGTTTTATGGGTATGGATACAGCCTCAATCCTGTTTCTCAATAGTACGGGAAACGCGATGTTCAAAATCTTTATTGGCCGGGACGAGCACAAACAGCTATTACCCGCCCAGCTCAATGCCTTTCGGGCCCTGGCCCAGGCACTGAATGCCTGAAACCTGAAAACCACATTTCTGTTGTTCAATAGTACCCGACGACACTCACTGTAGCCGGGTACTGCTCTGTTATGTAAGTCTTTTCCACCGAAGCTCCCACAGCACCACGATGCAACCAACCGCAATGAGAATAATCCAATTACTGTATTGCATATGATAATCATAATTATTATCATTCACAAAAAATAACAATACGCGCGAATATTCAGACTGGCCCTTACCCATTGGCGGGGTTACTGGAAGGAAGGCGTGAGCCGGATACTAATAAATGCTAAGGCTTACAAAACATTATGTATAAATCGCAATTTTTTCCGCACAGTTTCCGGAAAAGCATGCTGGCGACATCGCTACTCGCAGCGCTGTACCACACCTCTGTTCTGGCAGCAGACACCGGTACAGCTACAACCAACGCCACAGAGACAAAACAAGATACCGCTGAAAAAATGGTAGTAACCGCTCCCGCGCCGGCGCAAAAAGCGGGCAGCACTCATTCCGTCAGTGCTCAGGAATTGCAGAATAAAGGCGCAAATGACTTTGGCTCTGTAATGCGCTATGAACCCTTAATCAGCGCAACAGGTGCCAGTGGTGGTTCCGGTAATGGTAAAAGCGGTTTCGACCGCGGCGGCTATACTGGCTACAACATTCGGGGTCTGGAGAGTAACCGTGTTGGTATCGATGTGGACGGGATCCCCCAACCTGATGCCACCGGGCGCAGTTATGTTAGCCGCGCCGGGCTGAATACCTTTGGCATTGGCCGCGACTATATCGACCCTTACATGTACGGCAGTGTCGATATTGAATCCGGAGCAACAGCAACCGACCAGGCGAATACCTCAATTGGTGGAAATGTCTCCTTCCGGCCAAAATCCGCAGATGATTACCTGCATCCTGGCAAAGAAACCTATTTCGGTTACCAAAGTGATTATGACTCAGCAGACCGGAGCTGGCACAACGGGATAACCAGCGCCGCAGGGGATGACAACCTGCGTGGCGTGTTTGTTTACAGCCGCCGCGATGGGCAAGAAACACGCAATAACAGCGGAACACTCAGTGCTTACCCGGCTAACTGGTATTCCGATGCCATGATGGCATCGGGAATTTGGCAACCTAACGACCAGCACAAATTTACCGGTACGCTGGATTACTACCATAAAACCAATCATACCCACTACGATGCCTGGAACAGCAGTGGCAGTTCCGTGATTGGCACCGCAGCCCAGACCAGCGAAACTCGCCGTTGGGGCCTCAGCCTGAAAGATGACTGGACACCAATGAATGACTGGCTGGACAGCATGTCCACCAAAGTTTATTACCAGCACACTGAAGCCCATGACAACACTTACATGCCAGACAGTGTCACCGCCACCATGGAGACGGTAAATTCCAACTATGATACCGACACATGGGGGATCCAGAACGCGCTGGCAAAAACCATTGGCCGCCACGACCTGAGTGCCGGATTTAATGCCAGCACCACGCAAACCAAACGCCCGTTCAGCCAGAATCCGTTGCCCAGTGTTTACAGTGAGATAATGCAACCTGAAGCCGACAGCCGTAGCTACACGCTGGGCGCGTTCATGCAGGATCAAATCAACTTCACTCCAGACGGGCACCATTTTGCCATTATTCCTGGCGTGCGCGTGGTTCATCAGTCAATCAAGCCAGAAAACCTCTCCAGCCTGACCAGCAACAGCACAGTGCTGGATGAATCAGAAGTGGCTGCTTTATATGGCAAAAACTCAGACACCCAGTTACTGCCGTCACTGACATTCCAGTACGACATCACTCCGCGCCTGATGACTTACCTGCAATATAAACGAGGTGCTGAGTTCCCGAACGCCAGCCAGTTGTACGGCTCATGGAATATGGGTTCCAGCTACGCAGGCAGCCAGCAATATGCACTGGTGGGGAATACTGATTTAAAAACTGAAACCAGTAATAACTTCGAACTGGGCCTGAAAGGCGAAGTGACTGAAGGCGTCACTCTGCATACTGCCATGTTCTATAACAGCTATAAAAACTTTATCGCTTATACCCGTTACACCCGCTCAGGTAATGCAGCCAAATTCACTAATGTACCGTCCAACATCTATACCATTTACCAGGCTGAGAACCGCGATAAAGCTTATATATGGGGCGGGGAAATTAGCGCAAAAATTAACTATGGCACCTGGTTTGAGCAAGTGGATGGCCTGAGCACCACGCTGGCACTGGGTTACACCGAAGGGAAATCCAAATCCAGCTACCTGGGCGACAAATATGTAGACCTGGACAGCGTAGCGCCAATGAAAGCAGTGATTGGTGTGGCATGGGACGACCCGGCAAAACGTTACGGTACAGCCCTTACAGCCACTTTTGTGAAAGGCAAACGCGCAACGGCCACCAACCGGGAGTCTTACACCAACACCGGCTCAGCGATTACCAGCGCCAGCAGCGAATATATGCGGGTGCCGGGTTATGGCCTGCTTGACTGGACCGCGTGGTGGAAAGTGGCAGAGCACGTCAAAATCCGTGGCGGGGTCTATAACATCACAGACCGTAAATACTGGGATTACCTGAGCAGCAGAACCATTGAGGAATCAACCGCACAGGATGCTTACGACAAAGCATTAGCCGTGATGCCCGGGCGTACCTGGCAATTGGGCGTGAACGTGGATTTCTAATTCCATCACCATTATTTCAACTTTATTCGCAGGGGATCCTGCCCCCCGGTATCGCTGCCGGGGGTGTTTACTTTCACACAGAGAACAAAAATATGCCTGCATTACTGACACCCGATTTCGCTGCCATCTGGCAGGAATATCAGGCAATAAAAAGCCATGAGCCGGGGAAATACGCCCGGGATATCGCCAGTACGCTGTCTGTCAGCGAAGCTGAACTCGCCTGTGCCCGTGTGGGGCACGATGCCGTGCGCCTGTGTGGTGAAATCGCCGATATCATCGCAGCGCTGGAAACCGTTGGTGAAACAAAATGTATTTGCCGCAATACCTGGGCCGTTCACGAGCAACTGGGCAGTTTTACCAACCAGCGTATCGGTGAGCATGCCGGTTTAGTGCTTAACCCACGCGCCCTGGATTTACGCCTGTTTTTGAACCACTGGGCCAGTGTTTTCCTCCTGCGTGAACAGGGGCCGCACGGGGTACGCCAGAGTATTCAATTTTTTGATGCACAGGGCGATGCCATTTTAAAAGTCTGGGCCACGGCACAAACCCGCATGGTGGAATGGAGCGCACTGGTAGCCCGTTTTACAGCACCGGAACCCATGGCGTTGACCATCAGCGCAGCAGAAACCGCACAGTACGCACAACAAGCCGATGGCGTGGCGGTGGACCAGGAATGGCGTGCGCTCACAGATGTGCATCAGTTCTTTGGCCTGCTGAAAAAACACCGGGTTTCACGCCAGCAGGCTTTTCGTCTGGTGGGAAATGATCTCGCCTGCCAGGTCAGCAATACTGCCCTGCCTGCTTTGCTGGAAACCGTTTTACAGCAAGGGAACGAAATTATGATTTTTGTCGGTAACCGCGGGTGCGTGCAAATTTTCACCGGGAAACTCGAAAAGCTGGCACCGATGAAAGGCTGGTTCAACATCTTCAATGAACGCTTCACGCTACACCTGGATAATGCCGCAATTGCAGAAAGCTGGGTTACGCGCAAACCCACCGCGGATGGGCATGTCACCAGTCTGGAGCTGTTTGCTGAAGATGGCACACAAATCGCGCAGTTGTATGGTCAGCGCAGTGAGGGGGAACCAGAACAGGCGCTGTGGCGTGAGCAAGTGGACGCACTGTGCAAGGCAGGAACTGTGGTATGAAAAAATATCTGTTGTTATTGATGGTTGTGCCTTTTTGGGTGTTATCTGCCACTCCCCGGGTGATTACGCTGGGCGGAGACATTACCGAAATAGCCTGGGCACTGGGTGCGCAGGCTGAACTGGTTGGGCGAGATACCACCAGCACCTGGCCTGGGGCGGCGAACAAACTGCCGGATGTCGGTTATGTCCGGCAGTTGAATACCGAAGGTATTTTGTCACTTCACCCAACGCTGGTGCTGGCAGGAAGCCAGGCACAACCATCATCGGTCTTGAATACCGTCGCGGAAAACCATGTCAGGGTCGTCACTGTTCCCGGCGATAACACACTGTCTGCTATCGACCAGAAAATTGCTGTGGTAGCCGCCGCACTGGGGAAAACCGCTCCGGGCGAAAAATTACGCCAGCATCTGGCTGCTGAAATTGCCGCGCTGCCCACAGCTCCGCTAAACAAACGGGTACTGTTTTTATTGAGCCACGGAGGTATGGGAACCCAGGTCGCAGGGCAGGAAACTGCGGCAGACAGCGCCATTCGTGCCGCTGGCCTGCAAAATGCCATGCAGGGTTTCACCCACTACCGTGGTTTGTCTCAGGAAGGGATTATTGCCAGCAAACCAGACTTAATTGTTATTTCCGCTGATGGCCTGAAAAGCCTGGGGGGTGAAGCCGGTTTGTGGAAACTCCCGGGTCTGGCGGAAACCCCCGCAGGGCGTAATAAACAAGTTCTGTTCGTCGATGATATGGCACTACTCGGTTTCAGCCTGCGTACCCCGCAGGCACTGCTGGCGTTGCGCCATAAAGCGGAGCAACTCCCGTGAACCAACGGGCTGTGGCCTGGGCATTGTGGGGAATGGTATTGCTGCTGGTGGGGCTGACACTGTTTGCCACCACGCAGGGTGCAATGTCATTACCCTTAAGGCAGTTATGGCAACCAGGCGCTGGGGCTCTGCGCCAAATATGGCTGACCGTGCGCCTTCCGCGAGTGCTTATGGCTTTACTCCTTGGTGCAGCACTGGCCGCCTCTGGCTGCGTGATGCAGGGGTTATTTCGCAACCCGTTGGCCGACCCGGGGTTGTTGGGAATTAGCAGCGGTAGCGCGCTCGCTGTTGCCTGCTGGCTGGTTTTACCCCTGCCCGTTCCTGCCTGGATAGCACTATGGATGCCTGTCGTGGCAGCATTTATCGGTAGTCTGGCCGTTATGCTGGTCATTTTCCTCCTTAGCCAGGCTCAGGATAATGCGATGTCGCGTTTGCTGCTGGTCGGGCTTGCCATTAATGCACTGTGTGGCGCAGCTGTCGGCCTGTTGTCCTGGGTAAGCAGCGACTCGCAACTACGCCAGCTCTCCCAGTGGGGCATGGGCAGTCTCGGCCAGGCTCAATGGGCAAACCTGGCAGTGGCTGCCGTATTTATTGTGCCGTCGGCCATTGTTATCAGTCTGGCCCGTCGCCAACTGGACTTACTGCAACTGGGAGAAGAAGAAGCCCACTACCTGGGTGTCAATGTGCCGCAGTTGCAACGAATACTTCTGATTTCCAGTGCCTTATTAGTGGCGGCCTCTGTGGCTGTCAGCGGTATTATTGGGTTTATTGGACTGGTTATACCGCACTTGATACGAATGTGGCTGGGGCCGAACCACCGGGCTCTGGTGCCGGGTTCACTCCTTGCCGGGGCAATGCTGTTGCTGGTTGCCGATACGGCCGCTCGCACACTGGTGGCTCCGGCGGAAATGCCGGTTGGGCTGATTACCTGCCTGCTGGGAGCCCCCTGGTTTTTATGGCTTATTTTTCGCCAGAGGAGCACGGGCCGTGAGTGGTAGCTTAATTGCGAAAAACCTGCGCATACAGCGGGAAGCACGCTGGCTGGTTGATGATATTTCACTGGAGCTCAAGCCCGGGGAACGAGTGGCATTAATCGGCCCAAACGGAGCCGGAAAATCAACACTATTGCGCCTGCTTACCGGTTATCTGCCAGCAGAACACGGTGAGTTACTGTTAGCAGGCCAGCCGCTTTCTGGCTGGCCTGCACAAGCGCTTTCCCGTCAGCGGGCAGTTATGTTGCAACATACCCGAGGGCTGGCAAACTGGCCGGTGGCGGCGGTGGTGGCGATGGGGCGTGCGCCCTGGGGGCCACGACATGAACACAGCATAGTGCAGCAAGTGCTGGCGCTTACCGGTTGCGATACGTTTGCCAACCGGCTGTGTGGCACATTATCGGGTGGTGAACAACAGCGTGTGCAACTGGCTCGTTGCCTGGCACAACTGTGGAATAATGGTGCGCCACAAGGCTGGTTGTTCCTTGATGAACCGACGTCAGCCCTGGATCTACGCCATCAGCAGCACCTGATGCGCCTGCTGAAAACCCTCACTTCGGGGGCGAACTTGCATGTTTTCACGGTACTTCACGACCTGAACCTGGCTGCGTTGTGGGCCAGCAGGGTGTTGTTGATGCACCAGGGGAAGCTGGTCGCAGAGGGGAAACCAGAGGCTGTTATTCAGGCACCAATAATTAACCGCTGGTATGGCGCAGAGGTCCTGGTGGGTGAACATCCAAAAGAAGGTGCTCCGCAGGTATTTCTGTGTTCTTGACATCCTCCCCGCCCTAAAGGACGGGGTTTTACGGCGCATCTGATAAGCACTGTGCATTCAGGGTGGCAGTGCAAGTTTATCAGCCACACCACCTGTTACTTCAGTGCAATACGCACCACGCTGTCTTTACCCGGTGTTGAGTTATCCTGGTTAAACGGTTGTTTGAGCGTAACATACAAGGTGTTGCCATCCGGTGATACCAACAGGCTGTTCGGATTGGTATCGAATGACCAACTGTGCTTCACTGCATAAGTTGTGGCATCCAGTTGCAATACCTTCTTCGTTTCGCGTTGGGAAATGTAGATTTCATTGCGCTGCGCATTGAATTTAATCCCCAGAGCATCACCCGGAATACGTTTAATTACCCGGCCAGTATGCTCATCAAAAACCAGCGTGGTTTTCCCCTGCGAATTATCGGTTACCAATAAACGCCCGGTAGCCGGGTCTTCCGCCATATTCAGGAAGAGATATTTGTTGCCATCGCCCGCTGTCCAGCGGTGCTCTATTTTGTGGGTTCGCGGGTTAATCACCAGAATCTCACCATCGCCGTTCGCTGCGTACACAACACCCATTGAAGGTGAGTAAAGCAAACCGGTTACCCACTTCCCGGCATGTTGAATAGTGCCAGCCAGTTTGAAAGTGCGGGTATCCACAATAGAAATAAAGCCCGGGTCCGCCACCCGGCTTACGTACAAATTATGCCCCTGCAATAGCAATTCGCGCGCGCCCGGCAAATCACCGTCTTTGTCTTTCTTCCCGCCTAAATTTAACCGCTGCAACACCTTACCGCTGCGGGCATCAACTTTAGAAATAGTGCCATCAAGGGAGTTAGAGGTATAGAAAACAGCACCTGCGTTATCAGCCACCATGCCAAAGTTTTTCAGGTCGGTATGTGTTTCCCCTTCCGTGGCAAGCGTAACCGGGTTCAGGCGATAGATAACGCCGCCATTAACATTTTTAAAGCTCTGAGCACTGGCAACATATAACGCATCAGCCACTGGCGAATAGGCCATTTCATATAAGCCATCGCCCACTTCGCGCTGAGTAACAACTTGCAGGTTTACTGGCTTAGCAGCCACTGTGGGCGTGGGAGCCGCAGTTTTTTCAGGCTGATGCTGGCAGGCAGCAAGGGCAAGGGTGGCGGCAACCAGCGTGGCAATACCGCTTTTGGGCAAACTGCAAAACGATTTCATTCCAGGCTCCATTAATCAATGCCCGGTACTATTTGGCCCCAGGCAATACAGGAAAAAAGAGAATGAGAATCATACGCGTTAAAAAGCGATTAGCAAATATCCGGAAAAACAGACAGGCACTGTGTAGTGACAAATAACCACAGACCATTCTTACCTTACAGCCAGGCAGAAAAAATAAAACTTTTATTTTTAAATCATATATTTAACCAACAACAATACCATTCAACCGCCCCGTTATTCCGATACAAAGAATTACATATTTATCGTTAATACCTCTACGAATAATAAAGAAAATGATTATCATTTATTTTCTCATAATGAGCCTGCTATGTGCTCACATACTCTGATGCAGCAAATCAAAAAGCTGCGCAGTGGCAATTTGCTTTTTGGACGGGGATATTATGTCTTTTAATCACAGGGAACCGGGAAAACCGGTTCTTCAACCCAGATACACGCTTTCTCTTCTCGCACTGGCAATTCATACACTGGTCAGCCCAACTCAGGCTATTGCGGCCGATGGCACCACAACCGACACAACCAGCAACGAACAAACCATGGTGGTGAATGCTACAACGAAGAAAGACACAGCTTCCCAGGAAAGCAAAGATTACCAGGTTAAAACCACTCGGGCTGGCACCAAACTGCTACTGACTCCGCGAGACGTTCCGCAGTCGCTCAGTGTGGTGACTCAGCAGCGCATGCAGGACCAGCAGTTGCAAACAGTTAATGACGTTCTGGGCAATACCACAGGTATCTCAGTTCAACAGGATGACAGCGAGCGCTCTTATTACTACTCCCGGGGTTTCCAAATCACGAATTTCACTTACGATGGCATTCCCACCAGCATGGGTGATGCCTGGAATTTTGGTGATGCCGCTTCCGATACCGCTATTTACGACCGCATTGAAGTGGTGCGCGGGGCAACCGGGCTGATGACCGGTGCTGGCAGCCCGGCGGCGTCAGTCAACATGGTGCGTAAACATGCCGACAGTAAAACATTCACCGGTAACCTCACCGCCAGCTATGGCAGTTGGAATAAACAACGTTATGTGGCTGATATCAGCACACCATTAAATGATTCCGGAACGATTCGTGGCCGTGTTATTGCGGGGTATCAGGATCAGGACAGTTGGCTGGATCGCTACCATAAAAACACTAAGTTTTTATATGGTGTTGTCGATGCAGACCTGAATGACAGCACCACGCTGTCTCTGGCGTGGGATTACCAGGATGCAGACACCCGGGATCCTTCCTGGGGTGGCAACCCCGTCTTCTACAGCAACAGCTCATTGACCCACTACCGGCGCAGCCTGAACTCTTCAGCAGACTGGACGTATTACCACACCACCGTTCGTAAAGTTTATGCCGACCTGACACATAACTTTGATAACGGGTGGTCCTTCCGCCTGAATGGCACCCATGCTGAAAATACCTTCAGTGATAAATTGCTGTATGTGGGTTACCTCTCCACTCCAAATGAGCAAACCGGGGAAGGTGCCGATGGTTTTGGCAGTATGGACCGGGGCAAACGAGAACAAACGTCTGTGGATGGTTATGCCAGTGGCCCATTCGAACTGTTCGGGCGGCAACACCAGCTAATGGCAGGCCTCACGTATAGCCGCCAGCATAATTCCACCTACAGCCGGGATGGGGTTACCGATGAAGACGCTTATGACATTGCAACCAGCGACATCGGTATTTTCAATAATAGCTGGAATGGCAACATCGCAGAACCGAACTGGAGCGACTGGTATGCAAACGCTAATGATGTCGTGCGGCAGAAATCCGCTTATACCGCAGCCCGCTTTTCACTGGCCGACCCGTTATCGCTGATTGTAGGGGCCCGCTACACCCAGTACAGCACTATTGGCAGTAGTGGTGATATGAAAAAGAACAACACCACGCCTTATGCCGGTGTGGTGTATGACATTAACGACACCTGGTCTGCTTACGCCAGCTATACCTCGATTTTTCAGCCGCAAACTTACCGTGACAGCAGTGGCCACTACCTGGCCCCGGTTACCGGGAAAAGTTACGAAACCGGGCTGAAATCCGCCTGGCTTGATGGCCGCCTGACTGCCACCATGGCTATTTTCCGCATTGAACAAAACAATGTCGGCCAGGAAGTCAGTGGCTCTTATGTGAATAACAGCAGTGAACAGGCTTATGTTGCCACGAAAGGCGCACGCAGCAAGGGCGCGGAATTTGAACTGAATGGGGCGCTTACCGATAACCTGCAAATGACGTTCGGCGCAACGCGTTATGTGGACAGGGATTCCGATGGCCGTTATAACCCGGATCAACCCCAAACCAGCTTCAAACTGTTCGCCAGCTACAATCTACCTGAACTTCCTGCCCTTACGCTGGGCGGCGGCGTCAACTGGCAAAACAGAGTATTCGACGATGTCAGCGCGCCAAATGGCACAACCAAACGCGTGTACCAGGGAAGCTACCCGCTGGCAAACCTGTTTGCCCGTTATCAGGTGACCAAACAAGTTTCTGTTCAGGGGAATATCAGCAACCTGTTTGACCGCAAATACTACGCGTATATGAACAACTATGTGTATGGTGAGCCACGTAACATGTCGGTCAGTGTCACCTGGCAGTTCTGAATATTCGCTTTTTAAATCACCACAGCCCTGCAGATTCAGGGCTGTGGTCTGCCAGATTGTTGCCGTACTTCCGGGGAACTGGACACCGTTTTTTGATGTTCTGCCCAAAACTCCCGCGAATATTTGTTGTTGACCCTCGCCTTTACGCAAGATAACAGCCAGACTTAAACCAAAGACGTAGTCTGCCCGGGCATTGTGCTTTACACTGCGCGCTGCGAAATTGAGTGAATAACGAGTAAGTAAGCGGTAATGACCATGAAAGGAACAATCACAACCTGGTTCCAGGACAAAGGTTTTGGGTTTATCAAAGATGAAAACGGCGATAACCGCTATTTTCATGTTATCAAGGTTTCCAACCCTGAACTGATTAAGAAAGATGCGGCGGTAACCTTTGAGCCAGGCACCAATAACAAAGGGTTATCAGCCTTTGCGGTGAAAGTGGCACCAGAAAGCAAACACCTGTATATCGCCGGTGAGCGCGTGAAACTCACGTCGATTAAGTCTTACCTGGTTTACAGTGAAGAAGAGCCTGCCGACACCCGGATTGATAAAGAAAACGCAGTGTTGTCTGTCGGCATACTGATGAACAGCATCAGGCCGAAATCGTCACAAAAAGCAGGAGAGATGCGTTCAGTGAAAAAACTGGCGATCACCACTTTCCAGGGAACTACGCTCATCTTCACAGAAGATGAAATAGACATTGATGCAACAGTGAAAATGCTCAAAGTCTGACGCGTTCAGTGCCGGGGCAGAAACACCTGCCCATGGCTTCTTCCCTGGCGTACTCCCCACGCGCCTGAACCTGCCTGCAGCTACTTCATCAGCACCTGAAATTGTGGGTTAAACTCGTCAAAAATTGGCAGGGCTGCCGCCCCAAGTGCTGCGGTGTCCATGCCCGACATCCCCATTTTCACCCGCATGCCATCCAGGTAGCGCCCGCGTACCGACTGGTAAAACGGTGGCAGGCGCGCCAGCACTTTCTCCAGCAATAGCGCTGGCATCATGCCGCCCACTACCACGGTCTGCGCATCAAAAATACACTCCAGCATATTAATCGCCTGGCGCAGAGGTGGCAGCGCTGTCTCTACCCAGCGGTCAAACAGTGCGCCATCTACGGCCAGTAAGTCATCGGGCAGCGCCTGGTAAGGGTCAAGGCCGCAAAATTCATACGCCGCCTGCAAAGAGACATAGCGCTCAAGGCAGCCATGGTTCCCGCAATAACAGGCCTTACCACCGGGCTGAACCACTATGTGCCCTACTTCCCCCGCATTATGCGCATGGCCCGAGTAAATATGGCCATCAGTAAAAATACCGGCTCCCAGGCCAGTACCAATATACAAGTAGATAAATGAACTGAGCTGGCGGGCCACGCCATGAAAACGCTCACCGATTGCCGCAACCGTGGCATCATTCTCCAGCGTCACAGGCAGGCCAGTCAGTTCAGAGAGCGTGGCGGCAACATCAACGTGCTGCCAGCCATTCAATGTTGTCGGCCCGGCAGAAGAAATCCCTTCCACACCAAATGGCCCGGGCATTACCACCCCGGCACCCAGCACTTTTTGCCAGTCCAGCTCCGGTAACGCTTTTATCTCATCAATAACCGCCATAATGCGCGCAAATGTGGCATCGGGTTGGGGCTTTTGCACCATAATAAGGCGGCGAAAATGAACTTCACCGGCCAGGTCCACCAGCACAATAATTAAAGTCTGGTGATCCAGATGGATCCCAACTGACCAGGCGCTGGCCGGGTTCAGGCTGACCGGAACCGCTGGTTGACCACGCCCGGTCACTTTGCGTGGCGCATGGCTGAGTAAAATTTCTGCCTGTTGTAGTTCCGCCACAATGTTTGACACGGTTTGCGGTGTCAGCGCGGTAAGCCGCGCCAGCTCTGCCCGAGTCAGCTCACCGTGCAGCCGAATAGTTTCAATAACCACTCGCCGGTTGTGCGCGCGCGCGTGTTCAAGGTTGGTTCCTGAGGTTTTCATCTGTTCCTTTCCTGGTGCCCCTGCGGGCAGTATCTTCTGCCCCCTGGCGGATAGCAACGGTTAAGCAAGCTTTGTGCCCTGTTCACTGGCTGGCATAAAGTTTGCTTAAAGCTTAATCAGTGAAGGCGAAGTCAGCCGGACCTTTTTGTCATCCTGATTAAATCAATCAAATTGATTTAATAAATCATAAACGGTTTTACGCCTTGCCACCCGGTTGCACACAGCAAAAAAAGCCACCCGGGGAACAGGGCTGGGGGAGAACACCATGCGTCACCACAATACACACCGCTTGCGTCTCAGCCTGCTGGCAATGCTGGCAGTTTGTACCAGCGCCACGGCCGCCACACAAATCAACGCCTTGTTTATGACCCAGGCGGCCTACAGCGAAAACGATATTCGTGCCATGACCAGTGATTTCCAAAAACAGCACCCGGACATTCACGTCAACCTGGAGTTTGTGCCTTATGAAGCGCTGCATGACAAAATCGTCGCAGCCCGGGGCGCAGGCACCAACGGCTACGATGTAGTGCTGTTTGATGCTATCTGGCCGGCTGAGTTTACCCGCTTTAACCTGCTGCAGGATGTCAGTGCACGCATTCCCGACGCTGAACGTGAAAAGATTTTCCCGGGTGCCATGAACACCGTGGTTTATAAAGGGAAAACGCTGGGCATGCCGTGGATTCTGGATACCAAATATCTCTACTACAACAAAGCCATGCTCAGTAAAGCCGGGATAACCCAGCCGCCAGCCACCTGGCAGCAGGTGATGGACGATGCCAAAATCATTAAAGATAAAGGCATTGTGAAATACCCGCTGGTCTGGAGCTGGTCACAATCCGAGGCTCTGGTGTGCGATTACACCACGCTGGTATCGGGCTTTGGCGGCAGCTTCTATCACAACGACAAACTGGATTTCAGTTCCCCGGCCTCGCTCGCTGCGCTGAAACTGATGAAAAGCTCGCTGGATGAAGGCCTGACTAACCCGGCTTCACGTGAATACCTTGAAGAAGATGTGCGTAAAGCCTTCTCTAATGGTGATGCCGCCTTCGCCCTGAACTGGACCTACATGTACAACATGGCCAATGACCCGAAACAGAGCAAAGTGGCGGGTGATGTCGCGATTATGCCAGCCCCGGGCGATGCGCCAGGCAAAGCCGGTGCGGTAAATGGCTCGATGGGCTTAGGTATCACTCAGGGTAGCCAGCATCCGGAACAGGCATGGCAGTTTATCAGCTATATCACTTCACAACCGGTACAGGATAAATACGCCAAACTGAGCCTGCCCATCTGGAAAGCGTCTTATACCGACCCGGCGGTCGCTCAGGGCCAGGAGAGCCTGATTAAAGCCGCGAATACTTCGTTGAATGTCATGCTTTCCCGCCCGGAAACAGCAGACTATTCACGCCTGTCTAATACCCTGCAGCAACAACTCCAGGCGGTATTACAAGGCAAAGCCACACCACAAGACGCCATGAAAGCTGTAGATAAAAGCGCGGCACGACTGCGTTAAGGAAGCGTGATGCTGAATTTGCAACAACGCGAACACCGTCAGGCATGGGTGCTGTTAGCACCCATGGTTATCATGATGCTGTTGCTAACAGCCTGGCCATTGCTGCGCACCCTGTGGTTAAGTTTTACCGATGCAGCGCTTATCAGCACCGGGACCAGCCCAAACTATATTGGGCTGGATAACTACTTATACGCCCTGACTGACCCGGATTTCCGGGATGCATTTGGCCGTACGCTCTACTTCACCATTGTTTCTGTGGCGATTGAGGGCGTACTGGGCGTATTAGTCGCACTGCTGCTTAACCAAAAGTTCGTCGGGCGCAACATTCTGCGGGTGTTGGTGATCCTGCCATGGGCGCTTCCCACCATTGTTAATGCCATGATGTGGCGGCTGAACTTTAACCCGGATTACGGCAGCATCAATGCCCTGCTCACTCAACTGGGTATTCTGGACAGTTATCGTTCCTGGCTTGGCTCAACCGACGCCGCACTGAACAGTGTGATGTTTGCCGATATCTGGAAAAACTACCCACTGGTGACATTGCTGGTGCTCGCGGCGCTGCAATCCATACAGGAAGACCTGTACGAAGCCGCAAGGCTTGATGGCGCCAGTGCGTGGCGGCGTTTTCGCGCCATCACCTTTCCGGCCATTGTCGCGCCACTGGGCGTGGCTTTGGTTCTGCGCACCATTGATGCTTTCAAAGTTTTCGACATCATCTACGTTATGACGCGTGGCGGCCCGATGGACAGCACCAAAACCCTGAGCTTTTTCGTTTACCAGGAATCGTTCAGCTATATGCGCGCAGGCAGTGGTGCGGCTTACGCCATTTTGATGGCGCTGATGTGTGCCGTACTGATTGCCATTTACCTGCTAATGCTGTTGCGCCAGCGCCGCCGGAGTACTGCCCATGAAGCGTAAAATCCGCACCATCCTGCGTTACCTGGCAGCCCTGGTCGTGGCATTGTCTATTCTGGGCCCGATGGCGTGGCTATTTTTAATGAGTGTCAGCTCTACCGCCGACCTCACCCGCATCCCGCTTGAATGGTTACCACGCCAGTGGGATTTCAGCCGCTATGCAAGCCTGGTTTCACTGGAGCCTGGTAAGCCGGGAGCACTCTTTTTGCACGCGCTGTTAAACAGCATTCTGGTTGCCTGTGGCGCCACGCTGGTGTCGCTGGTGCTTGCGGTTCCGGCCGCATTCAGCTTTTCCCGCTACCCAGGCCGTGATGGGTGGTTGTATGCCGGGCTGGGCATTTACATGGTGCCCCCCGTTGCCTTTGTACTGCCGCTCTATTTTATTCTTGAACAACTCGGGCTGCTTAATACCCGCACGGGCCTGGTTCTGGTTTATTGCTCGCTGATCCTGCCCTTTCTCACCTGGATGCTCAAAAACCAGTTCGATACCCTGCCCCGCGATATTGAACAGGCGGCAAGGCTTGATGGTTTGCGATTTTGGCAGGTTCTGTTGCGCATCACACTGCCACTGGCGAAACCGATGCTGGGTGCTTCAGCGCTGTTTGGCTGGCTACTGGCCTGGGATGAATTTTTCTACTCACTGCTGTTTACCAGCAATATCGCCGCACAAACACTGCCCGTAACGATTGCCGGTTTTACCGCCGGGCGCGCAACCGATGATGGCCTGATAGCGGCAGTCGGCATTCTGGCATCCGTTCCGCCCCTGTTTATTGCTATCTGGCTGCAAAAAACGCTGGTTGGTGGGCTTGCCAGCGGTGGAAGTAAAGGATAACTATGCACAATTTAACCACGCCTGTGCTGTATGTCGCGGGCAATATCAATGTCGATATTATTATGGGCACCCTGGCGCAGTGGCCCTTACCTGGCACAGAAGCCATGCTGGAGCACAGCGCGCTGCGCCCTGGTGGTTCAGCCGGGAACTGTGCTCTGGCTCTCGCCGCAATGGAGATTCCCCACCGGGCAATTTCCTGCCAGGGCAATGATGCTTTCACGCCGTGGCTCGCCGGGTACTTTCCACAAAGCGCTGCCGGGTGGCCGGGTTATGCCTGCGAAACGTCTTTCACCGTGGGCGTGACACACCCAGACAAAGAACGGTCTTTTCTCAGCAATTACGGCCATATTACCCGTCTCAGCGCCGACGACATTCTGCAACAACTGCCGGAACAAGCCATCCCCGGGGATATTGTCCTACTGTGCGGCACTTTTTTATGCAGCACATTGTTCAGCCAGTACTCCACTCTGCTGCCCGCGCTGCGCAAGCGCGGTTACCGCATCGCGGTGGATACCGGCTGGCCGCCCACCGGCTGGACACCCGAATTACGCGCTGGCGTATATACCTGGTTACCCGACTGCGACTGGTTATTGCTCAACGAGGTGGAGACCCTGGGGCTGAGCGGGCTGGAAAACCTGGATGACGCCGGAGCGGAACTTGCCCGGCAACTCAACGGCCGGGGGGGATGTGTGGCGAAATGCGGCCCGGATGGCGCCCGGTTATGGACCACACAGCACAAACAGCACGCTCCGTGCCAGCCAGTCTGCGTTATTGACACCATTGGCGCCGGAGACAGTTTTAATGCCGGTTTTCTGGCCGCACTTTGCCAGGCACAGCCCCCCGACGAAGCGTTGTACTGGGGAAATGCCGTTGCCGCCCATGCCATCAGTAGTTCACCACGCAGTTACCCTGACTGGCAGGCGTTACAACACCATATAGAGGAGATGTCACATGGCCGGGGTTGAACTGGTAAAAGTTGCCAAGCGTTACGGGAAGCAAACTGTTTTGCACCCACTGGACCTGACCATTCCTGATGGCAGCTTCACCGTGCTGGTAGGCCCTTCCGGATGTGGTAAATCCACCCTGCTGCGGCTGCTCGCTGGTCTGGAAAGCGCCTCTGACGGGGCGATTTTAATGAACCAAAAACAGATTAACGACCTTGACCCGGCCGACCGGGATATCGCTATGGTGTTTCAAAGCTACGCGCTCTATCCCCACCTGACTGTCGCTGAAAACCTTGCTTTTCATATGCAGGTTAAAAAGGTGGATAAAACCACGCAAAAGAGCAAAATCACCCAAATAGCCACCATGCTGGGTATTGATAAATTGCTCAGCCGCTACCCACGGGCCTTGTCCGGCGGGCAGCGCCAGCGTGTGGCGATGGGCCGCGCTATGGTGCGTAATCCTCAGGTATTTTTGTTCGACGAGCCACTGTCCAACCTCGATGCCCAACTTCGTATGGAACTGCGTGCGGAAATAAAATCCCTGCATCAGCGTTTTAAAACCACCATGATTTATGTCACCCACGATCAGGTTGAGGCCATGACACTGGCCGACCAAATTGTGGTGATGCGTGACGGTATCATTGTTCAGCAAGGCAGCCCGTTAACTATCTACGACCAGCCACGCAACACTTTTGTGGCCCGCTTTATTGGTTCACCGCCAATGAACCTGCTGGAAGGCACTATTCAGCTTCGCCAGGGCGAGCCAGGCGTGCAGTGTGGTGAACTCTGGATACCGCTGCCTGCTCACTGGCACGAAGCCGCACGCATACAGGGCGACCAACCGGTCATCGCCGGGCTACGCCCACAAGATATTGCTATCGCGCCACAAGGCAGCAGCGCTCAGGTGAATATTATGGAAGTCACCGGGGAATCCACATTGCTGCATCTGGACTGGCAAGGGTTTGCCATTCACGTTCAGGTAACGGGGCGGCCTGAAACCGGGCCCGGGCAAACGCTGGCGTTAGTGGCGAAAAGCGACAAACTGCATTTGTTTGATAAAGCGAGCGGAGAACGGCTGGTTCAAGGAGAATAATGTGAGTAGTAACGGGGGCCTGAAGCCCCCGTTCAGATTGATGAAAAAGAAGGGAAAAGCGTGGTTTTTCCTTCTTTTTAGTTAGCAGGCGAAAATCAATGACTTGATTTTCCTGTTTTTTTATTGGGTGACATCCTCTCGTTCTGTGCGAACATGAGGTTTGTCATCAGACTCAACGGGGGCCTGAAGCCCCCGTTTAATATAGTCATGTAGCAATAAACTCAGAACGACTCCCAGTCATTCTCTTTGTGACCACCACCCGCCAGCGCCAGTTGGCCTTTTTTCGCCGAAGACAGTCCTTTACGCGCTGCTGGTTTCGCCTGATTACCACTCGCATCACCCGGCAGTCGGAACACCGAAACAATTTCAGTCAACCGGTGAGCCTGCTCTTCCAGTGATGCCGAAGTACCGGAAGACTCTTCCACCAACGACGCGTTCTGCTGCGTTACGGTATCCATCTGAGAAATCGCGCTTCCCACCTGGGAAATACCTTTGCTCTGTTCCACAGATGCTGATGCAATCTCCGACATAATGCTGGTTACACTGGAGACAGATTTCAGGATGTTATCCATCGTGGTGTTTGCCAGAGAGACCTGCTCATAACCGGTGTTAACATTGCTGACTGATTCATCAATCAGGGTTTTGATCTCTTTTGCCGCACCCGCACTGCGCTGAGCCAGGTTACGTACTTCACTGGCTACTACCGCAAACCCGCGCCCTTGTTCACCAGCACGAGCAGCTTCAACCGCTGCGTTAAGCGCCAGAATGTTGGTCTGGAATGCAATACTGTCGATAACGTTGATGATATCGGCGATTTTCTGCGAGCTGCTGGTGATATTTTTCATACTACTGATAACACCCTGCACCACTTCACCGCCTTCATTCGCCGCTTTGGATGCTGTTTGTGCCAGCGTACTGGCCTGTGCTGCGTTATCGGCGTTCTGTTTTACTACAGCGCTCAACTGTTCCATGCTGGCGGCCGTTTCAGTCAGAGCTGCTGCCTGCTCTTCCGTACGTGACGACAAATCAACGTTACCTGCGGCAATTTCACTGGAGCCGTGATAAATCTCGCTGGCACTGCCACGAATTTGTGAAACGGTTTTCACCCAGTTTTGCTGCATGGTTTCCAGGAACGGAATTAACTGGCCCACTTCGTTATTACCCAGTGGCTGTGTGGATTTATCCAGATGGCCTTGTGATAACACCTGCAAATGTTGTTTTACCCACTCCAGTGGGCGGCCAAGGAACACGGATAAGTAACGTTCACTCAGCACCAGGATCACCAGACCAATAACCATTGTGATAATAATGGTGGTACGCGCCACAGAAACCCAATTATTAATACGGCCATTGGCTGCCGTTTTAAGATCCTGAATTTCCTGGTTATAGGCGAGAATAGCGTCGGTGAAATTGGTGCGTAGCGGGTTATATTTATCACTTGTCAGTTGAGTAAAGGCTTCCAGGTTATTTGCTTTCACCGTGTCGAACATCGGTTTAATTGCCTGGTTAAACAGTGTCAGTGAGCTGTTGTAAATATTATCAATCGACGTACTGCTGATATTGGCATGGTCTGTCACTTTGAACTGATTAAGCCCACCCTGCAGGAAATCAATGTCTTTACCAATCCCATCCACTAACTGCTGGTAACTGGCTGTATCCCCATTTTTTTGTGCAACCATTGCACGGTCCATAGCCAGTTTAACCTGGTAGTAACGCGCACTGGCGCCATTAATGATATCGCCATTCACCTGCTGAACATTGGTGAGCGCGACCTCGTCTTTCAGGCTGCCCAAAGCATGCAGAGAGAAAAAAGACACGCCACTCCACAGCAGAGTGAACAGGATAAGGATAGATAACATCATAACCTTAATTTTAAGGTTGCGAATGAAGTGCATATAACCCCCGGAAGTATTGAACTGATAACAAAACGAGTGCTGAGATGAGAAACAGGAACACAACCTGATGCCGTTGCATCAATTCCGTGTCTGGTGCGCAACACCTGCATGTAATATCGGCACAATTACATTTTTAATTAATATTTTTATCACCTCACTCACACTGAAATCACAGAAAGAATATCAATTAACACACTGTTTTAACTGAATTTATTAAAAGTACAAAAACAAAAATGTTAATAAAATTATCACTAATAAAAAAATATTCAGCCAAAAGAAATAATTTTTAATAATTAAAACAATCCAACAAAAGTATGATTTATTCATTAATTAAGCAGGGCTAACTGAGAATAAAACACATTTCATTCCCACTAACATATCTTTACATTACCACCGAGAACAATCTGAATTAAAAACAGCTCCATACTTTGTTCACAATTATCCCTTATATACCTCAGTTAATAACGAGGCAGAGAAAAACCCTGCCTCACGTAACGAAGAACCCGATGAAATCCCGCTACCGGGAGACCATTGAATACCAGTCTGAGGATGACATGAACAAATTAGTCGCACTTTCTGCTTTACTGGCCTTTGCCGCTGCTCCCATTGCTCAGGCAGCGCCACAACCGCAGCAAGAGCAAAATAACCAACAGATGCTGCACAAAAAAGGCCATAACCAGAATAATGGTTCTCATAAAGACCAGCACCAGAGCAACCATAACGGTAATCACAACAGCAATCACAAGGGTTCACAAGGCAAACCCGGCCAGAATGGCGGACAAAATATGAAACCGGGGCAGACTGGTAGTCACAATATGAAACCGGGACAGAATGGCGGGCAGAATACGAAACCGGGACAGAACAGTAACGGTGATAACAAACTGCCAGTACAACCACGCTAAGTTGGCACTTATCCGTTTCTGAATGCACAGAAGGAAACCCTCAGGGTTTCCTTCTTGTTTAATGCATTACATTGTTGTTCGGTTCGTACGCTGGAACGGTAAAACCCGCCACAATTGCAACTCACGGCAGGCCACATTACCCGGTAAAAACACCCGGCCCTTTTACAGAAAGAACATTAAGGACACGTAACGCTGCCCCATTCGGTTTTTTTTCACCACGTTCCCATTTGGAGACAGTCACAACAGACATATTCACAAGTTCAGCCAGCATTGCCTGGCTCAGGTGGTAGCGGCTACGCAGCGTACGAATTGCATCACCATTCATTTCAGTAATCACAGGTAAACGTTCGCGGAATTCACGTAATCTCACACGCGAATCAATGTAACCGACAGTGTCTTCAGAAATCCCACCATGAGGAAGCATATCGTGAGCCATTTCCTGCAAATCTTTCAGATGGTCAACCATTACATTTAACCTCTCTCATCGTGCTATTTTTAATCTGTGCCGCAATTTGTTCTTGCGTCATATTCTGAAGATCAGCAGCGAATTTACGATAGCCTTTAAGGGCATCATCAGGAATCTCTTTACCTCTGTTACTGATATTCGACTTCAGGTAACCATTAATAAAGAAGAAATTCCGCCCGGTTTGAAAGGCAATAATTGCACGGGCTCCATAACTTTTCCCCTTTCCTGGCAGAGGGATACGTTTTTTGATAATCCCACCGCCCAGGTCACCTTCAAAAAGGCCTTTCATAATTTCATTTGCTGCACTACATAAATCTGCACCACTAATGCTGCCACCTCTGGTGTTCTTATCGAACACCTTTAAAACATAAATCTCCATGGCGGATTCCTTGCGTGTTGTCAGGGTATCCCTCTCCAGACTACGCAAGCTATAATACTAAGGATTATAGGTTAGAACAATGTGGGTTTGTTTTACCCGGTAAAAACACCCGGCACGTTGCACAGCATGGAAGACTCGCCTTTATGCTTTGCGGGCTATCAGTACATAACTCAGAAGCGCTAACAAATAGCTCCCGCCCAGCACTACCCCCATAGAGATAAAAGACGTGCCGCCAATACCGGTTAAAGGTGCGCTCACGCCACCCATCATAAACATTAAGGTACCTAAAAAAGCAGATGCAGTGCCTGAATGTTGACCTTGCGCTTGCATCGCCATGGCTCCAGCCAGGGTACAAACGGCACTGTTTATGGATACGGCGATGAACAATACAGGAACAACCGCAGCCAGGGGTGCCCTTACTACACCGCACAGCAGCAGTACCACCGCAGCAATAACCGACAGAACCAGAGCGCCAACCAGAACCGGCTTTTCTCCCCAACGGGCCGAGAGTTTCACTGTGCCAAGGGAAAACACAATAAGCCCGGCACCATTCAAAGCAAACAGGTAGCTATACTGCTGTGGCGTCAGTTGCCAGTGAGACTGAAAAACATAAGATGAGGCACCAATGTAGGCAAATAACCCGGCCAGCATAAACCCCTGCACCAGGCACAACCCCATGAAGCGCCGGTCCCGCATCACTGCAATAAATGATGCCGCCATATTACTTTGCTGTTTTTGCCGCCGTTGTGGTGGGTAACTTTCGGCTAATTTGGTGGACACAACAACCAGCATCACAATCCCCACCAGCGCCAGAGTAATAAACAGCCCCTGCCAGCCAGTCAGCGCCAGTTGCAACCCACCTAATACCGGTGCGGCTATTGGTGCCACACCGTTAATTGCCATCAGTAAGGCAAAAAACTGCGTCAGCTCTGGCCCGGCGTAACAGTCACGCGCAATGGCCCGGGATAATACCGCGCCACCAGCCCCGGCCAGCCCCTGGATAAAACGCGCCGCCATTAAACCAGACATACTGGTTGCTACCGCGCAGCCAATTGAAGCCAGAATAAAAATAACCAGAGAAGCCAGCAGTGGTACTTTACGCCCCATTCGGTCACTTAACGGGCCGAAAACCAGTTGCCCCAACCCCAGGCCAACCAGAGACGCGGTGAGGGTCAGTTGCGTCGCAGAAGTGGATACCTGTAAATGGGCCGTAATATCCGGCAATGCAGGTAGATAAAAATCGGTGCACAGTGGCCCCAACGCGGCCAGCATCCCAAGTATCAGGGCATACAGCGTGCGTTGTTGTATTGACATGGTTTAGTCCTTTTTCCTGGTATTGTTGCTCTGAGTATCCGGAAACAGGGTGTGCAATATGGCAAGGTAATTACTTTGCAAACATTGCGCATCAATTGGCCGGTGCGGGCGAACATGGCGACGAAGCAGAGTGCCTTCAGTAAGCACCGCCATCACTTCACTCAGCGCATTAACCTGAATGGTATCCAGATGCGGGTAGCGTGCTTTCAGCATGGCGCACCCTTGTTCAAATAAACTCAGGTCAGCCTCAACCACCAGTTGAGCAATGCGTGGGTTACGGGTTGCTTCAGCACTGATTTCCAGCAGCAATGCATCATCGCGGCTGTCAAATGCGGCAATACCAGCCAGGCTCCGGGTAAACTCATCTGCCTTGCGCACTAAATCATGATTAACGGCCAGCATATGTTCCACCCTGGCACTAATAATCGCTTTGATAATGGCTTCCACAATGGCGTCTTTATTCTGAAAACAGCGGTAGATTTGGCCCGGCCCAAGCTGTGCTTCCCGTGCAATATCCGCCATAGAAGTGCCATGCAGCCCTTTATCCCGAAAGCATGCCCGGGCGGCCTGAATAATCGCGTTGCGCCTGGCGTCCTGGCGGCTTATGCGGTCCGTAGTCATAAATTTTCCGTGATTGCAGGAGTTGAGAGGATCACAACCCACAGATGAGAACGTTCATTCTCGTTTAAACCACGGAAAGATTCAAGAAACAGTGGTAAGCAATTTGTGCCAATGAGAAACACCGCTGGCAGCAGGCAGGGAAATGCGCCAGAAATTTGGCGCATTGTTACGGTTACCCATGAGCTACACGGTCTGCCTGTGCAAATACGCCACGCGCGACGGCAACTGCTTTCAGCGCCGCAGGGAACCCTGCGTACAGCGCCATTTGTAGCATCACTTCTGTAATCTCTTCACGGCTGCAACCCACATTCAGTGCTCCCTGAATATGCACCGCCAGTTGAGGCTCGCAGTGGCCCATCGCAGTCAGCGCCGCAACCGTTGCGATTTCCCGTGATTTAAGATTGAGTTGTGGGCGGGAATAAATATCACCAAAGCCAAATTCCACAATATAGCGGCCAAGATCAGGGCAGATATCCGCCAGCCCATTGACCACATTTTCGCCTGCTTCGCCATCAATCTCAGCAAGCTTTGTTAACCCTCTTTCATAGCGTGACTGTTGCATGTGTTACCTCCGGTTAGTCAGTTCAGGTAACAGGCTAAAAGTTAGAGCACACTCTAAGTCAAGGGGATATTACCAACCACAAACAGGCCAATGTTACCCAAAGGTAATCACGCCGGATCACTCTGATGCGCCACTTGTTCCCGCAATGCCTCATCATAAAAAGCAATTTTGCTGCCCAGTGCCTGCAGATGCGCCTGAGCCTGAGCAATATGCGCCTGCAATACCGCCTGGTGTTCCGCCAGCATTTGCCGCCGTTGCAAAAGCGTTGCGGCGCCTTTTTCCCGTAACATGGCATAGGCGCAAATTTGTGCCAGAGGCATACCGGTCTCTTTCAGGCGGGTAATGAATTTGACCCATTCAATATCTTTCTCATTAAACTGCCGGTGCCCACTGGTATCGCGTGCAATACGCAGCAACCCTAAGGTTTCGTAATAACGCAGGGTGTATGGGCTTAACTGAGTACGTTCGGCAAAACGGGCAATTTTCATCAGTTCTCCAGGGACTCACTGTTACCAGCACAATAAGATAGCTCTTATTCGCAGGGGCTAATATTAGTGGGGGATTATGTGTTTATTCTTTATTGCAGACCAACAGCCCGGCAATTAAAATATCGCCATATTTTATTCAGTTATCACTTAAGAAAACGGTTGTCATTGTCTGGTATCCACGACCAGCAGACACTGGTATTCATTTTTCACCGGTTGGCATTCCAGCATGCGTTCAGCCATGTCTGGCTATACCCTAAATAATTCGGGTTGCAGGAAGGCGGCAAGTGAATGAATCCCGATGAGCTTACTGTAGTAAGTGACTCGGGTGAATGACCGCAGCCAACGCACCCGCAACTTGAAGTATGACGGGGATATACTCCGTATTATACGGGCTTACACACTGTCGGGAAGACTCAGATGTTACATAACATATACCAAATTTTGTTGGGTATTATTGCGGTTGCAGTAATTTGGGGCGTTTTTTATGTATTTATTATGTTCATCAGTAAATGTTCACTATGGGCACTGCAAAAACATATTAATGCCGGGCGTATATCAGATAAATTTCTGGTGAAAATGTACCAGGGAAGCCAACAATCCAAACGGATGAGCCATAAAATTATTATGTTTCTGGTATTTGGCTTTGGCGCCCTGCTGTTGATCTCCGCCAATAAACGCCGTAATGAATTTATTACCCAGGAAATGCTGCGCCGCGGTTTACCCCTGTAACATTTCTGCCGGGTATTTTTGCCCGGCATCTGTTGATCGTTTTTCATCCTTCCAGCGTACTTTTTGCCCTTCCATGGTGCATTTCGCGCACCACCAGCAGACATAAGCCCCGTTTTGATCCAGCCCGTTTTCCCCATGCCTGCTGCAACGCTGTATATTTACATCTAAATTAAAATTGGCACGTTTAATGCTTAATCATTGTTGAACAATATCATCAGGGGTTCGACATGAAAAAAGTCATCGCATTACTGGGCAGTGCCGCAACCATTCTGGCGTCATTGCCAGCTCTGGCGAACGGCACGTTACAGCCGGGCAACCTTACTATCGGTTCCGACTTAACTTACCCACCTTATAACTTTATGAACAACAACCAGCCTGCCGGTTTTGATGCTGAGTTTATGCAGTTGATCGGCAACGATATGCATCTGAAACCTAAGGTTAAAGACACCCGTTTCGCCAGCCTGATAATGGGCCTGAAAAGCCAAAAATTTGATGTCATTGCATCAACGCTATATGTCACCCCCGAACGAGCACAGCAGGTGGATTTTATCCCCTACATGAAAACGGGCGGCTCACTGATGGTGAAACAGGGCAGTACATGGCAGCCCAAACAGCCGCAGGATCTCTGCGGGAAAAAAGTCGGATCCATTAAAGGCGGTGCGTGGATCCCTAAATTGCAAAAAGTTTCCGCGGATTATTGCCAGGTGAAAGGGCTCGGCGCTATCGATGTGAAGGAATTTCCTTCCTCACCCGAAACAACTCAGGCTCTGCTTTCTGGCGCCATTGACGTTCAGTACGAAGATGCCGCTGTCGCCAAAGCGACGGTTGAGAAAACCGGTAACCGCCTGGTTATCAGTTCTGACAGCGTGTTGTACCCGGTAGTGGTTGGCCTGGCCGTAAACAAAAACAACACAGTTCTGCGCGACCAGTTGCAAAAAGCATTTGGGGATGTTGTGAAAAATGGCGAATACGCAACGTTACTGAAGAAATACAACGTACAAATGCCCAGTGCCGAAGAGATCAACAAAGCGCTGGCTGGCACGCTGTAACTACTTACCGGTTCGGGAGAGAGCATTATGCAGTTTGACTGGCATTATCTGTTCAGTTTATTCACCTTTGCTGATTTCTGGCATGCCAGTTGGCTGGTTGTGCAATTAAGTTTGCTGACCTGGGTTGGCGGGGTAGTTCTGGGGCTGGGTCTGGCTTTTGCCCGCCAGTCTCCCCGCCGCTGGGTCAGCCAGGCTGCCGCAGTCTATATCTGGCTGTTCCGTAGCCTGCCTTTGCTGGTGTTACTGATTTTTATCTTTAACCTGCCACAGATGATCCCGGCAAGTGGTGCGTTGCTGAGCAGCCCGTTTATCGCGGGAGCTATTGCGCTTATTTTAAGTGAAACGGCATATATTGCTGAAATTCATCGGGGCGGGTTAATTTCCGTACAGCGCGGGCAATATGAGGCGGGCAAAGCACTGGGGCTGGGTAATGGGCAAATTCGCCTCAAAATTATCATTCCCCAGGCCCTGCGTATCTCTCTGCCAACGCTTGTGAACGAGTTTATTACCATTGTAAAAATGACGTCCCTGGTCTCGGTCATTTCACTTTCCGAAATACTGATGGTCGGTGAGCGGTTATATACCGAAAACTTCAAGGTAATGGAGACATTACTGGCTGTTGCCTGTTACTACGTGTTGATAGTCACCTTGTTTGAGCGCTTGTTTTCCTGGCTGGAAAAAAGCCTGGATATTCAGCGCCGCCAGCCCGCAATGATTGACGCTGAACAAGTGCGTGCCACCTTACCCGCGCTGGTTCCTGGCACCCGGCGCAGTGTGAGCCCTTCCGCCAAACCCATTCTGGAACTGAGCGATATCCACAAAGCGTTCAATGGGAAAACCGTACTCAACGGCATTAACCTGGCCGTACGCCCGGGGGAAATTATCTCCATCATCGGGCCATCCGGCTCCGGGAAAACCACGCTTATCCGCACCATTAATGGCCTGGAAACGCTGGATGGCGGCACTGTACGGCTGCTGGGCAACGACTTTATTGAGGCCGGCCAGGCTGAAAATGCGCTCGCCTGGCGCAGTAACATCACCAAACTCGGCATGGTCTTTCAGGGCTTTAACCTGTTCCCCCATAAAACGGTGCTGGAAAACCTGATGCTGGCTCCACACCTGCACTTTGAAGAACAGCGGGAAAGCTTAAAACAACGCTGCCTCGCCATGCTGGACAAAGTGGGCATGCTCGAACACGCCAACAAATACCCGCATCAGTTATCTGGCGGCCAGCAACAACGTGTCGCCATTGCCCGCACGCTGGTAATGCGCCCCAGTGTGGTTCTGTTTGATGAACCCACATCGGCCCTTGACCCTGAACGCGTCAGCGAAGTGCTGGATGTTATCGCCCGGCTGGCCCAGGAAGGCATCACCATGCTGATAGTGACTCATGAAATGAAGTTTGCGTTCACCATTTCCGACCGGGTGGTGTTTATGGAGCACGGCAATATTGAAGTGGATGCCGCACCCAGTGCTATCCTGCAGATGCGAGAACATCGCATTAACCGTTTCATTCAGGATATGGCAACTGCCTGAGGCCGCAAAGATGCTCAGTTTGAAAATCGAATTACCCGAAGAAATGTCTGCAGACACACTGCCCGCTTTCCAGCGCATTGCGGTGCTGTTAAGGGAAAACATTATTAACGGCAATCTGCAGGCCGGACAGGCGCTGGCGGAAAACGAACTGGCGGCCCTGTGCGATACCTCGCGCAATACTCTGCGCGAAGCCTTGCGGTTTTTGCATGGTGAAGGGCTGATGGATTATCAGCATAACCGTGGCGTATTTGTTCGCCAGTTAACCCAGCGAGATGTGCGGGACATTTATAAAGCCCGCCGCTACCTGGAAGTGTTGGCAATACAGTCTTCGTCCACTATCAGTGAATTTCACCTGCATAAAATGGCCGGGCAACTCGACCTTGCAGTAACCGCCGCCAACAACAACGACTGGCGCACTTTCGGGACACACAGCCTGCGCTTTCACCAGCGCATCGTCCACATGCTCGGCTGCGCCCGGTTCAATGAGTTTTTCAGCGTATTGCTTGCTCAGTTACGTCTGCTGTTTGCCAGTGGGGAGCACGAAGGTAACTTCCAGCGCCCCTGGCTTGAACGCGACCAGGCTATTTTTGGCCTGCTGAAAGCACAACGTAATGAAGAAGCCTGCCAGTCGCTCACTGCTTATCTTGAACAATCTGAACAACAGATTATGTCTGCGTTTACCACGCGAATGAACGGAGTTTAATATGTCTTCTTATCCTGCTGCATACCAGAGCACCAAGGGCTCAGCCCTGGATGTTGATCGTGACTTTTACCAGGCTCTGGCTGATGGCAAACGGACTCAGGTTTCCCAACACCTGGTGCCGATTCGTACCGGTTATGCCTGGGAGGTTCCGGCTGGCCATATTTTTCGCATAACCACCCCACAAGGCCCGCAAGTGGGCGACCTGAACATGTGGAACCTGCATAACCCACGGGAAAGAATGTGGGTATCACGTACCCGCCAGTTACAGCGTGCCCATTTGTCCACCTTTGACCGGCTGTGGTCCACACTACCGTTTATGCGCCCTGTTGCTACGATCACTGCTGATTCACTGGCTGATTATGGTGTGGATGAACACGGCGGGCGTGTCCATGATCTGCTGGGCACCCGTTGTGATCCTTATGTCAACAAGCTGCTGACAGGTGAAGATTTTGATTTTCACTGCCACTCCAACCTGACCCGGGCGATTCAACCCTGGGGGCTAACTGAATTTGACGTGCATGACGTCATGAATGTGTTCCAGTGCACCGGGCTTAACGATGAAGATAAATACTTTATGAAAGCCTGCCCGGCGCGCAAAGGTGACTATCTGGAGTTCTTCGCCGAAATCGATTTGTTGTGCGCTATTTCTACCTGCCCGGGTGGTGATCTCTCGCTGCCAATGTGGGGAGATGAAGCCGAAGACACCCTGAAAGTGTGCCGCCCTTTAGGTATTGAAATTTACCAGCCGGACCCGGCACTGTTAGCTGGTTGGGAATCACCTAAGTCGCCAGACTACAAAGGGAACCACGGCATGAAGTTGAATGCAGTAAATTGGTAACTGAGTTTGTGTTGTGTGGTTGCGTTATTTTCAGGGAAGAGGAATAACGCTTTTTTCCACACTCACAGTTTTCGGGGCAAAGGGGTATCTCGCCCCGTTACCCTTCTCCAGCGCCAGGCGTAACGCACCGCCACCACGGCCACAAAACCAACGAGAATAATCATGCCAGTACCTCCACGCAGCCTGTATCAAAACCCAGTTGCCGGATAAGCCGTTTCTGCCACTCAGGGACACTCAGCTGGTGCTTTTTCACCCGCCGCCTATACAACACATACAACGGGTAACGGGAAACGACATCATCGCGAAACTGCAGATAACGTGGCGACAGGCTCCATAACCAGGCGCGTTGTATCCAGAAATCAACCAGCCACAAATTCTTTGCCATTCCACGGCCATGCAATGCACAGAAAGCAAACAGATAGGCGATATAAGCCCGGTAATCGCCACTGATATTCCCCGACAGCAAAATTGCCGGGCAGAGTTGCTCCAGGCCTTGCTGGACTTTTTCCGGGAAATCAGACAGTGCCAGTGTGCAGGCAAGATCATAGCGGGCAAGTGCATGCCCGGCTTGCTGAGACTGGTATAACAACGTTTCCCTCGCCTCTGCGAGGCGTGTTACCTCCCGAGGCAAGAACTCCCGCAAGAGCTGCCTTTCCAGTAACCGGCTATGTAAAAACCAGGCGTGTGCATCACCCTGGTCACCGGCCTTAGTAAAAACATGTTGGGCCTGTAATTCATTCTCCTGCATAGCCATGGCAGACAGAGCCCGCGGATTCGCCCCCGACTGCGCATCGGCCAGAAACAGTGCAGCCTGGCGCCCACCCTGCTGTGCGGCAAGCAGAAGTATTCTTCCCAGAGCCTTGCCATACCCCAGTGCGGCAAGGTTATTACAGGCCTGCCACAACGCTGCCGCATTCGCGTGCTGAATTCTGGCCTGCAACGCCAGTAACTGGCTGGCAGATAACGCCTGTTTCAGGCCACCTATGCCCTCTGGCGTCGCCGCCAGTAATGCCAGCAAAGCATCCAGCACAGAGCTTCCCCGGGCACGGGTCAGAGCAACCAGTTTTGCCAGCACCTGTTGCCTGTCCGGCGGTGGTACGGTTGCATTGCCCAACACAACCGCCAGAAGCGAGAAAACGTGGTCACTGTGGGTTAACCAAAAAGCCGGAGCGTCTATGGCAGCAAGTGCTGCCACGCACTGATAAATCTGCCCGGTAAACCAGGACGTTAACCGCCACTCTTGCCCGTACCGGTTAAACAAAAAATGTTCGCAAAACCGGGCATAAGCCAAATAACCACTGGCCTGAGCTTCAGGATGTAAAGGAAGAGACAGCAACTGACGAAAACGCACATCCAGGCGGCGAATACGGTACGTTTTCCCCGGCAAAGGCCACAACACCGGGTTATTTATCTTGTCATATATCTTCGCGCGCCACAGTTGGTTACGCACCGGCAGCGCCAGGTTCTGGCAATGCTCGCTACTGAGAAAATGGTTCACTGCCTGGTAACGCGCGTCTCCATAATGCAGAGGAGATAATAACCGTACCCACTGTTCACGAGCGGCGATATTTGCCGGATCGCACTCCATTGTACGGTTAAACCAATACAGTGCCGGGAAACGTGTCTCTGAGTAAGTAGGTAACCGCAATGACAGCGAGACCGGCCCTTTATCAAGCGGCAATGCACCGTACTGCCGGGCAAAAGCCAGTGCATCTTCACCAAACTGATGTGCCGGGAACGTCACTGGCCATAAGCCATTTTTCGCTCCGGCTGGCGTACCCAGGTAGCCCGCTGCATTCATCAGCAGCATAAAGACTGCGGGGCAATAACTGCCGGAGGCTATTGCCTGTACTGCCCATGAAAAACCCGCGGTATTCGCAACCACCACGCGGGGTACAGGCTGCCCGCCAGGGGCAACTGATGCACCAGTCCGAAGTGTTTCACTGGCAATAGCAAACCAACTCTCTGCCAGCAATAAGCAGGGAGTGGCATCTTCCGGGCAGGCAAAGTGCCATGCCAGCAACTGAGCATGCACATCGTCACGAGCAAGCTGATTTTGTGGAAACAAAAAAGCCAGCGAACTTATCAATGCCAGCCTGCCCGCAGGCAGCTGGGTATATTGAGCCTGCCGCACAGAGTGAAAAAACCGGCTAAGTGTCCGGTAGTTTTTTTCTTTTAGCAAGCAATGCAGGTGGTGCTGCAATTCATATAATTCATCCAGAGATGAATACATCCACACGCCCCATTAATTCTCAAACAAAATCAGCCAGTCGCAGAGGAGTTCCTCTGTAACCGGCAAAGATAAACATAAATTAGCCGAATCCTGGCGTAAGCGTTGATTTAAGTCAATTTACCAGGTTTAGTTGGTTTACAGCTAACCAGTTGAAATAACTAAAATTAACCTAACAGAAAATTAAGAATTATCCTACACGGTATATATTTACAATAATAACAAAAGTTCATCAACCTCAGTTGATTATATTATCAAAATATCGTTTCAAATTACTATGAACCCGATATGTATAACTTTATAACTCCCGCCGAAAACGTCTTTCCAAACAGTAGTTAACCAGGGAAACTATTTATATTGTGACAATCGCACTTATTGAATACTCTTTTTTGATGTTACAACCGCGGTCTGACAAGAGTGAAAAGCTCTCTTACATTTTTTTGAGCAGAAATCAGTGACGAAAGTACCAATCTCTACTGGTAAGTAAACAGCGCGATCAGTTACATTTGTCATACCAATCTGTTGTCCGGGATATGCCATGTCCGCCCCATTAACTGGCGCCAAACTGAATTTGCGCATTATTTCTATCGTTGTTTTTACCTGCATTTGCTACTTCTCTATAGGGCTGCCGCTGGCCGTTTTACCCAGTTTTGTACATTATGATTTAGGCTACAGCACACTGCTGGCAGGCATTGTCATCAGTATTCAGTACATTTCCACTCTGTTCAGCCGCCCTCATGCCGGGCGTTACACCGATACCTGGGGCCCCAAAAAAGTAGTGTCCTTGGGGATTATCTGTTGCGGACTGAGCGGGTTATCCACACTGATTGCCTCGTTTCTCACCCACTCCCCTGCACTGGCCGTTGCCGCGTTACTGGTTGGCCGCCTGTTTCTTGGTGTGGGAGAAAGCTTTACCGCCACCGGCGCGACGCTATGGGGCATTAAAACCGTGGGTAGTATTCATACTTCCCGGGTGATTTCCTGGAATGGCGTAGCAACCTATGTCGCCATGGCATCCGGTGCGCCACTCGGTGTTATTCTGAACCAATATTTTGGGCTGGCCGGTTTTTCTGTGCTCATTATCGCTATCGCAGCCATTGGGCTGTTTTTTGCCCGAGGTAAAGCGGATGTCAAAGTGGTTGCTGGTAAACGCGCACCGTTTCACAAAGTGGTCGCCCGCGTGTTCCCGTTTGGGATGGGGCTGGGTTTAGGCACCATCGGTTTTGGGGTTATCGCTACTTTTATTACGCTCTACTTTGCTCAACGCCAGTGGCAGGGAGCGGCTTTTACACTCTCGCTGTTCAGTATTGGGTTTATCTGTGTCCGCCTGGTTCTGAGTAACACAATAATCCGGTTTGGCGGCATACGGGTATCACTGGTGTGTTTTATCGTGGAGTGCCTGGGGTTATTGCTTATCTGGCTTGCGCCTAACGCCTGGCTTGCTGGTGCAGGGGCATTTATGGCAGGTTTTGGTTTCTCGCTGGTGTTCCCGGCACTGGGTGTCGAAGCGGTTAACCGTGTGGAAGAACAAAATCAGGGGTCAGCACTGGGTGTTTTCTCTGCATTTCTCGACCTGGCGCTGGGGATTACCGGGCCGGTTGCCGGGTGGGTAAGCGGCCTGTGGGGTATGCAGTCCATATACCTGTGCGCGGCCATCATGGTGATGGCCGGTTGGGGGTTGATGTTATGGGTTAGCATTCGCGCCCCGATACGCCCCAAAACACCAACAGCGTAAAACCGTTACTCTGGCACTAACACAACCCCCTGGTTCTCCGGGTTGTTGCGGTTGCCACGGTATACCTGCCAGCCCACTTTTCCCCGCTGGAGAGTAAATACCGCCGTTGCCAGAGTATTTTCGTCGTCAGGATCCTGCGGGTCCTGGCGGTAAACGGGTAGCGGCTCACTCTGAGTATCCGATAAAATCGCCAGCGCCTCATCTGGCGACAGGGCTTTCTCTGGTAAGCCTGAGCGCCACTGTTCGAGGCGCTGCTGGCGCGATGCAGAGCTTCCAGTAACCACCTGTTCAATATTTGCCAGTGCCGGGTGAACCAGGTGATTGGCATGCCCGGCGACCTGGGTTATTTCCCGTACTGAACACCCTCTTCCGGTGGCTTCGACAGACAATATCTGGTTTTCACCAGCCCGGCTGAGGGTATGGTGAAATGCCCCTGCCCGTGCAATTTGCGTCAAAACAGCAACCGCTTCATCCAGGGTGCTGGCATTCAGCGCCGCTCTTGCCAGCACCTGGCGCGGCAACCCTGGTGGCCGGTGTTGTGCCCGAATGTTATTAACTGTATTCACAATACCGTGAGCATTCACCGAGAATGTATGCCCGCAAATTGACCCCGGGTAAGCAAAACTGGTAAAGGCAACGCCGTCATCAGGTTGAATGGTCACTAATGCGCAATCATTGAATAACTGCGGGTAGCCATCTTCATTGTGGGCAATAACTTGTTCCCCCTGAGCAGTAAAACCCGCCACAGTAGTACAGCCATCTGACGTAGAGGGCACCAGGTCGCCACGGCAATTCCAGGCGAATACGCTGCCAAACGGCGCATCCAGCCCGGCTGCAAGGCCTTCCAGCTCCTGCCAGATTGCCGGAAACTGTTCGTACACTGCGGCCTGCAATTGCGCCAGCACAGGCGCATGAACAGGAGAAGTGACTGAACGCCACAAAGGTGTATTCACCACAAAGCGGTGCCAGGCGGTGTAACCAAACTGGCCAAGTTGCTGGCCGGTCGCAAAAGGTGAACCTTGAAGGGTTAGCGTTTTCATGGTGATAACGTCGTACTTACTCAATTAAGATACATGCTGTAAAAAGGCATTAAGCCGCGGGTTTGAACTACCACCCACCAGAGTGGTAGAAAAAAGTTGTGCGAAAAAGAGTAACACTGACTGGTAATATTATCGCTAAATTTCATATGGATACGTTCTGTTCCAGCACAAAAATTTACCTGCCTTAATTCCACTTCCACACGAATTCTTCACCCTCACCGGATGGACAAATCTTAAACCCATTATTTTATTGTGCCATTATCCTTGTATTTTATAGACGACCAGTCTAAATTAAGCGCCATGAACATGCCCACTATGCAAAAACGCCGTGGCCGCCCGCCCAAAGAAGGGCGCAGCCGCGAAGAAACCCAACAAGCCCTGCTCAGAGCCGGTACAGAAGCAATGACCAGTAATGGTTTTACCGCATCTGGTCTGGATCAAATTCTGAAGTCGGTTGGTGTACCTAAAGGGTCGTTTTACTACTACTTTTCCAGCAAAGAAGCCTGGGGAATGGCAGTGCTTGAGTGGTACGACGCATTCTTTCGCCGCATGCTGGAAAAACACCTGAATAACACGGCTCGCCCTCCACTCAGCCGCCTGGCGGACTTTGTCGACCAGGCGTGTGCTGGCATGGCGAAATACCAGTTCACCCGGGGTTGCCTGGTTGGCAACCTTGGGCAAGAAGGCCCGTTACTCTCTGCCGATTTTTGCGCCCGGCTGGAGGCCGTGCTGCAAGGCTGGCAGGCTCTGGTGGAACAAACATTACAAGCCGCACGCGATGACGGCACGCTTGCCCCAGGTGCAGATTGCGCACAACTGGCCGCATTTTTCTGGATTGGCTGGGAAGGTGCGGTATTACGCGCCCGCCTGACACGCAGTGAAGACCCAATGCGGTTATTCCTCGCAGGCTTCCTTGCCGGTCTCCCCCGAATTTAATACAAGCTAACAGGAGTTTTTATGAGCCAATTTAATGCTCTGCTGGTAGAAAAAGATGACGCCGGCTACCGCTGCACAACCCAACGCCTGGATGAAAGCCAGTTGCCTGAGGAAAACGTCTCAATCGATGTTGAATACAGCACACTGAATTTCAAAGACGGGCTGGCAATTACCGGGAAAAGCCCGGTGGTACGCACCTTCCCGCTGGTTCCAGGTATTGACCTGGCGGGGACTGTGACACACAGTGCCCACCCGCGCTTTAAAGCTGGCGACAAAGTGGTACTGAATGGCTGGAGTGTTGGCGAACAATACTGGGGTGGTCTGGCACAAAAAGCACGGATTAATGGCGATTTTCTGGTGCCACTGCCAGCAGGTATCACGCCTTTCCAGGCAATGGCGATTGGCACTGCAGGTTATACTGCCATGTTGTGTGTGATGGCACTGCTGCGCCATGGCATTAAACCGCAGGATGGCGAAATTCTGGTTACCGGGGCAAATGGCGGTGTTGGCAGCGTGGCAGTCGCTCTGCTGGCAAAACTGGGCTACAACGTGGTGGCATCCACTGGCCGCCCGGAACTGGCAGATGGCCTGAAAGCACTGGGGGCCAGCACAATTATTGACCGTGATACGCTCAGCCAGCCAGGCCGCCCGTTAGGGAAAGAACGCTGGGCTGGTGTGGTGGATTCCGTTGGCAGCCACACGCTGGCAAATGCCTGCGCAACCACTAAAGCAGATGGTGCGGTTGCCGCTTGCGGGCTGGCACAAGGGATGGATTTCCCGTCTACTGTTGCGCCGTTTATTCTGCGTGGTGTGAGCTTGCTGGGTATTAACAGCGTTACCCGCCCTTACGAAGAACGCACTGAAGCCTGGTCCCGCCTGGCTGAAACGCTGGATTTCGCTTTGCTGGAAGGGATCACCCGCACTATCAGCCTGGAAGAAGCAATTCCGGCCGCCAGCGATTTGCTGGCCGGGAAAATCCGCGGCCGCCTGGTTGTGGATGTAAACCGCTAAATGCTCTGCCCCGCTGGCTGCTTGCTGGCGGGGTTTATCACTCCCGAAATTGCCGGGCATCAATATGGTACTGCTTCATTTTGCGCCACAACGTGGTACGGCCAATATTAAGCAGGCGTGACATCTCTAAAACCCTCCCCTGAGTCACTCTGGCTGCATGCATAATAGCATCCCGTTCGATTGCCGGAAAAGATAAGCCCGAAGACATTGCAGGCCACGCCGGTTCACCGGATGCAGAAATACTCAATAAATAATCCGGTAAATTACTCAGGCGCAAACGCCCGTTATCGCTGCGCATGGCCATATTTTCAACCACAGTATTCAGCTCAAAGTCATTACCCGGCCAGGTGTAATCCGCCAGTTGAGCCAGGACTTCGTCATCAATGCGGTACCGGGTCGCGAAAGGTTTTTCCAGTTGCGCCAGTTTATGGCGCACCAGTTCCTGAATACTGGCTTTACGCTGGCGCAGTGGCGGAATGTGAATTTCAAAAGCGTGGAAGGCGTAATACAACTGGCGGCTGAACTGTTTTTGCGCCACCCGGTCTTCCAGGTTTTGCCCTGTCGCCGCCACGATTTTGACATCCACCGGGATCATGCGCTGGGAACCCTGACGGGTGACCATGCCCTGCTTAATAACCTGTAACAGTGCCGACTGAATTTCTCCCGGTAAAAATTCAATATTATCCAAAAAGAGCGTTCCACCATGAGCCAGCTCAGGCTTACTTAACTGGCCGTTTTGCTCATCTGTTGGGCCTGTACCCAGGAAATCGGCTACAGCACCCGGGTCGGCAAAACGCTGGCAGTTAATGGCAATATATGGCCCACCCGCCTGGCGGGTTTCATTATGAATAGCTTCACTGAGACTGGTTTTCCCCACACCTTCTTCACCAGTCAGCAAGACTGGAAAATTGCCTTTTGCCGCCTGGCGGCCAAAATGCACCAGGCGCCGTGAGTCGGCATCCTTCTGAGGCATCTGCTCGAAGGTGTGGCTGGCCCGGCCTATCTGGCTGGTCATTAACTGGCGCATCTGTTCAGGTGGGTGCAGCAGCAGAATAAAACTATCGCCCTGCGCATCATGAATGGGCTTGAGCGTCACCACCAGGTCAATAAACTGGTGCTGGCTTTCAAAAGTGACTTCGACATGGTTCAGGCGCTGGCGCTTACGAATACCTCTGCGCAGCAACGCCGGTAATGTAACCAGTTCCTGTAACGGCTGCCCCTGGCTCAGTTGCGGCTGTAACAGTAATAATTCCGCTGCCTGCGGATTAAGAAACTGCACAACGCCTTGTGAATCCCAGGCCAGCACGCCATCGTTCATACTTTCCAGCAAACCATAAAGCTGGTTTAAATGGCGGTTTGATTCTGCCAGCAGGCTGTCGGTCAGCAATGAGTTGCCAACCTCACGGGCAATGGCCAGCGTCAGAGGCAAGTCACCGGGGCAAGTCTCTTCGCTGCGGCACACCAGTGCCACAGAGCCCGCCAGCCGCCCGTGGTTATCAAATACCGGCGTGGCGCAAAAACACCAGGCAAACAACGCCTGTTTAAAATGCGCACGGCCTGCGGTTTTAACGGGCTGCCCCAGTTGAGCGGCGAGGGATAACGCACAACTGCCAATAATGCTTTCCGAACAATAGCACCCGGCACTGAACCCCAGGTCAGCCAGCGCTGATAACGTCTGTGGGTGCCCGCAACTTTCCAGTAAACAGGCGGATTCATCCAGCACCAGTAGTGCGCAGTGCCGCCGGTCCATAAACTCCAGGGCATCTTCCAGTGCCGCCTGCGCAATGGTTATCAACGCCGCTTTGCGCTGGCAAATAGAGCGGAATGTTACGCCCAGAGCCCGGTGGGGCTGGCGCCAGGTTTCCGGGTGCATCATAGCGGCACAGCGGTGCCAGGACTCATGGATATAAGGCGGGTATTCAGGTGAGGAAGTGACATTATCTGGCATGCAGTGATCCGGTAGCAGTAGAGATACAAAATAATCGGATTACGGCACGCCACACACCGCTGAGACTGGCACCCGCCAGTGTTCAGGGCGCTGAAAACAGCCAGCGTACCTGCAATCGAAGAATGAAGAATATCAGGCCATTATTAGCTGTACCTGGCAAAAAAAGGGGCGAGACGGATCATGTTTCTGCTAATCCCCCGCCAGTTTCCGGCTGGCGGGGGGATTAATCTTATTTAGCCAGCCACTGCTGGCCGAGTAAATCTGCGGTCAGGATGGCTGCGTAAACCTGCTCAGGAGTAACCGGGAACGGCATGTTATGGATGGTTTCACCTTCAGCACAACTGGCTTTTGCTACCGCCATAATGCTGTTTTCAATATCGGTAGTGACACCCATTTCAGCCAAAGTAACCGGCAGGCCGACCCGGTGGCAGAAGCCCAGGACTGTTTCCAGTTCTTCCATTGGGCTGTTTTGCAGTACCAGTTGCGCCAGCGTTCCGAAAGCCACTTTTTCGCCATGATACAAATGGTGGCAGGATTCCAGAACGGTGAACCCATTATGGATAGCGTGGGCCGCCGCCAGCCCGCTACTTTCAAAGCCGATACCGCTCAGGTAAGTATTGGCTTCAATAATCCGTTCCAGCGCAGTGGTTACCACACCGGCCTGAGCAGCAAGGCGAGCCTTCTCCCCTTCAGCCAGTAAGGTGTCGTAACACAACCGGGCAAGGCTGAGCGCCGCGGCGGTAGACTGCCCCCCGGCCATGCTAACAGCGTGGGCGTCATAGCAGGCTTTGGCTTCAAACCAGGTGGAAAGCGCATCCCCCATGCCAGCCACCAGCAGGCGCACCGGTGCTTTGGCAATAATAGCGGTGTCCATCACCACCATATCCGGGTTTTTCGGGTAGATAAGGTACTCTTCAAATTCGCCCTGGTCGGAATAAATCACTGATAACGCACTGGTTGGTGCATCAGTGGACGCAATGGTTGGCACCACAATAACCGGCAAATGCAGGTAGTAACCCATGGCTTTTGCGGTATCAAGTGTTTTCCCGCCACCGACGCCAATCACGCCTTTACTTCCCTGAGCCTTCATCAGTGCTATCAGGCGGTTAATTTCATTGTGGCTGCATTCACCACCAAAACGTTCAGCATGGCATTGAATATCGTTACGGTGCAGGCCATCAATCACTTTTTCCCCGGCCAGCTTCATAACCAGGTCATCAGCAATCACGAAGAAACTGTCTGCAAGGCTTTTGGCATATTCGCCAAACAGTGCTGCTGCATCCGGGCCTTGCAAGTATTTAGAAGGGGACTGAATTACATTTAGCATTGGTGTTATCCTCCACAACCAGGTTGTTTTCCTGCCCGCATTACTGCCGGAACCGGGTTGCTACAACCCCATTTCATTTCAGGGTTCCAGCGTCAAATTGGGCTGTTTCCATGTCACTGTTTAATGCACTGATGTCATTCTGGCTTTTGCTAACCAAGAAAAAATAAAAATATTAATGTTCCATTTTGAAACACATTAATAAATACTGCGTTTCAATCAGAAACAGATATTCATGGAACCACAGAAAAGTGCGATCCAGGCATCACACAAAACAGCAAAGCAGCCTGACACAGGCCGGTTTCAGCAGATACCACCAGGAGATGCACGAGTAAAATCCCGCACAAAGAAAATGACCAGCCTCCAGTCTTTTGGGTAATAACCCTTTTATTTCACACAAGAAAAACCCGGCCGGACACTAATTTATTTGATACCAGTCTCAGTTTTTCTCTTCGCACTGAATATATGTTTCATAATGGAACATATATTTATTTTTACGTTCCATAACGAAACACCATTTTTTGTTTTTTTATTTCATGCAAGGCCAGGCAAGAATAACCTGGTGAACATGAATACCAACTCTGTGTAAACCAGCCAGCCCTGAATGGAGCATCGAACAAAATGAAAAAGCTAATTAATGATGTCGAAACTGTGCTAACGGAACAACTTGCCGGTCTGGTAAAAGCGCACCCTTCGTTGCGCCTCCACCCGGACCCGCTGTATGTCACCCGGGCAGATGCGCCGGTGAGTGGCAAAGTGGCGCTGCTGTCTGGCGGCGGAAGCGGCCATGAACCAATGCATTGTGGCTATGTCGGCGAAGGTATGCTGAGCGGTGCCTGCCCGGGCGAAATATTTACCTCACCAACTCCGGATAAAATCTTCGAGTGCGCACAGGCTATAGATGGCGGTGAAGGTGTACTGATGATAATCAAAAACTACACCGGCGATATTCTCAATTTTGAAACCGCGGCAGAATTACTGCACGACAGCGGTGTGCAGGTTGCAACAGTGATAGTTGATGATGACGTGGCAGTAAAAGACAGCCTGTATACCGCAGGGCGCCGGGGTGTGGCGAATACGGTACTTATTGAAAAGCTGTTGGGTGCGGCGGCACAGCGTGGTGATTCACTAAGCCAGTGTGCGCAACTGGGCTGGCAAATCAATAATCAGGGGCACTCAATTGGTATTGCCCTCAGTGCCTGTACTGTACCGGCTGCCGGAACGCCGTCGTTTACTCTGAATGAACATGAAATGGAGTTCGGCGTGGGGATTCATGGTGAACCCGGCATTGATCGCCGGGCGTTTACCAACCTTAACGATACTGTCGATGCCATGTTCGCCACACTGCTGGAAAATGGTACCTGGCAACGCACACTGCGCCAGTGGGATTGCAGGCAGGGTGAATGGCAGGAACACACTGAACAAAAACAGGCACTGCAACAAGGCGACCGGGTCATTGCCCTGGTGAACAACCTTGGCGCAACGCCACTTTCTGAATTGTATGGTGTTTATGACCGGCTGGCACACTGCTGCCAGCAAGCCGGAATAATCATTGAACGCAACCTGGTAGGGTCTTACTGCACATCGCTGGATATGTCCGGCATCTCTATTACTTTATTGAAAGTGGATGATGGCCTGCTGTCACTGTGGGATGCGCCGGTCAATACACCGGCACTGAGATGGGGAGAATAACCATGAGCCAGTCATTAAGCCGTGAACAAATTGTCAACTGGTTAACCTTGTGTACCGACGTTTTCACCCGGGAAAGTGATTTTTTGACCGGGCTGGACCGGGAAATCGGTGATGCTGACCACGGGCTGAACATGCACCGCGGGTTTAATAAAGTGGCGGAAAAACTCCCGGCCGTGGCCGATAAAGACATCGGTTTTATATTAAAAAACACCGGCATGACGCTGCTTTCCAGTGTTGGCGGTGCCAGTGGCCCACTGTTTGGTACTTTTTTTATGCGTGCAGCCCAGCCGGCTCAGGCGCACCAGGCGCTCACTCTGGAAGAGCTGACTCAGGTTATCCAGGAAGGTGCCGCAGGCGTTGCCAGCCGTGGCAAAGCCGAACCGGGGGATAAAACCATGTGCGATGTCTGGGGGCCGGTGGTGGAAAGTTTACGCCAGTCCAGCCTGCAGCAAATCCCCCTGAATGACGCACTGACAGCCGCCAGCCAGTGTGCTGAAGAAGCGGCGCACAGCACAATTACCATGCAGGCGCGCAAAGGCCGGGCCAGCTATCTGGGTGAGCGCAGCATCGGCCATCAGGACCCGGGTGCGACCTCGGTGATGTTTATGATGCAGGCGCTGGCACAAGCCGCACAGGCATAGGGAGTAAGAAATATGGTTAATCTGGTTATCGTTTCACACAGTGCCGCTTTGGGTGAAGGCGTGTGTGCGTTGTCGCAACAAATGTTGCAGGGGAAAACGAACTGCCGGATAGCTGTCGCCGCCGGGCTGGATGACCCGGATTTCCCCATCGGCACCGACCCGGTAAAAGTAATGGACGCCATTGCTTCCGTTGCCGATGCTGACCATATTCTGGTGTTGATGGATATGGGCAGCGCCCTGCTCAGCGCTGAAACAGCACTGGAGTTGCTTGAACCGGAGGTCGCAGCCAAAGTTACACTTTGTGCCGCGCCTTTGGTGGAGGGGGCGCTGGCGGCAGCCAGCATTGCCGCCACCGGAGCAGGTATCGAGCGGGTAAAAGCCGAAGCAGAAAATGCGCTGCAAGCCAAACGTGTCCAGTTGGGGGTGGAAGATAGCGCCCCACTGCCCCCACCGGTTGCATTAGCACAAATTCCTGGCGAGAGCGCCATGACAGCCAGTTGGGTGGTCACCAACCCTCATGGGCTGCATGTGCGCCCGGCGGCACACCTTGTGGCGGCACTGAGTGGTTTTAATGCTGCGCTGTCACTGGAGAAAGGTGGCAAGTGCATCTCGCCGATTACCCTCAACCAAATTGCCCTGCTGCAGGTACGGTGTGGCGATACGTTGCGGTTAATCGCCCAGGGTCCGGATGCAGCGGCGGCCATTGACGCCTTTCTGGCACTGGCACAAAACCAGTTTGGCGAAGGGGAAACCACAGCAGGTACTGCCACTGAATTGCCAGCCAAAATAACCGGGGCAGTGCGATGGCTGGCACAGGACTACGCGCCATTTACGCCACCAGCACTATCTGGTTCAACTGCGCCATTTTCCGCACTGGAACAGGCCATCAACCGCACGCTGGATGACCTTCTGGCGTTGGCTCACCAGGCGGAACACGACGGGCTGGCAGACATTGCCGCTATATTCAGCGGGCAACATACTCTGCTGGATGACCCGGATTTGCTGGCTGAAACCCGCACACACATGCAGCAGCACCAACACAGTGCCGCGCTGGCATGGCACCAGGTGGTGTCCGGTGTGGCAGAGAGCTACCGCGAGCTGAGCGATGAGTATTTACAGGCGCGTTATATTGATATCGAGGATATTTTGCACCGCACATTGTGCCACCTGCTTGGAATACCGCTTGTGGTACCAACGTTCCCGGTGGGCAGCGTATTGTGCGCTGAAAACCTGTGGCCTTCACTGGCGATGCAGTTACCTGTAAGCGAAGTGCGTGCCATTTGCCTGCGTGCTGGCAGCCCACAATCCCACAGTGCAATTATTGCCCGCCAGCGTGGTATCGTGATGCTGACCGGCCTGGGAGCCTTGCTGGATAACTGGCAGGAAGGGGAAGCCATTAATGTATTCAGCACCGGCAAAATCGCCCGGCCAGGCGGCCAGGGCTGATTAGCCGGTAACTTCAAGCCCGTCAGGTGGTGGCGGCAATTCTGACGCCACCACCACCTGAGCCCGGCCCAGGTGTTTTGCGTGATACAGCGCTTCATCTGCCCGGCTGACCAGCAGATCCTGGCGAGCATCCTCCGGCCAGGTCGATACACCAACAGAGACAGTTACCGCGCCAAAGTGGTGGAAATCCGGTAACTGATTAATGGCCGCCACTTGTTCCAGCACCTGGCAGGCAAGGCTTTTCGCCGCTGCGCTGTTCATTTCAGGCAGCAAAACCAGGAACTCTTCGCCACCGTAGCGCCACAAGTAGCCCCGCTCCCCCACCACCCGTTTCAGCGTTGCCGCAACCTGGCGAATCACATCGTCGCCCGCCTCATGGCCAAACTTATCATTGAGCTGTTTAAAATTATCAATATCCACCATCAGGCAACTGACTGGTTGCGAATTTTGGCTCGCCTGGTCAAGGCAATTTTTCAGGGCGTCTTCAAGGTAATAGCGGTTACGCAACCCGGTCAGGGAATCGAACAACGCTTTTTCCTGCAAGGCTTCACGCAATTTCTGGCTGGTGATGGCCTGCGCCAGCGTTTCGGCCACCAAATCCAGATACAGAAGCGGGAATTCAGCCTGCGGGTCGTTCTGGCGCAACACCATCACACCAATATTTTCCCCGTAAGCCATTAACGGCACACAGACATGATGGCGAGAGTCTTCAGTGGAATCGGGCAAGTGCAGGCAACGCATGTCCGGGCCCAGTAAAGTGGCACTGTGGCGGTGACCGCGGCGAATCGCCCAACAGGCCGGAGGTAAAAAAGGCGCTGAATCGCGGTCCATACCCTGCCAGGCGGCAACACAACGCATCTCCTCTGAGGCATTTTTTTGCACAAAAAGCTGGCCGCCAATGCCCGGCGCAATTTCTGGCACAAAGACCCCGGCAACCCGCCAGATATCTTTGCGATGCTCACAGGCCTGGAGGCGCTGAGCCATGGTTGCCAGCAAGCGCCGCCGGGCCAGGTCTGCCTCACGTTCCCGCTCCAGTTGCTGGCGCACCAGGCCATTTTCACGGAATATACGCAGGGCCTGAGCCATATCGCCAATTTCGTCGATTTGGCGGTAATCCGGTGGTTCGGCGGCATAATCCTGGGCCGCCAGGCGGCTGACCACATCACTCAGTTTGACTACAGGTTGTAATAAGCGGCGGCGTAAAATCACCCCAAGTACCAGCAAAAACAACCCGGATGTCATCACCACCATAATTTCAGACAGTGTGCGCAATTTACGGGCCGTTTCCCCGGTTTGCGCCACCACGCCTTGTGCCTGGGCGTTTACCTGGCTGTAAAACGCCGTGACTGCACTGTCTATTTGCTCCAGTTGCTGCTGGTATTCCCGGTTAAACAGCAAATTCACCGCCTGATGGCTATTTCCGTTATCTTTCTCAGCCATTGCCTGGCGCTGGAGCACCGTTAAGGCATCGCTCTGCACCAGCGCTTTACGCAGAGCATCCAGGGCGCTGTCGGGGATCCCCCGCACCCGGTAATGCTCCAGCCGTATTTCCAGTTTATTTTCCACCACCTGTAATTGTTGCCACACCAGCAAATCCTGCGGGTCCTGGTCAATAACATAGTCACGGGCAAGGCCACTTTCCTGGTAGACGTCTTTATCCAGTTGCTCACTAAAGCCGTCCAACGCGGCCCTTTGCGCCACGGCCTGGCGCTCAGCGGTATCTGCTCTGGAAGCGAGAATCAGCGCACCACCAGAAATTAACGTGAATGCCACGGTGATACCGTAAGCCCAGTTAGTGATTGTGGCGATACGCACGGGGAACCTCGTTTATGTGGAAAGTTTGACAGAAAGTGTAGTAATGACAGCCAGTAAGGCGCGAGTTACGGCCTGCAAAGCATAAAACATCTCACTAACTGGAATCCAGCGCACATAAAAAACCGTTAACACCGGGCTGTAATGTCCCCATTAACTACAGGCCCGAGTGTTATCGAGGCTAATGCTGTGATGGCGACAGCACTGGCAACACAAATTCAAGCCGTAAGTGAAATCATCAAAACCTGTGACGAACGAAGTGGTCAAAAATCCTGGGGACACTGGCGCTGGCAGTGTGCCTGGTTCGTCAGGCAGACCTTTGTTGAATGGACTGCGAAGACGGTTAACTCACCGTACTGAGCCAGACTTTATTACCAGGGCCTGCGAGAAAAAGGGAAATCGCATCAACCAGCTATCCGGGCTTTGGCGCTTAAATGGATAAGGATTATTTACCGCAGTTGGAAGACCAAAACCCGGTACGACGAAGCAAAATATCTGCTGGCACTGGAAGCTCGACACTCACCTTTACTGAAGCCATAAAAAGCTTGTCGAATGTCTCAGGGCGTGAAACAGACATAGGCAGGAGGATGATGATAATATTTCCATCAGTGGGTAACTGTTTCCAACAGGTGTACTAATGGAATACCAAACGTCATTGCAGAAAATATTGTCAGATGACCCCGTAAGAATGAAGATCCTCTATGCAGTTCAAGCACTGGAACTCAATGATAGTTGGATTGGAGCGGGATTCGTACGGGATGCTGTTTGGGATCAAAGTACCCCGAAGAGTACTTAATTCCGTGAAGAACACATGTGAAATAATCAGGGACTGATTCAGGAACCAATATACAGCATACTGCCAGTTGCCGGCTTTTTATTTTCATTCACCATGTCATTGAATACGTCAGCAGAAGAACCGGTTGCCCATGTGTAGTTTCCGTTACCGTTATTTTTGGCGATCAGGAGGTCAGTATTTTCAGCTTTAACCAGGTTTGAGTAATCCTTTGCAGTATACTGGAAATCAGTATCAGTCGACTGAAGTTTTTTCAGTTTATCCTGAAGTTGTTTAATACTGTCATCGGTAATTCCTTTTTCACTTTTTTCAGCATCACTCATTCCGTCAATGATTTTTAACTGTGACGAAATATCAATGATATTAAAATTATCGTTATTGCCGGAGATCACTCCCTGCGTACTGATATTGACTGAGGTCCGATAATTATTATCGCCAGCATCCATCTGCAAAGACGCAGCCAGCCGTTCTGCTGAAGTGAACGAACCCGACTTATCATAAGCAATGGATGACAGTGTCTGCCGACTCAGACCATCAAAGGGGTTTTTACCCTGATCGCTACCCTGGTAAAGGGACTTAATATAATCAGATGCCTGGCTGGCAAGAGCAAGCCTGGCGGGATCCGTAGAGTCAGGCTTGTCGTTTAAAAAATCAGCATTAACATTCCCGAGGTTGTTGTTAAATACGTTTTCGAGCGCTGACATACTCATCGTGTCATAGCCACCGGAACTGGTGACTTTATTGGCCTTGATTTGTGAGAGCAAACCCTGATAACGCGAGTCGTCTGATAAGGAAACTTTTGTGCTACTTACTCCCCCTGCACTGGATTGTACTGAACTGCCTGTCGGAGAGACTGGAGTGGAAGTAACAGAATTACTGATACCGGAATTGAGATTCTGAAGAATGTTGTTGAGGCTACTGATGCTGGTCATCGCTCCTGCTCCATATCAATAGATAAATTGTCTGCAAGCCCTGTGTGTGGATGGTTGTATGGAGGATACACAGCTTGATAACAGTCCTATTAAACGGTTCATCAGAAAGTGATAACCCGGAAACCTCCATTATATCCCGGACCAAAGTGATGTATGGCTAGAGAATTATTCAATTATCGGCACAAAGTTAAAATTTATTACACTTTTCAAACGCAAAGTTTAGTGAATAAGAACAACTAAGGACAAATTTATAGATTTAATAAAGTGAAGTTAAGTCATCACATGTGTGAATATAAAAGGTAGTAAAATAAATTGGCACACATACCTGACTCAGTACTTCACCACCTGGCGAATGCTTCCCGGCGAAACCTGACGCCGCTCACTTCAACGCTGCAATATGAGTTCGCCGGATACTTACAGTGCTTTCAACCGGAGATTGACAGTCTGCTGTGAGCGAGGAACGGAAGTTGGTACTTTTGCGCGTAAAACTGGTCCCGTCTGCAGGCTGAGGGTAACTAATCCCGGCAGGCGTTTTTCAGTTTGTCTGGCCGAAAGATAATTAATACTATAATTTTGAAAAAGTTAAACTAAGTATGATGCATAAGACGTGAAGCTAAAGGACAGATATGACAGCATATTCAAACTCTGATGCAGCAAGGGATTTACGCTCGGCCTTAGACAAAGCACCCGCTGGCGCTGTGAACGGAGAATGGTTCTTTATCACCGAACAGGCTGGAGTATCCTCACAAACAGGAGGTTACATGTATGCAGACGGGAGTCACGTTGCAGAGGGTAACCACGCCTTTCAGAAAGTCCGGGAGGTTGTCGAAAAACTCGAAGCATCACAGATACAGCCTTTTAATAAGGTTATCGTTCACTGGACAAAGTCTAAAATACCGTTAATACAGGGGCGCGTAACTGTTGATACACTATTCGATGAGACAATTGTGCCGCGTGGTCCCCAGGACCCGATTTATGAGGCAGCTTCAGTAGCAAGGCGAGCCTTTTGGGAAAAGTATGGCAGCGTCTCAGATGGCTTTAAGACTGAACAAGATGGTGCGAACATACACAACCAGACGGAATGGTTCGGGCCCCATCGTCGAGTACTCAATATGAAGAGCAACACCCAATTAACGCTGGCCACTGATGGCCTCTCGACACCCTGGGCTGGCATTGCAGACCCGGAAAATGGCGTAGGATGCGAACTTTTCATGGAATTTGACGCTTCGAGTATTACCAGCCACCAGATTGATGACTGGGCTCATTTCTTGATTAACCTGGGGGATCTCGTTGCCGATGGGTATCAGATTGCTACCGATGTTGAAAAATATGGTGCAATCCTGTTTTGCACTCTTACAGACGAATATAACCCAATGACCCGAATCATCCTCAGCCGTGATTGCCGTAAGATTGATAATTTGCCTTTCGGTTCCGTTCCGCTGATCCGTGTAACGCCGATAGCAGAGTCAGAGATTGAACACCTTGACCAATCTGATGAATGGGCATCAAACGCAGCAAGACATGCTCTCGCGAAACGGCAGATAGAAACATAGACAATTAACGCGACGCTGTTCACGCCCCTTCCGGGGCAGAATAAGTTCGCTCACTTTACTTAAAGGAAGAACAGCATCAAATGATTGAACTTTGTTCCGCTGTGAGCGACAAGAGGACTTAGTCAATTTTAGGGCTGTTTTTTTCGTAATAGAAAAACTGCGGCTGCCGTCAAAATGCCTATCAACGGCATCGTGCCAGCACCTGCTAAAAAGTTACGCTGATCTCTCCGATTATCTGTACGAATGTTAGAAAGACGCGCCAGTGCGCTTTTTTTCGAAGTAGCACTAACCTCTTCAAATTGCTTTTCATAGCCCTGATTAATTAGTTTAAGAGCCTGGTTTTCTTCCGAATGTTCTAACACAACTATCTGTTTACCTTTTTGATAGAACTGGTAGTCAGGCATCTGGTCGTCCTTACAGTGAAAATTGATGAGGTGCTTCAGCTCTCAAGTTTAGCTATCTATAAAAAACCCGTTTTCTCTCAGCAGGTCAACACAAATATTATTCACAATGTCCGCTCTTGGCACAGAGCGGGCATTGCTAACAGCATTTCGTGTGAATCAGAGGGGAGCAGGTCAACTTGCACTGGGTGCAACTATTAGCAGATTTAATATACATTCAACAAAAGTCCTTTTTGCCTTTTTCGGATCCGTATGATGGAAAACTGGCAAATGAGATGATTTAATGTCATAACGTAGTAAATCATATGTATAAAATAAGTGAGGTATTTATAATGCATTTTTTGGGTGTGGTTGTTGGTGCTGTTGCGGTTTTTCTTATTTTTTCCTATATAAAAAATAAGAAAAAGAATTAGATTGTTATTTTATTTACTAGCCAGAAGGGCTATCTGGATCTGGCCTCGTTAACAGGATCAGTTGACATCCTCTCCGGCATAAGGGCTGGAGATTCCTACGGTGCTCAGGGACGACCACATCAGCGTTATCTTCGAACCTGATCCTACCTACGTAATGTGGACACAGCCCTATCGGGGTACAGATTGACCCGACGTTGTACCAGCAGTTTGGTATCACGGCGGTTCCTGCCCTGGCCACCGTGATGTGGTGCGGGGAAGTCTGCCGCTGAAAGATGCACAGGAAAAGGTGGCGCCGGTGGCGACTGTGCGCAAACAGCGAAAGTCATTTGTCCACTTCTGCTTTACGTTGACAGGCGCACATAAAAAAACCGGCAGGGTGGCCCGCTGCCGGTGTGAACAAAAAACAGGTTATTACCGGGTTCCCCGGCGCAAAGTCAGAATACAGCCACAAGCTGTGCCATCTCGCGGCTATAGCGCTGGCTCCCCTGAACCAGCATTTGGGTATAGGGCGAATCAGCTTTGCCGGAAACCAGTTGCTCAATGGGCAAGGTTTCCAGTATGCGGCCGTGTTGCATTACCGCCACCCGGTGGCACAGGTGAGCAATCACGCCCAGATCATGGGTTACCAGCAAATAAGTGAGCCCCGCCTCCTGGTGCAACTGCGCCAACAGGTTAAGGATTTCCGCCTGTACGGAAACATCCAGAGCGGATGTTGGTTCATCCAGCAGCAAAACTTGTGGCTCAAGGATCAACGCCCGGGCAATGGCCACACGCTGGCGCTGCCCGCCCGAAAGCTGGTGTGGGTAGCGGTCGCGAAAGGTACGGCTAAGGCCTACTTTATCCAGTAACTGGCTGATACGCCTTTCCCGCTCACCAATACGGTGAATCGCCAGCGGCTCTTCAAGAATATCGCCAATGGTATGGCGCGGGTGCAAAGAACCATATGGGTCCTGAAACACCATCTGAACCTGGCGGCAACGGGCGGGAGAGAGGTTGTGAGTCAGCGGGGTGCCACTCAGTTGCAACTCGCCTTGCCAGTGGGTAAATAACCCGGCGAGGCACTTAAGTACCGTCGTTTTTCCTGAACCAGATTCCCCCACCAGCCCGTAAATTTCACCTTTACCAACGGTGAAGTTCACATCAAACAGCACCTGGTTTTGTTTGTTACCTTCACCGAAGTGAAGGTTCAGGTGGCGGACATCAATCATTGTTTGTGCATTCATGCTTTCCGCAGTCCTGGTTTTTATGGTGATAGCTTCCGTTTTCATGGGTCACACTCCTTACTCATTCAGCCAGGATGCCTGCCGTTGCAGCACCGGTAACACCGCCCGAGGGTGGTGCAAATCTGGCAATGCATCAATCAACCCTCGGGTATAAGGGTGCTGTGCATTATCCAGATCCCGGGCGGCCAGTGATTCCACAACCCGCCCGGCGTACATCACCAACACCCGGTCGCAAAAACTGCGTACCAGGTTGATGTCATGGCTGATAAATATCAGCCCCAACCCGCGCGAGGCCACCAGGTCATCCAGCAGGGCGAGAATTTGCAAACGGACGGAAACATCCAGCGCAGAGGTGGGCTCGTCGGCAATCAATAGTTCCGGCTCGGTGATAAGCATCATCGCTATCATCACGCGTTGCCCCTGCCCGCCGGATATTTCATGGGGGTAGAGCCGCCAGACACGCTCAGGGTCACGAATGCGCACAATATCCAGCATCGCCAGCGCTTTTCCCCGGGCCAGTTTCTTGTGCCCCGGGTGGTGAGCCAGCCAGGCTTCGGCAATTTGTTCTCCCACGCACACTACCGGGTTAAGAGAATACTTTGGGTCCTGCATTATCATGGAGATACGCCGCCCACGAATGGTGCGCATCTGCGCTTCGGTGGCGGTGCGCAGGCAGATATCGCCAAACTGCATGCGCGTGGCACTGATACGGGCTTTGGCCGGGTGTAAATGCAGTAATGCCCTGCCCACGGTTGATTTACCAGAGCCAGATTCACCGACAATCGCCAGTTTTTCGCGCCCAAGGCTGAATGACACACCGCGAACAGCCGATGTCACCTGGCGGCCATTAATAAAATCGACCTGTAAATCCTGCACCTCCAGCAAAGGTGCGCTGTTATTCGCTGCGGGGATCGAGAATGTCACGTAAGCCATCTCCTAAGAAATTGAACGCCAGGCTGTTAATCAGAATCGCCAGCCCCGGAACCGTTACTACCCACCAGCACTCCATCATGTAAGTGCGCCCACTGGAAATCATCGCCCCCCACTCAGGCTCTGGAGGCTGAGCCCCCAGGCCAAGAAACCCGAGGCCTGCCGCTGTCAGAATAATGCCTGCCATATTCATGGTGATGCGGATAATGACCGAGGGCAGGCACAGCGGCACAATATGGCGGCACAAAATACGTACCGGCGACGCGCCCTGCAGGCGAACCACTGAAATGAAATCAGCCTGGCGTAATGACAGTGTTTCGGCGCGGGCCAGGCGGGCAATCGGTGGCCATGCTGTCAACGTAATGGCGATAACCACGTGCTCAAGCCCCGGGCCAAGAGCCGCGACAAAAGCCAGCGCCAGTACCAGGCTTGGGAAGGAAATAAAAATATCGGTGATGCGCATCAGCACGGCATCGACTTTGCCGCCAAAGTACCCTGCGGTAACCCCCAGCAGCAGCCCCAGTGGGCCTACCGTGACCGACACCAACAGCACAATCCATAACGTGATACGTGAACCCCACACCAGGCGGCTGAAAATATCACGCCCGAATTCATCCGTACCAAACCAGTGGGCCGCACTGGGGGCGTTAAGGGCATGCTCCAGGTCCTGAATTAACGGGTGGTACGGCGCAATCCAGGGGGCAAAAACCGCCACCACAACCAGCAGCGTGATAATCCCGCCACCCACGGCAGTTAAAGGGTTACGCGCCATTTTGCCAACAAAAGCCGCCATGCGTTGCAGTAACCGGCGAACACGCAGGCGGTGTTGTTGACCGGCGAGTATCTGCGGTGAATCCAGCGATACCGTCATGATTTTGTCCTCGGATCAAAACATTGATACAGCATGTCGGACAGCAGGTTGAGCATCACAAAGATAACGCCCACCAACAACACACATCCCATTACCGCATTCATGTCACCCAGCAATAAACTGCCGGTCAGATATGAGCCAAATCCAGGCCACGAGAAGACAGTTTCAATCAACACCGCGCCTTCCAGTAACCCGCCATAAGCCAGTGCCACCACCGTCAGCAACTGCACCAGGATATTACGAAACGCATGGTGCCAGAGCACATGGCGCACACTCAGCCCCTTCACCCGGGCGGTAATAATGAACTCCTGAGAAAGCTGGGCGAGCATAAAACTGCGTGTCATGCGGCTGATATACGCCAGGGAATGGAACCCCAGTAGCGAGGCAGGTAACACCAGGTGTTTCAGTGCGTTTATAAAGACCTGGCCGTTGCCTGCCAGTAACGCATCCACAGTCATTAACCCGGTATGGCGCGGTACAACACCATCAAGGCCAAAATCCAGCCGGCCTGCTCCGCCTACCCAGCCAAGCCAGGCATAAAACACCAGTAACCCCATCATACCCACCCAGAAGATGGGCGTTGAGTACCCGGCAAGGCTGATAATACGCACAATATAATCCGCCAGGCTGTTGCGCCGGGAAGCGGCCAGAACACCCAGAGGAATACCCAGCCCGGCACCGACAATAATCGCCACTGTCGCCAGCTCCAGAGTGGCCGGGAACACCCGCAGAATATCGTCAAGCACGGGTTTACCTGTCAGTAGCGCATTACCCAGGTCACCGTGAGCCAGGCCATTGAGGTAAATGAAAAATTGCGTCCAGAGCGGTTTATCCAGCCCCAGTTGGTGGTATACCTGTTGGTAGGTGCTGTGGTCAGCATCCGGGCCAACTATTGCCAGTACCGGGTCTATCGGCATCACGCGGCCAATAAAAAAGGTTAACAACAGTAGCCCAAACAAGGTTATCGCCACCTGAACAGCACGTCGGGTTACCTGCCGCACCGGCCCGGTTGTCAGCGCAAGTGTCATACTCATAACCCGCCCTCCTGTGGTACTGATTCAGTTTTGTAGACATCACGCAAGAAAGTGGTGGCCGATGGGTGCGGCTTGTAGCCATGCACAGTTTTGCTCACCACCACAGAATCCACCATCTGTGAAACAGGGATAAGCGCAGGCACCAGTTGGTCATAGCGGCGTTGAATAGCCTGGTAATCGGCAATCTGCTTCTGCCTGTTCTGCTCCAGCAGCGCCTGGTTGATCATCTGGTTAAGCTGCGGGTCATAAAACCCGGTGCGCCAGCCCTGGAAGTTGGTGAGTTTCGCTTCATCACGGTTATCCGGGTTGTACACCAGCGAACGCAGGTTGGAGTGAGGATGGGGTTCAACACCACTTCCGCCCCGGCCGACCAGCATGTCGAAACGGCGCTCACGCATGGCTCCATAAATTTGGTTACCGGTGCCAGTAATGATTTTGGCGCGAATGCCGCCCTGCATCAGGGTGGACTGCACGGCAATGGCAATATTCATGAACGGCTGGTCTGACAGTACCCGCAAGGTGGTATCGAACCCATCCGGATACCCGGCTTCTGCCAGCAGTTTGCGGGCGCGCGGTACATCCAGCCGGTAACCCGGGTCAGGTAATGTTGACGGCATTCCGGCTTTTATGGGCCGTTGGTGAAGCTCGCCATACCCCGGCATCAGGGCTTTGTTTATGCCCTGGTAGTCAATCAGGTAGCGCACCGCTTCACGTACCAGGCGGTTGGAGAATTCCGGGCTTTTCATACTCATTGCCACGTAATACAGCGTGCCTTTTTGTACTGCATCAACAGTTAATGCCGGGTTTGAGCGCAGGGCATTGATATCGGCAACCGCCATATTACTGGCAATGTCCAAATCCCCTTTTTCCATCATCAGGCGTAAGGTTTGCGACTCCTGGAAATGGCGGAAAATTACACGACTTAGTTTGGCAGGACCGCGCCAGTAATTAGGGTTACGCACCATACGCAGCACATCTTTCGCCTGCCAGACATCAAGGCTGAATGGCCCGGAACCGGCAGAGTGTGTAGTCAGCCAGTGGTTGCCCCAGTCGCCATTTTGTTCATGCTGTAACACGGTTTGCTTATCCAGCACGCCCAAACTCCCAAGGGCTGCCAGCGAATAGATAACCAGTTGCGGGTCATTGGGTTTGGGTAACCGGATTTGCACAGTGAACGCGTCCGGGGCACTGACCAGCGAATCGATATTGTTTTTGGTAAACCCATAAGATTTCCATACCGATGCCTGCGCCAGGTTAAGGTGCAACAAGCGGCGCATCGACCAGACAACGTCCTCTGCACTTAACGGGTTACCCGACTGAAATGTCACCCCTTGTCGCAGGTGAAAGGTCAACATATCCCGGGACGGGCTGATATCCCAACTACGGGCAAGCGCCGGGCGAACATTTGTGGGATTGTCTGCGGGGAGTTCCACGAGCGAATCGTAGAGATTAACGACAATTCCCACCACTTCGTTACCGGTCATGGCCGCCGGGTCAAGAGTCAGGAGATTGTTCATATTCATGCCGATGATCAGTTGATCAGGTGGGGTTTTCCCCCATGCCTGACCACCGCCCAGCATGATAAGGAGCGTGAGCAGCCACGCCCCCATTCGGGAGCTGGTTTTCATGTTGTATACCGCCGTAGGGTTGAGGTTTTTTTATTTATCAGCCGTGGCTGATTGTATTGGCTTCGATATACGCAAAATTAATGTCTTCACCCAGACCAGGTCTGGCAGGTAACTGTACGTTCCCTTCGCGGTCCATTGGGTCTACCAGGCTGTTAAGCCAGGGGGCTGGCTGGTCGTAATCCAGGAATGGGTGCAGCAAACCACGCTCGTACCAGCGGCAGTTTTTAATCGCTCCAATTACAGCCAGGCTGGCGGCACCATTACCATGCACTTCACAGTTCATGCCAAAGGCTTCTGCCAGGTTAGCCACTTTCAGGCAAGGCGAGATACCGCCCACACCGTTTGCACCGGCACGTAAAATGTCGCAGGCGCCTGCTTTCACCCAGTCGGCACGGGAGTGGTATTTGCCCCCCAGGCTTTCCGGCCCGATAACATCAATCTGTAAGTTATCAGCAAGCCAGGCGTAAGAAGACATGCTCTCTTCCTGCATGGGCTCTTCAAACCAGGCGAAACGCAGTTTTTCCAGCTCCTTACCGATGTACAACGCATCGCTGCGGCTGTACCAGTGGTAGCCATCCAGCATCAGTTCAATATCCGGGCCTACGGCTTCACGTACCGCGGCACAGGCTTTCACATCCATTTTGGGATCGGGTGCGAAAGCTACGGGAGGCATCCAGGTGTGCAGCTTGATAGCTTTGTAACCCCGCGCCACCAGTTTTTCGGCAAAATCGCCATACTCTTGTGGTGTGGAAAGCCCCCCGCGCAGTTCATCACCGCACATGGTGCTGCCATAGGCAGGTACCTTGTCGCGGTAGCCCCCGAGTATTTTCCAGACCGGCAAATTGAGTTTGCGGCCAATTAAATCCCACAGTGCCTGTTCAACAAAGGACATCGCGCGCTCTGTCAGCTGGTGCGCACTGCCGCGCTGCCACAGCACCAGATCCTGCCACAAGCGTTCACGGTCGAACGGGTCCTGCCCCACCATGACTTTGCGGAAAAAAGCATCCAGAACATAAGGCCGGACAATTTCAGGGGGAGCAAAAGAGAAGCCCTGCGTACCGTCATCTGCGGTGATAGTCAGCATCGCCATCGTTGCCGAGTGTGGGTCTCCCGGGTGTGAATGCCCGGCACTGTCGGACACCCGTGGGCTCATCCAGCTAAAAGTAGTGGTAGTGATAGATTCGATTTTCATTCCAGTTCCTCAGGATTACCGCTTTTGTTGTCAGCGCGTATGCCTGCGGCGAAGCCTCCGGCCGCCGCCCATGGCACATGCGGTTAGGTCAGTCTTTATTCACCTGGCTGAAAAGATAAGGAGAAGCGTTCATCAATGAACGATATGACTCAGTTTCATTCTGAGAAAACAAATAATTTTATTTTTGAAAAGATGTTTCAAATATGAATTCTACGTGAAAACACCCTGCCCGGCATCATGCAGACACGAAAAAAAACAACAGAGATTTGGGCATACGCCAGATGACGGGTGATATTTTTCACAAAATTGGCCACAAAAAAGCCACAGGGAGAAAGGAAAGCGCCGCAAACCCACGGGGTTGCGGCGAAAAAATGCGAGGGTCAGGAAAAGCTACACGCTCAGGCTTTCACATGCTGCCAGCAGGCGCTGGCAGGCACTGTGTAGCAGGTTGTCTTCTACAGCATAAGCAATGCGCAAGTAACCCGGAGTGCCAAAAGCCGAACCATGCAATACCGCAACATGAGCAGTCGCTAATAGCCATGCCGCCACATCACTGTCGCTTTCAAGGCGGTTTCCTTCGGGAGTAACCCGGCCAATCAGGCCCTGGCAGTTGGCAAAAATATAAAATGCGCCTTCCGGGGGCTGAGCACTGATGCCATCAATAGCGGCCAGTGTATCCAGCACCTGCTGGCGGCGTGCGTTCAGTTTTTCCCGCCAGGCGTGGAAAAAGCTGTCTGGCTGGGTCAGGGCTGCCACTGCTGCCGCCTGAGAAATTGTGCTGGGGTTAGAAGTACTTTGTGACTGCAGTACCTGCATGGCATTGATAAGCCACTGAGGCCCGGCGGCATAACCCAGGCGCCAGCCCGTCATAGCATGGCTTTTCGACACGCCATTAACAGTTAAGGTGCGGTCTGCCAGGTCTGGTGCAACCTGGGCAAAAGTGGCAAATGGGGTATCGTCATAACGCAGTGGCTCATAAATATCATCAGCCAGGATAAGCACTTGCGGGTGCGCGCGTAACACATCGGCCAGCGCACGCAGTTCATCGGCACGGTAAACCGCCCCGGTCGGGTTACCAGGCGAATTAAGTACCACCCAACGGGTGGCCGGTGTGATGGCCTGCGCCAGTTGCTCTGGTTGCAGTTTCCAGCCATGGGTTTCATCGCAAGGAACAATCACCGGTTCCCCTTCCGCCAGAGCAACCATATCCGGGTAAGATACCCAGTATGGAGCTGGAATAATCACCGACTGGCCGGCATCCACAGTTGCCAGAAAGGCGTTAAAAATCAGCTGTTTTGCTCCGCTACCGGCAATGATCTGCCCGGGGGTGTAGTGCACCTGGTTATCGCGGGCAAATTTATGGGCAATCGCCGCTTTAAGTTCCGCAGTACCGGCAACCGCGGTGTATTTAGTCTGGTGATGCACAATGGCCTGAATGCCTGCATAGCTGATGTTATCCGGCGTTGCGAAGTCCAGCTCACCTTCACCAAGGTTAATCACTGTCTTCCCCCGGGCTTCCAGCTCACGCACCTGGTCAGAAATTGCCGCTGTGGGCGAGGGCCTTACCCGGCGCATCCGGCGCGCCAACGCGTTATTATTCATAAATCCTCTTTTGTATCTAATGAGTCAGTTTATACAATCACAGACCTGTCTACACATTCATTAACCGGGAGAGCCCCGTGACACAGACCTTTATCGTTGATGATTCCCCGTACCCGGCACGCTTTGGTGTTGCCGCCAGCTTGTGGGCCAATGCACAGCAACGCCCGTTGTGGAGCTTACGCCCGGCATTTAGCGGCGATTTCCCCGACAGCCACCAGCACGTCTGCCAGGCAGGCTACTGCGTAACCAGTGGGCTGTGGCTAAGCGATACTCTGTGCGAAGAAGTAGCACAGGTATCACAACTGGCAACCGCAGAGCCTGGCTGCGTCGTAGTCCTCAGCCCGGCTCACAGTGCAGCAACCGCCACTTTGCCAGGCACTCGCCTGTATACCCACCATGAAGGCGATACCCTGCAATTACTCACCGCAGAACGCGGCGTTGTCGCCCACTGGCAGGCCGACCAGTGGGGCCGCTGGCAGGCTCAGGCACAACCCACTCAGGGTGACACACTGCATATTGGGCTGGCTGGCCGTGAAACTGACCACCGCCTGGGCTACCCGGCCATTGTTGCTGCACTGGGTGATGCCGCAGATGCGCTCGGTGTGCGCGTCCAACTGCACTTTTTCGCCCCGGCCACGCTATCTGAAAACCTTGCTGAGCTGGATGGCCTGAATGGCATGATCCTGCCAGGTGGTTCTTCCATGGCCGCCGTTAACGGGCAAATTCGCCTGGCGGGTGCCACAAACCAGCGCGCTTTGCCCACGCTGGGGTTATGCCTTGGCATGCAAAGTATGGCGACAGCACTGGTGCGCCAGACGCCGGGGTTTGAGCAGGCAAACCTTGCCGAAGCAGCCCCTGATGCCCCCTGCCACAGCTTTGTGCGCTTTGATGACCAGCGCCACCGCTGTGGCGTGCTGCCGTTTATCCCCCTGGGGCGACTCAGCAACCTGATGCCGCCCAAAGACATGCATTACAACCACCGCTACGCGTTCAACCCGGCACTGCGCACACAACTTTGTGCAGGCGACGGGCAAATCAGCGCAGAAACAGACGGGATTATTGAGGCCATCAGCCTGAGCAACCACCCGTTCTGGCACGGGGTTCAGGGCCACCCGGAGCTGTCTTCCCGCCCGCAGGCCCCTCACCCACTGTTTTGCGCCTTTTTACAGGCAGCGCAGATTACGCCAGCGTAACGCCACTGCGTGGGTCCTGCGCCAGGGTGTTCATCACCTCGCGCAGGGCGGCCAGCGCACTGTCAGAAATGGGTTTTAATGGCGCACGAACCGCACCACCGTTAAAACCACGTAACGCCATCGCCGCTTTTACCAGTTGTGGCTGGCCGTGCTGGCGAGCCAGCGCCCGGTAGCTGTACCAAAGGCAATGTAAATCGCGCGCGGTGTGGGCATCCCCTTGTTCTACCGCACGGTAAGTTGCCAGAATAAGTTCAGGCAGTGCGCCACTGTTGGTGGTGCTGATACCGTCAAACCCGGCCAGCATAGGGCCGGTAAACACCAGGTCTGATGCGCAGAACAGGCGTACTTTGCCCCCCAGGCGGTTGGCGATTTGGTCCACCACTGTTGGGGTTAAATCCCCCTGTTTGATCCCCACCACGCCGTCGATATCTGCCAGTTTTTCCAGTTGCGCCGGAGACAGCGTAATACCAATGCCCGGTGCGTTATAAATCAGAATACCGGTGGGTGACAGCGGTGCCATTTCTTCGAAAAAGGTGATGATTTGCGCATCGGTAATTTCGGTAACAAACGGCGGGGTTACCATCGGCAGCCCGCCGAGCTCCCCGGCAAGGATCGTCAGTTCACGCACCACGCGCGGGTCTGAGCTGGCACTGCACAACATAACCGGTACGCGGTCACCCACAATGCTCATTACACGGGTGAACAGCTCCCGGCGCTCTTCAACAGATAAGGTAGGGAATTCGCCATAAGTCCCGCCAATCAGGATACCGTCGTAACCCAGGCCAATAACGCGTTCAATGTTTTCCTGTAACGCGGCAAAGTCGATATCGCCTTGTGGGTTAAAGGGGGTAACGGTGATGTTGAAAATGCCGCGCAGGCGCTCCCGGGTTTCATTCATATTTTTCACAAGTTGCTCCTTACAGCAGGGTTAAAGGGCGGGCCAGTGAGCCCAGTTGGCGGTAGCCGGTTTCTGTCACGACAACAGTTTCACTGACACCAACAGTGAACTGGCCGTAAACCCGTAATGCCGGGGGAATATGGAAGGTCATGCCTGGTTGCAGTACGGTATCCACACCGCTGTACAGGCTGAGAATGCCGCCTTCGCCCCAGTCCGGTGCAAACGCAACACCAATGGAGTAGCCGGTGCGTTTTTTGAAATTGTCGGTGAAACCGGCTTTATCAATGACCCGCTGGCAGGCCAGGTGCGGAGCCGCACAGGTTTCGCCCGGGCGAATGGCGTCCAGTGCCGCCTGTAACGCTTCCTGGCAGACTTTCTCCATTTCCAGCGCAATGGCCGGGGGTTTACCTAACCATGCTGAACGCATCAGTGCGGCGTGGTAACGGTCATGGGCGGCAGACATTTCCAGAAACACCGGGTCGCCCGCTTCCATCACGCGCCTGCGCCAGGTGCCGTGCGGCACACCGCTACGCGGGCCGGTGGAAACCAGAGGCTCCATCCCCACGTATTCAGAGCCCGCAGCAATGGCAGCCCCCATCATGGCCGACACCAGGGCATTTTCATCGGCGCCTTCACGTATTGCCGCCAGGCCTGCCTTCATCCCTGCATCCACATAGCGAGCCGCCGTGGCGATTTTTTCCAGTTCTGCCGCTGATTTCACCGCCCGCAGTGGCTCGATAATTCCGGCGCAGTCTGCCAGTTCACCTAATTTGCTTTGCAGTGCTTCATACACGGCGATGGGCAGGAACCAGCCGCGTTTATCAATACCAATGCGTTTACCCTGCCAGTTGTTTTGTTGCAGCATGCTGAACAAGAAATCGACCGGGTTATCGCCATCCTGGTAAACCGCGGCATCGGAAATAAACGTGTTGGCAATAAAGTTGAAGTATTCGAGCTGGCGAATCACAAACACCGGCTCCCCTTCTGCTGGCAGCAGTAACGCCTGGAAGGTGTAATAACCCGGGGTTTGCTGGCCGGTGAGCCAGAAGATATTTTCCGGGCCGGTCACAATCATCACATCAACACCCGCAGCGCTCAGGCGTGCACGGGCACGCTGGATACGGTCCTGGTACTCTTCTGCAGCAAAGGCAGACTCACGCCCCTGAATAACATTAGTTTGCATAGTTCCACTCCTGAATAAATGTGGCCTGGGCGGGGTTAAACACCACGCCAAGGCCGGCAGATTCGGCGACGCGCACTGTGCCGTCGTGGTAAAAAAGCCCGCAGGCCGGGTCGTCGGTCAGGCCATCAGCGCCATACAGCTCGCCCCAGACAGGTTGCAACACCCGGCAAACCTGCAAGGCAGCAGCGGTGGCCACATGGCCTTCATTCATCTGGCCGACCATAAACGGCACACCAGCCAGTTGCAGTTGGCGGGCGGCCTCCATTAACGGTGCTATGCCGCCCATTTTCACCAGCTTTAAATGACCACGCAGTTGGCCGTCGGCTTCAATCAGCCGGGTTATCGCCGCCGGGCTGTTAAGGCTTTCATCCAGCATGATGGGAATGCCCAGCGCAGACAGTTCGCCCAGGCGGTGGTCATTGGCAGGTGCCAGCGGTTGTTCGATATAACTGAGCTGTAATGGGCTCAACTGCGGAAAATACTCCTGAGCCTGTTCAGGCGACCACTGGCCGTTCACATCTATCGCCAGTGAGATGGCCGAACCAAAATGCTGGCGCAAAATGGTCAGGCGGTTCAGGTCAGTGGCGAAATCCGCCACGCCAGTGCGCAGCTTGAGCTGGGTGAACCCCCGGTCAACATAGTGCTGCGCCTGGTCCAGCAACTGCTGCTCACTGCCCCAGAACAAGGTTTGGTTGGTTGGGAAAGCGCAGGCACTGCCCGGCTGGCCGAGCCAGGCCGCCAGGCTTTGCCCCTGCTGGCGAGCCAGCAAATCATGCAGGGCAATGTCCACCACCATGCGGGCTGGTGCCAGCAGCGTGCTGTCCGGGTGGTGCACTGCCGCCAGCATGGCCGAAGGCGTGGTGTGCCAGTTCAGTGCATTGAGCCAGTGAGTCAGGTTATCGAGCACCTGTTGCTCACTGTAGCCATGTAAGTAACGGATATTGAGCCGCACTTCACCGGTGCCATACACCCCGTCACACTCAAGGTGTAACCACAACGTATCCAGCCCGCTAACCGAGCCAGAAGACGCCGTATGTAATGTCACACCCTGGTAATGCAACATTCCCCGGTACAAGCGCCCTTTCACGCCTGGCTCCCCACTGGCAACATTGCCAGGGCAATATCCAGGTAGATATATGCAGCTGCAATAAACTCTTCGACCGGCACAAATTCGTCTGGCTTATGGGCAACCGCCAGCGAGCCGGGGCCAATCACCACGCCTTTAGCGCCCAGCGTGCGGAAATGCACCAGATCACACCCGCCCTGGAAGCCAAATGGCCCGGGTTCAGGCTGGCCGTGGCGGCGGCAGGCTTCAAGGCTTGCCTGTACAATGCTTTCGTTGCTGTCGGTTTCCGTAGCACCACCGGTGGTGGGCTGCCAGCCAATAATTTCGGCATCCACGTTGAATTGCTGGCGAGCGGTATCCAGCAGTTGCTGAATTTCTGCTTTAACGGCGTCTTCGTCTTCACCCGGCACCATGCGGCGGTCGAGCAGCAATTCGCAGCTGTCCGGCACCACGTTATCAGCATGCCCGCCGTGTACACGGGTTACCGTCAGGCTGGCATTCCCCACCAGCGGGTGGTGGCGGCAACACACGGTGTGCTGGTGGTTGTGTTCGACCAGGCCGAGCAACTGCCCGGCTTTATAAATGGCATTCACGCCCAGGTCTGGTGTGCCGGAATGCGCAGTAACGCCATTGACGCGCACGCGGGGGCGCAGGCTGCCTTTATGCGCCGAAAACGTGGCGTTGGAAGTGGGTTCACCTATTACCGCAAAATCAATGGCGACCGGGCTCTCTTTGACATAAAACTTCGCCCCTTCGCTGGCAACTTCTTCGTCGGCGGTAAAGACGCCCATTAATGTGCCAGACCAGCTGTCGCGCTGGTTCGCCAGCATACGCAGCGCTTCCACCATTGCCACCAACGGGCCCTTGGCATCACAAGAGCCACGGCCATATAACCGGCCATCTTCTTCTGTCAGTGTAAAAGGTTCACGCTGCCAGCCTTTTCCCGCCGGGACGACGTCCAGGTGAGTATTAAAAGCAAAACAGGGGCCCGGGCCATTTTGCAGCACGGCAATCACGTTAGTACGGCCAGGCGCATACTCACTGAACGACAAATCAAACCCGGCGGCAGTCAGCCAGACCGCAACACATTCCGCCGCTTCACGTTCACGACCTGGCGGGTTTTCAGTATTAATAGCGACCAGCGTTGCCAGGTCTTTTTTCATGCGGGCGCTGTCCGCGTTAAAGCCACTCATAGGAACTCCCAATTAATGTAAAATTTGGTCGAGGAAACGGCGCGCTCTGGCGCTGACCTGGCCTTCAAAAAAGTCATTTGCGCTGGCGCGCTCAATGATCTCGCCCTGCTCCATAAACAGAATTTGGTTGGCTGCTCGCCGGGCAAACCCCATTTCATGGGTCACTACCATGCTGGTCATGCCTTCTGCGCTGAGCTCCGCCATTACATCCAGCACTTCGCGGATCATCTCCGGATCCAGTGCCGATGTCGGCTCGTCATACAGCATCAGTTCCGGTTTCATCGCCAGTGCGCGGGCAATAGCGACACGCTGCTGCTGGCCGCCAGAAAGTTCATCAGGGAAGTGATCAGCCCGGTCAAACAGGTGTACTTTCGCCAGCAAGGCATCGGCCTGTTTACGGGCTTCAATACGGTTAATCCCCAGCACAGTCATGGGGGCCAGCATCACGTTTTCTGCCGCCGTTAAGTGCGAGAACAACTCATAGTTCTGGAACACCATGCCAATGCGCTGGCGTACTTTGGTGGCCGGGATCTCGCCACGGCTGATGTTTTGCCGGGCAAAGAAAATATCGCCACTGTCTGCCGGGGAAAGCAGGTTCACACAGCGCAGCAATGTGGATTTACCAGAGCCAGAGGGCCCAATCAGTACCACGGTTTCACCACGCTTCACGCTCAGTGAACAGTTTCTCAGCACTGTCTGGCGGCCAAAGGCTTTATCGATACCAATCATTTCCAGCATCGGTTTATCTTCATTGCTCATGGCAGCTCCTTAACAGCATCAGTGGGGGAATGTGCCTGGGCCGGCTTCTTTTGGCTGCGGCGACGGCGCTGTTTGGGGTCCAGCGTGCGTTCAAGCCAGGACTGGAAAATCATGAACAGCGTGGTTAACAGCAGGTAATAGATACCCGCGGCACACAGCGCTTCGAAATAACGGAAGCTGGCGCTGGCCGCCTGGTTGGCGACCAGCAGCAGTTCCTGAACGGCTATAACAGAAACCAGTGCACTGGATTTCAGCATGCTGATCATCTGGTTACCCATGGGGGGCAGAACTATACGGGCAGCCTGAGGCAACACTATCTTGCGCATGATCTGTGCATTGGTCATCCCCAGTGCCATTCCGGCGGTGCGCTGGCCGCTTTTCACTGCCTGCAAGCCAGAGCGGAGGATCTCCGCCATGTATGCCCCTTCGTTCAGGGATAAAGCAAGAACGGCACAGGTGAATGCGGAGAAACGCAGGCCGAAGCCGGGCAGCACGTTATAGACGAAGATGATCTGAAACAGCACTGGCGTTCCACGAAACAGCCACAGATAGAAGAACGCCAGCAATCTGCCAGCCCGAAACGGTGCTTCCTGTAATAAAGCCAGCACCAGCCCTAACACCACCCCACACAGCAATGAGCAGAGAGTGATAAGCAGCGTCATCCACGCCCCTTGCAAAAACGCGGGGGAAATCACGTACTGCCACATTAAATCAATCGACATAGCATCCTCCGTTGGGACAAAAAAGCGGGATCAGAAAATAGAAACTGACGCCGGGAAGTGCCATTTCTCAATCAGTTGCTGGTAAGTGCCATCTTTCACCATGGCTTGCAGGCCTTTTTCCAGCAGCGCTTTGGTTTCGGTATCACCTTTGCGTACTGCGATGGCGATATGGGTATTGGCTTCAAACTCATCGCCTGTCGTTTCGAACATGCCTGGTTTTTCTGTCATCAGCGCCACGGAACCTGGTGTGGAGAGAAACTCCGCATCTGCGCGCCCCTGAGCTACAGCAACCGCTGAATCTGTTGCCGCCGGGAAAGTCATCACGTTAATGGCTGGTTTACTGGCCGCGAGGCAGTGTTTGTTGTCTTCACGCGCCTGGCTCTCTTCAATGCCGCCCAACGTCACGGCGATATTTTTGCCGCACAGTGAGAGGTCGCGCCCGGTAATACCTGCCGGGTTGCCTTTACGCACAATGACCTGGCTGCCGATTTTCAGGTAGGGAACAAAATCCACCTGGGCGGCACGCGTGGGGTTGACGTACATCGCGGAGTTAATGATGTCGAGGCGCTTGCCCTGGAGTGCGGGGATAAGCCCTTTAAACTCCATCGGCATCGCCACCGGGGTGAGTTTTATCTCTTTGCTCAGGGCGTTAATCATGTCGATATCAAACCCGGTGAGCTTGCCATCTTTCATAAATTCAAATGGCATAAATGTGGCGGCTGTGCCGTAAGTCAGTTTGCCTGGTGTAACAAATTCACTGGCCGCCTGGCTGCACAAAGGCAGTGAAGCATTGAGTGCAACCAGAACTGCGGCAAGGCGAATACGTGGATTGTGTCTGGACATACGCGTCTCCTGAATCTTTCAACGATTGGATTTGTTGTGTCAATAAATACAATTAAAAGCGCAAAACAAAGTGATCATTTTGGTGCGCCCGCCCTCAAAAAGTGCGCTAATTGCTTTATTTCGTTCCGTCTGGCTTCCTGTGATATTGTATATTACGACCACAATAATGCATTTCAGGAAGCCACCAGCATGCAATCTCCTTCTACAGCAAGCAGTCGCCGGATAGCCCGACAAATACTTGACCTGATAACTGAAGCAAGATTCGATCCAGGTCATCATTTGCGCGAGCAACATTTAGCCGATGCACTGGGTGTATCACGCACGCCAGTGCGCGCCGGGCTAAAAGAGCTGACCCAGCTTGGCGCGGTGGAAGCCCGGCCAAATCAAGGGTTTTACTTGCTTAAGAACGTAGAAGAGTTGCAGGCGTTAACCATTGAACAACCCAAAACCACCGACCAGAATCTTTACGAACAATTAGTCCATGACCGCATAGCCGGGTTGCTGCCCGCCTCTTTTACCCAAACCGAGATTGCCCAACGCTACGAAGCAGACCGGGGCGTTCTGACCCGCACTTTACTGGGGCTCGCGGAAGATGGCCTGATTGCCCGCAACCCAGGCCATGGCTGGCGTTTTCTGCAAACACTGAATACTGATGTTGCCCTGAGAAATGGCTACGGCTTTCGCCTGATGATTGAGCCAGGCGCCCTGCTTTCTCCGCATTTTCACCTCGACCGCCATGCCTTAAAACGGATGCGCGCCCGCCATTTATGGCTGATTGCTCACCCGGATATCACCCAGGTTCCCCCTAAAGATATTTTTGAAACCGATGCCTCTTTCCATGAAATGCTGGCGGAAGCCAGCGGCAACCTGTTTGTATTACAGGCTATCCAGCAACAAAACCGCCTGCGCCGCCTGATGGAGTTTGGCAGTTATCACAATAAACGGCGGGTTAAAGAGTGGTGTGAAGAACATGTCGCTATCCTTGATGCCATTCGGCTGAACAACCGGGAAGAAGCCGCCAGCCTGATGACCAGCCACCTGCAATATGCTTACGATCAAGTTGCCAGCAAAGTACCCAAAGCCTGAACGGCATCATTTTTGCATTTATTGAACCTGAAAATACAAATCAGCAACAGCAATACAATCAGGAGAAGTGAATGCATTTGCAGATAGAAAACCGTGTCGCACTGGTAACAGGCGCCGGAAGTGGTTTGGGGCGCGCAATGGCGCAGGCGCTGGCACAAGAAGGGGTAAAAGTGGCTGTTACCGGGCGTAACCTGGAAAAACTGGCGCAAACCGTAGCATTAATTGAAGAAGCAGGCGGCAAAGCACGCGCCTGGCAACTCGACCTGGCCGCGCCAGAACAATTCGACACCACGCTCAATGCTATTCGCCAGCACTGGGGTGATATTGACATCCTGGTCAACAACTCGGGTGGCCCGCCGCCTGCACAGGCACAGGGCGTGGCAGAGGAAACCTGGCACAAGCAGTTTTCATTAATGGTTGGCTCACTGATTCAACTGACAGATAAGCTGCTGCCCGCCATGCGCGCACGGGGCTGGGGGCGGATTATTACCAGTACGTCTTCTGGTGTTATCACGCCAATTCCGGGTCTGGCACTTTCCAATGCACTGCGCATGAGCTTACTGGGCTGGTCCAAAACACTGGCCAGTGAAGTGGCGGCAGATGGCGTTACCGTGAATGTGCTGGTTCCGGGGCGTATCGCAACTGACCGGGTCGCGCAACTGGATGCTGCGAAAGCGGGCCGGGAAAACAGCACACCGGAAGCAATTGCCGAGAAAAGCCGCCTGAGTATTCCGGCACGGCGTTATGGTAAACCCACAGAATATGGCGCGGCGGCGGCTTTCCTGGCAAGCCAGCAGGCCAGTTATATTACCGGCACCGTGATGCGTGTTGATGGCGGGCTGATTCCGTCCATTTGATATTAAGTTTATTGCGGGCAGGCCTGATTCCTGCCCACAATACTTTCCCTCGATACTTTCCCGCAATACTTCCCAGACAAACATCACAGCCAGCCAATAACCGCCTGTGTGAATAAAGGGTATTCCCGGATATATTTTCATTGTATTTTTACTCTGTACTGTTAGCCTGAATAAAAAACACACAGCAGAATACCAACAGGATACCTGGGTCTGATGACAAACCTCATGGTCACACAGAACGAGAGAATGTCGCCTAATAAAAAACCTGGAAAATCAATTTATTGATTTTCGGCTGCTAACTAAAAAGAAGGAAAAACCACGCTTTTTCCTTCTTTTTCATCAATCTGAGGATACCTGCAACCTTGTTAAGTGTATCGCCTGAGAGTATTGCTCTGCGTGAACCCTGGCAGCAAGGGTTCCAGCAGTGGCATTTACGCAGCAAAGTGCCACAAATTCGTTATATGGCATTTCTTACTGCCATGCTGTATTTCCTTTATGCATCAATTGAATACAACATGGCGCTAAACTTCAGCGAAATACGCTTGCTGGTACATGGTTTCATTGTACCTGGCACGTTGCTGGTAATCAGCGCAATGAGCTATTACCCCAGGCTATATACCTGGATGCGCCTGCTGCTGACTATTGCGCCAGTCTGTGCCATGGCGACTAATTTATGGCTGAATCTGGGCAAACCCGATTTTGCTTTTTTTGCCCCAGAAATATATTTATGTATTTTTTGGACCTTTACGGTTTCCGGCCTGACGCTTAAATACGCAATCAGTGCAGCATCAGTCAATGTGTTGATGGCATTATTGATGACAGTAAACCGCGGTGTTAACGCTGTTTTTATCGACCTGCACCTGTTATGGATAACATCCGCTTTCTTATTTGGGCTGTTAGGCGGGATGGTCATGGAGAAAGCGCAAAAAACGCTGTACCTCCAGCAAATGGACCTGGCCTGGAGTGCCTCGCGCGACAGCCTGACAGGGTTGTGGAACCGGGCAAAAATGGCAGCGTTATTCGAACAGGAAAAAGCACAGGCCCTTGACAGCCCGGCACCGTTATCTCTGATTATGCTGGATATTGACCACTTCAAACAGGTTAACGATACCTTCGGCCATGCCACAGGCGACGAGGTGTTGATTCAGTTTGCCCGCCTGCTGCGCAACGTTACACGCCCGCAGGATAACGTGGGCCGCATGGGCGGCGAAGAGTTTGTTATTTTGCTGCCACACACCCGCCTTGCCGAAGCCTGTAACCTGGCCCGGCAATTACAGGCGAAGATCCACGCCTGCAACTTTGGAGCATCGGGTAGCGTCACAGCCAGTTTTGGCATTACGCAGTTTCGCCCGGCAGAAACCTTTTGCGATATCCTGGAGCGCGCAGACCGTGCGTTATATGAGGCAAAAAAACAAGGCAGAGACTGCCTTGTTTCCCTTACGTAGCACCGGCCAACAGGGTTTTACTGGTTACGCCACCAGTCTGTAAACACTTGTTGTGGGTCATCAATGTTTATGCGCTCACCAATGCGTGGTGTTTTTAGCTGCCAGTTGTGGTGCCGGCTTGCGGCAGAAATACGCTCCAGTGGTTCATACCAGGCATGGTGCGCCAGCTTAAACTTACTATTGTGAGATGGCAGCAACGCTGTACTGTGCAAATCAGATGCTGCCCGTGCCGTTTGCTCCGGTGTCATATGAATACGCGGCCAGTCGTCGTCGTATTGCCCACACTCCAGCACGCTGATATCAAACGCGCCCACCCGTTGGCTGATTTCCTGAAAATGCGGGCCATAACCACTGTCGCCCCCAAAATAGAGGCGATGATGCGGCGTAATAATGGCAAATGATCCCCACAGGGTTGGGTTACGTTTAAATAAACGCCCGGAAAAATGTTGGCTGGGCAGAATATGCAGTGTTAAATCGCCCTGTTCAACGGTGCTGAACCACTCCCCTTGTGTAATAACGCTTTCAGGAAAACCCCATTTTCTAAAATAAGATCCCACGCCAGTCGGTGTTACTACATGGCGAATTTTGTCGCGCAGTTGGGAAACAGTGGGGTAATCCAGGTGATCCCAGTGATCATGAGTGATAAGCAGGTAATCAATCTCCGGGATATCAATGGCGTGGTAAACATTGCTGCCTTTAAAGGCCCGGTTGGTTCCCGGCACAGGAGATGCCTCATCACTGAACACCGGGTCAACCAAAAACCGCCGCCCGTCCACCTGGCAAAAATAGCTGGAATGCCCCATCCAGATAATCACGTTATCGGTAATGGGCAGCGCATGCAGGTCTACTTTAACCGAAGGCAATGCCTGCTGCGGTATGGCGTCTTTTGGTTTGTAAAACAAAAAACGGTACCAGATAGCCAGCACACCTCTGGAGCCACCCGAATTAACCGGCGCGGCCGCAACAGGGTTACTGAACTGGCCGTCACGGTACAGCACGCTTTCGCTTCCGGCATCACGCTCGGGTGCAACATACTGGGGCTGTTTTAGCCAGACAAACACACCAAATACAACGATTGCCACCACCAGCAAAACATACATAAGCCACCCACTTTAGCTGAGAAAAGAGAGGCGGCAGAAGCCCGGACAGCCACTGCCACCTTTCCATTTACTGGTGGCAATGTAACCACTTTCAAGCCTGAAAAGATGTAACAATCTGTGCGGGACTGGCGTGTTATTTCTCTGGCGGTTGTGCATGCAGAATGCGTTGTGCCTGCGCGGTTGTCAGTGTGTAGTCAAAGAAGCGCTGGTAAAAATCCTGCGTTATCTGAGCCATATTGGTGGCAGTAAATAACTCAGGATGCAGCTTGTGAGCAGCCCACTGGATTTGCAGTGCGCTTTCCGTGCCGTAACGGTCCCAGGGGAAAACCCCCGCCGGGTTTTGCCACACGCGCCCTTGTTTCACTGCATTTAACCCGGCAAACAGGCTGGCATAGCGTGAATGGGCAAAATCACCGCACCCCTGGCCAAGAATGATGACATCCGGTTGCCAGTACAACACCATTTCCGGCGAGACTTCTTTCATATTGCCCTTCACTTCCGCCGCCGCATTTCTCCCTCCTGCGAGGTGAATCCAGGTATCAATCAACGTACCGCTGCCATCCACCTTGAGTGGGTTAAGGGACTGTATATGCAGAACCCGCGGGCGTTGTGCATCAGTCAGTGTGGCAGTTTTGGCAGAAATGCTGGCAACCGTTTGGTGCAGGTAATCAACCCAGGCCTGCGCCCGGGCTCGTGCTGTGGCCGTACCAATAACATTAGCCGTGGTGGTTATTGAACGCGCCATCGACGGGTAATCGGTGAAGGCCATTTCCAGGGTAGGGATCCCCGCCTGGCGGTACCCGGCAACATCCGGGTTGCCTTTTGCCACAAACAGCACATCTGTATGGCGTGTCACCAGGCTTTCACTGTTAAAGGTAATGCCATGAACCTGCAATGCCTGGTTAAGTGCCGGGTCAATTTTAAACATCCACGGGTGGCTGTCGGGGTGATTTACCGTTGCCACGATGTCATTTCCCACCCCCAGCGTCATCAGCATGGAGTGATGGGCAAACCACCCATCCGCAATATGAGTAACGGTATCCGGTACTGTCACGGTATTACCGGCGTCATCCACTACCTGCCTGCTGGCGTGGGCTGCCCCGGCAAGCCAGGTGAGACACAAAAGAAAGGCTGCCACCCGCTGTTTCATCATATCTCCTAGAAATCAATTTGCATGGAAAGCTCGGCCTCACGCGGAGCACCCAACTGCGCACTGGCATAGCCAGCGCCGGAATACCCGTTTAGCCCACCTGGCACAATATTGGTCCAGTAATGGCGGTTGGCCAGGTTAGTGATATCGAACCGGAAAGTAGTTTTGGTGCCAAACAGGCGGGTACGGTAACTACTGCCTACATCCATGGTGGTGTAACTGCCAACCCAGGAGTCATTCGCGTTGTCTGTAGGGCGGCGGCCAACATAGTGCAGATTGGCGTCCACATCGATATTTTGAAATTGCGGGAGGGTATAAACGGCCAGTAAGTTGGCGGTAAAACGGGCCAGGCCAACGACCTGCTTACCTTGCGCACTTTCACTGGCGGTATTGTGCAAACGCGGGTCAAGCCAGGTTGCGCCACCAAATAAACGCAGGTTCTGCGTGACATGCCCATCGGCCATCAGTTCTAACCCACGGTTTTTCTGTTTACCATCTTCGACATAATCACCACTGTCGTTAGTCCAGGCAAAAGGTCGTTTTGCCTGAAACAGCGCGGCAGAAAGTAATATATCTTTGCCGGGCGCATATTTGACACCGGCCTCAATCTGGTGGCTGCGGTAAGGGGAAAGGATCTGCCCGGCATTATTGGCATCGCTCGGTGCGGTATCACCCTGTTGCAGGCTGTCGGCCCAGGTAGTGTAGAGCGTAATGTTGTCGACGGGCTTGTACATCAGGCTGGCGGAACCACTGGCACCACTGTCATCGCTGTTACTGGTCTGGCTCCCTGTCTTGCTGTAGTTACTGACTGTAAACAGGTTTTCACTACCAGACAGCAACAAACTCCACTGGGGTGAAAAATGCAGCGTGTCACTCATCAGAAACGCATGTTGTGTGGCGGTGGCTGAATGGTAACGGTTTTCGAAGTCCGGGTAATCCGGCTCATCGAACGCCTGTGGGTTATCCAGCGAAGCACTGCCCAGGGTTAACCTGCTGCCATGGCGTGGGTTGTAATTTTTCCAGACAAAACCGCGCACGCCAAAGGTGAGGTCCTGCTGTAGCCACCCGGTTTGTACATTACCACTCAGGTTTGCCAGGTAACTGTTAATGGTAAAACGGCTGGCTGTGGTATTTGATGAGGTGGTGGTGTAGTCGCCTTTATTATCGGTGAAGGTGTTGGTCACAGCGGTAGACTCACGGTCGGCAATTTGGCGCAACACGCCGACATCCAGCAACCAGTTACCGTCGAAGTCATGTTTCAGGTGCATACTGGCGGTCGTGGTGTGGTCATCATGCCCGGCATAATACTGGCCGTATTTGCTGTCTGTGGGGTTCATCGCCGAAGGGAAATGGGTTCCCTGTGCCAGAGCAAAGGTACCCGGCAGGCCTTTATCGTAATAGTGGTAATAGCTGAAGTTCGTTTCCAGAACTGTTTTATCCGTTAACTGGAAATCCAGCCCTAACCCGGCATACTGGCGGCGAACCCGGCTCCCGGCGGTGTAACCACGCCCTTCATCATTCATCAAATTGAGGCGGTATTTCACCCGGTCTGCGCTGTCCAGTGGGCCACTGAGATCCAGTGCGCCTTTCACGCCACTGGCCGTTCCACCACTGACTGTCACACGGTGTAATGGGGTATCTGTTGGGCGTTTAGACACCAGGTTAAACATGCCTGCCGGGTTAGCCGGGCCATATAATGCACTTGCCAGCCCATTAAGCACTTCAATGCGCTGGAATTGCTCAATGGGGTATTCCGTGGTCGATACCGCATTCAGGCCATCAATCAGGTTGTTTTGCACCACACTGCCCTGCATGCCCCGGGTTTGCGGCCTTGCGCCATCACCCTGTACAGAAGGCATATACCGGTACACATCTTTTATACTGCTCAGTTGCTGGTGCGTCATCAGGTCACTGGACATGCTTTGTACCGACCAGGGAACATCAATCAGTTCGCGTTTACCCAGGTTACCGGCGGTTACTTTTTTTTGCGCTGCGGGAGTGGATTCATCGAGGCTCGCGGGAGCTGGTGTGGCAGTGACCACCACGGTATCTTCCGCATGGCTGCCTGGCACAATGAAAAAAAACGATGAAAACGTCAGAACTCCCAGTGTGAAAGGCACACGTTGGTTATCCAATAGCATCATTCTGTCTCAATAAGTCATTAAAGTGATGGCGGGAGAAGGGCTCCGCCGCAATGAAGGGAACAGCTTATTTTTGTATGACAAATATGCTCGCAGATTCGCTATATAAATCAATATATATCGCCTGGCAATTTGTGCTATTTAACTGCGAGAGGGGGAAAGTCAGACAAGTTAGAGACAGAAATGGAAGTGCTCCGGCGGATTAACGCCGGAGCAAAAGAGGCTCAGACAACTACCTGTGGGTGCGTCATGGCAGCCTGCAGGCGGGCTTTATCCGTATCGTTTTCTGGCAGAAAGACCTGTAAATCACCAGAAATATTCCCGCTGGCATTCGCCCAGGATTGTTTCACCAGCCGCACCTGGCCTGCCCGGCAATGGCGGTAGTGGCGCACAATCTGTTCTTTTGCCTTAACCCGGTGGTTGGCCCACACTTCACGGAATATTGGCCCTGCGGCCATGAGTTGATCCAGGCGAAGCTGCCACTCTTCTTCACTCACTCTGCTGGCGAGTGCTGCGCGCACCCGCGCGGAAGCGTTGAGCATACAATTGGTCAGTTCTTCTGGTGAGCTGACATTCAGCCAGTGTTGCCACTGTGGGTGGTGCTCCAGCAGCCAGAACGTATTGCGCTGGTGCACAGGCAGCGCGTTCACATCGAACCCCACCATATATTCAAAAGCCTGGTTAACCTGCAGGATGTCGTAAAAGTCATTACAAAACAGTGCCGGAACCGGGTTGAGCGCTTCAAGCAAATTTATACTGGCTACAGACAATTTGTTGCAGGTTTCAATACGCCCCACACCATCCTGGTAACCGGCCAGTTGCAGCAAATAGCGGGTTTCGCTGTCGTCACACCGCATCGCGCGCGCAATACCCAGCAATACCTGGCGGGAAACGCGCTCTGCTTTTCCTCGTTCCAGCTTGGCATACCAGACAGTGCTAATCTGGGCCAGCTCCGCCACATCTTCCCGGCGCAAACCGGGAGTACGAGACCGCAAAGCTTTACCTAACCCCACGCTTTCCGGGGCAATAGTGTTACGTTTCAGGCGGAGAAATTCGCCCAGCCGTTCCGGGTTTGTCATTGCAGGTTTTCCTGTAACAGATACTGCCAGTACACGTCTTAGTGGTTTCTGGTACACCTTTTGTTAAGCGCTAATATAGCATGACCTGTTACTTTTCGGAGCACTTCATGAACCAAACGTCCCCGGGGCGCCACACATTGACCATGGCTGGTCTGCTGTTGTTGGTTGCGGGGCAATTGATGCCACAAATGGATTTTTCAATTGTTAACGTTGCGCTGGAATCAGTGAGTATTTCGCTGCATGCCAGTAAAACTCAGTTAGGCTTAATTGTTTCATTATATGGGCTGGCATTTGCTGTAAGCCTGGCGTTAAGTGGGCGGCTGGGCGACCGCTACGGGCGGCGGCGGCTCTTTATGCTGGGCATTGCGCTGTTTGCCATTGCATCGTTTTTTTGTGGGCTGGCAACCACCATTCACCAGCTAATTGTGGCCCGCATTGCTCAGGGTGTGGCTGCGGCACTGTTGATGCCACAAATTCTCGCCACTATTCACGTTTCACTTTCCGGTACCCGCCACTCGCAGGCAATTGGCATTTATGGCTCAGTTGGCGGGTTGTCATTTGTTATTGGCCAGGCGCTGGGTGGCTGGCTGGTGTCGGCAGATTTATTTGGCCTGTCATGGCGCGCCGTGTTCTATATTAATCTGCCTGTCTGCCTGGTGATTCTCTATTTCGCCCGCAAATTTATTCCAGAAACCCAACAAGACGGGCAAACCATATTTGACTGGTACGGCACCGCACTCCTGGCGCTGGTGATCACGCTGATTTTAACCGCCATATCCTGGGGCCCGGACTGGCAATGGGGCTGGCCGGTTTGGCTATGTGCAGCAGCAGTTATCGCACTGTTGCCCGGGCTGGTACGGGTAGAAAAAAGACTGGCAGGGCTCGGCAAAACACCGCTGCTTCCACCAGCGCTATTGCAGCGCCGCACTTATCTGGCTGGCGTGAGCAGTTTAGTGCTCCAGGTGGCGTCTTATGGTGGTTTTATGTTTGTGGTTGCCCTGACACTGCAGTCGGGGTTTCAGTGGTCATCTGTTGAATCTGGTAATGCGTTTATTGCGCTGGGTGTTACGTACTTCATTACCTCGTTGTATGCCGACCGGGTGGCTAAATGGTTTGGGCGGCTGTCTTACTCTGGTCTGGTCATGTGTGCCAGCCTGATTAACCTGTCCGGTTACTGGTTGTTATTTGATCTGATTACAGCGCAGCAAGGGGCGCTAACCCCCTGGGATCTGATTGCGCCAATGGGAATTACGGGGATTGGCAACGCCTTTTCCGTTAACTGTTCGGTGCGTATTGGGTTAACCGACTTGCCAGCCCAGTTTGCTGGTGCCGGAAGTGCCCTGATGACCACCATGCAGCAAACCGCTATTGCTCTGGGTACAGCAATGGCGGGAGCGATGTATATTCAGCACCTCGCCAGTGATGATATTCACCAGTTAAGTGCGCTGAAAGCTGGCCTGCTGGTACTGGGATTCATGATGTTGCTGCAATTCGCGTTGCATGCCGCAAGTGTGGTTCGCCTGTTGCGGGCAGCACCGGCACGCACCTGAGCAGGGTTATCACCCGGGTTGTACTGCTCTGGCCGCAGTGCGCACGTAGCCGGTCAGGGCATCCAGCGCCTGTGAATAGAGATTCCGGCAATACTGGCACTGTACCGCTTAGTGCGTGAAATAGATTTCTCTTCTCCGGCTGAGATGAGAACACTGATTCCAGGCCTGGACACTTTTAAGTACCGGAACAAATGGTGGGTTTTGGACGTGGGAGGCAACAACCTGCGGGTTGTCGCTTACATTAACTTTGTGAATAAACGCTTTTACGTCAAGCGTATTACAACCCACGCTGAATACGACAAGTTGACCCGCTATTACAGGGAGAACAAAGAATGATAACCAACGCCGCAAAAGCCATTGAAGCTACCAGGCAACTCGTAGACGCAGTCCCTTTTCTGGGAAATAACGCTTCAGAGAGCGATTACCGGGAAGCACTGTCATTGGTAGATTATTTGATCGAGAACGATGATGAGAACCCGCTTATTGACTTCCTGGCGAGCAAAATAGCTGACTATGAGGATAACAGCGACCGTTTCGCCAGGTTCAATAAAGCCCAGGCTGAGATGCCGGTCGGCGTAGCGCTGCTGCGAACACTTATTGACCAGCACAAACTCACCTATTCAGACCTGAAAGAAGAGATCGGTTCAAAATCGCTGGTAAGCCAGATTTTATCCGGCCAGCGCTCTCTGACCATTACGCACATTAAAGCGTTATCCGCCCGCTTTGGCGTAAAACCTGAGTGGTTTCTTTAAACCGCATTTACATTAGGCCAACCACTTTAATGGCAGGCAAGGCACCGGGAAACACCAGGTGCCTTGCCTGTTATTATCAGCGTTGTTTTTTCTGCGCCTGCCACAGAGCCAGCACACTCAGGAACACTGTTGCCATCAGGTAAAAACCAGGGGCAAAGTGAGACCCAGTAGTGCGAATCAGCAGCGTACAAATGAACGGCGCAAACCCACCAAAGACCGTGACGGCAACGTTATAGCTTACCGCCATGCCGCTGGCCCGCGTGCTGATGGGGAAAATATCCGCCATCATTGAGGGAATCGTCGAGAAGTAGACCGATTTCAGCAGTGCCATCCAGCCCACTAATAATATCAACGACCAGGCAGTGACATCCCGGCTCATTAACCAGAATGCCGGAAGAATGGTGAAGCCCAGAAGCCCCAATGCACTCCATAACAGGCGTACACGCCCAAAACGCTCGGCTGCCAGCCCGGCAATCGGCGTAACTACGGTGAGGATAATCCCGGCGACCAGTGTGGCGGTATACGCAGTTGACGCTGGCAGCCCCAAAGTGCGGGTTGCCCATGTTGGCACATAGTTGAGCATGTAGTTAATGGCGGTAGAGACCACCATCAGCCCAATAGCCACTGCGATAAGGCGTTTTTGCCTGCCAAAGAGCGCCCGCACCGGGTGTGCGCTTTTCTCCGCCTGGGCATAACGTTGCGGTTCATGCACATGGCGGCGAATGTATAACCCAATCGGGCCAATGATTAACCCAAATGCGAAAGGAATACGCCAGCCCCACGCCATAAGCTGGTCCGTGGACAGGCACTGAGCCAGCCCCAAACCAAATGCCGAGGCCAGTAACGTGCTTGCGCCCTGGGTGGCAAACTGCCAGCTGGCAATAAACGCTTTGCGCTCCGGGAAGTGCTCAACCAGAAATGCCGTAGAACTGCCGAATTCACCACCGGCAGAAAAGCCCTGAATCAGCCGGGCGACCAAAATCAGCAGAGGTGCTGCCAGGCCAATGGTCTGGTAGCCGGGCATAAAAGTAATTATCGCCCCGCCCAGCATCATCAGGTTGATGGACAACAAAAGCGAGGCTTTGCGGCCATGTTTGTCTGCATACGCACCCAGCACAATGGCCCCTAATGGGCGGATTAAGAACGCCACACCAAAGCTGCCAAATGTCAGTAACAATGACACTGACGGGTCGGTTACCGGGAAAAAAGCATGAGCAATATAACTGGCAAAAAAGCCGTATACCGCAATATCAAACCACTCCAGCGCATTACCAATACAGGTGGCAAATAAGGTTTTGTACAGGCTGGGGCGCACGCTAATAGTGCCGTTCTCACGGGCAATACTGGTCATCGCGCACCTCCGGCCTGGTACTGGCGGTGAGCATCAAGCAGAGCATTGCCGTTTTCGCCCAGCTCCCAGAACAGATGCGTCATAATCGCCAGGCCTTCACGGGCGACAGAAACCGGCAAATGTTCGTCTGGCGCATGCTGCCCACAAGCCGGGTAAGAGTGAGGAACCCACAAGGTGGGCAACCCGAGGATCCCGGCGAACACATCGTTTGGCAGGGATCCGCCCAGGTTGGGCAATAACGCCGGTTTTTTCCCCGTGGTGTGTTCCATCGCACTCAGCGCCCAGTTCACCAGAGGGTCACAGGGGTCGAAGCGGGTTGCCGGGGTTCCCCGCACCTCACTGATTTCCACCATGGAAAAACCGCAGGCGTCCAGGTAAGCACGCACATGGGAGGCCAGATTTTCCCAGTCCGTTCCCACCACAAAGCGTAACTGGCAAACTGCAGTGGCCTGGCCGGGAATCGCGTTCATGGGTTGTGCCGGGTTCCCGGTCAGAAAAGCCAGCACTTCAAGAGTATTCCAGCCGAACAGTTTTTCTGCCGCGCTTAAACCGGGTTCGCCCCAGTTAGCGTCGGTCTGCGGGTCGCCCGGGTTACCGGCAGGAGTGACATCCGCAAGAATAGCTTTGAGCGAATCCGTTAAAGCGGGTGGTTTCAGGCCTGCAACCTGAATCGCCCCCTGGCCGTTCACCAGGCAGGAAATAGCATTAGCCAGTTGGGTGCCCGGGTTGCTGAGCAGCCCACCCCAGTTGCCAGAATGGTAGTCTTTCGCACGGGCGTTAATACTCAGACGAAAGTTGATACACCCGCGGGACCCTAAAAAAAGTGTCGGCCGTTCTGCGTTAAGGCGAGGGCCATCGGACGCGATAAACAAGTCGGCGTTAATGCGGTCTTTCAACTGACTGCACACTTGCGCCAGCCCCGGGGAGCTAATCTCTTCCCCCATTTCACACAACCACACGCAGTTAAAACCAAGTCGCCCTTCACGGGCACGCCACACCTGTTCCAGTGCAGCCAGGTTAACGCTGTGCTGGCCTTTGTTATCTGCACTCCCGCGCCCGTACCATTTACCGTCTTTTTCGACTAACTGCCAGGGCGACAACCCTTCACTCCACCGGGCATCATCACCAAAAACCACATCACCATGGCCGTAACACATTACGCTGGGGAGTGACGGGTCTTCCTCGCGTACCGCCAGTAAAAATGGCCGGGCCGGGTTAACCGGGTTAGGGATGATTTCTGTAGTGAAGCCCATCTGCGTGAAAGCAGGAATAAAAGCGTCATCATAATAACGGCGCAGTTGCTCATCGCGGTCTGTTCGCTGGCTCTCACTAGCAATTGCCACACGCTCTGCCAGCAGTGCTTTGAAATGCCCGCTGTCGAACCAGTCCAGTGCCTGGTTAACCACCTGTTGTGTTTTCATGTTGTGTACCCTGTCCGGTATCAGCCCACTGCATTTGCGCAGGCTGTTGTTGTTGTCTTTTCGTTCTAAACCAGACCAGAGCATTGCCACAATAATAATAATTGCAATTATGCATTGCCTTTTTTATAACGCTAATATGCACACTTTTGGCGCACTGGCAGGAACCACGATGTTAAATAATGAGTTACGCTACTTTTTGGCTGTTGCCACCACGGGTTCATTGAGCCAGGCCAGCCAGCAACTGTATGTGGCGAGCTCGGCAATCAGCCGCCAGATCCACAAGCTGGAAAGCCGTATGGGCGTCACACTGTTTCAGCGCCATGCGCGGGGAATGGTCCTGACGGATGCCGGGCAAATACTGGCGAACCATGTACGCAAAAGCCTGCGCGATATGGATAACGCGGTGGCAGAAATTCAGGGCCTGAAAGCCGTGCGCAAGGCGCTGGTCCGCCTGGCCTGTACCGATGGCATGGCGTTTGATTTATTTCCCGGGTTGATAGCCCGTTTTCGCCGCCACTACCCCAGTGTGAGTTTTGATTTACAGGTGGGCACAGCGCAGGCTGTTGCCGAATGGGTGCGTAAAGGCACCTGTGATGCGGCCTGCCAGTTCAGCCTGGCGCCAGAACGTGATGTGGATATTGTGACGACCTGGCCGGCACCGGTATTGTTGCTGTTACACCCGGGTCACCCCCTGGCGCAGCAGGACAAAATTGCCATCAGTGACTTACAGGATTACCCCGTAGCATTGCCAGAACCCGGCACGACCATTCGCCAACTGTTTGACCTTTCCTGCCGCCTGGCCGGAACATTTCTGGAACCGGCACTGAGCTGCAATAATTTCGCGACACTTTATGGTGCGACACGCCAGTTACCCGGTGCAGTAACGGTATGCAGCCATTTCAGTGTGTTGTGGCGTGCAGAACAAGATGGAATGGTGTTAAAACCCATCGACAGCCCCACATTAAGCCAGCGCACCCTGCAGTTACAAACCCCGGCAAGCCAGAACCGCTCAGCCGCCCTGAATCTGTTTTTAGAAGAGACGGTGGCAACACTTACTCAGGCACATCACAGCCATTTTCCTCCGGCAAGCCATGCCCCGAAATAACTCAGAATTGCGCCAGCTCAGTGCACCCGTTGCGGGCATTGCACCAAAATCACTCACAGAATACAGGGGAAATAATGCTCAAAGGCGAGCGTTATCCATCTGTTTTTAAAGGTTTTTAAAAATATCAGCCAGACTGGCACCATTCTTGCCTTGCTAAGCAGGCAGGGGTGACAAGCGGGTAACCGGTGTCGCCAGACAATCTGGAAATGGATCACTAGGGTTCCGGTCTTTTGACGCAGGTCCGAGAGTGATCGACCGCCCTCTGGCGGTTACACGGCGGGATAAAAGCCCGGGAGGATAAGCGACCATTACGCGCCGCCCTCCTGCTTTTATTTACTCCAACGTCAGAGGAAATTTCATGCTCACAGCCTGTAAACGCGCCCTGCTCCTGGTCACGCTCGCCCTGTTCACCACAGGCGCACTCGCCGCCACACCAACCTTTAAACTGTGCTGGTCCATTTACGCGGGCTGGATGCCGTGGGATTACGCTCAACAAAGCGGCATCCTGAAAAAATGGGCAGATAAATACCATATCAATATCAAATTCGTGCAGGTCAACGACTACATTGAATCCGTTAACCAGTACACCGCTGGCGGGTTTGATGGCTGCACCATGACCAATATGGATGCCCTGACTATTCCGGCCGCAGGCGGTGTGGACAGCACTGCACTGATTGTCGGGGATTACTCCAACGGTAACGATGGCATTCTGTCGAAAACCGCTAAATCCATTAAAGACCTGAAAGGCCAGGACATTAACCTGGTGCAGTTGTCGGTTTCCCATTACTTGCTGGCCCGTGCCCTGCAACAATCCGGCATGAGTGAAAAAGACATCAAAGTCGTGAACACTTCTGATGCCGATATCGTCTCTGCATTCACCACGCCAGAAGTTAAGTCTATTGTCACCTGGAACCCGTTACTGGCAGAAGCCGCCAAACAACCGGGCGCCAAATCACTGTTCACCTCAGCCCAGATCCCGGGCGAAATTCTCGACTTGTTGGTGGTGAATTCTGCCACCCTGAAAAAACACCCTGAGCTGGGTAAAGCGCTGGTGGGGGCCTGGTTTGAAACGCTGAAAACCATGGAAGGCGACAGTGCCACGGCGAAAGCGGCTCGTACCCAAATGGCAACGGCTTCCGGTACTGATCTGGCCGGGTTTGATGCCCAACTGGCCGATACCTGGTTGTTCGACACACCGAAAAAAGCACTGGACTTCACCACCAGCCCGCAGTTGAAAACCACCATGCAAAAAGTGGCCGAGTTCTCTTTCGCCCACGGCCTGTTAGGCGATGCAGCGCCTTCTGCAGATGTGGTGGGTGTTGCGACACCGGCTGGCAACTGGGGTAACCCGGGCAACATCAAACTGCGCTTTGACGATGAATTTATTCGCATGGCTGCCAGTAACCAACTGTAACCCGGAGGTGCCCAATGCAAAAGATCATTAACTACCAACCCCAGCCGATGAATCGCCTGCTGCTGGGCACCCTGCCACTACTGGTGGTGCTGGTTGTCTACCTGGTCGCGTCTGATGCGCGGCTGGCCGCCAACAGCGCCGACAAGTTACTCCCCGGTTTTAATGCCATGGGTGACGCCATTATGCGCATGGCGTTTACCCCCAGCCCACGCACCGGGGAATACCTGTTATGGGCCGACACCAGTGCCAGCCTGGCTCGCCTGCTGATGGGCACAGCGCTCAGCGCCCTGCTCGCGCTGGTCTTTGGGTTGTTCTGTGGCGCGCTGCCAGTGGTTCGTGCGTTTCTTTCACCGTTAATCACCGTGATTGCGCTGGTGCCACCACTGGCAATTCTGCCCATTCTGTTTATTTGTTTCGGCCTGGGGGAGCTGGCAAAAGTCGTGCTGATTATTATCGGCATCACGCCGTTTATTGTGCGTGACCTGCAACTGCACGTGATGTCGATTCCTGAGGAACAGTTAGTGAAAGCCCAAACACTCGGCGGGCATTCCGGGCAGATTTTGTTGCGCGTGGTATTGCCGCAATTACTACCACGGCTGATGGATTCTGTGCGCCTGTCACTGAGTTCAGCCTGGTTATTTTTGATTGCCGCAGAAGCCATTTCCGCAACAGACGGTTTGGGTTACCGCATCTTCCTGATGCGCCGTTATATGGCAATGGATGTGATTTTGCCTTATGTCGCCTGGATAACACTGCTGGCGTTTGCGCTCGACTTCGCCCTGCGCTTTATCAACCGCCGCTGTTTCCCCTGGTACTACGCAAAATAACCCCCGGCCACTTAAGGAACTGTTATGCCGTTAATTGAACTGAAAAACCTTGAGAAACACTACGACGGGCAGGTCGTGCTGGAACGGCTGAATGTCAGTGTTGATGAAGGCGAGTTTGTGTCCATTGTCGGGGCATCTGGTTGCGGTAAAACCACCTTTTTAAAAATGCTGTTGGGCACGGAATCCCCAAGCAAAGGCGAATTACTGCTGGCAGGGAAACCGCTGGCGAAAGAGCCGGATGCCAACCGTGGCGTGGTTTTTCAGCGCTACTCGGTATTCCCGCACCTGACCGTTCTGGGCAATGTCATGCTGGGGGAAGAATTCAGTGAATCCCGCTGGCTTGGCAAAGTCTTTGGCCGCCGCCGTGCTGCCATTCGTGAACGGGCGCGCAACATGCTCAACCAGGTTGGGTTACTGGCGGCACAAGACAAATACCCTCACCAGCTTTCTGGTGGGATGCAGCAACGCCTGGCTCTGGCACAGGCGCTTATCAAACAACCGCGTATTTTATTGCTTGATGAACCTTTTGGGGCGCTGGACCCGGGCATTCGGGCAGAAATGCACACGCTGATAAGCGAGCTATGGACCCGGCATCAGCTCACCATTTTCATGATAACCCACGACCTCAAAGAGGGGTTCTCACTGGGTTCACGCCTGTGGGTGTTCGATAAAGTGCGCCACGACCCACACGCCCCCGATGCCTTTGGCGCAAGCATTACTTACGACATCCCGCTGGATCGTTCTCCGGCGGGCTCTCCTGCTGCCGGGCCAGCTCCGCTGGTTAACCGTGCAGCCTGATACACCTGGATGGAGATAACCATGACAACCCTGAACTACCACACGGTTTTGCCTGCGGGCAGCCACTGGTCACTGGTGATGCGCCGTGGTACGGCACTCACCCTGACCGACATCGACGGCGGGGCAAACGCAGCCGTGCTGTTTTACAACCCGGAGAACTTACTGGAGCGGTATAACGCACCAGATACGCTGAAATGCCAGCATACGTTCCGCCTTGGCCGCGGCCACTGCCTCTATTCCGATATGGGGAGAATCTTCTGCGCCATAGAAGAAGACAGTTTTGGCTGGCACGACACAGTCTGCGGCAACAGCAACGCCGCCCTGGTTGCTGAGCGCTTCGGTGCGCTGAATTACCAGACCGCCCACAATGAACGCCACCAGAATGGCTACGACAGCTTCCTGGTTGAGCTGGCGAAATACGGCCTGGGGAAACGCGATATGGCCGCCAATATCAACTTTTTCACCCAGGTAACGGCGGGCGCAGACGGCACTTTACACCAGGGGCCGCACAGCAAGCCGGGTAGCGAAGTACGCCTGCGTTTTGCCATGGACACACTGGTACTGCTGCATACCTGCCCACACCCGTTGCATGCAGGCGGCGATTACCCGCGCGCTTCTCTGGGGATCACCCTTGATGGTGAGCGCAAACCACTGGCAGAGCACTGCCTGGTACGGGAAGAGAACCAGCGCGGCCTGCGCAATAACCAACTCTATTACCTGAGCGAAGGAGTCTGAACATGTTGCAAACCAGCCCACGAGTAACCAGCGATGCACTGTACCGCATGGCTGTACCGGCCGGTGATTACTGGCTGTACCGGATGGAAGCCGGGCAAGTTTTACGGATTACGGACCTGGAAGGCAACCAGGCCGCCGACACCCTGTTTTTTAACGCCGACGACACTGCCGAACGCTACAGCGTAACCGACACACTGCGCGGCCAGGGGAACCTGTTTCTGACAACTGCCAGTGTGTTGCGATCCAATGAAGACCGCCCGATGCTGACCATTGTTGCTGATACCTGCGGCCGCCATGACACCCTGGGTGGCGCCTGTGCTACCGAAAGTAACACTGTGCGTTACGACCTGGAAAAACGCCATATGCACGCCTGCCGTGATTCCTGGATGCTGGCGGTTGCCGAACACCCGGAATACGGGCTGACCCGGCGAGACATCACCCATAACATCAACTTTTTTATGAATGTCCCCGTTACTGAACAGGGTGACCTGACGTTTGCCGATGGCATTTCCGCACCCGGAAAATACGTTGAACTGGAAGCACACATGAATGTACTGGTGCTGATTTCCAACTGCCCACAACTTAACAACCCCTGCAACGGTTATCACCCCACTCCTGTTGAAGTCGCGGTCTGGTAAGGTTGGGCGCTGCGGGACGACCCGCAAGGACGCGCCAGGATTGAAGCAGGACGACCTGCATAGCCTGAGGCCAGTGATTTATGTTAACCCGAATTCTTATTGCCAACCGTGGCGCAATCGCGGTGCGAATTATCCGTACCCTGAAACAGATGGGTATTACCGCCATCGCGGTGTATGCCGAAGCAGATAAGCATGCAGGCCATGTGCGCCTGGCCGATGAAGCCTGGTCGCTGGGTGATGGCAACGTCCGTGAAACTTACCTTAACCAGGAAAAGCTCTTTGCCATTATCCGTGAAAGTGGCGCCCAGGCGGTGCATCCGGGTTATGGTTTTTTAAGTGAAAATGCCGAATTTGTTGCCGCCTGCGCAGCCTCCGGTGTGCAGTTCCTTGGCCCCACCACCGAGCAAATGGCCGCCTTTGGCCTGAAACACCGGGCGCGCGAACTGGCGCAACAGCAGCAGGTTCCGCTGTTGCCCGGCAGTGCATTGCTGACGAACTGTGACGCCGCACTCCAGTCAGCGCTGGAAATTGGCTACCCGGTTATGCTGAAAAGCACCGCTGGTGGTGGTGGTATCGGTATGCAGCGCTGCAATGACGCCAGTGAACTGCAGGCCGCCTTTGAACGGGTAAAACGCCTGGCAGGCAATAACTTTGCCGATGACGGTGTTTTCCTGGAGAAATTTATTGCCCGGGCGCGCCATATTGAAGTACAGGTATTTGGCGATGGCCAGGGCAATGTACTGGCGCTGGGTGAGCGTGACTGTTCCGCACAACGGCGTAACCAGAAAGTTATTGAAGAAACCCCGGCGCCGCACCTGAGCGAACCAACACGCCAGGCACTCCAGCAGACCGCCATCCGCCTGTGCCAGGCCGTGAAATACCGCAGTGCCGGTACTGTAGAATATGTCTACGACGCCGAAGCAGACCGTTTCTATTTTCTGGAAGTGAACACCCGCCTGCAGGTAGAACATGGCGTGACTGAAATGGTGTTTGGCGTGGATATTGTGCGCTGGATGGTGGAACTGGCACAGGGAACACTCGCGCCATTAAGCAGCCTGAAAACCCAACCCCATGGTCATGCCATCCAGGTGCGCCTGTATGCCGAAAACCCGGCAAAAGATTACCAGCCCGTTGCCGGGTTATTAAGCGATGTCAGCTTCCCCACTTCGGTTTCTGGCGCAACGCTACGCATCGACCACGGGATTGCGACCGGCACCGAGGTTTCTCCGCTGTACGACCCAATGCTGGCAAAAGTCATTACCCATGCGCCAGACCGCGACACTGCGCTGAACGCTCTGAACACCGCCCTGGCGGATACCCGGTTATATGGCATTGAAACCAATCTGGCGTGGTTGCAGCATATTCTTCAGCAGCCTGCCGTGCGTGACGGGCGCATGCTGACTTCCACGCTGAGCCAAATCCACTGGCAACCCAACACGCTGGATGTACTAAGTGGCGGAACGTTGACCACAATTCAGGATATGCCGGGCCGGACAGGCTACTGGCATGTGGGCGTTCCCCCATCCGGCCCTTACGATTCACGTTCATTTCGCCTGGCAAATACCTTACTGGGGAATGCCCCGGATGCCGCCGGGCTGGAAATCACCCTGCGCGGACCGGTGTTGAAATTTAACCAGCCCTGCTCCGTTGTACTGACAGGGGCAACTCTCGATGCCACACTGGACGGCACCCCCGTGTTGATGGGTGAAGTAACCCGCGTCGGACGTGGCCAAACCCTGAGCCTGGGGGCAATTAACGGCGCGGGTTGCCGCAGTTACCTGGCGGTTGCCGGTGGCCTGGATTGCCCGTATTACCTGGGTAGCCGCAGCACGTTTACCTTAGGTAAATTTGGCGGGCACGCCGGGCGGGCACTCCGTACCGGAGATGTGCTGCACCTGGCCGCCCCCGCAGTGCGAAGTAACGCGACACCAACAGATATTGCCATGCCAGAACTCAGCAACAACTGGCAATTAAGGGTGATTTATGGCCCGCATGGCGCGCCCGAATTCTTTACCCCGGACGACATTGCCGCGTTTTTTGCCGCACGCTGGCAGGTGCACTATAACTCCAGCCGTACCGGTATTCGCCTGATTGGCCCGAAACCAAACTGGGCAAGACCGGATGGCGGTGAAGCGGGTATGCACCCGTCAAACATTCATGACAATGCTTATGCTTTTGGCTCCGTCGATTTCACCGGTGATATGCCGGTTATCCTTGGCCCGGACGGCCCTTCATTAGGTGGGTTTGTCTGCCCGGCAACGGTTATAGATGCAGATTTATGGATGCTCGGGCAACTTAAAGCCGGGGACAGCGTGCAGTTTGTACCGGTGACACTGAGCACGGCAGATGCACTGAGCGGAGTTGGCGCAATGCCCACCGGGCAAGAAGCCAGCCCCGACGCACTGCCTTCCCCCATATTGCTGCAGGACCCGGCACGCGACGGTATGCCAGAATTAACCCTGCGGGCAGCAGGTGACCGCTTTTTACTGGTGGAATATGGTGAGCAACGCCTGGACATTACCCTGCGTTTTCGTGTCCATGCCCTGATGCAGGAACTGGAAAATGCGCCACTTGCCGGGCAACTGGAGTTAACACCGGGTATTCGCTCGTTGCAGATTCACTTCGACCCGCACAAGTTACCGCGCGACAGGCTGATCAACGCCATTACAGCCGCAGACGCAAAACTGGGCGACCTGCGCGACGGGCGCGTACCTTCGCGCACCCTGTGGTTACCTTTAAGCTGGAATGACGAAGCCTGCCAGAAGGCCATCGATCACTACACCCAGTCTGTTCGCCCAGGTGCCCCCTGGTGCCCAAGCAATATTGAGTTTATCCGGCGCATCAACGGCCTGAAGCATATTGATGAGGTGAAAGACATTGTGTTCAACGCCCGTTACCTGGTGATGGGGCTGGGGGATGTGTATCTCGGTGCTCCGGTTGCCACCCCACTGGATCCACGCCACCGCCTGGTGACCACTAAATATAACCCTGCCCGCACCTGGACGGCGGAAAACTCGGTGGGTATCGGCGGCGCTTATATGTGTGTGTACGGCATGGAAGGCCCGGGGGGCTACCAGTTTGTTGGCCGCACAATTCAAATGTGGAACCGCGACCGGCAAACACGCGAGTTTACCCAACCCTGGCTGCTGCGCTTCTTTGACCAAATCCGTTTTTACCCGGTCAGCCACGATGAACTGATGCAGTTGCGCGAACGCTTCCCCTGGGGGGAAGTACCGCTGCGTATCGAAGAAGGTGAATTCAGCCTGGCGGAATACCAGCAATGGCTGGCAAGTGAAGCCCAGAGCATTGAAGACTTCCAGGCGGTACGTCAGGCCGCTTTCGATGACGAACTGGCTCGCTGGCGGGCTGACGGACAGTTCACCTATGTTGCCGAAGAAGCTCCAGCGATGGCAGACGATGATGCAATACCGGAAGCCTGTTATGGCGTGGAAAGCCAGGTGGCAGGCAGCATCTGGCAGTGGATGGTTAGCGAAGGCGACAGCATTGAGACCGGCCAGGTGATTGGCCTGCTGGAATCCATGAAGATGGAGATCCCGGTGGTTTCCCCGGTACAGGGTAAGGTTCGTAAAGTGCAGCGCCAACAGGGCCAGCGGGTGGATGCCGGGCAATTACTTGCCATTATTGAACCTGAGGACTGTTAACTGGAAGGTGTTCCCGCCAGGCTGCAACAGCGCAAACCTGGTGGGAACATACAGCAACTACCGCGGGCAGGATGCAGCCGGCGTATTCTGCGGCTGGCGGCATGCCCACAGCGTGCTCTCTACGGCCTGGTGCCATTCCTGCCAGCGCACCTGCAGGCGCTCATGGCGCGCCATATCTGGCTGGAACGCAATGTGCTCCGGCAAAAATGCCCGCAGTTCCTGGGTTGCCAGGTTAAGCAGGGCTTTCCTTGCCATCAAGGACACACCCATTGCCGATAACTCCGCAATATTGCTGCGCATAACCGGGCACCCGAGTAAATCCGCCTGGTATTGCATTAACCAGTCATTTTTAGTCGGCCCGCCATCCACCATCAACGTATGCAGTTGGAAGCCCGGGCACTGTTGCATGGCATCAATCACATCTGCCACCTGGTAAGCGATAGATTCCAGGGCCGCCCGAATCAGGTGTGCTCGTTTAACCCCGCGGGATAAACCCTGAATCAACCCACGCGCCCGGTCATTCCACCAGGGTGCGCCCAGGCCCGTCAGCGCTGGCACAAAATAAACACCGAGCGTTGAATCCACCGTTGAAGGTAAGTGGTTTAATGCGTCGCGCACCTCCTCTGCCGGTAACTCACTTAACCCGGTACTTTCGGCCATCCAGGTCACCGCATCCCCGGTATGGGGAATATTCCCTTCCAGGGCATAAACCCGCTGGCTGCCATCATGCCAGGCAACAGTGGTTGCCAGGCAGGCCACATCTGCACCGGGCTGGTTAACCGGCGCCATCACGGATGAACCCGTACCGTAGGTGGCTTTCACACGCCCGGGCTCGCCCAGAGTATGAGCAAACAGTGCAGCATGGGAATCACCCGCCATAGCCAGAATGGGAATGCCGTCAGGTAATACACCCGGACAGAGGGTATAACCAAACAGCCCACTGGAAGGCTTCACTTCCGGTAAAGCGCCACGCGGAATCGAAAAAATACTCAGTAACTCGTCATCCCACGCTGCGGTATGCACATTGAAAAGCTGGGTACGGGAAGCATTGGACTCATCGCAACAAAATGCCTGCCCGCCAGTAAAATGCCACAACAGCCAGCTATCTACTGTGCCCAGACAAATCTCTCCCCGGGCTGCACGCTGTTCGCCATCCGGTACTGACTGGAGCAACCAACGCATTTTAGAACCAGAGAACAGTGGGGCGACAGGCAGCCCGGTCAGTTCCCTGATTCGCGCTTCCAGCCCGTTATCCCGCAGGCTGTGGCAAAACCCGGCACTGCGCGAACACTGCCAGGTAATCGCCGGGCCAATGGCTTTGCCGGTTGCCCGCTCCCAGCCCAGTGCAGTTTCTCGCTGGTTGCTGATAGCCAGAGCTGCAACATTCTCACTACCGACCGCCTGGCAAACCTGGGATACAACATCGAACGATGCCTCAATCAATAATGCACCTGATTGTTGTACCCAGCCTTCATGGGGGGTTTCGATGCTCAGCGCGCGCGACGCGCTGGCAACAATCTTCCCCTGTGCATCAATCGCAATTGCTTTGGTATTGGTGGTCCCTTCATCCAGTGCAATGATGACACCCTTATTCACCGACATGATGCGTCTCCAAATCAAATGAATACCGGCACGCCTGGTTATTGATGCAGGTAAGTATTCACACCCAGATAGCGGGTGAACGCCTCCACCAGTACTGCACTGCTTGATGAGTGGTTCATCGCAACATGGTGTTCAAAGCCCTGGCGGCAAATCCAGGCCAGCAACGTTTCAAGGTGAGGAACCTGAATAACTGCGCGGCACCCTGGGGTATCAAGTGGGTCATTCACTGATTGCGCTTCACCCACATAGGCTTTCACTTCACCAGTCAGGTCATCGGTGCTCAACCGGAAGTAGGTCAGTGGGCCCGCTTTCAGGCGGCCATGAACGGCACCGCAGGTATTCTCCTTCCCTACAGTGGTGCCAATGATATCGGCGGTGCCCATTTTGGGTGATTCCAGGCTGGCTGCAGCGAAATTGCCGCAGTGAAACAGGACACATTTATCCCGGTCTTCGCCGAAGTTGTTATTCCAGTCTGCAATAGAAGCCGGGTTGAGGTTACAACTGGCAAGGGCATACATAGACAACGCGCCCATCACATCCACTTCGCAGGCTGAGGGCATCAGTTGCCCGGACATCACACTCATAATAGAACATACGTTGATGCCGAGATTTTCCTGGAGTGATGTCCAGCACTGAATGGCGGTGGTATCAATATCGTTTGCTGTGGTCCATTCGCTGATCACGACAAACAGTTTTGCCATGGTGAGCATTTTATCTGCCGGGATGGCACTGGCATCGGCGTTATCAAGCAGGATACGGCGTTTTTCATCAACGCGAATATCGTCATCACGCAGTTGCCCAATACGGGTGAAGACTTCTGACAAATCGAGGGTTTCAACCGCGATCCCCATACGTTCCAGTAATTTTTCACTATAACGCACGGTGTTAAAGCCAGCCGGGCGGGCGCCAATCGCGCCGACGCGCACATTACGCATTGCCGAAACTACCCGGCAGACCTGTTCAAACTGGCGCAGGTCACGGGCGAATACCTCACCATCCAGCGCGCAGACATGCTGCGTAGTCAGCGTAAAGGGAATGTTGTACTGGCGCAGGTTATTACAGAGTGAGATTTTCCCGCAGAAGCTGTCACGGCGGGTTGCCAGCCCCATTTTATCCAGATTATCTTCCTGCGCCTGGACAAGCACCGGTACATTCAGGCCCGACAAACGAATAGCTTCAGCGATTGCTTTTTCATCACCGAAGTTAGGCAACAACACGACTATGCCCTGAATCGTGTCTTTGTGCGCTTTAAGTAATTCAGCGCACACTTTCGCATCCTGGCGGGTTTCAACGCCGCCTAATTCAGTTTGCGTGTCGTCCAGCATCACGGTGCTGATACCGAGGCGCGCAAACAGCGCCACCGCCTGTTCGCGAGCTTCTGCCACCAGGTAGCTGGGGAAAAACCCCCGGTTACCAATGATAACGCCCATCGTAATTTGTTGTGCAATTCGGGACATAGCTTTCTCCAGTAAGAGTTCTGTTCGGGGCATGCGCCCACTTGTTATTGTTTTAGCGCTGCTGTGCCAGCAGAGCGGTGGCATGGCGCACGATACCCGCCGCGTCAATTTCATGGTAGGCACGCGTGGCTTTGCGGTCTGCCGCAATCGCGTACTGGCCATCTTTAATTCCCAGGCGGCGCAGCGGTATTGCACAACCACCTTCGGCCAGTACTTCAGCCACCAGGCTGCCCACGCCGCCATTGATGTTGTGCTCTTCAGCACTGACAACAGCCTTGCAGGAACGCAGTATCTTCAGTAATTGTTGTGTATCACATGGGCGAACAGACGGAATACTGACGACACAGGCATGAATCCCCTGTTCCGCCAGGTGCGCTGCCGCCTCAACGATTTCATAGACTGTGGAACCCATAGCAACCAGCGCGATATCGGTGCCTTCCTGCAGCACATCAATGCGTCCTGGCTCGAACTGGTAGCTGTCATCGTGTAATTCCGGCAATGCCTTACCATCCAGGCGAATATAAACCGGGCCTACATGCGCCAGCGCATAATCGATAATCTGCCTGCATTCCCGTGGGCTTGATGGTGCATAAATCTCAATATTTCCGAAACCCCGCAGAACAGCGATATCATCAATACTGTGATGTGTGCTGGCTAATGGCCCGTAACTTGCCCCGGCATTCAGGCCGAACAGTTTCACATTGGTGTTGTTGTAACAAACATCCACCTTTATTTGTTCGTTAGCGCGCGAGATAAGAAATGGTGCAGCATTGCAGGTGGCGGCAACTTTCCCCCCCAGTGCCAGCCCTGCGGCGGCACCCACCAGCGTTTGTTCTGCGATGCCAACATTCACCAGGCGCCCCGGGAATTTTTGAATAAAAGGCGCAATTTTTGCCGTCGAGGTTGAATCTGCCACAACCGGCACCAGGTCTACCCCCCGGTCAACGGCGTCAATAAAGGCGTTAACCATTACCGTGGCTAAATGTTCACTATTACTCATCTTTTAACTCCTCAAGTGCCAGTTGGATCTCTTCGCCTTTTGGTACACGGTGGTGCCATTCAGCCCGGCCCTGAATAAAAGAAATCCCGGCACCTTTCGTGGTATTAGCAATAACGACATGGGGTTTGCCTTCTGGCTTTAATCCTTCCAGAGTCGCGACAACATCAGCCATGTCATTCCCCTGGCACGAAGTCACAGCCATGCCAAAGGCACGCCATTTCTCATCCAGCGGGTCGGTATTCATGATTTCTTTGGTTGAACCTGCGAGCTGCAGGTTATTTTTGTCATTGATGATAATCAGGTTATCCAGCCCGTAATGAGCCGCCACCAGCGCCGCTTCCCAGTTACTGCCTTCCGCCAGTTCGCCATCACCAGTAACGACAAATACCCGGCGCGGGCTGTGGCTGCGTTTGGCAGCTAACGCCAGGCCCACCGCAACGGGTAAACCGTGGCCCAGCGCACCGGTATTCAGTTCCACACCCGGCGTTTTATGGCGTACCGGGTGCCCTGGTAAATGTGAATCGGCGTGCTGGTAAGTTGCCAGCCAGTCAACCGGGATAAATCCGGCTTCCGCCAGAACACAGTAATAGCCACCAACCGCATGCCCTTTCGACTGGATATAAATATCCCGCGTCTCGCTGTCTTGCTGTGAGGGTGAACAGTTAAGAATGCGGAAATACAGCGCAGTCAGTAATTCCACCTGGGAAAGGTCTGCACCTGTATGGCCACCAGCCGGGCTTTCTGCATTCAACACAATGATTCGGCGGCGAATCGCCCGGGCCTTTTTCTCCAGCGCATCTACAGAGAGCTTAAAGGGGTTCATATCTGTACCTCGTGAATTTTTAGTCTTTATGGAATATTTATTCAAGGAAGATATAAAAAAGACGGTTTTCCCCGAACATATCCGTAAGACTTAAGTGAGAATGCCATTGAATATATATTCATACATGACTTAATATTCAATAACAGCGTATGCCGCTTGCTGGCATTTGTCTATCCACCAGCACGCGAAAGTTAGCAAAAAGAGAAAATGATCACATTTGAAAACGGGCCCGTTTTGGACAACGGCTTGTTATCTATGCAGCAATGAATAAAAATACCATCAAGTAAATCAAGGGGAATGCCATGTCGAAGCAGGATGATCAGCGTCTGCTGGTAAAAATCGCGACGCTTTATTACAGCGAGAATAAAAAGCAATCTGAGATTGCCTCTTTGCTGCACCTGTCGCAATCCTTTGTCTCGCGCGCCCTGACGCGCTGCCAGAAGGAAGGCCTGGTGAAAATCACCGTAGTTCAGCCCACCAATATTTTTGTTGAGCTGGAAAAATCCCTTGAGCAGAAATACGCCCTGAGCCAGGCCATTATTGTCGATGCAGGTGAAGAGGCCACCGCCGCTCAAATTAAGCATGCCATTGGTAGCGCTGCCGCGCACTATGTAGAAACCCGTATTCGCCCGGAAGATATGGTGGGCATTTCTTCCTGGAGCAGCACCATTCGTTGCATGGTTGATGAAATGCACCCGCAAAGTGTTCGCGCTCAGGGGGTTATTCAGCTACTTGGGGGCGTAGGGCCAAATGGCAATGTTCAGGCAACTATCCTGACCCAGCAACTTGCTGCGCATCTCTCCTGCCCCGCCTGGTTACTGCCTTCTCAAAGTATTGAGCATTCAGTGGAAGAGCGGGCACGGTTGATGAGCAGCCCCGATGTCGCCGCAGCCGTGAGTAAATTTTCTGCCGTTGATATCGCCATTGTTGGCATTGGCGAACTGGAACCCTCGCAGTTATTGAAAAACTCCGGAAACTATTACAACGAAGAAATGCTCCAGTTACTGGCTGCGCGCGGGGCCGTGGGGGATATCTGCCTGCACTACTACGATGCCGATGGCAAGCCAGTACTGTCACCAGAGGAAGACCCGGTGATTGGCATGGAACTGAACCAGGTGCATGCCTGTAAACATGTGATTGCGCTGGCTGGAGGGCCAGAAAAATGCCATGCCATTCGTGGTGCATTACGCGGGCAGTACATTGACGTACTGATAACCGATTTTGCCACAGCCAGAGCGCTCTGGCAGGCCTGATAACCGGCCTGCTGCCCTTCCCCGGGGCGGCGGGCGGCCAAAACAACCACTCTATCAATCTGTTTTAATTCATAAAAAATCAAAAACCTGCCTGCCTTAACGGCATTAATGCCAGCGTCTGGTAATCCCCGGATCGTGATCCTTTTCTCTTTTTAAGAAATTCGCGCTGTAAGTCAGTAGACAGTTTTTAAACGGCGAATTATGGTTACCTTGAATAATAAATCATTATTGAATATATATTCAATGTGGAGATAAAGATGAAACTGACCCTACGTACTACCCTGATTATGGCTGCTCTGATTGGCGCTTCAGGCCTGGCTCACGCTGCAGATAAAGGCCTTATCGCCATTATTACCCCTTCTCACGACAACCCCTTCTTCAAGGCTGAAGCAGATGGTGCGGCGGAAAAAGCCAAAGCACTGGGTTACACCACCCTGGTTGCCTCTCATGATGATGATGTAAATAAACAAAACCAGTTAATTGAAACCGCTATTGCCCGTAAGGCCAAAGCCATCATTCTGGATAATGCCGGGGCAGATGCCACTATTGGGCCGCTTGAGAAAGCAAAAGCGGCAGGCGTTCCGGCATTTCTTATTGACCGGGAAGTAAATAAAACTGGCGTAGCCGTTGCCCAAATTGTTTCCAATAACTACCAGGGCGCGCAGTTAGGTGCAGAGAAATTCGCCAAACTGCTTAATGGTAAAGGCGAATATGTTGAGCTGCTCGGCCGTGAATCGGATACCAATGCCCACGTCCGTTCCCAGGGTTACCATGACGTGCTGGATGATTACCCGGACATGAAGATGGTGGCACAACAAAGTGCTAACTGGAGCCAGACAGAGGCCTTCACTCGCATGGAATCCATTCTGCAAACCAACCCCAATATTGTGGGTGTGATTTCCGGTAACGACACCATGGCGCTGGGTGCTGAAGCGGCACTGAAAGCAGCCGGGAAAACGAATGTCATCGTAGTTGGGTTTGATGGCAGCGACTATGTGCGCGACTCCATTGTCAATAATGGCAATATCAAAGCAACCGTGCTGCAACCTGGCTGGCAGCAGGCACAAATGGCTGTTTCACAGGCCGACTATTACCTCACTCATGGCAAAGCGGAAAAAACAGAAAAGCAATTGATGGACTGCGTTCTGATTGATTCCTCTAATGCGAAAAAACTCAGTTTATTCAACCTGAGCAAATAACCGGGTGGAGGTTTTATGTCACTCAAACGATGGGGAAATGTGCTGGCAGCCTGCGCAATCCTGTTACTGACAGCCTGTGATGTAGTGAAACTGGATGCCAATGGGAACCCCATGTTGCCAAAAGCCGCAGACAGTGCGCCTGGGTATGACAACATGACTCCCCAGCAAATTGCTCAGCAAACCTGGCAAAGCCGTGTAGTGCAGGCGGCACAGGACAAGGCTCTGGATACACCGGCATTCATCTCCAGTTTGTCTGCTTCGCCGGGCAGCAAGCAGAGTTATTTCTTGCGGGTGACAGGACCGGTAACTGGTGAAGACACCCAGAATGAGCGGGAGAAGAAGATAACCATTATGGTCGATGCTAAGCCTCTTCTGGTGCAAATTGGCCCGGTTATTCGCGGTAACACTATCCGTGATGCGGCAGGGTTCCAGTTTGAGGATTTCACAAATCAGGTGCAGTTCGCTCAGCTTTCCAAAGCCTATAACCGTGAAGCCGCAAGCCACTTACCGCAGGTAGATACGGCATGGATGGGGAAACAGGTTAGCGCATTGCTGGCTGTGACCATTGCTCAGGGTAAAGTCACGGACGCAGTGGCGCTCAGCTTAACTGAAGAGGCCGCGCAATGAACGCATTACACCAGGATGACATCATTTTACGCACCCGGGGTATCTCCCGGGTTTTCCCTGGCACTATTGCCCTGGATAACGTCAATTACAACGTCTGGCGCGGTAAGGTCAATGTGATTATTGGCGAAAATGGTGCCGGGAAATCAACACTGATGAAGATCCTTGCCGGGGTTCAGCCACCCAGTGCCGGGGAAATATTTCTCAACAACGAACCGGTTCACTTCGCCAACACCCGGGATGCCGCCGCCAAAGGTATTGGTATGGTTCACCAGGAGCTGAACCTGTTTGAAAACCTGACAGTGGCGGAAAACATTTTTCTCGGCCGCGAACACCAGTCCGGGCTGACCCCTATCCGGGAAGCAGAACAGGAGGAGATTGCTCAGCAATTACTTGCGCGCCTTGATCAGCCTATTTCACCGCGCGAACTGGTCGGGAACCTGAAAGTTGGCCAGCAGCAACTGGTGGAAATTGCCAAGGCACTGGCAGAAAACGCGGATATTTTGATTCTGGATGAACCCACCTCGGCGTTGAGCAAAACAGAAGTCAGTATTTTGTTCCGGGTTATCCGTGAACTGACGCGCCAGGGCGTTTCCATCATCTATATTTCCCACCGCCTTGAAGAGCTGATGGCGATTGGCGATGTCATTACGATTCTGCGCGATGGAAAATTTCAGGCGGAAGCGAAAGTTTGCGACATCGACGTACCATGGATTGTGCGCGAAATGCTGGGAAGTGAGCCTGTATCACGCTTTTTGCCGGAAGAAAGAACCTTTGGCGCGCCGGTGCTTGAAGCGGAGCATATTACCTGCGTCAATTCTCTGGGCCATAAAGTGGTGGATGACGTCAGTCTGTCGATTAAGGCCGGGGAAATTGTCGGTATTTATGGCCTGATGGGCGCAGGAAGAACAGAGTTGTTCGAATGCCTGCTGGGCGCTGAGCGCACTTACCATGGCAGGCTCTGGCTGGACAGTAAACCCGTCCCCCAGCGGCTCAGTACCGCAGAGCGTATTCGAATGGGAATGAGCATGGTGCCTGAAGACCGGAAACGAACCGGTATTTTCCCGGTGTCATCGGTAGCAACGAACCTGACTATAGCCAGCCTGTGGCGTCGCCTGCAAAAACACTTCGCCATTGCCACTAAAGAAGAAGCCGCGGTGGTTGCCAGTACCATTGGCAATTTATCCATTAAAGTTTCTTCTCCGGAAGTAGAAATACAGGCACTGAGCGGAGGAAACCAGCAAAAAGTGGTGATTGGCCGTGCCTTGCTGACCAACCCCAAAGTGCTGTTACTGGATGAACCCACACGCGGGATTGATATTGGTGCCAAAGCCGATGTCTTTCGCATGATGGTCAACTTATCTGAACAGGGTATCGCGGTTATCTTCTCAACCTCTGATCTGAAAGAAATCATGTCTGTGTCAGACCGTATTCTTGTTATGTCCGGTGGCAAGCTTACTGCCAACATTCCCCGCAATCAGGCTGAAGAAGCAGCTCTGGTTAGCGCAAGTGCTCAGGGGTTCTGAAATGAAAACAACATCTTCCGAAACATTAGCCACACCAACACTTTCACCTTCCCGCTCCCGTGAAGGGTTACTGTTACTGGCACTGAAACTGCGCACGTTTATTGCGTTGTTTTTAATTGTCGGCTTTTTTACGTTAACCGTACCTGGCTTTCTGGCAACCGGCAGCCTGGTCATTATGATTAAGCATATTGCTATCAATGCGTTTCTGGCTCTGGGGATTACCTTTGTCATCATCACGGCGGGCATTGACCTTTCCATTGGTGCCACTCTCGGTTTGTGCGGAATGATAGCTGGCTGGCTGATAACCAAAGGTATCGTTCTGCCAATGTTTGGCATTGCTATCTTTCCCAGTGTCTGGGTCATCGTCCCTGTTGTCTTACTGATTGGTGCATTTATTGGCGCAATTAATGGCTGGATAATCACCCGCTATAATGTCGCGCCTTTTATTTGCACGCTGGGCACTATGTATGTGCTGCGTGGTGCGGCTATGCTGACCTCGGGTGGGCAAACCTTCCCGGGGCTGGAAGGCAACCCGTTGCTGGGCAACACAGGGTTTGACGAAATCGGCTCTGGCACATTACTGGGTATTCCGTGGGCCATCTGGATAATGATTGTTCTTGCCATCGCCATTGCTTACGTGGCCCGCCGCCTGCCCTTTGGCCGCCATGTCTATGCTATTGGCGATAATGAACGCGCAGCCGAGCTCTCTGGTGTTAAAGTCCGCCAGGTAAAAGTGTGGGTGTATACCTTATCGGGTTTTTGTGCAGCCATCGCCGGGATTGTGGTCTCCGCCCAATTACTGGCCAGCCACCCAGCAAACGGGACAGCGTTTGAAATGAATGCCATTGCCGCAGTGGTACTCGGGGGGACATCGCTGGCAGGTGGGCGAGGTACCATTCTGGGTACGTTAATTGGCGCGTTTGTTATTGGTTTTCTCGCTGATGGCCTGGTAATGATGGGCGTCAGCGAGTTCTGGCAAATGGTGATTAAAGGCCTGGTCATTATTATTGCGGTCATTATCGACCAGATGCAAAACCGTATGCAGCAAAAAGCCGCGGTGGTTGCCCAGCAGGCGGTAATAAAAGCCCCCTGATTCAGTCGGCGCGATGACCAAACCGGTGTTGGGAAAAATAAGCGGTGTGGCTGTGAAGCTCAGCTTCAGCCTGCACTGCTTATTTTTTACCCGCCACAGTCTGTTAGCCATTGATTGCTGTTTGAAAACCACCCACACACAGCCATTCCTTGTGCTGCACCCGGCGTAAAACCATAAAGTACCCGGCGCGAAAAAAGTGGCATAATCTACACGCTCACTGCAAATTTCCCTCATAATCATGGCCTATTCTTAATGCTCCGGCGGGTAACCCTGTACAGGCCTGGTGGTTATTGTGCTCCACCGAAAAAGTGATGTTCCCAGGGATATCCTTAATTGCGTATAATGACGTTTTCGTGCATTGCCAAACTGCCATGTTAAAACAAAAAACAATTAGCCAGCATATTGAAACCACTGGGATTGGTCTGCACAGTGGGAAAAAAGTGCATATGAAACTCTCTCCGGCACCAGTTAACACAGGTGTTGTGTTTCGCCGTGTCGATCTTTCCCCTGCCGAAGAGATCCCGTTACGCGCACATCGGATTAAAGATGCCGTTCTCGCTACCAATTTATTCAATGATAACGGTGTACGCATTTCGACTATCGAACACCTCTCTTCCGCCATTGCCGGGTTAGGTATTGATAACCTGTATGTCGAACTGGATGCCGCCGAGGTGCCGATTATGGACGGGAGCTCCAACCCGTTCGTGTACCTGCTGCTCCAGGCCGGTGTTCAGGACCAGCAGGAAGCAAAATCCTTCCTGAAAATTACTAAACCTGTGCGAGTAACAGATGGCGACAAATGGGCCATGCTGGAACCTGGCACCGGTTTTAGCCTGGATTTCACCATTGAGTTTAACCACCCGGCCATTGCTGCCGATACCTGCCAGTTTGCATTACAACTGACTCCGGAACGTTATGTGGCTGAACTGTCACGGGCACGTACCTTTGGTTTTATCAAAGATATTGAATACTTGCAGAAACAGGGGTTGAGCCTGGGAGCAAGCCTGGACAACGCCATTGGTCTGGATGAATTCAAGGTAGTAAACCCGGATGGCCTGCGTTACCCGAACGAGCTGGTGCGCCATAAAATGCTGGATGCGGTGGGCGACCTGTTTGCCGGTGGGCACAACCTGCTGGGCCATTTCAGCGCGTATAAATCAGGCCATGCACTGAATAATGCGTTGATTTGTGCAGTACTGGATACCGCCAATGCCTGGACACTGATTACCAGTGAAGACCCGGGGGTTAATGGGCAAGAAAATTACCGTGCTGTGCCAGCAGTTACGCGCTCCAGTTTCCCGTCTTTGGCATTCCGTACGCACAATTGATATTCACCAGCCGGGCCGGTGGCACTGGTGTGCCACCAGGTTAATGCGCCTTGCTTATTTCACGAATAAACGCACCACGCCGCTCATATCCTCTTCACCCAGGCCTTGCGCCATGGCTTCACGGAACGCATCACGCGCCCCACTGATTGCGGGCATTGCCGGGGCTTGTTCATCGGCCGAGCGCAACATGTAATCCAGGTCTTTTTCTATCAGTTCCACCGGGAACAACGGGGCAAACTGCTGGGCCAGCATAGACTGGGCGACCCGGCCAGCCATTGGGCTCCAGGAAGCCGTGCCTGCAACAGCATCCAGCACGCGGGCAACATCCACCCCTTCACGAATCAGAATAGCGATAGTTTCCGCCAGCGCGGCAACCTGCACCCCCATCAGCGTGTTGGTCGCCAGCTTACTCATTGCCGCCGCACCGTGGCTCCCGACATAAAATACATCGGACCCCATTTGTAATAATAAAGAACGGACATGATCGACATAGCCTTCATAGCCGCCCACAAAATAGATAAGGCTGGCATTATCGGCCTGGGGGCGTGAACCGGAAACCGGGGCTTCAAGAAACGGGCGGTCGCGGGAAGACATTATCTGTGCCAGTTCACGCACCCAGGCCACAGTCAGCGTGCTACTTTCAATAGCGATAGCACTGGCAGGCATACCCGCAAGTGCGCCCCATTCGGGGTTAAGCCACACTTCCCGGGAAGCGTCATCATCACGCAATACCGAAATTATCACACCAGCCTGTTCAACGGCTTCTCGTGGCGTAAAAGCCTGGCAGGCCCCGGCATCAACTAAAGGTGCTGCGGTTTCCGGGGTGCGGTTCCACACCGTTACATCATGCCCGGCTTTCAGTAAGTTCATTGCCATACGGCTACCCATTGCCCCGGTGCCAAGAAATGTCACTTTCGCCATGATGGTTACCTTCTCAAGATTCAATACGCGGCGGTGACTGGTACGGGAGGGAACCGCCGGGAAATGCCGGTTTGCCTGTTTACAACCAGGCTCGCCCCGCGCCGGCTAAATGGGCTCAGGTATCTGACGCTTTCTCTGTGCAGGTTGCAAGCAAGAAATACCTTAAGGGAGATAAATTAGCAGAAATCGCAGTAAGCGTATCCCGGCTACGGTCAAGTTAGTGCTATTTTTCACCCCCATGTGAATACCCTCCCCCCCTGCCCATGAGAAATATCTCCAGGCTGTGGTTATATTAATTATTCCGGTATTATTTATTTGCGTTAAGTAAAAAATAAACCACAATAAAAATACCAGTATTAATACAATTATAAAAAGAACAGCACGCATACACTGAAGTATTAACAGGATACCTCTGGAGGGGTACACGCCATTACTTATAACAGATCAGATCAAAGCAATCCCATTAATTTTATTAGTAATTATTTAAAAAATAAGCGAAGAAAACGTGATCAATACATTTAAATGCTACAAATAAATTAAGACTATTTTAAGTAATCCAGGGTATATTAATCACCATGCAGCAAGGAGTACCAAACACACTTTATTGTTGTATTTAGTGACCTTTGACATATTTAATTGCGACTGAATTTTATTACCAAAACCTGTGTCTGGCTTAATAGTAAACTACTCTGCGTAACACACATGACAGGATATTTTTGAAATTGAATTTCAAATAACGCAAAGCCAGTCTCATGTTGGCCATTTATTTTCCACTGTGGATAACCACACTGATTATCCGGAGCCAATTATGCAGATCTTAAAAGATATTACCGTCAGAAAAATGTTGTTGATTATCCTTGCCGTGTTCACCTTAATTTGGGGTGTGGCAACCACGTTAACCCTGAAAAACTTTACTGATGTAAGCCACTTACTGGAACAGAACTCGGTACAAAAACACACTTATGCCATGCTGGTTAAAGGCAATGACCAGTACTTCCGTACCATGACGCGTATGTTACGCGCGGTAGACTTCCGCCAGTCTGGCGATGAGGCAAATGCAGAGAAAACCTTTGTTTCCGCAGGTAAGGCACTGAAAATCAGCCAGGATATGCTGGCACAGTTTCGCCAGAGCCAGCACCCGGGTATAGATGACGCTCTGGTACAGCAGATGGTTAATGACTGGGAAACCCTGCTTAATACTATCGCCCCTATGTTGCAAAATGCCCAGGCGAATAATATGGACAGTTTCCGCCAGACATTTCGCCACGTATACCCACCATTGAGTGTGCAGTTTGGCGCTACTGCTGAAAAATACACCCAGGCCATTCAGTCAGGTGGCATGGTTCAGCAAGCTCAGGACCACATTACCAATAACCGCTTTATTCTGCTGGCTGCCCTGGTGGCGGGGATTATCACACTGTTTCTCACTGACCGTTACCTGGTCGCTTACCTGGTGCGCCCTGTTGGCATCATCAAACGGCACCTGGAACGTTTAACTGCAGGCCAGTTGCAACATAATATTGATGACTTTGGCCGCAACTGCGCCGGGCAACTGATTCCCTACATTCGCAGTATGCAAGACAGCCTGCGCGATACGGTTACCGTAATCCGCGACAGCTCTGGAACCATTTACACCAGCACCAGCCAGATCCGCAAAGGTAACGAAGAACTCTCTGGCCGTACCGACCAGCAGGCAGCGGCGCTGCAACAGACTGCCGCCAGTATGGAAGAACTGACTTCCACCGTGAAAAACAACGCGGAAAACGTACACCAGGCACGCCAGTTAACCGATGAAGCCCAGGGGATTGCCCAAAAAGGCGGTGAAATCACCAATACTGTGGTGAAAACCATGGCAGGGATTTCCGAAAGTTCGCAAAAAATCGCTGATATCACCAGTGTGATTAACAGCATCTCGTTCCAGACCAATATTCTGGCACTGAATGCGGCTGTTGAAGCAGCCAGAGCAGGTGAACAAGGGCGTGGTTTTGCCGTCGTCGCCAGCGAAGTGCGCTCTCTGGCCCAGCGCAGTGCGCAGGCTGCAAAAGAGATTGAAGGCTTAATCAGTGAATCTGTCAGCCGGGTTACCGCCGGTGCAGGCCAGGTACAGGAAGCGGGTAAAGCGATGGAAACCATCATTGCTTCTGTCAGCCGGGTTCGCGAATTGATGGGCGAAATCTCCGTCGCCTCTGATGAACAGTCTCGCGGTATCGACCAAATTGGCCAGGCGATGAACGCGATGGATAGCGTCACCCAACAGAACGCTGCCCAGGTTCAGCAGGCTGCCACCAGTGCCGCTGCGCTGGAGATGGAAGCAGAACATCTGACTGGTGCGATTGCGGTGTTTGACCTTGGCAGCAGCTATACCGCCAAAACGAATTCTGAAGTGAGAAAGCCGGCGCTAAAACCGACCCAGGGCGTGAAGGCGATTACCGCCAACACCGGGGAAAACTGGGAAACATTCTAATAATAACAAGTCAATAACGCAGAGCTTTGCCGGGAAAATCACAGGTTTCCCGGCCTTTTTACATTATCACGCCCAAAACCGCATGAGGCATTCCGTGCGGTTTTGTTTTTTTATACAGGTAAACTCTTCAGTTTAGCTGTACAGTTTAGCTGTAGATAATTTGAAGTATGAAGAACACAACTAACTGACAGTGAAATACACATGAATACACCCATCCCTTCAGAACAAAGCGCCATGCTGGCCCAGTCTCTGCAAACGGCAATGCGCAAACTCCGCCGCCGCTTACGCCAGCAATCCACTTTGAGCGAGCTTTCTGCTTCACAACTGGCCGTACTGCATCACCTGGAAAACGAGGGAGCAGAAACCGTTTCTGCGCTGGCCCGTTCTGAAGGTATCCGACCACAATCAATGGCAGCCATTGTTAACAGCCTGATGGCAGCCGGTTTCATCACCGGCAGCCCGGACCCAAATGACGGGCGCCAGACATTACTTTCGCTGACTGATGCCTGGTATGAGTGGGTGATGCCGCGCCGGGCACTGCGTAAGGACTGGTTAACCCGTTCGATTTCAGCGTCTCTCAGTGCGGATGAACAAGAAACGCTTTCCCAGGCCATCAGCCTGATTAACCGGCTGACCGATGATGCCAGTGACGGAAAATAATCAACCGGCCTTCTTCCCCAGAAACTGATTGCTAAGTACAGGTCGCTATGTCAGTCACCACGATTTTTCGTTCATTTCGCAATACCAATTACCGTATTTGGGCCTGCGGTGCCTTTGTGTCAAATATTGGCACCTGGGTGCAGCGTGTGGCGCAGGACTGGATAGTCTTAACGCAACTGACAGACCATAATGCTTCGGCTGTTGGCGTCGTTATGGCATTGCAGTTTGCCCCACCGCTATTGTTCCTGCCGTGGACCGGTTTTGCAGCGGATTACTTTAACCAGCGGAAATTGTTGCTGACCACCCAGGCGATTATGGGCATCCTGGCGCTGGGGCTTGGTGTGCTGACCATTACTGGCCTGGTTCAGTTGTGGCATGTTTATGTCTTCGCGTTTTTATTTGGTACAGCCAACGCGTTCGATGCCCCGGCAAGGCAAACCTTTGTTGCTGAACTGGTTGGCGATAACGATTTACCCAATGCAGTAGCACTCAACTCTACCTCGTTTAATTCGGCGCGGATGATTGGCCCCGCCGTTTCCGGGCTGGTGATTGCCGCGGTAGGCACCGGTTGGGCGTTTGCGCTGAACGGGCTGTCGTTTATCGCTGTGCTGATTTCACTGCTGTTTCTGCAGGCAGATAAGCTCTACCCCCAGGTGCGGGCAGCACGCAAGAAAGGCAGTTTTGTTGAGGGGTTGCGCTATGTAAAAGGCCGGCCAGATCTGAAAGCCATTCTGCTGATGCTGTTTTTTATTGGCACATTCGGCCTTAACTTTCCGATTTATATTTCGACAATGGCCGTCAGTGTATTTCATACCGATGCCCGTGGTTTTGGTTTGCTCTCTTCGGTTATGGCGTGTGGCACTCTGCTGGGTGCTCTGATGTGCGCCGGGCGCGAAAGACCGCGCTTTACCACCTTAATTCTGGGAGCCGGTTTCTTTGGCGCAGGTTGCATCCTGGCGGCTGTAGCTCCGGGGTACTGGTGGTTTGCGGCGATGCTGGGCATAACCGGGGTTGCCTCGCTGACCTTTATGAATACCTCGAATAGTCTGGTACAACTTACCACTGAATCCAGCATGCGTGGGAGGGTGATGGCACTGCGTATCTGTATTGCCATGGGCGGGACGCCGATCGGCGCGCCAATTGTGGGCTGGGTGGCGGACCACTATGGTGCGCGCAGTGCGATGGGAATCGGTGCGGCAGCCGGTATCATCGCCGCAGTCATTGGTATTGTGGTTTGGTTACGCCAGCACAGGGCGCAACTTTCCACCACAACTCACGATGTGCCCTAAAAAAACCGGGACACCACAACAACACAAGACCAACAACCGGGCAAACGTGGTATGGTGGCAGCGCTTTTTTTGCTTCCCATTACTCTGCCATGTGTAATTGCCATGATGAAAAATAAACTTACCACCACCAGGCTGGTACTGACGCCACTCAATGCCAATGACTGGCTATTTTACCTGGCGCTGCGCCAAAACCCGGACGTCATGAAATACATGGCGGAAATTGATAGTGAAGACGGTATTCGGCAAAGTTTTGAACGCCTGCTGAACCAGGAGCCTGGCTGCTATTTTATTATTCGTGAACAGCACAATCCTCAGGCAATGGGCGATATTGGCCTGAATATCAACAGGCTGGTGCCTGATACCGCGGCGGTGGGTTACAGCCTGTTGCCGGAAGCACGGGGCAAAGGTTATGCGTATGAAGCCCTGTCTGCGGTATGCCAGTTTGCTCTCAACCTGCCCGGCATAAAGAAAATCAGTGCGCTGGCACTCAAAGAGAACCTGGCTTCCATTCAGTTGCTGGAAAAGGCGGGGTTTCGCTGTGAAATAGTGACCAAACAGAGCTATTTACTGAATGGCCACTATTACGATGATTGTGAGTACCGCCTGTATGAAGAAGACTTCAGGCCACTTCAGCAGCATTCACACCCATAAACTGGCGAATGCGTTGTAAAGCGGGGTTGTTATCTCCGCAACGAATATGGGCCGGTGTGGCATCGGCCTGAATATTCCCCTGGTTCATCAGTACCACTCTGTCCGAAATTGCCAGGGCAAAATCCATTTCGTGAGTCACGATAACCATCGTCATGCCTTCCCGGGCAAGATCACTGATGACTTTCAGCACTTCACCCACGCGTTCCGGATCCAGTGCCGAAGTTGGTTCATCAAACAGCATGATATCCGGCGACAACGCCAGTGCTCTGGCAATTGCCACACGCTGTTGCTGCCCGCCTGATAACTGGTGTGGGTACTTATTCACATGTGCCAGCAAGCCTACTTTATCCAGCAACCACAGTGCCTGGGCACGGCGTACTGTTTCTTTTTCGGGTTGGTGGTGATAGCGCTGAGCCAGCATCACGTTCTGCAAAATGGTGTAGTGGGGAAACAGGTTAAACCCCTGAAAAACCATACCAATGCGGCGAATACCTTGCTGCTCCGCCTTGCGGTTACGGGCGTTACCAGGCTGAATAAACCCTTCACCGAATAACACCACCTCACCTTTATCCAGATTTTCCAGACCATTAATGGTGCGGATCAATGTGGTTTTTCCTGAACCAGACGGACCAATCACGCTGACCACTTCGCCGGGTGCCACCCGTAACTCGACACCTTTCAGTACTTCATGCTGGCCCCAGGCTTTATGGATATCCTTCATCAGCAGTGCATCAGGGCTGCCGTGCTGGGTTGCAGGCTGGCGCAATGCCAGAGGTTGAGCCTGCTCACGTAACGCGGCAAGCTGATCGTCTGCCAGGGTTTGTGGCGTTTTAGCCTGTACGTTTACCCGGCGCTCCACAAGCTGGAACAATACGCTGAAGACCGAGACTATCAACACGTAGTAAACCGCCACTGCCGCCAGGGTTTCCATCACCAGAAAGTTTTCAGCATATAACCGCTGGCCGGTCATCAGCAGTTCAGGCAATGAGATAACCGACACCAGAGAGGTTTGCTTCACAATGGTAATAAATTCATTGATAAGAGATGGCAGCGCAATGCGTAGTGCCTGTGGGATAACCACCAGGCGCTGAATGCCAACATAGCCAAACCCCAGAGCATGACCCGCTTCGTGCTGCCCTTTCGCCACCGAGAGTAACCCGCCACGGTGGATTTCCGCCATGTACGCGGTTTCCACCAGCACAGTTGCTATCAGGCCAGCCACAAAGGCGTTGCCCAAAATAGCGCCTGTGCCCGGGAACAGTTGCGGCAGGTTATAGACAAACACCACCAGCACCAGCAGGGGTACGCTGCGAAATAACCAGATATAGACCTGGCTGATACTTTTCAGCCAGGCCGGCCCGGACAGCCGGGCACTGGCCATCAGAAAGCCCAGTACCAGGCCTGCCAGCCAGGAGAGCACGCTTAATTCGACCACTGTGACACAGGCCTGCCAAAACGCATTCATCGAAAAAAGTGAAAAGAAATAGGCCCAGTTAAATGTCATATGCTGCTCTCTCCTGTCCGGTTAACACCACCTGCCATTAGCGGGCCTGGGTATCCGTAATGCCGTAACGGGCATATTTTTTCAGTAACGCGGTGTATTCCCCGTTCTGGCGCAGAGTTGCCAGGGCTTTAGTCAGGCTGGCTTTCAGCGCGTCATTGCCTTTTTTCACATAGATACCCAGAGTTTGCGGGTAAATGGTGTTGGGTGAGGTGATTTTCACCCGGCCATGGCTGCGTTCAGCAAACATGCTGACTGCACCGGCGATATCCACCTGGGCCTGAACATGTCCTGCCAGCAAGGCCTGCATGGTTTCTGGCGCGGTAGGGAATTCTTTCACCGTAATGGCGCCTTTACCGCTGGTTTTGCAGTAGCTGTCTGAAAGCTCACGCAGTTTTTTCACCCAGGAAGTGCCCTGCTGCAACCCGACAGTGACACCACACAGGTCTTTTTCTGTTTTTGGTTCAATGGTGCTGTCATTACGCACCATGATGTACGCGCCAGTGTCGGCGTAAGGAATGGCATCGGCCTGGGCTGTACGCTCTGGCGTGATATACAGTGCGGAAATGACTGTGTCATGGCGGTCGGCATTCAGCCCGAGGATCAGGCCACTGAATTTGGTATCTGCCAGTTGCAGTTTCAGCCCCATTTGCTGGCTGAGTAATTGTGCAAGCTCAGCATCGAACCCAACAATTTTATTGTCCTGCCAGGATTCAAACGGCGGGTAAGCGACTTCCACCCCCACTTTTAACACCCCCGGTTTCAATGTGCCATCGGCCGCACTGGCCGCTGAAGAAACCGAGCCCAGGCCCGCCATTAACGCCAGGGCCACACATACACCACGAAGAGAAACAGCCTGAGTCATCGCATTGCTCCTGTAGAAGTCATTCGCCGATGATGCGCATCGGCAAGCTGGCAAAGTAATTCAAACATCATGGTGGCACCGGTCATGCTGGTCAGGTTGCCCTGATCAAAAGGCGGTGCCACTTCCACAACATCAGCGCCCACTAAGTTCAACCCCTGCAACAGGCGCACACCCTGCTGTGCCTGAAGCGTGGTCATTCCACCGATTTCTGGTGTTCCGGTACCGGGTGCATAGACCGGGTCCAGCACGTCAATATCGAAACTGATATAGGTCGGTTCCATCCCGACAATGGCTCTGGCACGCTCCATTACAGTGTGCATACCTTCTTGCGCCACTTGTTCCATGGGAATAATGGTGATGCCATTGGCGCGGGCCCAGTCGTGGTCATGTTCACTGAACAGCGCGCCGCGAATACCAATCTGCACTGTGCGTTTGGGATCAAGCACGCCCTCTTCCACCGCACGGCGAAACGGCGTGCCATGGGTGAAGCGTTCACCACCAAAATAGGTATCGTTGGTATCGGAATGCGCATCAAAATGGATCATACCCACTGGCTGTTCCCGCCCCAGCGCCCGCAGAATGGGCAATGTAGTCAGGTGATCGCCGCCTGCTGTCAGCGGCATAACCTGCTGCTGATACAGAGTGCGGTAATAGTTTTCGATCCGCGCCAGGCTGTCCTGCACATCGACCGGGTTAACCTGCACATCGCCCAGGTCACCAACTCTTGCCAGAGAGTAAGGCGACTGATAAGTCACCGGATGAACCCGGCGCACCAGGCTTGAGGCATTACGTAACTCACGTGGCCCATGGCGGGTTCCCGCCCGGTTGGTGGTACCGCCATCCCAGGGCACGCCCACCACACCAATATCCAGCGATGCAATTTGTGCGCCAAATGGCAGGCGAAAAAAGGTGGGCAGCCCGCTGTAACGTGGAATGTCACCACTTTGGGGCTGCGGGTAATCCGTTGAAGTTAAAGTATTCACAGACGTGTTTCTCCTTGATAACGCACACCAGGCAACACACACAGCATTTCGTACAGCAAGTTGGCGCCAAGTTGTGCAGTCATACCGCTAATATCGTAAGGGGGAGAGACTTCGACCAGGTCGCAGCCAATCAGGTTTAACCCCCGGCAACCACGAACAATTTCCAGTGCCTGAATGGCGCTGAGCCCACCAACTTCCGGAGTGCCTGTGCCAGGTGCCCAGGCCGGGTCGATGCTGTCTATATCGTAAGAGAGGTACACCGGGCCCGCGCCCATCAGTTGGCGAACTTCCGCCATCAGGGGTGACAGGCTTTTATGCCAGCACTGCTCAACCGGAATCAGCCGGAACCCCTGGTCTACCCCCCACTGGAAATCACCACTGGCATAACCCTGGGCACGTTGCCCGATTTGCACAACACGCTGGCAATCCAGCAAGCCCTCTTCTACCGCCCGGCGGAAAGTGGTGCCGTGAGCGATTTTCTCGCCGAACATGTCGTCATTGGTGTCGGTATGGGCGTCAACATGAATCAGCCCCACCGGGCCGTGTTTTTTCGCCAGTGCGCGCAGAATGGGCAGCGTTAACGTGTGGTCACCGCCCAGAGTGAGAGGGATAAGCGGCCAGTCATTAAGCCGGGTATAAAAATCTTCAATGATGTCGACAGATTTCAGCAGGCTGTAGGTGTTAATCGGCACATCGCCAATATCGCCAACCTGCAAAGAATCAAAAGGAGCCGCTCCGGTCGCCATGTTGTACGGGCGAATCATCACGGATTCATTGCGGATGTTACGTGGCCCGTAGCGGGTTCCGGCACGTTGTGAAGTACCCACGTCCAGAGGGATCCCGACAAACGCAGCATCCAGGCCAGCAGGGCTGTCGCAGAAAGGCAGGCGTAGCATGGTGCCGCGCCCGGCAAAGCGTGGCATTTCATTGCCACCCTGTGGTTGGTTATACACTTTCTCCATGAGCACTTTCTCCTGGTTAGCGAAGCAGGCAACCCTGCCCCCGGTGTGTCTGGAAATAGTGCATCAGGGCGAAAGGATGAAAAAATAGCAAAAAGCAAAAAATTAGTTTAGAAAAAGGAAAACTAATTGATGGAATAAAACAGAGGTAATCGCTTATGGCTGCTGGGAAATTCCCCAATCTCAGGCTGGTGCATATTTTTGTTACGGTGGCCAAACACCAGGGGTTTGCCAATGCTCAGGGTGAGCTGAATTTAACCGTATCGGCTATCAGTAATTACATGAGTGAGCTGGAAGAAAAGCTGGGTTTTGTGCTGTGCCGCCGGGGGCGAGGCGGGTTTGCGCTGACAACCAAAGGTGAAGCCTTTTTACAGCAGAGTATGACGTTACTGAACACACTGGAAAATTTTGACCGCTACACAGCGTCACTGCGCGGAGAACAAAGTGGCACTCTGAACCTGGGCATTATTGACTCCACGATTACCGACCCAATGCTTCCTGCCAGTAAAGCCATTGCCCAGTTCAGTGAACTGTTTCCCCTGGTTCACCTTAACCTGCAAATCAAAAACCCGAATGCGCTGTTACACGGCATTCTGAATAATGAACTCGATATCGCTGTTGGCACCTTTTCGCTGCAAGGCAACAGCGTGGTGTCACACCCGCTGTACCGTGAACAACACTGGCTGTATTGCAGTGATCAGCATGAATTATTTACGGTGCGCCACCCAACAGTGGCGCATATTTCCCAGATGCGTATGGTCACACGCAGTTACTGGAGCGCGGCAGATTTGGGCAAAAAAGGGTTTAAACAGAGCCTTGCCAGCGTGGAAAGTATGGAAGCACAGCTGATGCTGATCCTCTCGGGAAAATACATTGGGTATTTACCAGAACATTACGCACTGAACTGGGTAAAGCAGCAACGGTTGCGGGCACTGTTACCCACCGATTATGGTTACCAGGCTCCTTTTTCCCTGATTTTCCGCCGCGGGCGCAGTAAAGAGATATTGATACGAACTCTGCGTGATTTGCTAAGAAATTCCGCGAAAAATAGCAAATCCCGGCGCTGAATGCACCGGGAAAAAGTAAGGATAAACCCGTTATAACCCAAGGCGCGCCATCATCAGTGCCAGGTCTACCAGGCGGTTTGAAAAGCCCCATTCGTTGTCATACCAGGCAAGGACTTTCACCATGCGCCCACCAATAACCAGGGTAGACAGCCCGTCGATAATGGAAGAGCGCGGGTCGCCCTGGTAATCGCTGGACACCAGCGGTTCATCACTGTAACCAAGGATCCCTTTCAGCGGGCCTTCACTGGCGGCTGCACGGAAAGCGGCATTCACTTCCTCTACGGTGACATCCCGTTTCAGGTTGACACTTAAATCGACAATTGAGACCACAGGCACCGGCACCCGCAAAGAGTACCCGGTAAGCCGGCCATCAAGCTCTGGGATAACCTTGCCAATTGCTTTTGCCGCGCCACTGGAATACGGCACGATAGACAACGCAGCGGCACGGGCACCACGCAAATCTTTTTCCGGCTGGTCGTGCAGTGCCTGGCTGTTGGTATAAGCGTGGGTAGTGTTCATCATGCCGTATTCAATACCAAACGCCTGGTTCAGTACCTGCACGGCGGGAGCCAGCCCATTGGTCGTGCAGCTACCGTTACTGACCACAAGATGCTTTTCAGGGTTATACAGGGTATCGTTTACCCCCAGCACGATGGTGATGTCATCGTTTTTTCCTGGTGCCGAGATAATCACACGTTTAGCGCCGCCGTGGGTGATATGCACTTCTGCCTTGCTTTTTTCGGTAAAAAAGCCAGTGGCTTCAATGACTATGTCCACATCCAGCGAATGCCAGGGGATCTCTGCCGGGTCGCGGTGGGCAAAAACCCGAATAGGTTTTCCACCCACCAACAAGTTATCACCTTCAGATTCCACGCTGACCGGAAATTTCCCCATCAGGGAATCGTATTTAAGTAAATGCGCCAGCGTGGCACTGTCGGTCAGGTCGTTAATTGCGACGACGTTGAAATCATCCTGGCCAAGAGCTGCGCGCAGTACATTGCGGCCAATACGCCCAAATCCGTTAATGCCTACCTTAACCATAAACACCTCCTCAGTCAGTTTCTGTTAACTACTGTACTGAGTACGGCGACTGGCGAATATGACATTTAACGATCAATTTCAGCCATCGTGCTGGCATAAAAGCGTTCGCGGTAAGTTGTGGGGGCAACCTGTAAATGGCGTTCAAAAACGCGGCGCAAGTTGATTCCTGAACCAAAACCAGTCTGTAATGCGATTTGCTCAATTCCTTCGCGCGTGCGTTCCAGGCACTCACGGGCAGCATCCAGCCGGACATGCTCAACATATTTTGCCGGGCTGGTGCCCGTTTCCCGTAAAAATACCCGGTTAAAGTTACGCGGGCTCATTGCCAGGGATTCCGCCAGCTTTTCCACAGACAAGTTTTCAGCCAGGTTGCCCTGAATCCAGTCCTGTAAATCGCGAATGGGCCCGGGCTTTGCGGCTCTGGCTGGCAAGTAGCGGCTGAACTGGCTTTGCCCACCCGGGCGGCGCAGGTACATCACCATATCCTGCGCCACTTCTCGGGCAATGGCATGCCCCATGTCCGCTTCCACCAGCGCCAGAGTGAGATCAAAGCCAGAGCTGACACCGGCTGATGTCCATACCGGGCCGTCCTGAACATATATTGGCCCGCGCTCAACAGTAATATCCGGCCAGGTTTGCGCCATATAATCCAGCAGCCGCCAGTGTGTCGTGGCCCGACGCCCGTTCAACACACCCGCCATCGCCAGGAGTAACGCACCACCACACACAGAAGCGATACGTTGTGTATACGGTGCCGCCATGCGTAACCAGCTGGCGACTGCATCGTCTTCCTCTGCATCCACACCACGCCCGGTGACCATTATCGTGCCGCGTGATTCCCGGGGATCCAGCTCTGTCAGCCGGGCATCAGCCAGCAATGTCAGCCCGGAACGGCCATGCACTGCTTTATGCATTTGGGTAGTGGCAATGGTGACCTGGTATGGCGCTTGCGCCAGGCCACTACAGGCACTACGTTCGTTGGCCTGCATCAGGATGTCGGTTACCCCGACAGATTCAAATAACATGCCCCCATCGGGAACAATAATTAGCACTGAGTTCATTGGCAGCCAGGGCGTTGTGGTAAATGAATTTGTCACTAATTATAGTCAGTAAACAAATTCAGACAACGCCCTGCAACTGCTGGGCGTACCGAATTAACGCGGTACGCGCAACCCACCTTCAGTGCCGTGAGTGAACACCACCTGCCATAACTGGATGTCACGGGAGCGGAAGGCGCCGGCACAGGCATTAAGGTAATAGGTGAACATCCGTTTAAAACGTGGGGAGTAGTTGCTGGCAATCTCCGGCCAGGCAGCGAGGAAACGCTGGTACCAGGCCATGAGCGTTTTGTCATAATCCGGGCCAAAGTTATGCCAGTCCTCCATCACAAAATGGGGTTCGCTGGCATCGGCTATTTGGCGCACAGATGGCAGGCAGCCGTTGGGAAAGATGTATTTATTAATCCACGGGTCAACATTCATATCCGTTTTATTGGAACCAATAGAATGCAATAAGAATAACCCGTCAGGTTTGAGATTACGGGCCACAACAGAGAAATAAGTGGCATAGTTTTTCGGGCCAACATGTTCAAACATCCCAACCGAAACAATGCGGTCGAATTGTTCGTTCAGGTCGCGGTAATCCTGAAGCAGGATAGTCACGTCCAGGCCGGCACAGCGCTGTTGCGCCAGTGCCTGTTGTTCACGGGAAATGGTGACCCCGTACACGGACACGCCATATTCCCGGGCAAGAAATTCAGCCAGCCCGCCCCAGCCGCAGCCAATATCCAGCACTTTCATTCCCGGGCGCAGTTGCAGTTTTTCACCAATCAGGCGCAGTTTCGCCTGCTGGGCGCTGGCAAGATCAGTCGCTGTTTTCCAGTACCCGCAGGAATATTGCATAAAGGGATCGAGCATGCGGGTAAACAGATCATTTCCCAGATCATAGTGTTCTTTGCCCACAATCCACGCCCGTTTGCGTGACTGGAGATTGACTGTCCGCGCCCATAAAATACGTAACACATCTTTCAGATGGTGAGGGATTTTAGTGTCCAGCCCGGCGTTAAGAATACGGGTAAAGAAGAGGTCAAGGCGTTCGCACTCCCACCAGCCATCCATATAACTTTCCCCCAGGCCAAGGGATCCTTGTTGCAATATACGCTTAAATACATTGGGGTTTTTTACCTGAATATCCGCAGCACCCGAGCCATTAATTGTGATACCGGCTTCATCAAGTAGTGTTTCGGCAATACGCCACCAGGCATCATGTTGCGTGGAAGACTCCACCGCGATAGAGGTATGACTCATTCTGGTTTCCTGCAGAAGTTTGAAAGGTTATTCGTCTGATTATTTTATGGAATTCCCCCATGGCAGGTATTACCATACAAAGACAATTTATATCGAAAACAGGACAACCTGCGATGCCACGCCCTGCCAGAGTTGAAGACGCAGCTGCTACCCGTGTGGCAGAAATCACCCACCTGCCCCGGCCGGTGTATTTCCGCAGTTACCCAATACCCAACAACCACTACGTTGCTCAGCACCAGCATGAGTTTGTTGAGTTTCTTTATGCGCGCAAAGGTGGAATGCGGGTTGAGGTGGATGGCAGGGCACTGTTTGTGCCGGTATTTCATGGTATCTGGATCCCACAAAATACGCCGCACCAGGTGCAGGCCAGCGGTGATACCCAGCTGGAAAGCCTGTATATCTCACCGGGAAAAATCACACTGAATCACGCCAGTTGCCATGTAGTGGTGGTGAGCCATTTTGTGCGGGAATTTATTCACCATGCGACAACTCATGTTCCGGCGCATTATGAAGAAACCGGGCCAAATGGCATGCTGGTTACGGTATTACTCCACTTACTGGAACAATTACCTGATGCAGGTTTCTCGCTTGCCTGGCCTGCTTCCCCGGCAATTATGCAGGTGTGCCGGGCTATTCAGGCTGAACCCGGGCACGCCCATACTATTGATGAATGGGCTGCTCACTGTGGCATGTCTGTTCGCACTTTTTCCCGGCGCTTCAAAAAAGAAACCGGTATTACATTCAGTGAATGGAAACAGAAAATGCGCTTGCTGGATGCCGTTATTTTACTGAAAAATAACCACAGTGTGACTCAAGTGGCACTGGATTTAGGCTATGCCAGCGTCGCGTCCTTTACTTATGCTTTTCGCCAAATGTTTGGCGTGCCGCCTTCGCGTTACTGAAGATCTGCCCACTTTTTATGCCAGGCAGCAACAAAAGCTTTTGAACGCCCGGTCATGCTCTGTACCTCAGGTGCACTGTATCCCTGGTTGAAATAGGCCATCACAAGCTTGCGGTCATCCACCAGTTGCTGGTGCCGTTGCGCTGCCTGCAACGCTTTCTCCATTCCCTGGCGGCGTTTTTCATCTGCTGAGATTTGCGGCTCACCTATCATATGCCAGGCGCGTTTACGGGCGGAATCGGGGGTTTCAGGAGAAGTGGCGATATCACGCAGTAAACGTGCAGCACGGCGGTGCATACCCGCAGCCAGCAGGCTTTCAGCACGGGTAAACAGCTGGTCAATTGAGTCGTACATCAGGGAGTCTCCACAACTGTTGCCAAATCTGCGTGTGACGGCAGATAAAAGTAAAGCAACGAACGAAAACGGCACAGACCGGTGCAATTACCCGGCTACGCCATGGAAAACGAACAGTTGTTTGATTATCCATCAAAATACGTTGTCCGTTATTACGTTCCTAAGACAGATGTTATTGAATAACGGACAATGTCATCCTGCATTACAGTAATACCCTGCAGATTGGCCAGGAAAACGCCCCTGCACCACGTCAACAGGCGGCATTTGCCCTGCATTTAAGGTATGATAACGGCACCATGCGGCACTGGAGCCGCAGGTTAAAAGTGGTATTTAACCCGGTTTGCGGATGGCAAACTGGCAACAACGCGAAGGAACGACAATGCGCTTTTCTCACCTTTCTTCCGCCATAGTCATGGCATGTGGTCTGGCTTTAACTGGCTGCCAGACATCTACCCAGGCAATGCCTGAACAGGCAGCTAACCCGCAGGTAATGGAACAGGTATCGCAACTGGCCTCTCTGGTTGCTGGTGCACAATACCTGCGCACGCATTGTGGGCAAACAGCCGTGCCGGATAACAACACGTTGTACTCCAGAGCCACCAGCCTTGCCCGGCAACGCAACTGGAATACGCATGCTGCTGAGTTTCGCCAACTCCCCACACTGACTACGCTGCGTTACCACCAGCTAGTGGAAGACACAGAGCCTGATGCCAGTAAATGCACCCGGCTGAGCGGTGTGTTATCTCGCTTTGTCAGCCCGTAACGACCGGGCCCCAGCAAGGCAGGCCATTCACCAAACCAGCGACTGGTGAATGGCGAACAACCAGGCCAGCCAGCCACTTACTGCCAGCCCCGGTCCAAAAGGTATGGCTTCCTGGAGTGAACGCTGGTGAATGATGCGTGCTGCCAGCATACAGGCCAGGGTTAATAATGCCGCCCCCAGCAAAACAGACGGGAGCATATGCCAGCCGCACCATGCTCCCAGCGCCGCCAGCAGTTTAAAATCCCCATGCCCCATGCCTTCTTTATTGCGCACCAGCAGCACAACCCAGTACAGCAGCCATAACACCAAATACCCCGTAACAGCCCCGACTACGGCCGATTCAAGGCTCACCGGGCCGGCTCCGGAAAGTGCCAATAACAGACCGCACCATAACAGGGGTTGCGTCAGCATATCGGGCAGCAACATATGCTCCAGGTCTGTTAGCAACAACCCAACCAGCAGCGCAGAAAACAACACACCGGCAGCGAGCAGAACTTCACTGCTCAGCAGGCAGGCCAGCAAAAGCGAGAGCATTGCCAGCCCTAACTCAGTCAGTACATAACGCCGGGCCAGTGGTTGCTTGCAACAGGCGGTACGCCCTTTCAGCAATAGCCAGCCCGCCAGAGGGACATTGTAATACCAGGCAACCGGCGTTTTGCACTGCGGGCAGTGTGAACGCGGCAGGCAGAGGTTGAAATCACGGTTATGGGGTTGTGCCAGCATTACCGGAATGCGCCAAACCAGAACATTAACCACACTACCGGCACAGGCACCGAGCACAGCAATAAGCGGCAGGAAAATAAGATCAACGGCCATTATCGGAACACCTCATGCCTGGTGACAACACAACATCAGCTTTACCGGCAGATACCTTTACGCTGTCTATCCGGTGCATCCCCTGGTGTTCAAGATTAACCAGCCAGTCCATCACCTGTAATTGCTGGTTATACGCGACAGACAGAGAGAGTATTTGCTCTGTGTTCTGGTGAGAAAGAAGTGTCAGGCCGGCAGGCAACGTTTTCTCAGCCTGGTTAAACAGCGAATCAGCACACCCCGTTCCGGCAAGGTAATAAGCAACTTTTTGAGCATCCACTTGCGCCGCAGTTAATGCCCGCTGGCTTCGGTTACCCAGCATGCTGCCGACATCAAAAAATACCCATTTAAATAACGCGCCACACACCATGACCAGGGCCAGCATTAACAGGCGTTTTTCCCTGGATGTTTTGCTTGCCAGAAAAGCCTGAATATATTTTTTCATGGGCGGCGCTCCCGTATAACAACCTGTGCTCCCGGAATACCGGGGTTTTCATCCTGAACCACTACCTCAAGGCTTCCCTGGCTGTGCTGCTGTGCCAGCACAGCTAAACCGGCAGGCACATCGACCAGGTGTAATTGCATTTCTTTGCCATCCCACAGCACAGATTCAACATGCCCATGAGGCAGGTTATGCAGAAAAGCGTTGCTGGCATGAAACACCTCTGTAAACCGGCTGCCCACCCGCCCGCTGCTCCCGCGTGCCCGGTTTTCCAGCCAGACTCCCGGAGGGATACCACGAGGTGTGTTTCCAAAAGTCATTTCGACCTGGCGAAGCGAATGCTGCTCCAGCCGCCATGCCTGCCAGTAACGCGCCCCGGCACTTAGCATGGGGTAAAAACAAAGCACAACCAGGCATAAAATGCAGGCAAAGGCCAATAACCGCCTGCCTGGCAGGCCTGACAACGACAGCCTGAGGTGCTCTTTGGCAGACTGGAACCCGCGGCCTTCAGGTAAGTTCCGGCTCAGGATCTGCATCACTGCAACCGGGTCGGCATCAGTATTCGGTACTTCCAGGCATGAGCTATGCTGCTGAGCAAGCCAGGCCTCACACCAGCTTTCCGGCAGTGTGGCAGCAGTGCCCGGGGTTGGACGAAAAACCCATTCGTCGCATAAACGAATGCAGTACCCCGGCTCCAGCCCGGCGCTATCGGGGTGGATAGCCCCGGGGCAGATCCCCCATTGAGCAAGTTGGTGTAACACCCGGGAGAGCCATTCCTTGTCTACCGCCTGAACATAGTGACCTGTTTGATCACTGCCAGTGATAATGGCGTGGAGTTGGCTCACGTCAGCCAATAATTCGTCTTCCACCTGCCACAGTAACACCTGAGGATCCGGGCGTTTCCAGCGCGAGTTAGCAGGCAACACACGAAAGATCACGCGCCCGGCAGGCAGTAACAGTGTTACCCGGCCGTCACGGCACCCTGCCGGAAGGTTGCTGCCATCACGTGTGGTGCCGCCCAGGCCTTCATCCCACCCGCGGGAGTAAAACCAGTGAAATAGTGCATCAGATTGATGGGAAGCTCTGAGAATTAAATGGCCTTGTGTATTCATCTTCATTGATGGTTATCCTTCCTCTGGACCATACAAACGGCGAAATACAGTAAAAGAACGGCCCTGGTTACGGACCTGGCTGCGTAATTGTGCAAATGGCTGCGAATCCATACGCAGGGTAAATTCATAAAAATCACTGCCGGTGCTTAAAAAAGGCGACAAGTTTTCTAATTGTTGCCTGAGGGCATCGTCTTCCAGCGATGCCATGAACTGATCAATACTCTGCCAGCCAGCCTGCGGGCGCAAAGCCAGCAGTGCACTGCCGCTCAGTGGTTCATCAGCTGCAGATAACAGTACGGCCAGCAGTGGCTCGTGGCGTTGAGTTAGCCCATTAAGGTTAATTTTCAGGTCCATTACCGGTAACACGCAGAGTTGTGAACGTAACCGGGTAACCTGGCTCGCAGGTAATCGCATGCTCAGGCGCAGTTCGCTGACATCAGCAAACCCTTTGCCTTCCTGTTGTTTTTGAGCCACCAGCGATGCCACTACCTGCCGGGCCGTATTGGAGTCGCTGCCTGTGGCAACCAGTAAATGGCGCAAAAGCTGTTGCGGTACGGTTTCTGCACCTGCTCCGGCGCCCTGCGCCAGTATGGCGTTGAGGTTAAAACAGGCCTGCAAATCCCGAACCAGAAACTGGCCATGCTGCCCATCCAGCTCCATAGAGTGCCAGCGAGTAAGCCAGGGGTAAGAAGGCTGAAGCACCGGGTTGGCCAACACCCGGCGATAGCGCGAAACCAGCACAGATTCCGCACCGGCCAGTTGCTGGCGCACCTCGCTGGCAGACTGAAAAGAAACGGTTCTCTGGAAAAAGCTGAACCAGTGCGTCTGGGTAAGTGACACACATACTGACATACTGGCGATTATCAACAGCACCATCAACAAGGCCATCCCCTGTTCATTTCTCCACTCGCGGCGCGGGTTCATTACACCCCCTCCACAATGGGAATGACCCGCTGTAATTGGCTGAAACGCGGCCCGGACACCGTGATTTCTACGGCCTGGGGAACTGTGTTGGCAGACAGCCAGTTTGGTTGCCACTGCGCACCATTAAAAACCCGGAGATGAAAACTGCTTACCTCCGGCAAAACAATTTGTGTCACGGGGTTTGGCTGTTCTGCGCCGTATGGCCAGCTTATGCGCACCAGTGCACCACTACTGATACGCCACTGCACCCACTCCATTGAGGCTCTGGGGAAACGGCCGCCTGGATTAAGCTTATTGCTGCGCAACAGTGTCACAATGTGGCTACCGTTGTCTGTTTCACTATCTCGCTGCAAGCGGAAATCCCCCGCACTACCTGCCGTACCAGAGCCTGGGAGCCGTGGCCGTGCTACTGCCTGGCTAAAGTCCTGATCCAGGCGCCACATTAACCGTTGCCATGCAGTGATATCCCCTGTGGCCTGTTGCACTTGCTGCCCGGCGCGCAAGGTACCCTGAAGTATCGCCAGGCCTGCCGCACTCATCACTGCAAAAACCGTGATAGCCAGTAACATCTCAAGAAGCGTGAAGCCACGCGAAGACTGTGTTGTCATGATGAATGCAAAAAAGACATGTCATAAAGCAGCGGCTGCGATGGCCCGGGGGAGCGAACACGCAAATGGAGTGAAACTACATTGGGCGAAGATGTGGCGGTTGCAGACCAGGTAATAATGAATGGCCGCCCGGCCATTTCGGTTGCCAGCGTATGCTCACTCCCTGCTGTGATACTTTTAGCAAGGCGTAAACGTACTGCCTGATTTTCTGCGACCCACAGCGCTAACTGGCGTTGCTCCATATGCTGTAAATGGCGATTTTGCTCGGCACCAGAACGCATCAATGCCAGCCCGGCCACAGACAGAATGACCAGCGCCAGCATCACTTCGAGCAATGTCATGCCACGGCATTTCATGGTTGCCTCCCGCTACGGTGCACAATATACCCATCAACCGGCATGACCAGGTAACGGGTAGCACCGTTGTGGTTGAGCGCAATTTGGAAGTCGCTGCTTTCTCCACCGGGGAAAAAGACCAGAACCGGATCACGGGCCGGGTGCTGAGGGTAAGGAGCGAGAGGAACCGGCTGGCCTTCAATGACCAAATCCAGCGACCAGCCTTCTGGTAACCGGAACGGGCGATTGCGCCGTGCCAGCGGGACTTTCTGCCAACGGTAGCCCGGCCAGGCATGGCTTTGTACCCCCTGGTTGGGTTGCAAAGACAACTGGTAAATATCCATGCCGTTGCTGTACAGGAAAGCGCCATAGAGCTGTCCGTCCAGCATTGCCTGTTCCGCCCGGCTGTCCAGCGATTTCGCCAGTGACAGCGCAAGCTTTTCGCTATCGTCATTGCCGGGGCGGGTGCCGACAGCCAGCATCGCCATCCCGGCAATCAAGACCACCACCAGCATGATTTCCAGTAGCGTGAACCCGGACGCAGAGGTTTTATTCATCCGCATCCCAGTTGCCAATCAGGTTCTGGCTGTTTTCGCCTTCCATCCCCCATGACCAGATATCAACCAGACCATGCTGGCCCGGGTGGCGGTATTGATAAGGATTCCCCCACGGGTCATTCGAAAGGCGGCGTAAATACCCTTCCTGGCGATAATTACGCGGCAACGGAGCAATGGCTGGCTCTTTGACCAGCGCGCGGAGGCCCTGCTCTGTTGACGGATAAATACCGTTGTCCAGCCGGTACATTTCCAGGGCATTTTCGATAGCTGTGATGTCGCTGACAGCTTTTTGCCGGTCTGCCCGGTCTTTATTCCCCATCAGCCCCGGTACTGTCAGGCTGGCAAGCACACCGAGGATCACAACGACAACCATAATTTCGAGCAGGGTGAACCCCCGCTGACGCTGCGATGACAACATAAATAAACTCCTTTTCTTTGGTTATCCCATTAAACTATTAAGCTGCAATATGGGCTGCAGAATCGCCATGACGATAAAAAAGACAATTCCAGCCATGCCGGTGATTAGCACTGGCGTAAAAACGCCCATAGCCAGAGAAACCTGGCTGTGAAAAGCGTTTTCCTGTAAATCTGCCGCGCGCTCCAGCATGTTTTCCAGTTCACCACTGTTTTCACCACTGGCAATCATGTGGCGCATCATGGGCGAAAGCATTCCGGTTTCGCCCAGTGTTGCCGCTAATGAGCACCCTTCGCGTACCTGATCACGCACATGCTCTAAGCGGCCCTGCACTGACTGGTTGGTTACCACTGCGGCGCTGATCCCCATGGCGTCTAATAACGGTACGGCACTGCTGGTCAGGATGCTTAATGTGCGGGCGTAGCGCGCAATATTCAGGTTAAGCGCCACCCGGCCGACAACAGGAACCCGTAAAAAAGCACGGTGCCAGGCAAGGCGGGCTGCAGGGCGCTTCAAGGCCTGAGAAAGCCCGCCCCAGAGCATGAACACCGCCAACAAAAAATAGAGGCCGAAGTCCCTTGCGGTATCGCTCAGGGCGATGAGAATGCGGGTAGAAAGCGGCAGACTGTGTTGTAAATACATAAATTGCTCTACCACGCCCGGCACTACAGCAGTAAGCAGAATGGCGACCACGCCCAGAGCAACCGTGGTCAACACCAGCGGATACAACAATGCCTGTAATAATTTCCCCTGCAAGGCCTGGCTGCGCTCAAGGTGGTCGGCCAGCCGGGAAAGTACCGCGTCCAGATGGCCGGACAACTCACCTGCGGTAATTAACGCGCGGTACAAAGGTGAAAATGAAGCGGGAAACTGCGCCAGGGCATCGGAAAATGTACGCCCTTCCAGTACCTGGCGGCGTAGTTGTTCAATAATGTGCCGAATAGTGTTTTTTTCACTTTGTTGTGCCAGCGACAGCAGTGCTTCTTCCAGTGGTAGCGAGGCCCCCAACAATGTCGCCAACTGGCGGGTAAATAACACCAGCGCCTGCCCATTCAGGCGTGCCTGGCGCATGGTGCCCCACGCAGATAAACGCTCTTCTTTCACTGAAAGAATTTGCGGAAAACGCTCACGCAGCAACTGGCGGGCCGCTTTGGGTGATTCAGCCTCCAGGGAGCCACGCTGGCGCTTACCATTCTGCCCTGCCACAACATAACGATACCTCATGGGCTACCTCTGGCTGGTTACCCGGAGCACTTCCTCAAGGGACGTGACCCCAGACTGAATTTTCTCCAACCCGTCATGCACAATACCGGGCGTATCCTGGCGAATGAGTTGTTCAAGGCCGACATCATGCTGCGCATCGGCAATAGCCTGGCGCATGGCGTGGCCAACCAGCACCAGTTCGTGAATGCCTGTTCGGCCACGGTAACCATGCCCGTTACACGCAGAACACCCGCCTGGCTGAAAAGCCGCCAGCGGCGTTTTCATGCAAATACCCAGAGTGGATAACTGTGAAGTGGTGTAAGTGACGGGAACCCGGCATGCCGGGCACAGGGTGCGAACCAGGCGCTGCGACAGCACCCCAATCAGTGAACTTGCCAGTAAAAAAGGCTCCACGCCCATATCACGCAACCGGCTTACCGCGCCAATAGCTGTATTGGTATGCAGTGTTGACAGCACAAGGTGCCCGGTAAGCGAGGCCTGCACGGCAATTTTTGCTGTTTCGCCATCGCGGATTTCACCAATCATGACAACATCCGGGTCCTGGCGCAGAATGGCACGTAACCCGCGGGCAAACGTCATATCAACTTTGGGGTTAACCTGGGTTTGCCCAACACCCTCCAGCTCATATTCCACCGGGTCTTCCACCGTCATAATATTGCGGTCTTTGGTGTTAATCTGGTTCAGTGCCGCATATAACGTGGTGCTTTTACCAGACCCTGTTGGCCCGGTAACCAAAATAATGCCATGAGGCTGAGCCAGCAGCGATTCAAGAGCTGTGCGTTTATGCCGGTCCAGGCCAAGGCTGGATAAATCCAGTTGCACACTGTTTTTATCCAGCACGCGCAACACAATGCGTTCACCATGGCGAGACGGCAATGTGGACACACGCACATCCACTGCCCGGCCACCAATTCGCAGAGTAATACGCCCGTCCTGTGGCACCCGCTTCTCTGCAATATCCAGCCGGGACATCACTTTGATGCGCGAGATTAATACAGCGGCAAGATGGTGTGGTGGTGTCAGAACCGGGCGCAACACACCATCCACCCGGAAGCGGATGGCAAGATGCTTTTCATAGGGCTCAATATGAATATCCGAGGCCCCTTCTTTGATGGCCTCCCCCAACATAGCGTTAATAAAACGCACCACCGGCGCGCCATCATCACAATCAAGCAAGTCTTCGTTTTCGGGTAATGCGTTTATCACCTGGAAAAGATCGTCGTCATTTTCCAGCTCAGCCATAACCTGGCTGGCCTGGCTCCCTTCCTGTTGATAGGCTTCGGTGATTTTCTGGCGAAACGCCGCATCACTCAATTCATAAAGCGGTGCTGCGCCTGCGACACGGTATACTTCCTGTAAGGCTCCGGCGGATACACCATGGCGATACCATACAACCGGTTGCTTACCATCAGGCTGATAAAAAACGCCTTGTTTCTGTACCCAAGCGAATGGCAATAACCCCGTCATTCGTTACCACTCCCGGCATAGAAACGCTGAATGTCGTTCAGCATGGCATTTACCGTTTGCCCGCCTGCGCCCACACTTTGGTCCAGAGCCTGGTGAAACACCTGGTCTGCCGGAGTAGAGAAATCATGTTGTTTAAAGCGTGAAAGGGATTGCAGGCTGACCTGATCATAGCGCTCCTGCTCGCGCATGATAGTAGGGCGAATAAACAGCATCAGGTTACGTTTGGATGTAGATTTACTGGTCGTGCCAAACAAATGTTTCAGTACCGGAATGCGGCCTAACAATGGCACCGCACTGTTACCTTCACTGGTGCTGTTGTCCAGCAAGCCGCCGACCACCACAGTATTCCCGGTTCCGACCAGTACCGCATTACGCACATTACGCGTGTCGAATGTTGGCCCTAAAGTATTGCTGGCAGCAGAAGTGGACACGCTGGACACTTCCTGCTCAATATCCAGGCGAACCGTATCACCCAGGTTAATTTGTGGAGTCACCTTCAGCTTTATACCCACACTGCGGCGTTCAACAGTGTTGTAAACATTGTCGCCGGAAGTGGTTTGTGAGCCGGTTAAAACCGGTACATCCTGCCCAACCGTGAACTCGGCCTCCACATTATCAAGCGTGACAATACTGGGGGTTGCCAGAATATTGTTTTGGTTACTGGTTTGCAGCGCGGTGAGTAACCCAGCCCAGTTTCCCCGATAGAAACCGGCCGCCAGCCCTTGCGCGCTGCCAAGGACCTGCCCCATGCCATTGCCAGGGATAGCAGTGACAGAGGGATCGGTGGCAGAACCAAAATTCGTGCCGCCTGCGGAATTGTTCATCCACTGGATACCGAAGTTAAGCCCCTGCGCATCGGAAACTTCAGCAATAATCGCTTCAACCAGTACTTGCGGGCGGCGAATATCCAGTTGGTCAATCACATCACGCAGTTGGCGCATGATGTGATTTGGCGCATTAAGAATCAATGAATTGGTTTGGTCGTCTGCAGTAACAGAGACAGGGGTGGATTTACTGGTTTCAATGACTACTGGCGCCGCCGGGTCGCTGCTGTCCACCGATTTATTGATGACGCCATTAAGTACATCAATAAGTTGTGCCGCTTTCGCGTATTTAAGATAAACAACCTGGGTATTGCCCCCCATGGCCCCGGGGCTGTGCTCGCGGTCCAGTTTCTGCAGTGTTTGAATCATGCGTGCTCGCGCCGGCGCATCTCCAGAGACCAGCACGGTATTCGTGCGATCATCAGCCACAATACTGGCATGAATACGCCCAACAGTGCCGGGCTGCCCTGCGGTACCATCGCGATGCAGGGCATTCGCCATGTTGACGACATCACTGGCCGAAGCATTATGCAAGGCCAGGGTTTCTACGTGGTGCTGTGCGCGGTTGTCCACTCTGGCAACAATCGCCACCAGGCGCTCAACGACAGAAGCACGCCCGGTCATCAACAACATATTGGCGGCATCATAATGCACCACGCTACCTTCAGCCGCATCATTCAACTGGCGTAATAAAGGTGCAAGTTCGCGGCCGGAAATATTATCCAGCGGCACAATCCGCATTATAACTTCATCATGGCGGGTAATATCGCCATCCTGAACCAAAGGGATTCCGGCTGATTTCGCATTGCGCTCCGGAATAATTTTGGTGATACCCCCAGGCATATTAACAGCAGTAAAACCATAAACCTGCAATACACTCAGAAAGAACTGATAATACCGTTCACTATCCAGCGAATCATAAGAGCGAACATTAATTGTTCCCTGAATAGCAGGATCAATAACAATCGTTTTATTTAATACTTTACTGACTGTATTAACAAACTCACGAATTTCGGTATTTTGGAAATTAGCAGAATAGCTTTCAGCAGTGCTACAGAAAGGAATCAGTATCATCAGGAAGCCTGCGATACTGTATTTAAAAAAACACTTTACGTGTTCATAGATTACTGTTGCTTTGCTCATCCAGAATCCTTTCTGTTATTAGCCATCATCCCATTGATGGCAGAGGTCTTTAACTTACGCTTGTGAGTTATCCCGCATCTTTTTTGTCGATATGCACGGTTTCAAAATAACCTTTATGCTTGATAACAATCCGATCGGTTAACACACGCATAATATGCACACCAGGAAGGTCTGCCACTTCACCACATGAGTAACTGTATTGCCGGGAACCCAACTCAACAATAGCCAGAGCCCGCTCACAATCTTTGTGGCTTACTACCCCCACCAGTTTCAAAGCCAGAGAGGAAGGTGGGGCATTATTAACCTGCTCACTGCTCAGAGAAACTTGTGATTCATGCCATGCCCAACGCCCGTCCCGTGGAGCCTGAGCAAAGGCTGCAGCAAGATGAATAGTATCATCGCCAACACTGTTTTTCTCATTAAAGTCATTATTAATTTCTGAAAATGGGGCCCGGGCTGTGAAATAAACCGCAACACAGCAACTCGCTATCATTATGACTGCGATGATATTGAGACTCTGCTGACGTATTCGGGTGGTTATCATAGACAGGCACCTCATTAATACCGGAAACCTTACTGAGCATTATTTGTACAAAACGCTGCTGTAAATTAATTTTTAAGCTGGAGAAAAAACACATAACACGCTGATATTAATAACCAGAAGGCCCACTGGGCCTCCTGGGGCTGATGGCAAACATCTTGCCAGCAACCATTTACTTAACTACTTTTCGCGCGGCAAAAAAGTTCCGTTGTCCAGCATGGACTGAGTGACAGTAACGCTGCCAAAATCTGCTAAAACACTGTTGGTCAGGTTCGGGTCAACACTGCGGAAGAACAGCTTGTCGCCCACACTGATGGAGGCAGGGAAAGCTATCTCCGTCATGCCTTCTGCTGTGTGCGTAATCCCGGACGTTAATACTGAAGGCAGAGCACCACTGTAGCGGTATCCCCAGGCTTTACCTGACTGGGTGTACCCCAGATTCTCGTTGCCCAGCACCCCTTTCTGGCGGTCAATCACCACACGGTTATTACCATTGAAATACTCTGTTGGCAGCGTCAAAGTGACAGCCTGCGGAGAAACCACAATGCCGGAAGGTGGTAATTCGACAGACGGTGCCGCGTTATCAGCCGCTTCACGCATATCATTCACATATGCTACCTGCTCAGACAGCGGCATATTCTGGGTATTTGCGCCGAAGGTCCAGACAAAGAAACCGCCGTAGCCATTGGCTGCCTGCCACTCTGCACGCGCCAGGTTATTTTCTTTACTTTCAATAAAGTTGCTTACCGGCCCCCACTGAGAGTTAATGGTGGCACCCAGAACAACTTTTGATTTATCGCCAATTGCGCGCGCATAGTTTTCCATAGCAACCTGCCAACGGAAATTCGGACCCGCGTCATAAGCCATTACATTAAAGAAGTCGAATAAGTCTTTACTCTTTTCCAGCAAAGGCAGAACTTCACCATGGTGGTCGGAGCGTTTATCTTCAATATAAGAGCAGTTATCAACCACGGTATTATTTGCACACTCAACCGGGTCAGCGCCAACGTGGTAGGTTGTCAGACTGATAACTTTATCTTTACCGATTAACTCGCGCAGGCGCTGTGCCAGCAATAACAAGTTTTCGTTTTCCTTTTCTGTCAGGCGAGCGACTTTTTCAAAATCGAAGTCGATACCATCGAGGTAAACGGAACCTGCTTTCTGATACACGTCAGTATTACAGGAGCCATTCCAGTTCCAGAACTGGCAGTCGCCGTCAATCTCTGACTCTTTCAGACCACGCTTATACACCGGGTAAGGGGTTTTCAGCAGTTCAGCCAGAGACTGTGCGATGGCTTCGCGGCGCTCTGGCGTATCCATGTAACTCCACATGTCTTCATACGTCTGGCCACCAAAAGCGGCAAGAATTTTTCTTTCCGGGTGGTCATACTTCATGTGCGTCCACCCTAAATACCCACCAGCAATCCACCAGGGGTCGTAAGGCATCGGCGTTGCGATATCATCAGATGATGTAATATTGCCTTGCGCATCCCAGCGAGCAAAAGACAGTAAATAGGTATCGACTTTTGATTCAGCCAAAATAGGGGCAGGATCGGCATCCGTGAAACCCCAGGAGGTAACATACGCGATAGTACGGTTTTCATCACTTGCGGTACTGGCTACGGCAGGAAACGCCAAAAATGCAGCACTGATACCCATGGCTAAAGCTAGCTTTCTCACACAAAACTCCTTTTTATTTCCATTACAGGGTTACTGTTAGCAATATGCACATACATATTGCCGTCCTCGGCTTACCTGTTAAATACATGCAAAAACGCACCACTTAACAAACAAGCACATTCGTTCCTTGTAAATAAACACCGTTTGCTAAAAAACTGTATTCTGATAAATGAACACAAAAAAACATAAAGCAATTAAATTAAAAACGCCGATAATTATGAATTTAATATACCTCACCAGAGGCAGGAGAATAGTACAGGAAAAATTCACAACAGCAACATTCAGAAGACTTTTTCGTCATTAAAAATGCCTTAATTAACATTAATGATGCTACAAATATAAAACACTCGATATTTACTTATTATCCAGAAACATTTAATGATTCAATAAAAAACAGCCGTTTTATTGACCACAATAACGTGCCATGCAATTCACTTGCATGCCACGTCACACAACGTTACCTGGTGTCTGTTCTTTTCCATTTAGAATATACCATGCACATTCATCGAGAAAACCGTAGCCATCCAGATATATTTAACAAAGTAATTAATCCGGTTACTCACATTAAGTTTTTAATATTGCTTCTCTAAAATAAACTGACCTGCATTGACTCACTCTCACCCTTTGTCAACCAGTAAGGCAGTTTTATAACTTACAAAAAGTACCACTTTTGCTTTTAGGTTAACCTGCCACAAAGCAATATCTGATTTATCAAACTAAACTTGCTTTTACCCGGCATCAGTCATTTACAAATAACGCCACCAGGCGATAATAATCCCATGTTTTTTTGTGTTAAGGGCGCTTATGAGCGACTCGCAGCAACCCCGGACGGCTCGCAAGCGGCCAATGAAGCTGAGCACATCCGTCATTTTGATGGTGAGCGCCGTCATTATTCCATTATTGTTAGTGGTTCATCTGCTCTACTTTTTTCAGATAAGCGATGCCACGCGTGACGGGCTCGAAGACAAGGCTATGGCTGTCGCCCGCACCCTGGCAGACTCACCACAAGTTCAACAGGCGTTATTACAACCGCCACAAACCCGGCAAATCCAACCTCTGGCGGAAGCCATTCGCAAACGTAATGACCTGTTGTTTGTTGTGATTACCAATATGGATGGTATTCGTTACTCCCACCCAAACAAAGACGCCATTGGCCACCACTATATTGGCAGTGACATTAACACGGCGTTAGTTGGTAATGAGAATGTCTCAGTTAACCATGGGGTACTGGGTGAAGCTGTACGGGTATATACCCCGGTCTATGATAGCCAGCACCAACAAATTGGCGTGGTAGCGATAGGTATTTCCCTCGATAAGGTAAAAGCACAAATTAATCACAGCCGCTGGAGCATTATCTGGACCGTGCTGTTCGGTGCTTTAATCAGTGCCATTGGCATTTGGTGCCTGGTACGGATGCTGAAACGCATTTTGTTTGGCCTGGAACCCTATGAGATATCGACGTTGTTTGAACAACGCCAGACCATGTTGCAGTCAATTAAAGAAGGGGTGATCGCGGTTGATGACCAGGCCCATGTTAATTTGATCAACCAGACAGCACGGCAACTGCTACGTGACACCAGTACTGCAGATGCGCCTTTGCCCGGCCATATCAGTGATTCACAGCCGCTTATTGCCACGCTACGGGAAGTATTGCGAACCGGTAAACCGCTCCGGGACCAGGAAATTACACTCAATGGCCGGGTTCTGCTGAGTAATACCGTTCCGGTGCGCAGTAACAATACGATTATTGGCGCAATTTGTACTTTCAGGGATAAAACCGAGGTCAGTCAGTTAATGCAGCGCCTGAGCGGCATGGTAAACTATGTCGATGCGTTGCGAGAACGCTCCCATGAATTCATGAATAAATTGCATGTCATTCTGGGGTTACTGCACATGAAGAGTTATGAGCGGCTGGAAGACTATATTCTCAGTACCGCAAATAACTACCAGGCTGAAATTGGCTCCCTGCAGTTGAAAATTAAATCGCCGGTCATTGTCGGGTTTCTGTTGGGGAAAATTAACCGCGCTCATGATGCCGGCCTGCGTCTTACTCTGGCAGAAGACTGCCTGATGCCGGATAACGATAATGAAGATCAAGTCGCGGTATTAATCACTGTTTTGGGAAACCTGATTGAAAATGCCCTGGATGCACTTCAGGGGCAACCTGAAGGGGAAGTCAGTGTGTTACTGCACTACCAGGAAGGCTGGCTCTCATGTGAAGTAAGTGATGATGGCCCGGGTATTGCCCCCGAAAATGTTCAGGCTATTTTTGAAAAAGGTTTCTCTTCCAAGGGAAGTGAACGCGGTGTTGGGCTGTTCCTCGCGAAGCAACAAGCAGAAAACCTCGGTGGCTCCATTTCAGTTGAATCAGAGCCCGGTGTTTACACTCAATTTTATGTACAACTTCCCTGGGATGGTAAGAGGATGAGCACATGATCAATGTGTTGATAGTCGATGATGATGCGATGGTCGCAGAACTGAACCGCTGTTATGTTGCCCAGGTGCCCGGTTTTACCTGCTGCGCCACAGCCTCTACGCTGCAACAAGCCAGTGAACTGGTGCTCAACAAGCAACAACCTATTGACCTCATTCTGCTGGACATTTATATGCAGCAGGACAACGGGCTGGATCTGTTACCTGTGTTGCGCCAGGCACAACGCCCCATCGACGTGATTGTGATTTCTTCCGCCGCCGATGCCGACAATATCAAGAAATCGCTGAATTATGGTGTGGTGGATTATCTGATCAAACCCTTTCAGTTCTCCCGGTTTGAAGAAGCACTGACAGGCTGGCGTCAAAAGAAAAATTTGATGGATAACCAGCAATATTACGAGCAGGCGGATGTGGATCGGCTGATTCGCGGTAGTCTTCACCAAAACAGTGAATCAAAACGGTTACCAAAGGGCCTGACACCACAAACTCTGCGCACCATTTGCCTGTGGATTGACGCTCATCCGGGTAGTGAGTTCTCCACGGATGAGCTGGCAAACGCGGTAAATATTTCCCGCGTGTCGTGCCGGAAATACCTTATCTGGCTGGCGCAAAGCGAAATATTGTTTACCAGTATTCACTATGGTGTAACTGGCCGCCCGGTTTACCGCTACCGCCTGCAGGCGGAGCATTACGCATTACTCAAACAATACTGCCAGTAACTGTAGCGGCTCATGCACAATTATCCGGTGCGCGCGTGTTATTGCGCGCCACCGGCGGAATTACACCAGTTGGTAAGATGAATCCTGCAGTGTGAAGGTAAATAACTGCTGCGATGAGAGAACAACTCTGCGGTCTTTAGTGACAAAAATCGCTTCAATACCCGGTTTATTCGCCAGGCAGGCACACCCCTGCTCCACCCCCATGCCATACATCAATGTGGTCCAGATATCGCCATCAATAGAGTCTTGCGACACTATAGTCACGCTGTGAAGCTCATTATCCAGCGGGTACCCCGTGCGCGGGTCAAGAATATGGTGATAACGCTTGCCTGCAAACTCAAACCAGCGCTCATAAGTACCGGATGTCACGACCGACTTCCCTTCCACCTCAATCACGCCAATCAGCTCATCCGGCCCGGCAAACGGTTTTTTCAGGCCGACAGACCAGGGCGTACCACTCACTTGTGAAGCTCCGCCGAGAGTCTGAACATTACCGCCCAGGTTAATCAGCCCCTGAAAAACCTGCTGGCTGTGAAGAAAATCCCTGACCCGGTCGGCGATATACCCTTTCGCGATAGCCCCCAGGTCAAGCTCCATGCCAGCCTGAGCCAGGAACACACTGTGTTGCTCATCATCCAGTATCACCTGGTGAGGACTGGTTAGGGCTAAGCGCGCGCTAATCTCGCCCGCCGGGGGAACACTGCTCCCCTGGAAACCAATTTTCCAGCATTTAACCAGCGGGCCAATGGCAAGATTAAAGGCACTGTTGGGCAGCAGGCTTGCGGCTTTAGCGCACTTAATCAACTGATATACTGCCGGGTTAACCACCACCGGGTGCAGGCCTGCAGCATGGTTAATGTTCATTACTTCAGAGGGTGAACGGTTTACGGTGAGCAGGTTTTCGTAGTGTTTGATCAGGCGAAAAACCTGGTGAGCCAGATGTTCATTATGCTGAAAGAGTTTTAACAGGATGGGGGAACCCATCAGAACGGCGGAGTAAGAGTAAACGTGATCTTCTTGCGGCATGGCATCACCTGCAGTATTGCGGGAGAAATACGGTGCCTGCCAGGCCAGCAGGCACCGTAGTGATGTTTAGCGCAACGCGTTGTGTGCCGCGTTACGGCCTGCCAGAATACCGAAGATGATAATATCCGCAACCGCATTACCACCAATACGGTTACCACCATGGATACCCCCAACCACTTCACCGGCAGCAAAAGCACCTTTCAGTACCGCTTTGCTGGCATCCAGTACCTGAGTCTCGGTATCAATTGTCACACCACCCATAGTGTGGTGAACCCCCGGGGCGATACGAATCGCATAGAATGGCCCCTGGTTCAGTGGGTGACGCATCGCTGTTTTGCGGCCAAAATCTTCGTCATACTGTTTGTCGACAAACACATTGTAACGCTCCAGTGTGGCGAGGAAAGCATGGTAATCCATACCCAGTTTACCGGCCAGCTCACGCGGAGAATCAGCACGTTCCACAAACCCGCGAGCGATGTATTCATCCGCTGCTTTATTTTTCAGGCGTACTTGTTCATCAAACACTACGTAAGCATATTTTTCCGGTAATGCGATAATCTGCGCAGAGACTTTATCGCGGGTTTCCATTTCATTGAAGAAACGGTTACCAGCCTGGCTTACCAGAATTGCCCCACCACCACGAATTGATTCAGAAATCAGGTAGGAAGTGGTTTGTTCAACGGTTGGGTGAATTTGAATTTCGCCCATATCCACAGTAGCCGCGCCAATCGCTTCCAGAATAGCAATACCGGAACCTGTCGCACCTTTATGGTTTGTGGTCACAAAGCCATCCAGTTCAGGGCGGTATTTCACAACCATGTCACGGTTAGCACTGAAGCCACCGGTTGCCACAACAACGCTTTTTGCATCGATGACCAGAGATTCATTTTCGTCATTCAACAACTCAACTCCGGCGACGGCACCATTTTCGTAACGAATTTGGGTTACCGAAGTATCCAGCATGACATCAATGTTGCGTTTGTTGACGTTTTTCACCAAACCGCTGATCAGGAAGCCACCCACAGCAGAGGCGTCAGCCGGGCGGTGAGTACGGTCAATGCTCATCCCGCCAGTAATGGTGATATCACTCAGTTCGATACCACGCTCTGCCAGCCATTCAATCGCCTGCGGTGCCTGTTCCACAAATTCACGCAGCAAGACCGGGTTATTTTTAAAGTGCCCGCCTTTCAGTGTTTCCTGGTAGAACAGCTCCTTGCTGTCTTCAATGCCTTTTAATTTCTGGTAGCGTGTTTCCGCTGCGTTCATCCCAACAGAAGCTTTGATGGTGTTCCCGCCGATACTGGACATTTTTTCCACAATCAGAACACGGGCACCTTCATCACATGCCTGAATGGCCGCCGCCAGACCTGCACCACCACTACCTACCACCACAACATCGTAGTGCTGAGGTTGGTTAAGATCGCCACCGTCTTCCAGCAACTGTGCTTTACAGGACTTGGCAATGGCTTTAGAAACTGCTTTTTTCACAGCTTCACTCTGAGTGGTTGCACCAGTAACCGCGTCAACGTGCGGGCTGTTGGCATCCAGAATACGCTCGCGGATGATGTCGAAACTGGTGGAGAACTCAACATCCAGTGCCGGGTTATCAGCCAGTGCAATATCAACAATACGGTCGGTTTCCAGGCTGACATTAATCAGCAATTCATTGGCATCATCCTGCACTTTTTCCTGGAAGATACCCGGTTTGAATTTTTTGGAGGCCATGCTCATATCGCGAATCATGGCGTCAACCAGGGAAAACCGCCATAACGGTTCCGGGATGGTTAAGGCTTCACGTTTGGTGCTGTCGATAAACAGCTCCAGTTTCTCACCTTTCGCAATGCGATCAGCCCAGTCAGGGTACGCGATACAGGCTTTACCAATTGCGACCAGATCATAGCCATGCTCCAGGGCCAGGTCTGCATCAGCTTTATTCACCACACCACCGACGCCCATGACCGGAACTTGTGCCAGTTTGTCGGAACGCATAGCAACGTATTTGTTGATAAGCGGAGTGGGGTCTGTGGTTTCAACAATAGAAGGACGCAATGTGTAACCAACCGAGAAGTGCAGGTAATCCACACCCCGTTCAGCCAGTTTTTCCAGCAGGAACATGGTGTCATCAAAGCGGATACCCGGTTCTTCCAGTTCTTCCGGTGAGAAGCGGTAGCCGATAATAAAAGACGGGTCGGCGTATTGCTGCGCCATCTGGTGGGTAATTTCCAGAACAGCCATAGGGAAACGGGCACGGTTATCACGGTTGCCGCCCCATTTGTCTGTACGCAGGTTTGAGTTCGGAGAGAAAAACTGCTGAATCAGGTATGTGTTGGCACCATGAATTTCCACGCCATCAAACCCGGCCTGAATCGCGCGGCGGACACCTTCACCAAACTTGGTGATCATGCCATCCACTTCTTCAGCGGTCAGTTCTTCTGGTGTGGCAGCTCCATCACGAGGTGCAGCGACTGCACTCGGGCCAACCGGTGCACGGCCACCAATCAGTTTTGGCTCAACCATACGGCCGCCATGGTAAATCTGCAGAACTGCTTTAGAACCCTTAGCCTTGATAGCTTCCGCGATTTTTGCCAGGCCTTCGATTTTGTTGTCGTTATCAATACCAATCGCACCCGGGAACGCCAGGCCACGGTCATCAATAAAGCAGCACTCAACAATAACTGTACCTATCGCACCAGCACGCTCACGGTAGTACTCAACCAGTTCGCTATTGACTGTGCCATCATAAAAGCCAGTACAAGTTGTCATCGGTGCCATCAACAGGCGGTTTTTCAATACAGTGCCATTGGGTAACGTAAATGGACTCAATACTTTATCGTTACTGTTCATATTAGCAGCTCCAAAGATCATAAATTTAAAAATTGAATTCTGTTGCCGGCGTCTTATTTTTAATTTTTATTCGTTACCGATTGCATGCTATTAATATAAATCCTTTTTTAGTTTCAAAAGTAATAACATTAGTTAAATAACTATTTACCGAGCAGGTAAAAGCCAGATCAATTAATTAAAAAGCAATTTCAAATTTATAATTTTACATAACAATAAATTTATTTAACCTTTTATTTACCTATCATCAAAAGTGTTAATAAACTCAATAAAACCCCACACAAGCCGCTCCAGCAAAGACATGTAACAACTCTTACCAGTACCTGGTTAACGTAAAAAAATGCAAAAAAAAATACAAAGGAAAGACTTACCTTAACCAGAGAAAAAAAACACATAATTCACACAAGATATTAAAGGTTATTTTTATGAATTTTATTTACATTGAAAGTTATTATTCAAAAATGAAAATATCGCTGTGATTTATTGATCCTGATCAACAGTGGAAAATACAAAAAAAGCATTATATAAACATTTAGTCGGGCCAGGAGATTCACTACAGTTCCGTAGGAAATACCAAAGAGAGGTCGATTAAAATGTCACTATTAAATAACTAAAAAAACTTAAGTAACTAAAAAAATCAGAGCTGTCTTATCTGTGCACCACAAGATTCTTAACTACTTATAGACAAATCATCATGAAAGAAACTGCGAAAACATCGGTTACAAAACCGGCAAGCAAAGCACCAGGTGGTAAAAAAAATCGCCTGCTGTTTATGTTCCTGCCAGTCCTGGTAGCAGTGTTACTACTGCTGGTCCCCACTCCTGAAGGTTTACAACCCTATGCATGGCACTTCTTTGCCATTTTTGTTGGTGTTATTGTCGGCCTGATTTTTGAGCCGCTGCCAGGTGCTGTGATTGGCCTGACAGGTGTCGTTGTCATCGCGCTGTTTAGTCAGTGGTTGCTGTTCAGCCCTGATGAAATGGCCGCACCGAAGTTCAAAATGGCTGCTGCGTCCTTTAAATGGGCGGTTAGCGGTTTCGGTAACTCCACCGTCTGGCTTATCTTCGGCGCGTTCATGTTTGCCGCAGGCTATGATAAAACCCAGTTCGGCCGCCGCCTGGCGCTGATTCTGGTGAAATACCTTGGCCGTCGCAGCCTGACTCTGGGTTACGCCATTACCCTGGCTGACCTGTTACTGGCTCCGTTCACCCCATCGAATACGGCACGTAGTGGTGGCACAATTTACCCCATCATTGCCAACCTGCCTCCGCTTTATGGTTCAAAACCTAATGATCCGAGCGCACGCAGAATTGGTTCGTACCTGATGTGGGTAGCGATTACAGCCGCCTGTATTACCAGTTCCATGTTCCTGTCTGCACTGGCACCGAACCTGCTGGCTCTGGCGCTGGTGAAAAGCACCGTCGGCATCGCTATTTCCTGGGGCACCTGGTTTATGGCATTCCTGCCTTTGGGTGTACTGCTGATTCTCATTATGCCGCTGCTGGCTTACTGGCTGTATCCGCCTGAAGTCAAAATCAACGACGAAGTGCCGCGTTGGGCAAGTGAAGAACTGGCTAAACTGGGGCGGTTGTCACGCAACGAAATTCTGTTGCTGGTGTTCGTATGCTGTGCACTGATGATGTGGATTTTCGCTGCCAGCTGGATTGAACCGGCAATGGCTGCGTTACTGGTTATTACACTGATGCTGTGGACCGGTGTACTGGAGTGGAGCGATATTACAGGCAACAAAGCAGCCTGGAACACATTCGTGTGGTTCGCAACCCTGGTAGCGCTGGCAGATGGCCTTTCTACAACTGGCTTTATTAGCTGGTTGGGTAAAGAAGGTGGCACACTGATGAGCGGTATCTCTCCGGGCACGGCAACAATTGTACTGCTGCTGGCGTTTTACCTGCTGCACTATCTGTTTGCCAGCACCACTGCGCACACCACCGCGTTGTTGCCAGCAGTACTGACTATCGGCTCCACCATCCCAGGTATGAACATGCAAGTATTCTGCCTGTTGCTGGTCACTTCACTGGGTGTGATGGGTATCATCACTCCATATGGTACCGGCCCAAGCCCGATATACTATGGTAGTGGCTATTTGCCGACCAAAGACTACTGGCGTCTGGGAACCATCTTCGGTGCCCTGTTCCTGGTAGCGCTGATTGTGATTGGCTACCCATGGATGTCCATGATGTTCTGATGATTACCGGGGCGCTATGCCCCGGTTTTACACTGTCTACACCTCAGCCTTTGCCGTGCCATATTGCAGGCAAAGGCATCAATAACGACCGTCGCCAACAGCTGTATCACTGGAAGAACGGCGACAATAACGGATGAAGTGAGGAACAAAATGTCGAGCAAACCTTTCTACTATCAGAATCCTTTTCCTGTAGCAAAAGACGATACCGAATACTATCTGTTAACCAAAGACCATGTCTCTGTCAGTGAGTTCGAGGGCGAAAGCGTCCTGAAGGTGGACCCGAAAGCCCTGACCCTGCTGGCTCAGCACGCATTCCGCGATGCCGCTTTCCTGCTGCGCCCGTCGCACCAGAAACAGGTGGCCGCCATTCTCAGCGACCCGCAGGCCAGTGAAAACGACAAATATGTGGCGCTGCAGTTCCTGCGTAACTCAGAAATCGCTGCCCGTGGCGTGCTGCCCACCTGCCAGGATACCGGCACCGCCATCATCATGGGGAAAAAAGGCCAGCGCGTCTGGACCGGCGGCGGCGATGAAGCGGCCCTGGCTCAGGGGGTGTACAACACCTACACCGAAGAAAACCTGCGTTATTCCCAGAACGCCCCGCTGGATATGTACAAAGAAGTCAACACCGGCACCAACCTGCCTGCCCAGATTGACCTCTACAGCGTGGATGGCGACGAATACAAATTCCTGTGCATCGCCAAAGGCGGCGGTTCAGCCAACAAAACCTATCTGTACCAGGAAACCAAGGCACTTATCACTCCGGCCAAACTGAAAAATTACCTGGTGGAGAAAATGCGTACCCTGGGTACGGCTGCCTGCCCGCCATACCATATCGCATTTGTGATTGGTGGCACTTCGGCTGAAAGCACCCTGAAAACCGTGAAGCTGGCGTCCACCCGCTATTACGACGGGCTGCCCACAGAAGGCAACGAACACGGCCAGGCGTTCCGCGATGTACAACTGGAACAGGAACTGATGACCGAAGCGCAGAACCTGGGCCTTGGCGCACAGTTCGGCGGGAAATACTTTGCCCATGATATCCGGGTTATCCGCCTGCCACGCCATGGGGCATCCTGCCCGGTTGGTATGGGTGTGTCCTGCTCCGCTGACCGTAACGTGAAAGCGAAAATCAACCGCGAAGGCATCTGGATTGAGAAGCTGGAAGATAACCCCGGCCAGTACATTCCGGCAGAGCTGCGTGGCGAAAATGAAGGCGAAGTGGTGAAAGTGGACCTGAACCGCCCGATGAGTGAAATCCTGCAACAGTTGTCGCAGTTCCCGGTTTCCACCCGGCTTTCCCTGAACGGCACCATCATTGTCGGGCGTGACATTGCCCATGCCAAACTGAAAGAGCTGCTGGACAGCGGTGAAGAACTGCCGCAGTACATCAAGGACCACCCGATTTATTACGCCGGGCCGGCCAAGACACCGGAAGGGTATGCCTCCGGCTCGCTGGGCCCAACCACTGCCGGGCGTATGGACTCCTATGTGGATTTACTGCAGTCCCACGGTGGCAGCATGATTATGCTGGCGAAAGGTAACCGCAGCCAGCAGGTAACGGATGCCTGTAAGAAACACGGTGGCTTCTACCTGGGCAGCATTGGTGGCCCGGCTGCGGTGCTGGCGCAACAGAGTATCAAGAGCCTGGAGTGCGTGGCTTACCCGGAACTGGGTATGGAAGCTATCTGGAAAATCGAAGTGGAAGATTTCCCGGCGTTTATCCTGGTGGACGACAAAGGTAACGACTTCTTCCAGCAGAT